>CAVRQK010000016.1:0-46845 GCA_963723325.1 uncultured Solirubrobacteraceae bacterium | reverse complement strand
TTTCGCTGCCCCGGGAGCATCGGGCTGCGGCGGGTTCCTCTTCTCATGGCTCCTAGACCCCATCATCAACGCCAAAGTCGGGATCCCCGCCTCAGCAGGCAACAACACAGCGATCCTGAACGACCCAATCCAAATCGCAAGCGCAAAAGCAGTACGCGAAAGCGAATGAACTAACAACCACAGCAGCACCCGTCCCGGCAACAACAGCACGGGACACACAACACAAGCAGCAGCAGCAAAGAGGGGCCCCGGGACAAACCCGGGGCCCCAGTCGTAGAAAACACCCCTAGACCACCCCTAGACCCCTCTCCCCCGCAGCACGACCGGCAGCCGCCGCCCCTGCCACGAAATCCAGAAATCGGAAACAGTCCAAGCAATGGCTTGCCAACAAGCACGCCCATCCGCTACGGTACCCTTGGCCCCAGCACCCCGCATGCAAACCAGCACACGGGGACAGGCTACGGTCCACAGAAGAGACGATGGCCGAGCGTTCGACCATCGGCGTATAGCGACAAACACAATAAAAAGGGGCAACATGAAACAGCTACGATTACTCGCAGTCGCAGCAATCGCCATCTGTGCACTCAGTGCTGCAGTAGCAGCAAACGCAAACGCCGCAGCACACATCACCTACAGCGGCAGCGGACACTTCACCATCTCAAGCGGGTCTGGGGAACTAGTGACTGCTGTAGGAACCGAAATATTCTGCACAGGCGACGTCGGGTCAGGGCAGCTAGGGCCCAATCCAGCGTTGACCGCGTTACTTACAGTATCATTTGTCGGATGTGAAACAGCCGGACTGCCGTGCACGTCCGCCGGCCAAAAATCCGGCTTAATCGACACTACCCAACTTGTCGCGACGCTCGGTGACATCAACAAAACAACAGTTGGGGCATTACTGAAACCAGAGACCGGAACCGCGTTCCTATTGCCGTCGAAATGTGGGACTGCGGCATTCGAAGTCAAGGGCTCGGTAATAGGCGAACTCGCATCGACCCAAAACGATAAACAGAAAACATCGCTAGTGGTTAGCTTTACGCAGAGTGCAGGCTCACAAACGATCAAAAAATTCGAAGGTGAAGCGACCGAAAACAACCTGGAAGCCAACCTCGGCAAAGGATTCGAAAAAGCAGGACTAAAATCGACGGAGACCCTTACCCTCGAATCGGGTGGAGGGCAGCTCTTACCATAGGCAATGATGAATAGTAGATAGTGAATGGCCGGGGTCGTGTTTATGGCCCCGGCCGCTGATGTGTATGGCCTCAAACGGCGGTGACGGCCCGTGGCCCTGCCCCGACGTACTTGGCTGTTGGCCGGATGAGCTTTGCTTCGCGCTTTTGCTCGAGTATGTGTGCGGCCCACCCCGCCACCCGGGCACAGGTAAACATCGGCGTGAACAAGTCTGGCGGCACTTCGGAAAGATCTAGGATCACCGCGGACCAGAACTCCACATTCGTTGCGAGCACTCGGTCCGGCCTGCGCGCATGAAGCTCAGCCAGGGCGGCCTTCTCAAGCGCCTCAGCAGCCTCAAACCGCGACGACCCAAGTTCCCGGCAAGTCTGGCGCAGGACTTTTGCTCGTGGGTCTTCTGCCCGGTAGATGCGGTGCCCGAATCCCATCAGGCGGTCTCCGCGGTCGAGGGCGGCTGATACCCATCGCTCGGCGTCCCCGGTCTGTTCCACTTCGTCGAGCATCTTCAGCACGCGTGAGGGGGCGCCGCCGTGCAGTGGTCCTGATAGCGCGCCGACGGCGGCGGACAGCGCCGCTGCGCAATCTGCCCCTGTGGAGGCCACTACGCGAGCGGTGAAGGTCGAGGCGTTCATCCCATGCTCCGCCGCCGAGATCCAGTACGCGTCGATCGCCTTCACGTGGTCCGGGTTGGCCTCGCCGCGCCAGCGGATTAGGAAGCGCTCTGTCAAGGATCATCGGAATTCCCCAGATGTGATCAGGAGAATTCCTCACCTTGGTTAGGGGTGTTTGAGGCCGTTGCGTAGCTTGTCGAGTCGGGCTTGGTGGTGGCGCATGCGGTAGCTGGGTCCGTTGATCTGGACGACGCTGGCGTGGTGTAGGAGCCGGTCGAGCATGGCTGCGGCGACGGTTGTGTCCTCGAAGATCTCGCCCCAGCTGGTGATGTCGCGGTTCGTGGTGAGCACGATGCTGCCGTGTTGGTAGCGGCGGCTGATGACCTGGAAGAGGTGCGCTGCTGCCTCGCCGGCCATTGGCAGGTAGCCGAGCTCGTCGATCACGAGCAGCTGAGGGCCGCCCCAGAAACGCATCGTGTTCTGCCAGCGGCCTTGGCGGGCTGCCTTTGCTGTCCGGTCGATCAGGTCCGCGGCGGTTGTGTAGTAGACGCGGTAGCCGGCGTGGACGGCCTTCAGCGCGAGCGCGACTGCCAGTGTCGTCTTGCCGACGCCGGGTGGTCCGATGAACAGCACGTTGGCTTTCTCAGCGACGAACCGCGTGGTGGCTAGCTCTTCGATCAGCCGCCGGTCAAGCGTCGGCTGGGCGTCGAAGTCGAACTCCTTGAGCGTCTTCTGCCATGGGAGACCGGCGAGCCGCAGACGGCTTGCTAGCGCTCGCTGCTCACCGGCCTTGACCTCGATGTCGAGCAGCTCCGCGAGGAACTGCGTGTAGCTCGGCTTGCTCTTCTGCGCGGTGTCGAGATGCCCGGCGAGCGCCTCGGCGCTGGCGGTCAGCTTCAGCTGGCTCATGTGGCCGCGCAGCTGCTGGTAGAGAGTGTCGTTCTCGCTCATCGCGCGACCTGCGCCAGCTGGGCGTAGCGCTCCAGGTCAACGACCACGGCCGCGGGCTGCTCGCCGTGCAACGCGGCAGCAGCGCGCAACGCCTGCTCTCCAGGTGGCCGGTTTTGCTTTGCCCGGCAGGGGCGTGCTGTCGTGAACGCATCGAGTACCGCGGTCTGGAGCTGGCGGGCGTGCTCATCGCTCTGCAGCACCTGCCCGGCGCCAGCGGAGGCGCGCCGGTGACGGGCAAGACGCCTGCCCGCCGAGGAGATGATCTCCAGGTGCAGCTCCCCCAGGCGCGCCCGGACCGTCACGGTCTGGGCGACCATGCCGGGCGGCACGCTGTAGCGGTTGCCCTCGAAGGCGACCATCGCCGTGCGCGAGACGACACGCTGAACCTCCAGCACCGCCGGGAACGCCATCGTGGGCAACGCCAGCAGGGGCTCCTGGGCAGCCAGCTCGGCGATCGTCCCGTCCCGACGCTTGCGCTGATCGGAGACCGCGACCGCCCACCGATCCAGGTCGGCCTGCGCCTGCCCGAGGCTCGAGACCGGCGCGGTGCGCCACCACGAACGCGTGATGTATTTCACTGCGGCCTCGACAACGCCCTTGCGCTGAGGGCGTCGGGGTGGGCAGACCCAGACCTGCACGCCGTAGTGCTTGGCCAGCTGCGCGAACTGGCCGGTGATCCGATCCGTCCCGGGGGCGACGACCGTGGCCATCCGGTCGGTCCGCCACGCGCGCGTCGTGCCGCCGAGGCGGCGCAGGACCCCGTCGATCGCCTCCGCCAAGTGCGGGAAGCTCTCGCCCTCGCAGATCACCGCGCGAGCCTTCCCAGAGAACGCGAGCACGCCGACCAGGACATGAGCGGGCTCGCCCCACGGCGTCTGGGTCAGCTCCAGCCAATCCCACTGGATCTCCTCGCCGGGCTCGTGCGCGATCACCGTCGTGACACCGTGCCCGCCCGTCCGGCACGCCTCACAGCGCGGCCGCAGCGCGAGCCTTCGCAGCTCCCGCACGAACGTCACATAGGAGCGGTCGAACCCAAGAGGAGCGACCTCGCGGAAGAGCACCGTCCCGTCGACGTGAGCGTCCTCGGCCAACCGCGCGATCAGGTAGTCACGGAACGGCTCAAGGCAACTCTCGCCAGAGCCGCGGACAGGCCTCGGGCCCGACAAGTACTTACGGATCGTCTTGCGATCCCGGCCTGTATGACGAGCAATCGCCGAGACCGACCAGCCGCGACGAGCAAGCGCGTGAATCTCCACATCGTCCTCCTCAGTCAACATCCCCAACGGCTCCCTTCAGTGGCAGTGGCGTCGAACACCACGACCCTGGAGGGAGCCCCCGACGGAACAGCGCCGGCGACAGCCCGCTGCGCCTCGCCTACGGCTCGGCTCCGCGCGCCGCCGCCGCTACCCCGTCAAGGATGGGGAATTTCAATGATCAGATCTGGGGAGAATTGCGTGATCGCGTCCAGCGCTCCGGAATGGTGCGCCCAAGATCGATCTGCGACTGCGGCACGGGCGGCTGCCCTGCTTCGCGCGCGGACTGCGCCACGAATGACAGTGCCATGACTGATGCGCGTGCGAGGTTGTCGCGGGCTTCTTCGTCGGTGATGTCGATTAGTGGTTTGAAGCCCCACTCGGGTGCGAGCATGGCGAGGGCTGCTTGTACGTCGACGCGGTGGTCGCCCGAGCGGACGGTTAGTGCGTGTGGTTCGGCGGGCGGTAGGCCGGGTTTGAAGTGGCCGTCTACGAGTAGGCCCCATACGTGCTCGTAGGGGATGATGCCGACGAGGTCTTCGATGTCGACGCCGCGGTAGCGCAGCGCGCCGCCCTCTTTGTCGGGCTCTGCGATCTCGGTGGCGAAGGCGACGACGCCTTCCAGGCCGGACTGGACCTCTCCTGGTTGAACCGCGCTCATGGCACTCGCTTTCTGGGCTTGACTTTATTGGGGCTCACCCACCCGCTGCCTTCTGGGCAGGCGCACATCGTCGCAGGAATGCGCGCGCGGGTAGGCTGCAACCGAGGAGGGGCCCGCGGCCCAAAACAGCGCTCGATCAGCGATCCCGAGGAGGAGCCGTGTCCGACAGCGATCTCATGTTCCGTCCCGCCACCGAGCTGGCCGCCATGGTGCGCTCCGGTGAGGTGTCCTCCCGTGAGCTGGTGGAGACGTCCCTGGCGCGTATTGAGGAGTTGAATCCTGCGCTAAACGCGTTTGTTGACATCGACGCCGAGCGCATCCGCGCCTGAAGGACGCGGGCTTCGTGATCGTGGGCACCACCACGCTTCCCGAGTACGGCATCCTGCCCACCACCGAGGCGCGGCTGTTCGGGCCCACGCGCAACCCCCTGGGACCTCCAGCGCACGTCTGGAGGCGCTCCTCCGGCGGGGCAGCCGCAGCGGTGGCCAGCGGCATGACCCCCGTGGCCCACGGCAAGGATGGCGGCGGCTCGGTCCGCATCCCCGCCGCCTGCTGCGGCCTAGTCGGCCTCACTGTAGGAGCTTGGGGCTCGGCGTTTGCCGGGCCCCTGTTGGTTCAGGTATTGGAAAGCGTGTCAGAAACACCTCTTCCCGCGGGCTGCCTGCTGTCCTAATATACGGATCGTTGGTGTCCTCCGTCTCGGGGTGAGGAGCGGTGGGTGCTGGCTGTATTTGTGTCAGCTAGGGGAGGTTTGGGGTGAGACCATTGGGGCGCCATGCTTTGGGTCGCGTTCGGGCTGTTTGCTGCTGTGTGTTCTTGACGGCGGCTGTGCTTGTGGGCGGGGCAGCTTTTTCGTCTGGTGTTGCGTGGGGTGCTGGTGGTTGGTGGACGGTGGGGGTTCGTAGTACGCCGTCGGTGTTGGTGGCTGGTGGTAAAGCGCGGGTTGTGGTGTTGGTGTCGAATGTTGGTGATGGGGCTACGGGTGCTGGTGTGGTGGTGGGTTTGGGTTTGCCGTCGTTTTTGGAAGCGGTGTCGGTGGTGGGGGTTGCTGGTCCGACGGTTGCTGGGTCGGAAGAAGGTGTGTTGTGGGGTGAGGGTCGTGTGGGGAATTTGGAATGTGTTGCGTTGCCGGTGTTGTCGTGTTCGTATCCGGAAGGTGTGTCGCCGTTTGGGACGCTTGAATTGTTGGTGACGGTGAATGTGTTGCGTGCGGGTTCTGGTGTGGGGGTGGGTTCGGTTGAAGGTGGGGAAGTGTTGCCGGTGTCTGTGTCGCAGCCTATGGCGACGGGTGGTTCGACTCCGTTTGGTGTGGAACGGAGTGAACTTGTTCCGGAAAATGAGGGTGGGTCGGTGGATGTGCAGGCTGGTTCGCATCCGTTTCAGTTGCGTTCGACGATTGGTTTGAATCAGGAAGTGTTGGCTAATTCGGTGCCGGCGTTGTTGCCGACGGGTCCGGAGTTGGCGAAGGATCTTCGGTTGAAGCTTCCGGCTGGCCTTGTGGGTGATGCGAATGCGTTGCCGCAGTGTAGTGATACGCAGTTCACGTCGTTTGTGAGTGGGGCTGTGAATCAGTGTCCTGCGGATACGGCTGTTGGTGTGGGTTTGATCACGGTTGATGAATCGTTGATTTTGGGGTATTCGACGTATCCTGTCCCGATTTTCAATCTGGTGCCTGAGCAGGGGGAGCCTGCGCGGTTTGGGTTTGATTTTTATGGGCTTCCGGTTGTTTTGAATGCGTCGGTTCGTACGGGTGAAGATTATGGTGTGACGATCTCTTCGAGTGATATTTCCCAGCTTGGTTCGCTTGTGGGTAGCGAGGTTGTGATGTGGGGTGTGCCGGGTGATGTGCGGCATGCCGCGTCGCGTGGCTGGAGTTGTGTTGCTGGCGGGTATTGGTCTTTGTTGGGTATTGGTGTCGAACCTGAATCTTGTGAACAGAGCGAATCCTCGCCGAGGGCTTTGCTTGATTTGCCGCCGTCGTGTTCTGGGGGTTTCCAGTCGAGTGTCGAAGTTGATTCGTGGGCGGCTCCGGGGTCCTATACCGATCCGGTGGTTTCGAGTTTGCGGGGTAGGGATGGTCAGGTCCTTGGTTTGTCGGGGTGTGATCGCCTTGGTTTCCGTCCGTCGGTTTCGGTTTCGCCGGATCATCAGTCTGCGAGTACTCCGAGTGGGTTCGGGGTTGATGTGCATGTCGATCAGGAACAGGCGTTGACACCGGGCGGGGTCACTCCCGCGGTCTCGAAAACGATCACGGTCTCGCTCCCTAAGGGGGTGCAGGTCAACCCGTCGGTCGCGAATGGTCTTGCGGCTTGTTCGGAAGCGGAGATTGGGCTTGCTAGTGCTGCGGAACCGTCGTGTCCGGCGGCGTCGAAGGTCGCGACCGCGGAAGTCGTGACGCCGTTGTTGGATCATCCGTTGGCGGGGTCGTTGTATGCGGCTGCGCAGACCGCGAACCCGTTCGGGACACTTCTGGCGGTGTATTTGGTCGTGAAGGACCCGATCTCGGGTGTGCTGGTGAAGCTCGCGGGGAAGGTCACCGCCGCCGAAGGGACGGGCCGGCTGACCGCGACGTTTGATGATGTGCCGGAGTTCCCGGTCGAAGACGCGCGCGTGAACTTCTTCGATAGCCCCCGCTCGGCGCTCTCGACCCCCTCGCAGTGCGGGCCCGCCGAAACGGAAGGGGTGTTCTCGCCGTCCTCCGGGGAACCCGCGTCTGTTGTGTCCTCGAGCTTCGAAATCCTCACGGGGGTTGGTGGTGGCGCGTGTGGCGAACCATTCGCCCCGGGTTTCCAGGCGGGGACCAGCGAGATCCAGGCTGGCGGGTTCGCGCCCGTCGTGACGAACATCACGCGCCCGGATGGCGATCAGGCGTTGGGGAAGGTCTCAGAGACTCTCCCGGCTGGTGTTGGCGCGGACCTAACAGGAGTCCCGTTGTGTCCTGAAGCGGAAGCGAACGCGGGGAGCTGCCCGGCGGCGAGCAAAGTCGGGGAAGTCACCGTCCAGGCCGGATTGGGTAATGAACCCGTGACCGTGCAGGGCGGGCAGGCATACCTCACGGGCCCATACCAGGGCGCCCCGTTCGGGCTCTCGATCGTGACCGACGCGAAGGCCGGCCCGTTTGACCTCGGGACCGTCGTCGTCCGGGCGAAGGTCAGTATCGATCCGAGCACGGCGCAGGTCACGGTCACGACGAACCCGCTACCGACGATGCTGCAGGGCATCCCGTTGCAGATCAAAGCGGTCCATGTCACCGCGAACCGGGCAGGGTTTAGCTATGACCCCACGAGCTGCCTCCAAAAGACGGTCACGGGGACGATCACGAGCGCACAGAATGTTTCGGTGCCGGTGTCCTCGGCTTTCCGGGCCGCGAACTGCGCGACCCTCGGCTTCAAACCCAGGCTGTCGGCGTCGACGACGTCGAAGTACTCCAAAAAACTGGGTGCGGACCTGACGGTGAAGGTCGCGTTCCCGAAAGCACCGTTTGGGAGCCAGGCGAACATCGCGAGGGTCAAGGTAGATCTCCCCGTCCAGCTGCCCTCAAGACAGTCGACGTTCAAATACGCGTGTCCCGCGGCGACGTTCGCCGCGAACCCCGCGAACTGTCCTGTGCACTCGATCATCGGGAAAGCCAAGGCAACGACACCGATCATCCCCGTGCCATTGCAAGGGAACGCCATCCTAGTCTCGCATGCCGGGGAATCGATCCCGAATGTCGTGATGGTGTTCCAGGGGTACGGGATCACCGTCAACCTCGCGGGCACGACGCATATCACGAAAGGTGTGACGAGTAACACGTTCGCGGCGGTACCCGACGCGCCCGTCTCCAGTTTCGAAGTGACGTTCCCGCAAAGCGAATACAGCCTCCTCGCGGGATACAAGAACTTCTGCAAAACGAAACTCTCGATGCCCGTCTCCTATGTCTCCCAGGCCGGCCAGGAACAACACGAAACGGTCAAGGTAGCGGTAACGGGCTGCACCAAACACAAACCAAAAGCAAAACCGAAAGCGAAGAAGAAGGCTAGGAAAGCAACGACCCGGAAGGCAGGACGGTAATGGGCGACCCGACACGAATCACAGCCCTCACCCACCGCTACCACTGGAGCTTTCCGATGAACACGAACACGAACACGAATGGCAAGCCGGCAGCGTCTAGCCCGTGGATAGCGCAGGGCCTGACCCAGGGCGAGCGCGCGCACCGTGCGCGTGGCGGGTCGCGCCTGCCCGGTAGAAGCCTCGCGCTCCCCGCGACACTCCTAGCCCTGGCCATGCTAGGAGTGTTCGCAGGGACAGCCTATGCTGCCCCGACCGTTGAATCCGAGAGCGTCAACGAAGTACTGGACACCGCCGTCACGCTGCAAGGCGCCGTCAACATCGAAAGCAGCGGCGCATACTACTTCGAATACGGGACCACGGAAGGGTATTCCTCGCGTGTCCCCGCGGGTGAAGGCGCGCTGTCGGCCGGGGCGGGTACCGCGACCGAGCAGCTGCAAGGCCTGTCCCCGTCCACCACCTACCACTACCGGATCGTAGTGACCGCGGGCGGCGAAACAACCGTCGGAGAACCAGCATCGTTCACGACCCAGCCCGCCGCATCCAGCTTCCTACTACCCGACGACCGGGCGTGGGAAATGGTCTCCCCCCCCGAAAAGGCAGGAGCACGCGTAGAAGCGATCACTAAGGAAGGCGCGATCATCCAGGCCGCACAGGACGGCTCCGCCATCACGTATGTCGCTAACAGCCCGATCGTCCACGCCGGTGAAGAACCCGAAGGCAACCGCAGCGTCGCCTACAGCCAAATCCTCGCCCGCCGCCACGCTGGCGGGAGCTGGAGCACACGCGACATCACCATCCCCGAGACCGAAGTCATCTCCAAAGTCACAGGACTACTCCCCGGGCACCTCGGGGAATACTACGCCTTCGACCAAAACCTCGACAAGGGACTAGCCGAACCCCGCGGCGCGCCACAACTCGCAGCCAACGCCAAAGAAAACAGCATGTTCATCCGCGAAAACCTCTTCCAAGAAAACAGCCGCCTCTACACCGCACTCCTCAACGAAAACAACACCCCCCCCAACACCCACTACGGCGAACAACACGAACCATACATCGCAGCATCCGCCAACCTCCAACACATCGCGTTCATATCCCGCAAAGTCGCGCTAGACCCCCAGCTCGGGATCAACGGCCTCTACGAGTGGTCTAACGGCGTGATCCACCCCGTCAGCTTCCTACCCAACGAAACACCCGCCACAGAAAGGCAAGCCATCGGCTACCAAAACCGGATCGTGCGTGGCGCGGTCTCGGAAAACGGGGAACTCGTATTCTGGGAAGCAACAACCCAAGACAAAGCAACGTTTGAACACGCGCATCTGTTTATGCGTAACACGGTGTTGGAAAAGACGGTGCAGATCGATTTGCCGCAGGGCACCCCTGAACCCGTCGGCGCAGCCAACGGCGCACAGTTCCAGCTCGCATCCCCGGACGGCGAAAGGGTGTATTTCACATCTGACCAGAAGCTGACCGCGGACTCGACGGCCCTCCCGGCTGAACCGGAGCTGTATGAATACGACACGACCACGGGCGCGCTTCAGGATCTGAGCGTGAACCCGGAACCGGTGTTGAGTGCCAATGTGCAGGGTGATGTGATTGGTGGCGGCAGCACTGGCGGGGTCTCGCACGTGTATTTCGTCGCTCATGGTGTCCTTGCTGCTGGTGCGGAAGAAGGCGCGGCGAACCTGTATGTCGCTGAGGTTCAGGGCGCGAGCGTGAGCGTCTCGTTGATCGCGGTCCTCGCACCCCAAGACGTACACGACTGGGAGGAAACCCCCAACCACCCAAAGGACTTGAGTGGTGTTACGTCCAGGGTTTCGCCGGATGGCGGGTTTTTGGCGTTCATGTCGTTGCGGCGGTTGACTGGTTATGACAACACTGATGCGGTGGAACCTTCTGCTGCTGATGAGGAGGTGTTTGAGTACGACGCTGCGACTGGCCGGGTGGTGTGTGCGTCGTGTGACCCGACCGGGGCGCGCCCTCACGGCGTGTTCGATACGAAGGTCTCTGGTGAAGGTATCGGGCTGCTCGTGGACCGCCGCCAGATCTGGCTGAACCACTGGCTCTCCGGGAGCCTCCCAGCGTGGACTGGTTGGGAGCTTCGTAATGCTGATTATCAGTCGCGGTATTTGTCTGATAGTGGCCGGTTGTTTTTTGATTCTTCTGATGGGCTTGTGTCGAAGGACACTAACCAGAAGGAGGATGTGTATGAGTTCGAGCCGGTGGGTGTCGGTTCGGGAGAAGTAGTGTGTTCCTCCTCTAGCGGGGACGGTAGTGAGGTGTATAGGGCGGGGCGTGCTTATGGGCCGGGTGAAAGCGAAGGCCGGAGCGGCGAAGAAGGATCCGGGTGTGTCGCGCTTATCTCCTCGGGTGGCTCGAGCCACGAATCGGCTTTCCTGGACGCCAGCGAAACGGGTGGGGATGTGTTCTTCATGACTGCCGCGCAGCTCACCGCGAGCGACAGCGATGGTAGCTATGACGTGTATGACGCGCATTCCTGCACTGCGGAAGTCCCGTGCAACCCCGCGGCGCCGGTCGCGCCGGGATCCTGCACGGAAACGAGCTCGTGCAGCCCAGGGAGGGCCCCGGCCGCGGCGTTGGAAGCGCCCCTCAGCAGCGTGTTCCAGGGCGAAGGGAACGTCCCGCCGCAACCCCCGGTGGTGGTGAAGAAACCCACCCGCGGGCAGCAGCTCGCCAAAGCCCTCGCTGCGTGCACCAAAAGGCCTAAGGCGAGGCGTAAAGCGTGCCGCGCCGAGGCGCAGAAACGCTACGGCGCTAAGAAGGCCAGCCGCGCCGCGCGCCACCGCTAGACACAGACGGCGCTGGTGAGGATCCCTTTTCCCAAAAAGGGGGGTCTTCACCAGCTAGTCAGTCAGTCTGGCTGGGCGAATGGTTTGAAAAACACATCTTGTTTGTGGTCGAGGCTGGTGGCTAGCATGCGTGGGAAGGGTCTTGCAATGTCGATATGAAAGCAGGAGACCTATGAAGTTGTTCCTCGATCAAAAGCGCCAGCTGGCGCATCTCTCAAGCAGGATAGCGGTGGGGGCTGTCGTGGCGGCTGTGGTGATGGCCGTGATGGCCTCCGCAGCGTTCGCGGGTAAACCAACCGGGAAATACGCAGTGTTCTCGGACTGTCCCGCGAAAGCAGAAGGCGTCCTTCAGTGCGTGTACTCCGAAACGACGAGTGGGGAAGTCGTCCTCGGTAAAACACGTGTCCCGATCGAAGCGCCGAAGAAGATCATTCTCCAGGGCGGCGTGACATACAACGAAGAAACCGAAAAAGAAGGGTTCGTTGGTGCCGAAGACGGCAACACGCTCTCCAAAACGGCGCTCCCGGTCCCCGGCGGGCTGCTGGACTTCATCAACTGCAAAGAAATCACCGAACCGATCGAGCGGTTCGCGTGCGAAGTGGTATTCGAAAACGGTGTCACGGGCGTGAACGCCACGACCGAACTCGCCGCGCCCGCGTCCTCGATCGCGCTCAGCGAGGGCAACCTGATCGCGGAATCCGGTGTCGCGCTATCGCTCCCGATCAAGGTCAAACTAGAAAACCCATTCCTCGGCGGGGAATGCTACATCGGTAGCAACAGCCACCCGATCGTGATCCCGTTCACGACCGGGACCACGAAACCACCCGCCGGGTTCAAAGCCATCAAAGGCGCAACAGGCACCTTCACGTTCGAAGAACACGCCCGCTACGCCATCGATCACGGAGTCAAACTCGTAGAAAACGACTTCGCCGCGCCAGGAGCATCAGGCTGCGGAGGGTTCCTCTTCTCATGGCTCCTAGACCCCATCATCAACGCCAAAGTCGGGATCCCCGCCACAGCAGGCAACAACACAGCGATCCTGAACGACCCAATCCAAATCGCAAGCGCAAAAGCAGTACGCGAAAGCGAATGAACTAAACAGCCAAGCAGCAACAGCAGCACCCGCCCCGGGCAACAACGAATCCGGGACACACAAGCAACAACAGTGACAAGAGGGGCCCCGGCACATGCCGGGGCCCCTCCTGCGTAAACAGCAGCCAGAAGCCCACCAAACGAAAGTCCAAGAAACGGAAACAACGCAAGAAATGGCTTGCCAACATGCGGCCTCGTCCGCTACGGTACCCATGGACCCAGCACCCGTACGCAAACCAGCACACGGGACAGGCCACGGTCCACAGAAGGAACGATGGCCGAGCGTTCGACCATCGGCGTATAGCGACAACACGAACAGAGAGGCAACATGAAACAGCTACGATTACTCGCAGTCGCAGCAATCGCGATCTGCGCACTCAGCGCCACAGTAGCAGCAAACGCAAACGCCGCAGCACACATCACCTACAGCGGCAACGGACACTTCACCATCTCAAGCGGACCAGGCGAACTAGTCACCACCGGAGGGTTGTCAGTATTCTGCACAGGTGATACCGGGACGGGCCAGCTAGGGGCCAACCCAGCGCAGACTGCGTTATTGACGGTATCGTTTGTGGGATGTGAATCTGGTGGCTTCCCATGCACATCCACAGGCGGCAAATCGGGATTAATCGACACAAAGACGCTGGAGGCGACGCTCGGGGACATCAACCCGACGACGGTCGGGGCATTACTGAAACCTGACACCGGAACCGAATTCGTGCCGACGACAAAATGTGGGACCATAAAATTCGAAGCGAAGGGGTCGGTGATTGGGGAATTCAAAAATACACAAAACGATCATAACACGACAGCACTAACGCTGACGTTCCTTCAAAGCGCAGGCGTGCAGACGATCAAAAAATTCGAAGGCGGACCTGAAAACACGCTGGAAGCCGAACTTGGGAAAGGCTTCGAAAAAGCAGGGCTAGAATCGATGGAGACCCTAACCCTAACTAATGGCAGTGGGCAGCTCTTACCATAAGGAATGATGAATAGTAGATAGAGAATGGCCGGGGTCGTGTCTATGGCCCCGGCCATTTGTGTGGATAGTCAAACGGCGGTGACGGCCCGTGGCCCTGCGCCAACATACTTGGCGGTTGGCCGGATGAGCTTCGCTTCACGCTTCTGCTCGAGTATGTGTGCAGACCATCCGGCGACCCGGGCACAGGTAAACATGGGCGTGAACAAGTCCGGCGGCACTTCGGAAAGATCCAGGATCACCGCCGACCAGAACTCCACATTCGTTGCGAGCACACGGTCGGGCCGGCGCGCATGAAGCTCAGCCAGGGCGGCTTTCTCGAGTGCCTCGGCAGCCTGGAAGCGAGGAGATCCGAGTTCCCTGCATGTTTGCCGGAGGACCCTTGCTCGTGGGTCTTCTGCCCGGTAGATGCGGTGTCCGAAGCCCATCAGGCGGTCGCCGCGGTCGAGCGCGGCTGAGACCCAGCGCTCTGCGTCGCCGGTCTCTTCTACTTCGTCGAGCATCTTGAGCACGCGTGAGGGCGCCCCGCCGTGCAGTGGTCCTGATAGCGCGCCGACGGCGGCTGACAGTGCCGCCGCAACGTCTGCACCGGTGGAGGCCACTACGCGAGCGGTGAAGGTCGAGGCGTTTATCCCGTGCTCTGCTGCTGAGATCCAGTACGCGTCGATTGCCTTTACGTGGTCGGGGTTGGCCTCGCCGCGCCAGCGGATGAGGAAGCGCTCGGGGATGGTGCGGCCTTGGTCGATCTCGGTCTGTGGCACGGGCGGCTGCCCCGCTTCTCGTGCGGATTGCGCTACGAATGACAGCGCCATCACGGACGCGCGCGCGAGGTTGTCGCGGGCTTCTTCGTCGGTGATGTCGATTAGTGGTTTGAAGCCCCACTCGGGTGCGAGCATCGCGAGGGCTGCTTGTACGTCGACGCGGTGATCGCCCGAGCGGACGGTCAGCGCGTGTGGTTCGGCGGGCGGTAGGCCGGGTTTGAAGTGGCCGTCTACGAGTAGGCCCCATACCTGCTCGTAGGGGATGATGCCGACGAGGTCTTCGATGTCGACGCCGCGGTAGCGCAGCGCACCGCCCTCTTTGTCGGGCTCTGCGATCTCGGTGGCGAAGGCGACCACGCCTTCCAGGCCGGACTGGACCTCTCCTGGTTGAACCGCGCTCATGGCACTCGCTTTCTGGGCTTGATGCTCGACGTGGATGCTGCCTTGTGGGCAGAGCCACATCGTCGCAGGAATGCGCGCGCGGGTAGGCTGCAGCCCGAGGAGGGGCCCGCGGCCCAAAACAGCGCTCGATCAGCGATCCCGAGGAGGAGCCGTGTCCGACAGCGATCTCATGTTCCGTCCCGCCACCGAGCTGGCCGCCATGGTGCGCTCCGGTGAGGTGTCCTCCCGTGAGCTGGTGGAGACGTCCCTGGCGCGTATTGAGGAGTTGAATCCTGCGCTAAACGCGTTCGTGGACATCGACGCTGAGCGTGCGCTTGCCAGCGCCGGGCGCATCGGCGCCGGTGACGAGCGCCCGTTCGCGGGCGTGCCGATCGCCATCAAGAACAACCGCCCCGTACAGGGGCTGCGCCTCACGTACGGCTGCTCGTTGATGGAGCACAACATGTGCGACTACGACCACAACATCACACGCCGCCTGAAGGACGCCGGCTTCGTGATCGTGGGCACCACCACCCTGCCCGAGTACGGCATCCTTCCCACCACCGAGGCGCGGCTGTTCGGCCCCACGCACAACCCGTGGGACCTCGCCCGTACCCCGGGGGGCTCCTCTGGCGGGGCGGCGGCGGCGGTGGCCAGCGGCATGCTCCCCGTCGCTCATGGCAACGACGGTGGCGGCTCGGTGCGCATCCCGGCCGCCTGCTGCGGCCTGGTCGGCCTGAAGCCGAGTCGCGGGCGTATCTCCGCGGCCCCCGAACTGGGCGACTCCTCCCTGGGTATCGACGGGGTGCTCACTCGCACGGTGGCCGACACGGCGGCCATCCTGGACGTGCTGGCCGGCTACGAGCCCGGTGACGCCACCTGGGCGCCGCCACCATCGGAGCCTTTTGCAGACAGCGCTGCGCGCGAGCCCGGCCGCCTGCGGATCGCATCCACCGTCCTGCCGCCCGTCCCCGACGCGGTCGTGGATCCGGTGTGCGCCAAAGCGGTCACCGACACGGCCGAGCTGCTGCGCTCGCTCGGACACGAGGTCGAAGAGATCGACCCGCCGTGGCAGGCCGACGGGCTCACCGAGCTGTTCGGCGCCGTCTTCTCCAACCACATCGCGCTGTCGATCGCCTACTCGGGCATGGTCGCCGGGCGCGAGCCGACGGCCGAGGACATGGAGCCGATGAGCTGGGCGATCTACTCTATGATCGGCCACATGACCGCCGTGCAGGGCATGGGCGCAGCGGTGCAGCTGCAGGCGTTCGCCCGCCGCCTGATCACATTCCTGTCCCCATACGACGTTCTGCTCACCCCAGCGCTGGCCGAGCGCCCGCTGCCGCTCGGCACGCTGGACACGGCCGCCCCGGACCCGATGTCCACGTTCACGCGCTCCGGCCTGTTCACGCCGTTCACGCCCGTGTTCAACGCCAGTGGCCAGCCCGGGATCTCGCTGCCGCTGTATCACGGCGAGGATGGCCTCCCGCTCGGTGTGCAGCTCGTGGGGCGTCCCGCCGGCGAGGCGCAGCTGCTTGCGCTCGCCACTCAGCTCGAGGCCGCGCTGCCGTGGGCATCTCGCCGCCCGGCGATGGCGGGCTGAGCGCCTCTCAGCCGCTCCCGAGTACCGCCGCCATCCGCTGCGGCCTGACGCCCAGCGCTTCCGCGTCGGCGCTCCCGCGCACGGAGGTCATGGACACCTCCATCAGCTCCGCCTCATCCCACGTGGCGAACGCCCTTGGGCCGGCCGCCGCCTCCAGCAGGCGCAGGACGCGCGAGACGATCGGCGTGGGCACGTGCACCAGCGGGCGTTTGCGGCCCAACGAGTCCAGGACCGTGCGCACGATCTCGCTGTGGCTGAGCGTCTCCGGCCCCGCCAGCTCGTGGCGGGCGTGGGGCTCCGCGCTCTCCCGGCGCAGCGCCGCCAGCACGCACTCGGCCACGTCCTGCGCCCAGATCGGCTGATACAGCGCCCGGCCCCTGCCTGGCACGGGCATCAGCGGCAGGAAAGCCAGGCGCTCCAGTAGCGTCAGCCACGGGTCGTGCGGCGCGTACACGATCGACGGTGCGAACACGATCGAGCGCAGGTTCGCCTCGCGCACGGCCTGCTCGGCGTGCGCCTTGGCGCGCAGGCAGCGCGTGCGGTGGTGGGTGGAGGCGCCCAGGGCGGAGAAGAACACGAAGCGCTCCACGCCCTGGCGTTCGGCCGCCTCCACCATCCGCCAGGTGGCGATCCCGCACAGCTCCTCGATCGAGCCGCGCGGCTGGTCACGGATGGAGGCCGCCAGGTGCACCACCGTCTGCACGCCGCGCATGGCGTTGCGAAACGACGGCGGGTCGGTCAGGTCACCGAGCGCGATCTGCACGCGCACGCGCTGCGCGCCCAGCCGTCTTGGGTCGCGCACCAGGCAGCGCACCTCGGTTCCTTCGGCCAGCAGGCGCGGGAGCAGCGTGGAGCCGACGAGACCGGTGGCGCCGGTGAGCAGCAGCATCGCTGAAACCTACCTCAGTGCCGACGTGCTCAGGGCGGCGCTTTTGACAGAAACAATCCCGCCAAATCGTTGCGATATGCGATACCCGGCGGTAGCTTTGCCTGATGGCCACCGACACCGGCGCTCTCCAGTCCAGAGCTCGCTTTTGGCCTATGTCGCGGGTCGCATGGCCCGAATGGCCCGCGCCGGCATGGGGGGCGATCGGGGTCACCTCGCTGTTCATCGCCATCACCTGCTGGTGGCTTTCGCAGGATCACACGATCCCCGTGTTCGACGCGGGGCTGCACCTGGTGTTCGCGGTCGACATCTACCACGAGATCGGCGCCGGGCACCTGGGAGAAGCCCTCACGCGCTCGGTTCCATACCCGCCGTTCGCCTATCTGATCGCGTCGCTGGGGATGTTGATCGGCGGGCTCGGGGTGGCGCCGCCGATCATCGCCGAGAACCTGTTCTTCGTGACGCTGCTGGCGCTCGGCTGCTACAAGGTCGGGCGCATGGCCTTCGGCCCGATGGCGGGTCTGCTGGCGGTCGTGTTCGCGCTGGGCGCGCCGTTGATCATCGCCCAGTACCACGTGTTCATGACCGACGCGCCGGAGACCGCGATGGTGGCGGTGTCGGTGTGGCTGATCATCTCCACCGACGGCTTCTCCCAGCTTGGGCGCAGCGCGGTGGCGGGAGTGGCGGTGGGGTTGGGCATGCTCACCAAGGAGCCGTTTGCGATCTTCGTGGTCGGCATCGTGGCCACCACCCTGTGGCGCGGAGGCTGGCAGTCGTGGCGCGGCTTCGCTCTGTTCTCGGCGATCGCGCTCGTGATCGCCCTGCCGTGGTACATCGACCAGTGGAATCAGATCCAGACGATCGGCAACGAGGCCTCCTCGACCTCCTCGACCTTCAACCAGTACCGCATTCCCGACGTGGCGCCTCCGCGCCTGTCCCCGACCAACCTCGAGTGGTACCTGTGGAGCATGATCAACAGCCTGCTCTACCTGCCGCTGTTCTTGTTTGCGGCCGTCGGCTGGGTGTGGGCGGTGATCCGGGTCATCCGGCGCCAGCCTGTCAGCCGCCTGGCGCCGGAGCTCCTGATCGGCGCGTTCCTGAGCTGGGGGATCCTCACCGAGACGTTCATCCACGACGAGCGCTACTGCATGCCGCTGCTGATCTACCTGGCGGTGTTCGGTTCCTGCTGGATCGTGCGGCTGGCGGGCCGCTGGCGGATCGTGGCGGCGGCGGCGCTTGTGCTCGTGGCGCTGGCCAACACGCTGGGGACCACCTTCGGCGTGGGCGGGGACGTCAAGGTGCTGCTGCCAGGGTCGGTGGCCAACACGCTGCAGCAGCCCGGGTCGGTGCGTTTCTACTCCAACGCTGGCTTCCTGGTGGGGGGGCCCAACCGCGACGGCGATCTGCCCGAAATGCTTGGTGCTCTTTATCGCAGTGGCGTCCGGGGGGTCTACGTGGTGCCTCAGGAGGCCTATGAACCGGACTTCTCCGAAGCGGGGGTGTTCGCCCTAGCGATGATGGCGAATCTGAAGACCTTGAACGAACTCACCTCGGCTAGCCAGCTGACCAGCCAGGACGCTGTGCTGTTCCACGAAAAGCCGCGCCCCAACCGCGTTGCGCCGTGCGTCACGCTCGCCGACGGCACCGGCGTGTGGATCGTCCTGGGCAACCCCAACCGGAGCGGTGTCCAGTATTTCTGTCCGCTCTCGGCGCCTCGCTAGGGATCCCGCTCCCACCGCTGAGCGGGTGCGCACGACTTCGCAAAGGAGGGCGGGCTCGGTAGTATTGCTGCCTCCAGCGCTACACAACCCGATCACAGAAGGAAGCGAATGGCCTACGTAATCGCCGAGCCGTGCATTGGCACCAAGGACAACTCCTGTGTCGAGGTGTGTCCGGTCGACTGCATCCACCCCACGCCCGACGAGCCCGGCTACGACGCCGCGGAGATGCTGTACATCGACCCCGAGGAGTGCATCGACTGCGACGCCTGCGTCGAGGCCTGCCCCGTGGACGCATGCTTCGCCGAGGATCAGCTTCCCGAGGAGTGGCAGAAGTTCACGCAGATCAACGCGGATTACTTCGCCAACGCAAAGTAGTTGGATCTGGAGGGGCCGCGCGACCCCGGGAGCCGATTAGTATTCCGGCTTGAGCGAAAGGCTGGGTCGCGCGACGGAGGCCTCGCAACCGCATGCCGAAGAAGTCATGCTGGCTGGACGGAGGCTGCTCTTGCGCTCGTCCAGCCAACGTCATGTGTCTACGGTAAGAGTTGGCCTGCCCCTGTACCTTCCAGTGTCAGGGTCTCCGTGGACTCCAGTCCTGCTTTTTCGAAGCCTTTGCCTAGATTGATTTCTAATGTGCTTTCGTTTGCTTCTCCTTCGAATTTTTTGATTGCCTGTATGCCTTTGCTTTGAGCGAACGTCAGCGTCAGCGCTTTCGTGTTTTTATCGTTTTGTGTGCTTTTGAATTCGCCGATCACCGAGCCCTTTAATTCGTATGCAATGGTGCCGCATTTTGCGGGTACGACAAAACTGGTCCCGCTGGCGGGTTTGAGTAACGCGCCGGCTGTTGTTTCGTTGATGTCGCCGAGTGTCGCGATGAGTTTGACAAAATCAATTAATCCCGATTTTCCTCCAGACGAGGTGCAGGGAAAACCATCCAGTTCGCACCCGACGAGTGAGATCGTCAGTTCGACTGTGGTAGCGGGGTTTGCCCCCAGTTTTCCCGATCCAAGGTCGCCTGTGCAAAAAAACGATAGTCCGCCAGCAGTTTCTGTTTGTTGTTCTCCGCTTGAGATTGGGAATCGCCCGTTGCCGCTGTATGTGATGTGTGCCGCGGCGCTTGCAGTACCTGTCAGCGCGATACCAAGTATGAAGGTCGCCAGTATCGCGATGCCAGCTAATCGTGGCAATGTCATCATTTCCCTCCTATGAGTCGTAGGTGCGCGAGTCAGGTTATCGGTCGGCCTGTGTCGACTGCAGCTACAGTAACTTAACTTTCAGTTGTCCGCGGGATAGACGGTACTGGGACCGTCCATCCCGCGGTGCGGATCGTCCTAGTCAGGTCCTTACGGTAAAAGTTGACCCGAACCTGTAGCCAACGTCAGTGTCTCCGTAAATTCGATTCCAGCTTTTTCGAAGCCTTTACCGAGGTTGGCTTCGATTGTGTTTTCGTTTGCTTCTCCTTCGAATTTTTTGATTGCCTGTATGCCTTTGCTTTGAGCGAACGTCAGCGTCAGCGCTTTCGTGTTTTTATCGTTTTGTGTGCTTTTGAATTCGCCGATCACCGAGCCCTTTAGTTCCAGTGCTATCGAGCCGCATTTTGTGGATGCGATCAAGCTGGTTCCGCTGGCTGGTTTCAGCAATGCACCGGCGGTTGTTTTATTGATGTCCCCTAGTGTAGCGACTAGCTTGACGAAATCGATTAACCCCGATTTTCCGCCCGAAGACGTGCAAGGGAAACCTGCGGATTCACACCCAGCGAGCGAGATTGTCAGTTCGGCTGTGATGGCCGGGTTTGCTCCGAGTTTCCCGCTGCCGAGGCTGCCTTCGCAGGTTAACGAAATCCCGCCAACGGTGACTTCTTCTACTGGCCCGCTTGAAATCGTGAATTGCCCGTTGCCGCTGTATGTGATGTGTGCCGTGGCGCTTGCGGTACCTGTCAGCGCGATACCAAGTATGAAGGCTGCCAGTATCGCGATGCCAGCTAATCGTGGCAGTGTCATAGCTCCTCCTAGTTGTAGTATTCAGTATGAGCTAACTACACCCACACCGTATCGCATAGTTGGAATACAAGCAAGTGAATTGTTGGATCGTTTCCAACGGTAGGGGCCGCAGCCTCAACCGTAGTAGCGACCAACCACCAGCATCTGGCTGAGGATGTCCTGCGCCAGGAAGAGGGTCAAGATGAGGGCGCCAGCGGCAGGACCCCAGCGGCGCCCCGCTCCTCTCGCGGCGAGTGCGAGTATGGCTCCCAGCAGCGCGAGCATCGGAAAGAGGTAGCGAACTTCGAAGTATTCGGCATCGATTCCCGGGAACGTCCCATAAGAGGCGGCGCCTACCATCCCCATCACACCAATGGAGATGGCTGCATAGACGAGCAACTCGGCGATGCGCCCCCCAAGCAATGCGCGGCGTTGAAACAGGGCGCGGCCGAGCAGAAAGACGATCGCTCCGGCTGGGAGGAGTGCGAAGTCGTAGACCCACCCGGGAAACATCGTGTCGCGCCAGCCGAACAACCCGACCAGGCCGTTGAACCAGAATTGACGCGCCGTGAAGAGTCCCGGGAAGTCGTTGACGGTGCCGGGGATACGCGGTAGGTAGAACTGCCATATGTAGTTGAGCTGGGCGATCAGCGAACCTTTGTCGAGCGCAGTATTGCCGGCAAGTGGACCAAGCAGCGGCTGGTGCGCGAGTGCGTCTTTTACAATCAGCAGCGCTCCCGGGCTCAGGCCGATCGCGAGTGCCAGGGCGAGCGGCCGCAGCGCGGTTCGTGGCGAGCCGCGGCCTTCACGAATGCTGAGGAGCACCAGACCGAGCAGAATGCCCGGCAGTAGCCCGAGGAAATTCAGCTTGCTCAGTACCCCGATCGCTGTCACGGCGCCGATTGCAACAGCCATACGGCTGGTCAGGCCTCGGCGGAACGCTCTCGCGAAGCAGTAGAACACAGCTGCACACACGGCGAACAGCAGCGCGTCGGGATTGACGGATCCGGACATGAAGCCCAGGAGCGGCATCAGCGCGACCGACAACCCGCCCACCACCCATGCCCACGGCTCGCCAGGTAGCGTCTCGCGCACGAACAGGTATACGAACAGCGCCGACAGGGCTGCAAACAGCGCGGAGAACGCTCGCATGAGCTGCAAGCGATCGGTAACCGGGTTGTGGAGCGCGAAGCTGTAGGGAATCGCCTCCAGCGCGTAGTAGAGCGGTGGCTGCTCCGTCGCCACCCCCGCCGCCGAGCTGCCGCTGTTTGCCCCGATCGCTTCGGTGGAGGCCCGCTGGAATTCTGCCTGTTCGGCCTGTGTGGCCATCGGTCGGTTCTCTGGCTGCTGGCGTACGTGGTAATAGTGCTCCGCCTGCATCGCCAGCTGGATTTCGCGCGATGAGACCGGCACGCGGCTGGTCGGTTTGGAGCCGGTGTCCACCAGTTGCTTCACGTAGGCAAAGTGGGCCGGCTCGTCCGGCACCTCGAATGCCGGCGTGATGAAGGACCAGCAAAGCGCGTTCAGGCATGCCACAAGCGCGCACAACCAGGCGGCGGTCGGGAGCCGCCGGGCATGCCCGCGTAGGTCGAGCGCCGGAAGGCCGAGCAGCAGACGTTCGATCAGCCCGGCGGAATGTGTGTCCGAGCGTGCGGGGCGAGTGCCCACAGCAGCGCGGCCGGAGCGTTTGGCTTTCTCTGCGCGGCGTGGTGGAGACGCTGTACCACGCTTACTCATCTCAACTCCTTCAGCGCGAGACCCGAAGCGATGCCAATCACGCTTGCAACGAGCGCCAACGAGAGCACCACGACCCAGGCTCCGGTCGTGGTGCGTCCAAACTCGAAGTGCTGTGCGATCGCTCCCAATCGCGACGCCCAGGACTGCCCCGATGGACGCAAGTAGTTGATCCACATCGTCTCCGGGAGTGTTTTGCCGCCAACTTCGGTTCCAGTGCGGCGGGGCGACGGCGACCCGTAGATGCTGATCGTTTCGTTGTGCATCTGAAAGGACACGCAGATCGTGGCGTCTTGAATGGCCTGGTGTAGAGGCTTCACCGGGATCGTCACGATCCGTCCGCTCCAGCCCGAGCCTCGCGCGCCACTCGTGGCGATGTGTGGCCCCGAAAGGACGGTGACTTCCATCCGCGGGCCAGTGTTGGCTCCAAGCTTCGGCTGGATCTCCGTCGTGCCCTGAGGCACATATTCATCTGCATCGCAGATCGTCGTCCCGCCGTTCACCGTGTTGATGATTTCGCGTTCAACGACGCCGTAGTTGCTGCGAACGATGGTCTGTGGTGACTGCGCCAGCACCAGGACGACCGCCACCAACGTCAACGCCAGTCCCCCCGCCAGCGCGACCGTCACACGGCTCATGAATTGCTGCGGAGGCTGAGGATGCTGAGCAGGAAGGATGTGAACACGATCTGGATTCCCAGCACGAACAGCGTGGCGGCGAAGATCGCCACGCGCTCCTGAGAGAGGCTTCCAAAGCCCCGCTCGATCCAGTCGAACACGATCACGCCGAGCATCACCACGCCCACCAGCGCCACACCGCTGCCTAGCGTCAGCCCGTGCTCAAGACGCAGACGCTGGCGCGCACGATCGAACCACGGGTCGCGCTCGCCCATGAAGTAGGTGGCGTAGGCGTGAGCGCAGAGACCCAGCCCCACCAGTTGGATCCCCACGATCAGCAGCAGCGAACCGCCGATCAAGGAGTGCAGATCCCACTGGCGCTGCAGCACGTTCCACGTGCCCAAGGACCGTCAGCGAGATCAGCCCTCCGAGCGCAGCCAGTGCCGCACCGGGAAAGATGAACAGGTGGTTGGGGGAGTGCAGCAGCAGGAAGCGCAGGTGCCGCCAACCGTCGCTGAAGCTAGACAGCTTCGATTCGCCGCCGCGGGGGTGGTATTCGATCGACACTTCGCGGATGTCCAGCTTCTCCTTGGCCGCGCGCACGATCATCTCCGAGGCGAACTCCATGCCGGTGGTGCGCAGCTGCAGCAGTTCCAGGCGGTCGCGACGGAACGCGCGCATGCCGCAGTGAGCGTCGCGGATGCCCGTGTGAAACAGGAGGTTCAGGAATCGCGACAGCAGCGGGTTGCCGATGTAGCGGTGCAGCCACGGCATCGCACCGGGATGGATGTTCTGCATGCGGTTGCCCACCACCATGTCCGCGCCGTCTTCCAGCTCGCGCACAAAGCGCGGGATCTCCGCGAAGTCGTACGTGAGATCGGCGTCCGCCATCACGATGAACGTGCCGCTGGCTGCGCCGAAGCCGGCGATGTAGGCGCTGCCGTAGCCGCGCCGTGGCTCGTGGACCACGTGCGCGCCAGCGGCGCGAGCCAACTCTCCGCTGCCGTCTTCGGAGTCGTTGTCTGCCACGATCACCTCGCCGTCGATCCCCGCCACGTCCATCGCCGCAAGCGCCGCCGCGACGCACTGCTCGATGTTCTCCGCCTCGTTCAGGCACGGGATGATCACCGACAGCAACGGACGGGCTGGCGCCTCATCCGTTGCAACAGATAAATCGGCGGCGATGACGTCGGTCACGGGACTCGTTGGATTGTGTGGCGGGCAATGGTGTCCATGGCGATCTCCCCGCCAAATCCGGCTGGCGGAAGAGTTAGTGCTAACGCACCTTCAGGGGAGAGTCAAACGGGCCTCTGCCCCGTCCCCGGTTCCGTTCAGGTGAGCCGATCGCGGTGTCTCTGATTTCATGTGCGCCGAGGGGGTGCATTACCCGTAGTAGCGGCCGACCACGAGCATCTGGCTGAGGATCCCGTGAGCCATGAACAGCGTCACCAGCAGGGCGCCCGCCGCCGGCCCGAAGCGGCGCCCTGCGCCTCTCGCCGCCAACGCCAGCAGCAACGCAAACAGCGCAAGCATCGGGAACAGGTAGCGGACTTCGAAGTATTCTGCGTCCACTCCAGGGAAGGAGCCATAGGAGGCGGCGCCGACCATCCCCATCACCCCAACGCTCATGACGGCGTACACGCCCAACTCCATCGCTCGTCTTCTTATCGCGTTGCGTGATTGGAAGATCCCGCGAAGGCAGAGAAGCGCGATCGCGGCGGCGGGGATCAGCGCTGCGTCATACACCCAGCCGGGGAACTTCGTGTCCCTCCAGCCAAACAGCCCGAAGTAACCGTTGAGCCAGAATTGACGCGTCGTGAAGACGCCGGGGAAATCGTTGACGGTCCCCGGAATGCGGGGGAGATATAGCTGCCAGATGTAGTTGATCTGCGCCAACAGCGAGCCTTTCGTCAGCGCCGTCTGCCCCGCGAAGGGCCCAAGCAGCCGGTGATGCCCGAGCGCCTCGATCACCAGCAGCAGGATGCCTGGGCTCAGACCTATGCCGGCAGCCAAAGCGAACAGCTGCAGGGCCCCGCGCCGCGAGTCGCGGGCCGCCCGCACGCCCAGAACAGCGATGCCGAGCAGGATCCCAGGCACCAGCCCGGAGTAGTTGAGCTTCGTCAGCACGCCGATCGCGGTCACGACTCCCAGCGCCACGGCCATGCGGATGGTGAACCCACGTCGAAACGCGCGAGCGAGACAGTAGAAGGTCGCCGCCGCGACGGCATAGAGCATCGAGTCGGGGTTCACCGACCCGGACATGAAGCCGAGCAGCGGGGCCAGCGCGATCGCCAAACCGCCCACCACCCACGCCCACGGCTCCGCGGGCAGCGCCTCGCGCACGAACAGGTAGGCGAACAGTGCGGTCAGCCCGGCGAACAGCGCCGAGAACAGTCGCATCAACTGCCAGCCGATTGGGCACCGGGCTGCTGCGCTGGAGGCTGTAGGGAACCGCCTCGAGCGCGTAGTAGAGCGGCGGCTGGGCTGTTGCCACACCCGCGTCCGGGCTGCCAGAGCTCGCGCCCGTCGTGCGCGCCAGCCGCCGTTCCAGTTCCACCTGTTCTGCCCGGGAGGCGATCGCCGGGTCCTCCGGCTGTTCGATCATGCGGTAGAAGCCGAGCGCTTCCATCGCAACCCTGATTTCGTGCGCATATGCGCCTTCGTTTGCCGTGGGGCGAGTGCCTGTGTCCACGAGTTGCTTCACATAGGCGAAGTGGTCCGGCTCGTCGGGCACCTGGAACGCGGGTGTGATGATCGACCAGCACGCGGCGCTGAGGACCGCCACCAGCGCACACGTCCAGGCCGCCCTGGGGACGCACCGCGCGAGTGAGCGCAACTCAAGCATCCAAGATCGGGCACCGGTGGCCGCCGCAGGCTTCCTGTACTGCTTGCCGCGGCGCTTGGCAGCCGGCTCCGAGGAACGCTCCGGGCCTGTTCGTCCGCGCCCACTCAGCTCGACCAACAGCAATCTCGCAGCGATTGCGAGCGCGCTCAGCTCCAGCACCGCCGCGAGCACCACGATCCACGCGCCCGTTGCAGAGCGTCCGAGCTCCATGTGTTGTGCGATCGCGCCCAGCTGGGATATCCAGGGGTGGCTGGCCGGTCGCTGATAGTTGAGCCACATTCGCTCAGGCAGTGGTCTGCTGCCTACCTCCACCACCCCGTTTACACGCGACGCTTGAAATCCGTGCACGCCGATCGTTTCGTCGTGGACGCTGAAGGACACGCAGATCGTCACGTCCGCGACGCTGTGTGGGAGCGGCCTCACGGGGATCGCTACGACCCTCCCGTTCCATCCAGCGCCCCGTTCCCCGCTGGTGAGCACCCGCCCAGCGGAGATCACTTCAAGGCGTACCCGCGGGCCCGTGTTCGCGCTGAGGCCGGGCTCGATCACCGTAATGTCCGGTGGCAGCGATTCGTGCGCCTGACAGAACCTCGCCGGGTGAGTGACGGTGACGAGTGCTTCTTCGCCTTCCAGCACGCCGTTCTTGGCCACCACCGTCATCGGGGTCTGCAACAACGCGAACAGGCTCGCAACGGCTGTCAGCGCGAGTCCGCCCGCGAGCGCAAGCTTCACTCGGCTCATGAGGCCAAGTGCTAGTGCACCGACACAGGTGAGTCAAACGCTTTCGGCTCTACCCCCGAACACGCTCAGCAGAGCCGAACGAAACGTCTCCAACTCCGTGTAAGTCCTTATAGTCGCCGTGCATCACGTCGGAGATCGACACGTCGGATATCGCTTCACCCAGCTTGTCGCGCAGCTGCCGGGAGTCAAACGTGTGCGACTGCGGCGCCACCGGGTTGACGGTGATCGCCCGCAAATCGATCGCGTTCAACACCTCGATCCGCACGCCCTGGCGTGCGTACCACGCCGGGCCGCGTTTGGAGAGGAAGACCCGCGTCGCGTCGCTCACCACCACCGTGATCTCCCGCCGGCGTTTGTGCGCCGCGTGCAGGAGGTGGCGCAGGAACCTGTCGGGCAGCGCGCCAGCCACCACCAGCCATCGTGCGGTGGGGTTGGAGTCGAGCGCCTCGGCGATGTGCTCCGCGTCGCTCAACAGCACGAATCGCGGAGGCAGAACGCTCGGCGGCCGATCCAAATCTAAGAAAAAGCTGTCGCCCGACTCACCATCCGACTGGGCCGCGCGAACGCGCTCGCACAGCTCGGGCGACAGCTGGGGCAGGCGCACCAGTTCCACCGCGTCGCGCGTCTGTAACACCACTTCCTCGATCTCCTCGCTCAGTACCGCGCCCGTGGACATGATCAGGCTGTCCGCCACATCCGGCGAGGAGGCCGCGCGGCGGTCGATCGCGCCGTCGATCAGCACCTGCTCCGCACCCAGCGACAGCATCGTGTCCGCCACCTCGCGCACCTGCCGCGCGCCGCTCGGGCCCGCCACCTCCACCGCTCCCGGGCCGCGCAGGCGCGCGATCAGTACCCGACCCAGGGGGGTGCGCACGTTCGTCTCTCCCAGCAGTTCGTGCGGCAGGCCGCTGGCGGTCAAAAGGCCATCCGTCGTCGCCACCAGGCTTCCGCCCGGAAGGTTTATACGGGGCTTGTGGATGCGGAAGTCGATCACGTCGCGCTCCTCGCCGTCGCGGCCCACCGACGTCACACCCACGTGGCGGCCCGCCGCTTCCAGCTCGCGCAGCAGCGCGTTCAACGCCTCCGTCTTGCCAGTGTTCTTCGCCAGGCCCACCAGCGCCAGCCGGCGCGAGGATGCCGTCAGTTCTGAGAGGAGCACTCGGACACCCGCGCCGCCAGCTCCCGCACCAGGAACGTCGCCAGGTGGTTGGGATACGTGCCTTTGGAGAAGCCCGCGTCGTAGCCCAGCTCCTTGGCCAGCTCGTTCGACACCCGCGGCCCGCCGCACGCCAGGATCATGTCGCCGCGGTGGCCCTCCGCCTCCACCATCTCCACCAGCTCCGTCAGGTTGTGCACGTGCAGGTTCTGCTGCGTCACCGTCTGTGACACCAGGATCGCGTCCGCTCCCACCTCGATCGCCTTCGCCACCAGCACGCTGTTCGGCACCTGGCTGCCCAGGTTGTACGTCTCGAAGCACGGGTAGCCCTCCAGGCCGTGGTGGGAGTGATAGCCCTTCAGGTTCAGCATCGCGTCGATGCCCACGCTGTGCGTGTCCGAGCCCGTGCTCGCGCCCACCACCACTATCTTGCGCCCGATGTGCTCCTCCGCGAAGCGCTCGATCTCGTCCTCGCCCATGTACTCGATGTCAAAGCCCTCGCCCTGCAGCGTCGTGAAGTCCACCGTCTGGCTGCAGCGCCCATACATCACGAAGTACGTGTAGCCCTCCGTGATGCCCTCGTAGTGCACCACCTCCGGCTCCTCGAAGCCCATCTTCCCCGCCAGCTCCAGCGCCGCCTTGCGCGCCGCCAGCGAATACGGCACCGGCAGCGTGAAGCTCATCTGCACCAGGCCGTCGCCCAGGTGATCCGCATACGGCTTCACCGCCGTCAGGTCCACCTCCCTACGCATAGCTGGCCTCGTCCGCTGCGGCCTGTGCGCCTGCGGCGGCCGGGGTGCCCGCTGCGGCCGGGGCGTGCATCAGCTCCACCACCGGGTTGAAGTACGACGGCTCTGTGGTCACGATTCCATCCAGACCCCGGCCCTCGTCCTGGCCGCGGCTCACGTCGCCGAACGTGGCGTCCTCGATCGCCTTGAACAGGCCAATGTCAGCGATCCGCTCCAGCAGCTCGTGCGCTCCCGCCAGCACCTGCTGGGCGCGGGTCTGGATGATGCCGCCGCGCTTGAACTCGATCTCATCGCCCAGGTCGCGCGCCGCGTTGAACACGTAGTCCACGTTCTGCAGGCCCAGCACACGGTCGTGCACGTGCGGGGTGAAGATTCCCTCGGTCGGCACGCCGATCGTCTGGATGCCCTGCCCGGTGGCGATCGTCACCAGGTTGAACAGCGTGTCGGTGGCATGCGTGCGGAACAGGTTGCCGTCCATGTGGCGCGTCGGCGGCATGTACTTCACAGGGCAGTCCGGAAACAGCTCGCGCGTCAGCTGCGCCTGCGCCCACTCCAGCAGCAACCCGTTCGTCACCGGCGTGTCGATCTCGAACGCGTCGCCCAGACCGATCTGGGCGTCCGGCACACCCGAGCTGCGCGCCAGCTGGTGGTTGATGAACTGCGACGCCGTCACCGACGGCGCCGCCTCGACCGCGTCCGCCGTGCGCAGGTAGTTGTCCTCGCCCGTATTGATGGTTACGCCGAAGTAGCCGTTGATCATGCGCGACACGCGCTGGTCGATCAGGCCGCGCACGATGTTGATGTCGCGGTACAGGATCCCGTACAGCGCGTCGTTGACCATGTTGTCAAAGCCCTCCCACGCGCCCATCGCCGCGATCTCCGACATGCAAAGCCCCGAGCAGAAGCTCGACAGGCGGATGTAGCGGCCGTGCTGCTCAGACCACTCGTCCATCGCCTCGCGCATGATCCTGAAGTTGGCCTGCGTGGCGAACGTGCCGCCGTAGCCCTCCGTGGTCGGGCCGTACGGCACGTAGTCCAGCAGGCTCTGTGCGGTGGAGCGGATGACCGCCACGATGTCGCCGCCGGCCTGCGCCACCGCCTTGGCGTGCACCACGTCCTCGTACACATCGCCCGTGGCCGTCAGCACGTACCTAAGCGGCGTGGCCGCCTCACCCAGGCGCGCGCGCATCGCCCGGCGCTGCTCGAAGCGGGAGTTGATCTCGCGCAGGCGCGCCGCGCACTCATCGCTCACGCGCGCGTGTATCGCCTGCTCGTCCTGTGGCTCGAGTGCGCACAGGTCGAGCTCGCCCGCGTTGACCGCCTCCGCTATCTGCTGCGGGTCCTTGCCCGTGTGCAGCATCGCGTTGCCCAACCAGTGCGCGATCCCGCGCGGCAGGCTGCCGTGGTCGTGCACGTGGTCCACCAGCACGTTCGGCAGCGGCACGTCCAGGTCATTGGCGCCGTCCACGCCCAGCAGGCGCGTAACAGCTGCGCTCCACCGACAGCGTGGTTCGCCCCGCGATCCGTTCTGACACCTGATCTGCGATCTGCTTGGCCGCCTGCCTGCACGCCGCCACCACGCCCGGGTCGAGATCCAGCTTGTTCTGGGGGGCGCCCGTCATTGCAGGTCCTTGACGATCGGGAATGGGATGACCTCGCGCAGCGTCTCGCGTTCGGTCAGGATCATCACCAGGCGGTCCACGCCCATGCCGCCGCCGGCGGTGGGGGAGTAGCCGTACTCGAGCGCCCGCGTGTACTCCTCGTCGTTGGGGTGCGGCACGTCGCCGTCGTCTACCGCGCGGCGCTTGCGCTGATCCACGAAGCGCTGCCACGAGTCCACCGGGTCGTTCAGCTCGGTGTCGCCTGAGACCAGCTCGATGCCGCCGATCACCGCGTCGAAGTGCTCGGCCAGCTCCGGGTGCTCGGCGTGGCGCTTGGTGATCGGGAACGGCTCCAGCGGGAAGTCGAACACGTGCGTGGGCTGCACGATCGTGGACTCGATTTTCTCCGAGTAGATGTCCGCCACCACATCAGCCCACGTTGCCTGCGGATCCGGGTCGTCCAGCAGCTCGGCCAGCTGATCGCGTGTGGACTCCATGAAGTCCACGCCGAAGCGCTCCATGATCAGATCGCGCATCGTCACGCGCCGCCACGGCTTGGCCAGATCGACCTCCTCGCCCTTGCATTTGATCGTCGTGCGCCCCAGTGCTGACTGTGCCACGTCGCGGAACATTTCTTCGGTGACCGTGGCCACGTCGTTGTAGTCGGAGTACGCGCACATGAACTCGATGATCGTGAACTCGGGGCTGTGCTTGGGGGAGATGCCCTCGTTGCGGAACACCTTGCCCATGTCGTACACGTTCTCCATGCCGCCGACGATGCAGCGGTTGAGGAACAGCTCCACTGAGATCCGCAGGTACAGCTCGCGGTCGAGCGCGTTGTGGTGGGTCTTGAACGGTCTCGATCCGGCGCCGCCGGCCAGCGACTGCAAAGCCGGCGTTTCGATCTCGATGAAGTTGCGCGCGTTCAGCCACTGACGGATCGCGAACACGATCTTGTGACGCGTGACGAACAGCTCGCGCGTCTCCTCGTTGGCCAGCAGATCCAGCTCGCGGTAGCGGTAGCGGGTGCCCGTGTCGCCCAGGCCGTGGTGCTTGTCCGGCGGCGGGCGCAGCGTCTTGGTCAGCAGCGTGCATTCCTTCACCGCCAGCGCCAGCTGCCCGCGCTGGGTCACATAGATGCAGCCGTCGATCTCGGCAATGTCTCCAACATCGAGGTTGAGTACGCGGTCGTACTTCTCCTGGCCGAGCGCGTCCACGCGGACGACTGCCTGGATCGAGCCGGACAGGTCGCGGATGTCCAGGAACGCGGTCTTGCCGTGCACCCGCCTGGAGATCATGCGCCCGGCGATCTGGTAGGTCAGCTCGGGGTGCTCGCCGTGCTCCAGCGTGGAGGCGTCGTGGGCGGCGAGAACGTCTCTGATCAGCGTGCGCGTGTTCCACAGGCTAACCGGCGGATACGGGTCGATCCCTTCCGCCTTCAGCCGTTCCATCTTGGCGCGGCGTTCGTCGATCTCAACTACGGCGTCGCCGGTTTGAGCCTCCGGTTGGGCCGGCGGCTGCTCGTCCTTATCCCTCTCCTCCTGGTCCTGTACGGGCATCTCGAAGTCGATCCTCTCAGCTGGCGCGCGCTTGTCAAGCGCTGGATTTGCGAGCCACACGGTAGGGGCTCACCGGCGCGAACGCGAACGTCCGCGAAATCGGCGAGGGCATGTCGGCTGGCGCGAGGGCCTGTGGCTCAGGCCATCGGCAACGACATGCCCACGGGTTTCAGGCTCTCGCCCGACTCCTGAGCGGCGGTTGCGGCCGGCTCGAGCACGTCGAGCAGCGGCAGCGTGGGGAGCTTCATGGGGGCCAGCGCGATCAGGCCGCGCGCCACCTGGCGGATCGCCTGCGAGGCGGGGTCGTCGGGGTCCTCGATCACCAGCGGCACGCCGTCGTCGGCCTGCGCGCGCAGCGGCATCGTCAGCGGCACCTTGCCCAGCAGCGGCACGTCCAGCTCGTCGGCCAGCTCCTCGCCGCCGCCCTCGCCGAAGATGGCGAAGCGCTCGCCGGAGGGCGTGGTGAAGCTGGACATGTTCTCGACCACGCCGCCGATCTCCAGCGACACCTTGTTGGCCATCTGTGCCGCGCGGCGCGCCACTTTCTGGGCGGTCTGCTGCGGGGTGGTCACGATCAGGAACTTCGCTTGCGGCAGCAGCTGCGCGAGCGTCATCGACACGTCGCCGGTGCCCGGCGGCAGGTCCACGAGCAGGTAGTCCAGCACGCCCCAGTCGACGTCCTGCAGGAACTGGGTCAGCGCCTTGTGCAGCATCGGCCCGCGCCACACCACTGCGGCGTCCTCCTCCACGAAGAAGCCGATCGACATCACCTTCACGCCCTGGGATTCCAGCGGAATGATCTTGCGCTGCGCGGAGACGTCCGGGCGGGTGGCGCCCAGCCCGTACATGCGCGGGATCGAGTAGCCCCACACGTCCGCGTCGAGGATGCCCACGCGCTTGCCCTCGCCGGTCAGCGCCGCCGCGATGTTGGCGGTCAGCGTGGACTTGCCCACGCCGCCCTTGCCGGAGCCGATGCAGATCACGTTGGATACCTGCGCCAGCGAGCCGGCCGGCAGGCTGCCGCGTCCCAGCTTCTGCTGCAGCGCCTGCTTCTGCGTGTCGTTGAGCACGTCGAAGTACACGTTCACGTGCGTCACGCCGTCAAGCGCGCTGACGGCGTCCACCACGGAGGTCTGGAAGTGGCCCTTGATCGGGCAGCCGGGGGTGGTCAGCGACACGGTCACGTCGACCACGCCGTTGGCGGACGGCTCGATCGAGCGCACCATGTCGAGCTCCACGATCGAGCGGTGCAGCTCCGGGTCGATCACGACCTCCAGCGCCTTGAGAATCTCATCCTTGGTGGGCATCGGGGTCATTGTGGCAAACGGGGGCGGCAAAGCCGGCGAGGGCGCGTCAGCTGTTGCGCCCGCAGTGGGCGAAGTGATCGCGCCTGGCGATCACGAGCAGCCGTTCGCGCAGCTGGTGGCTCCCGACGATCAGGTGTTCGCTTGCCGCGACTTTCTTTTCGCTCGCATAGTGCCCAAGCCGTTCCGTGTTGCTCGCCAACTGCTGGTAGTAGGTGAGCATCGTCTGCCAGTCGGCGGACAGGGACGGGGGCGCTTTCAGGGTGCGCATACGGGCGACGCCTTCGTACTCAACCTTCGCAACGCCTCGCGCCGTCTGCGCGAGGACACGAAGCGTTCGCGGGCTGTTCAGCGTGGTGGCCTTCCCAAGCGCCTTGCCGGCGGCCAGGCGCTTGGCGTTGACTGCAGCGCAGATCGGATCGGCGCTGGCGATCAGCTGTGCGCTCGTGCTCGCGGTGTTTGAGCTCTGTTCGCTCGTGCTCTGTGTGTTTGTGGTTTGTGTGTTCGTGCTCTGTGTAGTGGTCCCGCACCCGACCGCGCTCGTGACGGCCAGCAGTCCAAGGAGCATGAGTCCCAGGTAGATGCCGATTCGTTGTGCCATGGCGCTGCGGATCTCCTCGATTTTGACGATTGACCGGGACGACTCTAGGGGCTGGAACCGGCAGATGCGAGCGATTGACGTGACTGTTTCGGACTCGAAAATGGGCGCATTTCATCGGTCGAAACGGCCGATGACCTGTCCGTGGGCTGCGGCTCGATGTGCAGCTCGCGAAAGCCGCTGGTCGCGATCGTCGCCACTGCCACGTTGTCCTGGAGATAAAAATGACCCGCGGGCGGTGGGGGCCGCCCGCGGGTCGAGGGAGGAGAGGGTGCTACTACTGCCGCCGGGATATGAGGGCGGCAGACTTTCCCGACCCCGGACTCTCCGTTCCGGGCGGGGGAAGGTGGTGTGGATCAGACCAGGCTGAGGATCCGCTCCTGGACCTTGCCTGCCAGCTCGGGCACGCGTGTTGCGATCTCGGGAACCCGGTTTGCGAACTCGGGCACCTTGCCCGCCAGCTCGCTGCCGTTCTTGGCGATCGCGTCACGGCGCGCCTCGATGTCGCTGACGGCGCTCTCCACGATCTTGCGGCGCTGGCGCAGTTCGCGCTCGACGCGGACGCGGGTTTTGCGGACCTCGCGCTCGAGACGGTTGCGGGCGGTCGCGCCGCGGTGCTCGAAGCGGCGCAGCTGCGCCTGAGCCTTGGCGGAGGAGGAGTAGGCGGAGACCGTGTCGCTGACCGTCTCGACCACGCGGTCGCGGGCGATCAGGGCGGCGCCGACGGGGATCAGCACGGCGCGCTCGGCGTAGTCGCCGAAGACGCCAGCTGTCTCGCGGGTGGCCGTCTGGGTCTGGCGCAGGGTCGTCTGGGCCTGGTTGGCGGCGCGCGTGCGTGCGCCCTTTGCGTGGCTGGCCTTCGCTTTGGTGGCCGCGCGCGGCGCTTTGGCTGCAGCAGGCTTGGCCGGTTTAGCCGCTTTGGCGCGGGGTTTGGCCGCTGCTTTGGGGGGAGTTGTGGGGGCGGTGGGCATTGGAGTTTGGCTCCTATCTATGTCTCGCCGGATGCGAGATGAACGGGTGTGTGTTGTTCTGGTGGCGTTCGATGCTGGCTAAACGACCGAACACTTGTTTGTAACCCGTGCGTGGAAGATCGTTACACGCCGATCCTAGCAGGACGTGAAAAGCCTGTAATCACGGGCTGGCGTCGCGGGGAGTTTGTAACAAGAGGAACGTGCGTTCGAGTTGTCAAGCCGGCTGTGGGCCGGCGATTCCCGCCTGCACGCGCTCCACCCACTGCTTCGGCTGCTCCAGCTCGGCCGTGCTCGGCAGCGCCTCAGGGCCGGTCCAGGCGAGCGCCAGCGTCTGTGGCCCGCCCAGCGCCACGACCTCGTCGCAGAAGCGCCGGCCGGTCTCGTACTGGCGCATCTTCAGCTCCAGCCCGAGCAGGCGCTTGAGCACGCGCCAGGGCACGCTGCGCTGCTGGCGGCGGCGGTTCATGGCGGCGCGCAGGCGCGGAAGCGACGGCAGCGCGTCGGCGCCGATCACGTCCATGGTGTGCTCGGCATGCCCCTCGATCAGCGACATGGCCGCCTGCATACGTTCGACCAGCTGCCAGCGGTCCTCGCCGAGCGTGACTCGCAGCAGCTGCCCGCTGCGGGCGCGCTCGGCCATGGCGCGCAGCTCGCCGGTGTCGAACGCGCGCCCGCCCAGGCCGCCGAGGCTGCTGAGCCCGCCGCGAAGATTGGGGATCAGCCCGCTGAGGCGCTCGCTCAGCGAGGGGCGCTGACCGTCCTGCTCCTTGTCCTTGGGACCGGCGAGCACCTGCAGCCCGTCGAGCAGCTCGCGGATCATCCCGCCGAGGTGCTCGCGCAGCCACGGTGCACCGGAGAACTGGACCGCGTGGGTGATCTCGTGGATCGTCACCCACAGCACCAGCTCGTCGCGGTCCACGTTCAGGTTGCGGGCCGCCAGCGCCAGGTTGGGCGCCAGCAGCAGCAGCCGCGGTGCGACGGTGTCGTCGAGCAGCGCCAGGTCGTACTGGCCGAGCACGCGCTGGGAGAGCATGCCCGTGAGCGCGCCCACTTGGGCGCCCAGCGTGAGCCCCGAGGCGGCGCGCAGCGGGCCGGCGAACATGCCCTTGTCCTGGTCCAGGCGCTCGGTCAGCGGCGCCAGCAGCGGGCGCATCGACTTGAGGTTGGCGGCGATCCACTCACCGCGGTCGACCGCCTCCAGCGCGGGCAGCTCGCCGTGGAGCTGGAGGCCGCTGTAGGCGGCCACGCGCTCGGCGAAGTCGCGCGCCAGTGGCTCCACGGTGGCGGCGCGCACGCCGCCGCTGGAGGGCGAGCCGGCGATCAACTCGCCGATCCGCTGCGCGGTGCTCCAGTCGATCGCGTCCACTGATAGAGCGTAGCCCGGCGGCGAGGGGCTCCCGCGTATCCTTTGAGTGTGTCTGGCCCCGAGATCGCGTCCGCTCCGCCGCAGGGCCAGCAGCGACGGGCGGATGCGCAGGAGCAGGTGCTCCCGCAGGCGCCGCGCGAGGGAGGCGGCGGCGCGTTTCTGAAGCGGGCGGAGGTGCGCGACGTGCTGGCGTGGATGCGGCTGCTGGTGGACCCGCAGGACGCGGCCGCGGTGGTGCGCGCGCTGTCACGCCCGCCGATCGAGCTGCGCCAGGTCGAGCTGGCGCGCGTGATCCAGGTGGCGCGCAGGCGCAAGCTGGACCTGGTCGGCGGGCTGGCGGCCGCCACCGAGTCCCCGCAGGTGCCGCCGGAGGCGCGCGAACGCATCCAGCGCTTCGTGGAGCTGCACCGCAGCTCGGCCGCCGAGCTGGACGCGATCGACCCGGACGTGTTCCTGGCGCGCCTGATCGAGCGGCTGGGAATGCGCGGGCGGCCACTGCTGGCGCCCGAGGACGCGGCCGCGCAGCGCGCAAGCCTTGAGCGCCTGCACGGGCTGGCGGTGGACTTCGTGCGCGACAGGCCGGCCGCCAACACGCGCGACTTGGCGCGGCATCTGGCCACGGTGGTGCCGGAGTCCAGCGGAGATACCCCCGAGGCCCAGGAGGCGGCCCCCGACACGCTTGCGTCGGCGCACGAGCAGCTGGAGCAGACGCTGGGCCTGCTGCGCGAGGAGGTGCTGGGCAGCGTGGCGCGCATCGGCGGGCGCCTGGGCGAGCTGCGCCTGGACACCGACCTGGACATCTCCCACGGCGTGGTGCGCTACCTGGAGCTGTTGAAGCTCTCGGCGCTGCTGCAGCGCCCGGATGGGCAGAGCCTGAGCGAGGCGCTCGAGGACGTCAACACCCGCCTGCTGGCGGCCACCACGCCATTGCAGCGCGAGATCTTCCAGACCTCCACGCTGGATGAGGCGCTGCTGGACGTGGACGGCGATGAGCGCAGTCGCGCGCAGGCGCTGCTGCCGCGCGAGGAGCACTCGCTGGGGCCGTTTCTGCCGCGCAGGGGCGTGGGACTGGCGCTGTCGGCGGCGGACATCCAGACCTACCGCAGCTGCCCGCTGCGCTACAAGTTCGCGCGCGTGCTGAGGATCCCGACCGAGCAGACGGTCCACCAGCGCTTCGGCATCGTGGTGCACCAGGTGCTCGAGCGCTACCACTCCGACGGGCACACCACACTGGAGCAGATGCTGGAGCTGCTGGACAGCGGCTGGCGCCGCAGCGCGCTGGGAGAAGGCGAGTACGAGCGCGAGCTGTATTCGAAAGGCGACGGTGGCGCTGAGGCGCTACCACGCGCGCTTGGCAGGACGACACCGCCGAACCGGTGTGGTTCGAGCGCCAGTTCGACTTTCGCCTCGGGCCCCACCACCTGCGCGGCCGCGTCGACCGCGTCGACCGCGTGGGCGGACCGGAGAGCGAGGAGTACGAGCTGATCGACTACAAGACCTCGCGTCCCAAGACGGCCGAGCAGCTGGCCGACGACGTGCAGCTGTCGCTCTATGCGCTGGCGGCGCGCGAAGATTGGAACCTCGAGTCATCCAGTCAGGCCTACTACTACGTGCTCGACGACCGCAAGGTGCCTGTGCCGCGCGGGGAACGTGACGCGGAGGCCGTCAAGGACATCGTGCTGGAGGTCGGCGAGGGCATCCTCGCGCAGGACTTCGAGCCCACCCCGTCGCGCTCGGCCTGCTCGATCTGCGACTACCGGATCGTTTGCCCGGCGGCGGAGGCATAGGCGTAGGCGGCCGGCGGCGGAGGATCGTGGCCGAGGGTAGTCAGCCAGCCTCCTTTTGTATTACGGACGGCTGCTGTATAGCAATGGTTATACGGCAGTCCAAACGAAGAACACGGAGCCCGGCCCCACGCGCCTACTTGCCCTCCCGCCCCCGCTGGCTGAGGAAGCGCTGGAATTCGCGCGCGAGGATGTCGCCCGACGGCACGTCATCGGGCGAGGACTGATCTTCGCTGTCGGCGGCCTGCTCGAGGCGTTCGACGAAGGCCTGGATGTCGGGGTCGCTCTGCACGGCCAGCCCGACCTGGCGCTCGTAGTCGGCGGCGGCGGTCTCCAGCTCGGAGACGTCGACGGAGACGCCGATCAGCAGTTCCACCCGGCGCAGCAGCGCGAGCGCGGCCTTGGGGTTGGCGGCGGCGGCGACGTAGTGCGGCACGGACGCCCACAGGCTCGCGGCCGGCAGCCCAGCGTCGGCGCAGGCGGTGTGCAGCACGCCGACGATCCCGGTGGGGCCCTCGTAGCTCGACGGCGTGAGCGCCGAGGCGCTCGAGCAGCGCGGCGTCGGAGGCGTGGCCGCTCATGGCCACGGGACGGGTGTGGGGCACGTCGCCAAGCAGCGCGCCGAGCGAAACCACCACCTGCACGCCGAGCGCCTCGGCGAGGTCGACGATGTTGGCGCTGAAGCGCGCGCCAGCGCATCGAGGGCTCGACGCCCTGGACGAGCACCAGGTCGCGCGGCGCACGCGGGGCACGGGCCTCGAAGATCTCCACGGTCGGCCACGCGATCTCGCGCTTTTCGCTGTCGTTGAAGCGGATGCTGGGACGGTTGGACTGGAAGTCGTAGTACTCCTCGGGGTCGATCCGCGCGAAGCGGCTGGCGTCCAGCGAGGAGGCCAGGAAGGCGACGGCGCTGGAGGCGGCGTCCCCGGCGTCGTTCCAGCCCTCGAACGCGCAGACCATGGCGGGGGCCCGTAGGCCATCTGGACGGCGGTCCCAAATGAGGGGCTGCATCCGAACCACCGTACATCATGGACGGATGCCCTCCGCCACGCAAGCCAACCGATGAGCAGGCCCAGACGGTGGCCACGCTGCGCGTGGACGAGGAGGTGGACGGCGTGTTCGCGTGCACGCGCAAGGAGCGCCAGATCTCGCGCGCGGGCACCCCGTATCTGACGGTGGAGCTGCGCGACAGCACCGGCACGATCGCGCGCACGTGCGTTCCGCGACGCCGACCTGCTGGCCGGCCGCTTCGAGCGCGGCGAGCTGGTGCGCGTGAACGGGCGCGTGGAGCGCTTCCGCGAGGAGCTGCAGATCGCGCTGAAGTCGATCGCCACCGCGCAGGGCGCGGACGCCGATCCGGACGCGTTCCTGCCGAGCGCCTACCGCGACCTCGACGAGCTCGAAGGCTTCCTGGAGCACCTGGCGCGCGAGGTGTATGACCCGGGGCTGAAGGGCTTGCTCGGGGCGATGCTGGCGGACGCGAAACTGCGCGCGGAGATCAGGCGCGCGCCGTGCTCACTGCCGGCGAGTCCGTCGGCGCCGGCGGGCCGGGGGCAGGCGGGCCATCACGCCTACCTGGGCGGTCTGCTGGAGCACACGGTGGCGGTGGCCACGCTGGCGCTGGAGCTCTGCCGCTGCACCCGCGCTGGACCGCGACCTGCTGCTGAGCGCGGCGATCGTGCACGACCTCGGCAAGACGCGCGAGTTCACCTATGGCGGCGGAGATCGAGCGCAGCCGCGAGGGCCGCATGCTCGGCCACGTGGAGCTGGGATTGCGGCTGATCGAGCGTTACGCGCCGCGCACGCTGGGGAGCGAGCGGCGGTTGGCGCTGGAGCACTGCGTGCTGCTGCACCACGGCCCGCAGGAGGGCTCGGCGCAGCGCTTCGCCTCGGCGGAGTCTCTCACTCTCTATCGACTGAACACGCTGGACGCTCAGGTCAAGGGGGCGCTTGAGCACGGCGCCCTGGCCGGCGGGCGATAAGGGCCCGCTAAAAGCTCTGTAAAGCCGCTCAACCCGGTCAAGCGGGGGTGTTGGGCTGCCGATAGGAACTGGTGATGGGCGATCTCGCCACGCCAACCGCCACACCAGGCTCGACCGGGCAGGACGAGCGACGCGTGGGCGACCGCGCGGAGGGAGTGCGCGGGCGCAACGGTTTGTACCCGCCGCGCAACGCGGGGCGCTCGACGCGGATGATCGGCGAGGTGGTGGTGGACCTGGGCTTCTCCGACCGCGAGGCGGTAGAGGAGGCGGTGACGGCGGCGCGCGAACAGGGCCGCCCGACGGGGATCGTGCTGGTGGAGCGCGGCATCCTGCGCCACGACCAGCTGGCACGGGTGGTGGCTGAGCGCTTCGGTTTGGACTTCGTGGACCTGGCGGTGTACGACCTGGACATGGGGGCGGCCAACCTGATCGGCGCGGAGACGGCCAAGCGCTATCAGGCACTGCCGGTTGGCTACACGGAGGACGGCTCGCTGCTGCTGGCGATGGCCAACCCCACGAACGTGCTGACGATCGACGACATCGGCATGATGACCGGCCGGCGGATCCGCCCGGCGGCGGCTTCGGTTGAGGACCTGAACATCCTGCTGACGCGCCTGGTGCGGATGGACGAGTCGATCGAAGACCTGGCGGTGGAGGACAGCGAGGAGGACGGCGAGCGCGACCTGCAGTTGGACGACGCGGACGCGGGCGCGCCGGTGATCAAGTTGGTGCACTCGCTGGTGGCCCAGGCGGTGCAGCAGGGAGCGTCCGACATCCACGTCAACCCGGAAGAGGGCGACACGCGGGTGATGTATCGCGTGGACGGCGTGCTGGCGCCGGCGGCGACGGTCAAGCGCAAGATGGCAAGCGCGGTGGTGTCGCGCATCAAGATCATGGCCGAGCTGGACATCTCCGAGAAACGCGTTCCCCAGGACGGTCGCTTTGCGCTGGCGGTGGACGGGCGGCGGGTGAACATCCGCGTGGTGACGCTGCCGCTGGTCAACGGCGAGGGCGTGGTGATGCGGATCCTGGACGGCGGCGTGGAGGTCGACGACCTGGACTCGCTGGGCATGCAGCCGGTGGAGCGCGACCGCTTCAAAAGCGCGATCCTGCGTCCCAACGGGGCGGTGCTGGTGACGGGTCCCACGGGCTCGGGCAAGTCGACCACTCTTTACACGGCGCTGAACGCGCTGAACGACGGCGAACGCTCGATCATCACGATCGAGGACCCGGTGGAGCAGCGGATCGCGGGCATCAAGCAGATGCAGATCGCGCCGAAGGCGGGGGTGACGTTCGAGATGGGGCTGCGCTCGATGCTGCGCGCGGACCCGGACGTGATCATGGTGGGCGAGATCCGCGACCGCCAGACGGCGCACATCGCGATCGAGGCGGCGCTGACCGGCCATCTGGTGCTCTCCACGCTCCACACCCGCGACGCGCCCAGCGCGCTGGGGCGTCTGATCGACATGGGCATCGAGCCGTTCCTGGTGTCCTCGGCGGTGGACTGCATCGTGGCGCAGCGGCTGGTGCGGATGCTGTGCGTGCACTGCAAGCGCCGCCAGAGCGTGCCCGAGCAGGTGCTGGTGGAGCACGGGCTGGCGGGCGCGGAGCCGTATGAGCCGGTCGGCTGCTCGCGCTGCGGCGGCTCGGGCTACCGCGGTCGCGTGGGGCTGTATGAGGTGATGAGCGTCAGCGAGCCGATCCGCACCATGATCCTGCAGCGCGCGTCGGTGGACGAGATGGTGGCGGTGGCCGAAGGCGAAGGCATGAAGCGCCTGCGCGACGACGGCATGGCCAAGGTGCGCGAGCGGGATGACCTCGATCGCGGAGGTCGAGCGGCTGACCAGCAGCATGCTGTAGAGCGCGGGCCACCCGAATTGTCTCGCTGATTGGTAATCTTGAGAATGAAAAACGCCCCTTCACGACGGTGTGCTTCGTGGCTACCATTTCAATGCTGGAGATTCTCGCCTACCCATTTTTGGCCACAGGGGGTAATGGTCATTAGGTAATTGGCGAATCTCCCGGTGAAGTGTTCATAAGCTGCTAGGGGAGGTTTGGGTGAGGGTTTTGGGCCGCGTAGGGTTCGGGCGTGTTGGGTCTTGTGCGGCCATTGCGGCTGTGATGGTTGGTGTGTTTGGTTGTGGTGTTGCGTGGGGTGCTGGTGGTTGGTGGACGGTGGGGGTTCGTTCGACGCCGACGGTGTTGGTGCCTGGTAGTAAAGCTAGGCTTGTGGTGTTGGTGTCGAATGTTGGTGATGGGGTGTCTGGGGCTGGTGCGGTGGTGGGTTTGAGTTTGCCGTCGTTTTTGGAAGCGGTGTCGGTGGTGGGGGTTGCTGGTCCGACGGTTTCTGGGACGGAAGAAGGTGTGTTGTGGGGTGAGGGTCGTGTGGGGAATTTGGAATGTGTTGGGTTGCCGGTGTTGTCGTGTTCGTATCCGGAAGGTGTGTCGCCGTTTGGGACGCTTGAATTGTTGGTGACGGTGAATGTGTTGCGGGCGGGTTCTGGTGTGGGGGTGGGTTCGGTTGAAGGTGGGGAAGTGTTGCCGGTGTCTGTGTCGCAGCCTATGGCGACGGGTGGTTCGACTCCGTTTGGTGTGGAACGTAGTGAACTTGTCCCGGAAAATGAGGGTGGGTCGGTGGATGTGCAGGCTGGTTCGCATCCGTTTCAGTTGCGTTCGACGATTGGTTTGAATCAGGAAGTGTTGGCTAATTCGGTGCCGGCGTTGTTGCCGACGGGTCCGGAGTTGGCGAAGGATCTTCGGTTGAAGCTTCCGGCTGGCCTTGTGGGTGATGCGAATGCGTTGCCGCAGTGTAGTGATACGCAGTTCACGTCGTTTGTGAGTGGGGCTGTGAATCAGTGTCCTGCGGATACGGCTGTTGGTGTGGGTTTGATCACGGTTGATGAATCGTTGATTTTGGGGTATTCGACGTATCCTGTCCCGATTTTCAATCTGGTGCCTGAGCAGGGGGAGCCTGCGCGGTTTGGGTTTGATTTTTATGGGCTTCCGGTTGTTTTGAATGCGTCGGTTCGTACGGGTGAAGATTATGGTGTGACGATCTCTTCGAGTGATATTTCCCAGCTTGGTTCGCTTGTGGGTAGCGAGGTTGTGATGTGGGGTGTGCCGGGTGATGTGCGGCATGCCGCGTCGCGTGGCTGGAGTTGTGTCGCTGGCGGGTATTGGTCTTTGTTGGGTATCGGTGTCGAACCTGAATCTTGTGAACAGAGCGAATCCTCGCCGACGGCTTTGCTTGATTTGCCGCCGTCGTGTTCTGGGGGTTTCCAGTCGAGTGTCGAAGTTGATTCGTGGGCGGCTCCGGGGTCCTATACCGATCCGGTGGTTTCGAGTTTGCGGGGTAGGGATGGTCAGGTCCTTGGTTTGTCGGGGTGTGATCGCCTTGGTTTCCGTCCGTCGGTTTCGGTTTCGCCGGATCATCAGTCTGCGAGTACTCCGAGTGGGTTCGGGGTTGATGTGCATGTCGATCAGGAACAGGCGTTGACACCGGGCGGGGTCACTCCCGCGGTCTCGAAAACGATCACGGTCTCGCTCCCTAAGGGGGTGCAGGTCAACCCGTCGGTCGCGAATGGTCTTGCGGCTTGCTCAGAAGCAGAGATTGGGCTTGCTAGTGCTGCGGAACCGTCGTGTCCGGCGGCGTCGAAGGTCGCGACCGCGGAAGTCGTGACGCCGTTGTTGGATCATCCGTTGGCGGGGTCGTTGTATGCGGCTGCGCAGACCGCGAACCCGTTCGGGACACTTCTGGCGGTGTATTTGGTCGTGAAGGACCCGATCTCGGGTGTGCTGGTGAAGCTCGCGGGGAAGGTCACCGCCGCCGAAGGGACTGGCCGGTTGACCGCTACGTTTGACGATGTGCCGGAGTTCCCGGTCGAAGACGCGCGCGTGAACTTCTTCGATAGCCCCCGCTCGGCGCTGTCGACCCCCTCGCAGTGCGGGCCCGCCGAAACGGAAGGGGTGTTCTCGCCGTCCTCCGGGGAACCCGCGTCTGTTGTGTCCTCGAGCTTCGAAATCCTCACGGGGGTTGGTGGTGGCGCGTGTGGCGAACCATTCGCCCCGGGTTTCCAGGCGGGGACCAGCGAGATCCAGGCCGGCGGGTTCGCGCCCGTCGTGACGAACATCACGCGACGCGATGGCGATCAGGCGTTGGGGAAGGTCTCTGAGACTCTCCCGGCTGGTGTTGGCGCGGACCTGACAGGGGTCCCGTTGTGTCCTGAAGCGGAAGCGAACGCGGGGAGCTGCCCGGCGGCGAGCAAAGTCGGGGAAGTCTCGGTCCAGGCCGGATTGGGTGATGAACCCGTGACCGTGCAGGGCGGCCAGGCGTATCTGACGGGCCCGTATCAGGGCGCCCCGTTCGGGCTCTCGATCGTGACCGACGCGAAGGCCGGCCCGTTTGACCTCGGGACCGTCGTCGTCCGGGCGAAGGTCAGTATCGATCCGAGCACGGCGCAGGTCACGGTCTCAACGAACGAGCTGCCGACGATGCTGCAGGGCATCCCGTTGCAGATCAAAGCGGTCCATGTCACCGCGAACCGGGCAGGGTTTAGCTATGACCCCACGAGCTGCCTCCAAAAGACGGTCACGGGGACGATCACGAGCGCACAGAATGTTTCGGTGCCGGTGTCCTCGGCTTTCCGGGCCGCGAACTGCGCGACCCTCGGCTTCAAACCCAGGCTGTCGGCGTCGACGACGTCGAAGTACTCCAAAAAGCTGGGTGCGGATCTGACGGTGAAGGTCGCGTTCCCGAAAGCACCGTTTGGGAGCCAGGCGAACATCGCGAGGGTCAAGGTCGATCTCCCCGTCCAGCTGCCCTCACGCCAGTCGACGTTCAAATACGCGTGTCCCGCGGCGACGTTCGCCGCGAACCCCGCGAACTGTCCTGTGCACTCGATCATCGGGAAAGCCAAGGCAACGACGCCGATCATCCCCGTGCCATTGCAAGGGAACGCCTACCTAGTCTCGCATGCCGGGGAATCGATCCCGAATGTCGTGATGGTGTTCCAGGGGTACGGGATCACCGTCAACCTCGCGGGCACGACGCATATCACGAAAGGCGTGACGAGTAACACGTTCGCGGCAGTCCCCGACGCGCCCGTATCCAGTTTCGAAGTGACGTTCCCGCAAAGCGAATACAGCCTCCTCGCGGGATACAAGAACTTCTGCAAAACGAAACTCTCAATGCCCGTCTCCTACGTCTCACAAGCCGGCCAAGAACAACACGAAACGGTCAAGGTAGCGGTAACGGGCTGCACCAAACACAAACCAAAAGCAAAACCGAAAGCGAAGAAGAAGGCTACGAAAGCAACGACCCGGAAGGCAGGACGGTAATGGGCGACCCGACACGAATCACAGCCCTCACCCACCGCTACCACTGGAGCTTTCCGATGAACACGAACACGAACACGAACGGCAAGCCGGCAGCGTCTAGCCCGTGGATAGCGCAGGGCCTGACCCAGGGCGAGCGAGCGCACCGTGCGCGTGGCGGGTCGCGCCTGCCCGGTAGAAGCCTCGCGCTCCCCGCGACACTCCTAGCCCTGGCCATGCTAGGAGTGTTCGCAGGGACCGCCTATGCTGCCCCGACCGTTGAATCCGAGAGCGTCAACGAAGTACTGGACACCGCCGTCACGCTGCAAGCCGCCGTCAACATCGAAAGCAGCGGCGCATACTACTTCGAATACGGCCCCGCGGCTGAAGCTGGGTATCCCTCGCGTGTCCCCGCGGGAGAAGGCGCACTCGCCGCGGGGGCGGGTACCGCGACCGAGCAGCTACAAGGCCTCTCCCCGGCCACGAGCTACCACTACCGGATCGTAGTGACCGCGGGCGGCGAAACAACCGTCGGAGAACCAGCCACATTCACGACCCAGCCCGCCGCATCCAGCTTCCTACTCCCGGATGACCGAGCGTGGGAAATGGTCTCCCCCCCAGAAAAGGCCGGCGCGCGTGTTGAAGCGATCACCCGCGAAGGCGCGATGATCCAGGCCGCACAGGACGGCTCCGCCATCACGTATGTCGCGAACAGCCCCATCGTCCACGCCGGTGAAGAACCCGAAGGTAACCGCAGCGTCGCCTATAGCCAGATCCTCGCGCGCCGCCACACTGGCGGGAGCTGGAGCACACGCGACATCACCATCCCCGAGACCGAAGTCATCTCCAAAATCACAGGACTACTCCCCGGGCACCTCGGGGAATACTACGCCTTCGATGAAAACCTCGACAAGGGCCTCGCCGAACCCCGCGGCGCGCCACAACTCGCAGCCAACGCCAAAGAAAACAGCATGTTCATCCGCGAAAACCTCTTCCAAGAAAACAGCCGCCTCTACACCGCACTCCTCAACGAAAACAACACCCCCCCAACACCCACTACGGCGAACAGCACGAACCATACATCGCAGCATCCGCGAACCTCCAACACATCGCATTCATATCCCGCAAAGTCGCGCTAGACCCCCAGCTCGGGATCAACGGCCTCTACGAGTGGTCCGACGGCGTGATCCACCCCATAAGCTTCCTCCCCAACGAAACACCAGCCACTAAAGCCCCCGCGATCGGGTTCGAAAACCGGATCGTACGTAACGCGGTCTCTGAAAACGGCGAAGTCGTCTTCTGGGAAGCAACCACCGAAGACAAAGACACTTTCGGGCACGTGCACATGTATATGCGTAACACCGTGTTGGAAAAAACGGTGCAGATCGATTTGCCGCAGGGCCCCCCCGAACCAGTCGGCGCGGCGGCTGGCGCGGAGTTCCAGTTCGCGACCCCGGATGGCGAAAAAGTGTATTTCACCTCTGACCAGAAGCTGACCGCCAATTCCACGGCGCTCCCGGAAGAACCGGAGCTCTATGAATACAATACGACCACAGGCACGCTGCAGGACCTGAGCGTCAACCCCGAACCGGCGTT
>CAVRQK010000015.1:0-187658 GCA_963723325.1 uncultured Solirubrobacteraceae bacterium | reverse complement strand
GGCTCACAATGCGGCTCGTAGCCGACATGCTCGGCCAGCTCGACCTCCATCGCCCGCTCCACCAGCCGCTTCGTCAGATCGGCTAGCAGCCCGCCGGGCCCGGCGATCTCCTCCTCCGTGCTCGCACCGGCGAGCAGCTCATCGATCAGCTCATCGCTGATCCGCCCAGACGGCATCCTCAAAGCTTGCCGCACACGGCGGCGGGCACCGGCACGATCGACGGCCTCATCAACCAGATCCGGCGAGAGCGACGAGGGGTCCGCGACGGGCGCGCCGCCGCCGGTCCACTCCGGTCGCCCTACGGGCTCCCTAGTCGGGTAGCCGGGGCGGTTGCCCGCCCCGGCTCCCACAGAACCGTGCTTGTGCTGTTCACACACGGCTCCTCGGGACAGCGGGTTATGAACCCCGCCGCCGGCCGCTTTCAATGACCTTGACCTATCCCCACTCCATCGCGAGCTGCGGGTGGGTAGGGGCGACGATCTCCTCGTGCCAATCACGGTGCAGCAGCACCAGCGAGTCGAGCCCGCGGTCGGTGAAATACCGGGTCCGCAGAGCGTTATCGACTTGCGGGATATGGCTGAGCGCCCACAGGGACCTGCGTCCCGTATAGACGCCGTGCCATGCTGCCCGCGGGTTAGCACCGAGGGCGATGAGGTTGCGAACGATCGTCGGACGGCGCTTCCAGTGGTGCAGCAGGATCGCACGCAAGCGACGCCGGATATGAGCATCGAGAGCGCGCAACACGAACTGCTCGCCGGGCGAGACGATCCGGTAGTACTGATGCCATCCCCGCAGCCACACGTTGATCCGCAGGATGCACCCCTGAAGGGTCCATCCCCACAATCGCGGCGTGAGCTTGCGGATCTTCGCCATCGCCAAGCGCTTGGCGCGCTGGGAGAGCAGAACCTCCACCGTCCCGGTCTGCGCATCCATCCGCAGACTGAACCCGAGGAAATGACGGTCCTCCGGACGAGCGATCGCTGACTTGGCTTGGTTGATCTTCAGGCGCAAGCGCCCCTCGATGAACCCGGCCAGGCTGGCCATCACCCGCAGCCCCGCTCGCTCGCTCCGCACATAGACATTGCTGTCATCCGCTTATGCCGAGTGTCGGGTTATGTCGAGCGGCAGCTTGGATCGCCTGTGGTTGCCTGGGTTTGGGGTGTGAGTTCTCGGCATAATCCGGCGGTCTGATGGACGCTCTCTCTTTTCGTTTTGACGAGAGGGGAGATTGTTATGAGTAGTGGGTCAGGGGTGGCTGGGCCGTTGGCGGTGTTCGCGCCGGGGTTCGGCTTGGAGTTGGTGGCGCGGGGGTATAGGCCGGGGTCGGCGGCCGCGCAGCTGCGGTTGATGGCGGACGCGAGTGGGTGGCTGGCCGCGCGCGGTCTGGGGCCTGGTGATCTGACCGAGGGGCTGGTGGAGCAGTTGATGGACGAGCGTCGCCGGTCGGGCAGCTCGCGGTTGTTCTCGCCGCGGGCGCTGTTGCCGTTGCTTGAGTATCTGCGCGGCTTGGGGGTCGCGCCGCCAGCGGTGAGCGTGGTGGCGACGCCGATCGAGGAGTTGGTGGAGCGCTATTCGGCGTATCTGCTTCAGCAGCGTGGTCTGGCGCTGTCGACTGTCCGTAACTATGTCGGGGTTGCGCGCGTGTTCCTGGCCTGGCGAGAGGCGGCCGTTGGAGGGCTCGATCTCGAGCGGCTGGACGCGGCGGCGGTCACCCAGTTCGTGCTGGCAGAGTCCCAGCGATCGTGCGTGGGTTCGGCGAAGTGCATGGTCACGAGGCTGCGCGTGTTCTTGCGGTTCCTTCATGTCGCGGGAGAGATTGACCAGGCGCTCATGGATGCGGTCCCGTCGGTGGCGGGCTGGCGGCTGGCGGGATTGGTCAAGGCGCTGGACGCGCGGTCGGTCACGCGGCTGTTGGCGAGTTGTGATCGGCGCACGCGAGTCGGGCGCAGGGATTTCGCGATCATCACCCTGCTGTGGCGGCTGGGATTGCGCGCGGGTGAGGTCGCCGCGCTTCGTCTCTCAGACGTCGATTGGCGCGCCGGAGAGCTACTCGTGCGTGGGAAGGGCAGCCGCCAGGAGCGTTTGCCGCTGCCTGCTGATGTGGGCGAAACGCTCGCGGGCTGGCTTGAGCGCGGCCGTCCGCGCCGCGACTCGGTGTTCGTGTTCACGCGCCTGCGCGCACCCTATGGCGGTTTCTCGGCTGGCGCTGTCTCGCAGATCGTGCGCCGTGCCTGCCAGCGGGCCGGGCTGCCGCTGGTTGGCGCGCACCGTCTGCGGCACACGGCCGCGACCGAGATGCTGCGCGCGGGCGGCAGCCTGACCGAGGTCGGCCAGGTACTGCGTCACCGCGGCCGGGATGTCACCTCTATCTATGCGAAGGTCGATCGGCTGGCGCTCGCCGCGGTCGTTCAGCCATGGCCGGGGAGCGCGGCATGAGCGATCTTGATCGACACGTCCAGGAGTACCTGACCCTCCGCCGGGCGCTCGGGTTCAAGCTCGTCGGGGAGGGGCAGCTGCTCGCTGAGTTCGTCGCGTTCGCCGACACGATCGGGGAGCGCACGATCACCACCAAGTTCGCGCTGGAATGGGCCAGGCGTCCGAAGGACGCGAGCGCCAACTATCTCTCGAGGCGGCTGCGAGCGGTCCGTGGTTTCGCGCGGTATCTGCACGCCCTCGATCCCGCCTGCGAGATCCCGCCGCTCGAGCTGCTCCCCGCCAGCAAGTACCGCCCCGCCCCCTACCTTTACCGTGACGAAGAGATCGTCGCGTTGATGACGGCGGCGAGCATGCTACGTCCGCCTCTGCGGGCCGCGACGTTCCGGACGCTGATCGGACTGTTGGCGTGCACCGGGCTACGGATCGGCGAGGCGATCCGTTTGGACCGCGAGGACCTCGACGCGATCCACGGCCTGTTGACGGTCCGCGATTCGAAGTTCGGCAAGTCAAGGGAGGCGCTGCTGCACCCCAGCACCATGCAGGCGCTGGACGAGTACGGCAAGACCCGCGACCGGCTCTGCCCGCAGCCGACGCAGCCAAGCTTCTTCATCACTACCCGCGGCATGAGGATCTGCCACCCGACGATCTATCAGCCGTTCCGGCGGCTGGTGGAACAGGCCGGCGTCAGACACCCATCTCCGCACAGGCGCGTTCGTATACACGATCTGCGCCACAGTTTTGCTGTGAAGACGCTGCTTGGCTGGTATCGCGACGGTGGTGATGTCGCGGCCAGAATGCCGCTGCTGTCCACGTACCTCGGTCACGTCGACCCAGCCGCGACGTTCTGGTACTTGTCCGCGGCACCAGAGCTACTCGCGCTCGCGGCCGAGCGTCTGGAGCAGGCCACGGGAGGACAGTCATGACCGTGCTCGCACCAACGCTCGAGGCGTTTTTCACCCGTCGTTTGATCGGCGAGAAGGGTGTCAGCCCGCACACGATCGCCGCATACCGCGACACCTTCAGGCTGCTGCTCTCATTCGTCCAGGCACGCACCGGCACGCAGCCATCCAAGCTGCAGATCGAGGATCTCGACGCGCGGCTGATCACGGCGTTCCTCGACCACCTCGAACACGAGCGCGGAAACAGCCCGAGGACCCGGAACGCGCGGCTGGCGGCGATCCACTCGATGTTCCGCTTCGCCGCGCTCCAGCATCCCGAGCACGCCGCGCTCATCAGTCGCGTGCTCGCCGTCCCGACCAAGCGCTTCGATCGCGTGATCATCACCCACCTAACCCCCGAAGAGGTCAACGCGCTCTTGGCCGCCCCGGACCGCTCCCGCTGGATCGGCCGTCGCGACTACGCGCTGCTGACCCTGGCGATCCAGACCGGGCTGCGCGTCACCGAGCTCACCAGCCTGCGCTGCCAGGACGCGCACCTCGGCACTGGCCCGCACGTTCAAACCTTCGGCAAGGGACGCAAACAGCGCATCACGCCGCTGACCAGCCAGACCGTGAGCTGCCTGCGCCAATGGCTCACCGAGCGCGACGGCCAACCAGACCAGCCGCTATTCCCAACCAGTCGCGGCCGAGCGCTCGGCCGCGACGCGATCGCGCTGCTGGTCACCAAACACGCCACCACAGCCAGCCACACATACCCGCCACTAAAGAACAAGAAGGTCTCACCACACACGCTCCGCCACACCGCCGCGATGAACCTCCTGCACGCCGGCGTCGACAGCACCGTCATCGCACTATGGCTCGGCCACGAGTCCGTCGAAGCGACCCAGACCTATCTCCACGCCGACATGACGATCAAGGAAAGAGCGCTCGCGCGGACCACCCCACCCAACAGCACCCCCGGCCGCTACCGGCCACCAGACCACCTACTCGCCTTCCTCGAGGCGCTCTGATTATGCCGAGCATTTCAAGCCAACCCCGCCACCACACAGGCATTCCGACACACACTCGACATAACCCGACACTCGGCATAAGCCGACTTATGCTGATGTCCCCATAAATCCGCGTAGCGAACGAACCTGTGACCACGCCGGTCAAGCTCCCAATCAAGCTCGTCCAGCACGATGTTGGAAAGCAACGGGGACAATGGCGAGCCTTGCGGCACACCCTCCTCGTTCGCGACCACAACACCGTCCGGCATCACGATCTTGGCCTTCAGCAACCCTCCGATCAGCACGAGCAGCCGCCGGTCCCCGACTCGCTGAGCGAGCCGGGACATCAGCCGCTGGTGGCAGACCCGATCAAAGAACTTCTCCAGATCGATGTCCACCACCCACCCGAACCCATCTTCCAGATGCTGCTTGGCCTCCTCGATCGCCGTGTGGCAACCACGCCCCGGTCTGAACCCGTGACTCGACGGATGGAACGTCGGCTCGAACACAGGCTCGAGTACCTGACGCACGGCCTCACAGACCACCCTGTCAATCACGTTCGGGATGCCCAGCCCGCGCTGGCCTCCACCCACCTTCGGGATCATCACCCGACGCGTCGCGCCAGGTCGATAACTCCCCTCCAGCAAAGCAGTGGCCAGCCTAGAACCGGCGATCGGCCACTGCTCACGCAGCTCGCCGACCGTCTGCCCATCAGGCCCGGGCGCCCCCTTGTTCGACACCACCTTCAACAACGCCGCCGTCAAACGGCTCACAACCCCTTCCATCGTCACCGACGTGACCTGTTCTGCATTGCCGATCGCCTCCGGCACCCCCGCTTGGCCGGTCCCCGACAGGTTCGAGGCCACCACGCGAGCGGACCCCTCAGGGTCTTCTGCTGTCGCGATCGGCAGGCAAAGCTGCCACGCCGTTTCATCAACCGGGATCGCCTTCCCTTGCGGACCAAGACTCGACCCGACACGCTCAGCGGGCATTACCCCGCCTTCCAGTAATACGCGATCCTCCGACTTCTGCTGGGCCATCAACCGTCGTCCTCTCGTTCTCCGGCCTACCAGCCAAGCGACTGGAACCCAACAGACCTCCTGGGGTAAGACGCTGAGATTTCGCCGCGATCACGTCGCCAATACGCCCCCGGGACCAACAGGAACAGGGCATCGCTGCCAGCGGCCAGCTCACCCACCCAAAGGACGCCTTACGGCGCTTCACTCTCGTTCGCGACCACGACACACCTACGGCTTCCTTCAGACCCGCCCTCACGGAAGCCCCGCAGCGCAAACAGCCGCACTGGGACCGCCCGGTCAATTCCGGGCCACGCCCTTGCCTCATCAATGTTGGGTTCCCCCTGTCAGGGCCCCAGGACAGGACTTCCACCTCCGATCTCAAACGCCATGCCCAGCACACCGCTCCCCGGCAGCGGGGAACACCAGCTCCTGCAACTCCATCCGATCCTGCGTAGTAGTAGACATGGCGACCTCTTTCGCTCGTGCCTACACAGTTCCTATGACACTCCCCAGGTTCGCTCGAATTGCTACCAAAATTGCTACCGAGCTCGGGGGAGTCGCGGGGCTGGTGACGATCGCTCGCACGCCTCCTGTTCGTCCCGAGCGCAAGCGCGGTGCGGAGATAGCGAGATGCTCGCACCGCTCCGTGAGCAAGTGACCGCATAGCGTTATGACACCTGATCGGCGCCTACGACGTCGATGCTGACCAGCGCTACGGCATAACAAGAAGCGCAAGAGTCGTGTCGAGTTATCAGAGTTCGTGTGCCTGGGATTGACGTAGCATATGGTCGAGCCGATGACGGGAAGAGATGACACGTCAGCCACTGGCCTCCCGCGCTGCGAGCGATGTGGCGCCTCGCTCGCCCAGTCCGACCGCTTCTGCAGCGGCTGTGGAGCGGCTGCCAACTCACTGGCCATGGGGAGTGGGGCGACGCACAGCAGACCGCCCGAACGCTCCGATGACCCCGTGACACCCATGCCAGCCCCGCTCCCTCCGGCGCCTCCACGACCTCAATCAGATCCACCACTGGCCACCGACACGAACGGTCTCGCCATCGCGTCGCTCGTGCTCGGAATCCTGTGGCTGGGTGGGCTCGGCTCACTCATGGCGATCGTCTTCGGCGTCAAAGGCAGAAGCCAGATCGACGCATCCGGCGGCCACCAGGGAGGTCGAGGGCTCGCGACAGCGGGTATCACACTCGGCGTCACCGGTATCGGCGGGCTCGCGTTGCTCTTGGTCCTCCTACTCGCGGCTACCAGCTCCACAACGCATCCCCCCTTCCCCATAGCACGGCCGTCTGGGAGCGGAGCGACAGCAGTAACTCCATCGTCCAAGGCGCCGCACACCACCTCGCCGCACACCACCTCGACCACACCGTTGGGAGCCGTCGCCACAGTCCGCGAGTATTGGAGCGACATTTCACATCACGACCTCTCTGGTGCCTACCTATTCACTGCGGGGTCGTCGCCTGGGAACAGCGAAGAAGCCAAATGGATCCGCGAAACTGAAGAAGAAGGCGTGGAACAGGTTTCCGGAACGTTCCGATCAGAACTCGAGGACTCCGCGCAGATCGAGTCTGGAATAGAAAAGGTCGGTGTAGAAGCACTCCGGACAACCAGTCACTCCGGGTGCACCGCGTGGACGGGAAGCTACGAACTAACCCACGCTAGCGGCAGGTGGCAGATATTGAGCGAACATCTCGAGCCTCATTCGTGTTGACCTCTGTGAGCCACCGCTAAAGGATCGGAGGCGAGTGAGGTCGCCATCGAGGCGCAGCGAGCCGTCCCCAACCGCTCCAATTTTGGCCGGCGAGAAGCGCTCGGAGTGAAGGCCCACAACCCAGCGTTAGCTCCGCTTCGCGCGGAAGGTAAGGCTGCGGCGCCTGCTTTACTTCGGTGCCCAACAGCCAGGGGTGCCGCTGACCTCGTGCCCGCGTAGGACGAAAGCAGGCGTGCGAGTGATCGTTACCAGCACCGCGGATCGACAAGCCCCTTCGGGAACGCCGCACGAGCTCAGGTGCTTGCCGTCATGTCAGGCGTGCGCGAGGGCGCGCATCTGGCGTACCGGGTGACGTCCCAGACGACTCAACATCGCGTAGGACGAGGCGTGCCCGTGCGTTCGGGGCGCAACGCAGACAGGCACACGACCCCTGAGCCGGTCGATCACGCCGCGGCGCAACGGGACGAGCAGCAGCTCGGTGTCCTCGCCGACGAGGACGGTCGCCTGGCCTTCGATCAGGTTGCGCCAGAGAACGTCGTCGGTCCACTCCTCATCGCTGGGAACGAACGCGACATCCGCCGGGTAGCCGAGATCATCGTCGCTTCGCGACGCCGCCATGAACAGCTCATCAGTCTTGTTGGTGATCTCGCTCATTACAGGTGCTCCCAAGCGTGAACGATATCGCGCCAGTCGCGCAGCAGCTTGAGTTCGGCGGCATACATCGCATCGTTCACCGGGCCATACGTGACGGTGGGAGACTGCTTCTCCTGGCCGATGTATGTGTGCTCGTGGTGCTCGATCGACCGCCTCAACGCCCGCGCACAGCACCTACGAGCAGAACACGGCGAACTCGGCCACCAAGAGATCGCCCTCCCCAACGTCCACTACGGCCTGGCGAGCCCGCAAGGGCGAGACGCGACGCTGGCAGCCGCAGGCTGCACGGTCTGCAGCGCAGCACGAGGGACTGAAAAGGAGCCGCTGAAGGCGGCGATCACCAGGCGGGCGCTAGCCCGCCGCAGTGGCTGGAAGGCCGTTCGGTGCGCTGCGCGACGCCGGGTGAGCGCGCGAGCGTCAGCGAGCGGCGAGCGGCGAGCGTCAGCGAGCGGCGAGCGTGCAGACCGAAAGAGCTGCGAGGGCCGGCAAGTGTAGCACACGGAACGGAGTACCAGGAGCCGCGACGGGCGGCCGGCGGCGGTTAAGAGCGGGCACAACCCCGCGCGGTAGTCAGGGCATTCGCGGTGAGCACGCTGACGGCGAAACCAGGAGGCGTGAATGGCTGTCCGAGCGTGGCGGTAAGACGAGGGGCCTGTACTCCCAGACGATCTGAGCCGAAGGATGTGTGGAGTGGCCGATTTTCTCGAAGGGCAACAGCAGCAGACTCAGGCTCGCATTCAGGAGCTCGCTCCGCTCGTGGCGGAGTATGAGCGACAGGCGGCGCTCGCCGCGCTGGCCGGCCTCAACGGAGGCGGAGCTTCAACGGGCGCACCGGCCGCAGCCGCGCCGGCCCGGAAACGTGGGCCGGGGCATCCTCGCGGACGCAGCAGCAAACCCGTCGCGCCGAATCCGCCGGCAACCCAGCATCCCCACCGGCACCGGCCCCCGCTGGCGCAAGGAACCCACTGCGGCGAACGCCTCTTCGGCTGCGGTGTTAGGTGGGTGGGCCCATTTTTCGATCCTGCTTCGGGAGGGCTGGACGCTGAACCGCAAGCGAACACAGCGTGTCTGGCGCGATGAGGGCCTGCGCCGGCCAGTGAAGACACGCAAGCGGCGTCGCCTCCCAGGTGGCCAGAAGCAGAAGCGATTCACTGGGTCGCCGAATGTGTAGCGGTTGGACTGGGAAGCGAAACAGATATTCGCGACGTCCGACTGGGAGAGGTAGTGCGGACCCGGTGGCACTCAACACCGTGAAGCTCGGCAGGTGCTTGCCGGGAAGGCGCGTAGACGGGTCTGAGATCGCGGCTCATCTCATCCCAGCACGGGCGCGAGGCGAACCGGAATGTGCCCGGATCAGGTGGATCATCGCACTTGTGTATGAGTGAACGGCCCCGCGCTGCCCGTTCAGGGCGGCGCCGGGCCACAATCGTGGCTAGGCTGCACATGCACAACGGCAGGTGCTGGGAGAAATGGTGAATTTTGAGCCAAGTCAAGCACGTTGAGTGCTGGCTTGCTCTCGGGACCGTATTCGCCGGTTCCGCAGCGTATTTCGCTCGAAAGGATCGGGGTACTCGTACTCTCGACAAGGGCGAGCTGGGGCCACCGAAACCCAAACGTGTCCAGCACTCGTGCCGGCGCGGCGAACCCGACCACCGGCCGCGCAGCACCGCTTGCAGCACTCTTCACGTCGACCTCCCCGTTTTCATATGTGACAAAATGCATTCCGGAAACAGCGGGTGGCAATGAAGACGACCCCAGTGCTGAGAGGCGCTTCCCATTCGTTGCGTACAGGAAGATGTCAAACGGCCCCGACCACTGCGTGCCAATGCCTGGCCCTGCAGGCGAAGACAGCGTTTGAGGCGTAGACACGACTAGCCGATCGCTCGACGCAAACGCGAGATACCCCGTTGGCGAATCGAACTGCGTGTCGACGCGCCCACTTGTCACATCAATGATCAGCACCTCCATACGCCTTATCGACCGCTCTATCCCAACAGCGATCAAGTCGCCTGCGCTGGCAAGTATCGGTTCGGCGTCGCCGGGCAACCAGCGAAGCACGCGCCAGCGCCCGTGGTCGACATCGCGAATGTAAAGCGGCTGCCGGAACGCACGGTCGTCCCAGTGGCATTCCGCGGCCGCGACAATGCTCTGTTCCGCAACGACGAAGTCTTTCACAGCTTCGGTTCCAGGCTGCCACCCCTTGCAGCCACCGCCGGACGTGAGCATCGGCTGAGCAACGTGCTCAGGCGACCTCGGCGGCACATCAGCCATGAAGCCCAGCGCATCTTCTCCTGCCAACCAAGCAACGGTGTCGGATGATGACGCAACTTGAGGCGGGCCTGTTCCGCCCGCTGCTCCTAGTTTCAAGGTCCCGCCGCGCGAATCGTTGAACGACACCACACCTTCATCGAACCACACGACACCGTTGCCCAAGACGGACACCTCCTCGCGGGGACGACTCGGAAAGATCGCACCGCTGGGCGAAGCGATCGCGAGACCGATTCCAGCGGACACGACTGCCAAGCAGGCGACACGCGCCGTCGCCTGCGTAATAGCAATCCTCAACCTCCGCCACCCGGTATTCAGCATTCAGCCAGCCTCCAGTCCGCTACTTTTCCTTCTGGAGATCGTACACTGAGCCGCCGCTGAGCGCGGGCGCCGGAGCCGACGGCCTTTGCAAACCGTTTACCGCACGGCGCAGCACCATGACTCCCCAGTCAGCGTAAGTCAATATGCCTCTATAAACGGGACCGTTTCGCCGCTTCCAGTTGCGTACGCCCCCCCGACCCAGCATTCGTTTGCGTTGAGGCATTCGGACGCCCGGAGCCATGCCCGGCTGTGTTCCCGAGGCGCTGGCAGCAAGGCCGTGAAAAGAACAGGGTATTCTACCCGTTCCTGCATCCGCATCGTGAAGATCCCTTCGTTCTGCCTTAGGGTCGACTGGTCGCCCGCGGCCACGCATTCAGATTCGCCCCAGCACGCCACACCAATCAGCTTGTTGTTGGTCGCTCCCCGTTCAGTGTTGGCTTGGCGTTCGCCGAAGGCTTTGTTTTTCCACGAAAGCGCTGTTGCAATGGTTTCGCCTTTCGTGTTGACGTTCGATCCCACGATCATGCACGACGCGGAGGAGCTACATGACACTCCCGAAAATTCCTCGCTCGTCGCGCCAAAATATGGATTTTCAAAATGCTGTGAAGACCATTCTGTTCCGTTCCATTTCTCGATCAGACCGGACAATGAGTAGCCTTTTTGCGTATAATTGCTCGCACCAACCGCGACGCATGATTTCGTCCCCGAACACGACACGCCTTTCAGGATGGTTTTGTTAGCACCCGGCAGACTGGCGACGGGCTGGATCTTCCATTCGCTGCCACTAGATGTCTCCGTCAGTGCACTGGTTCCCCCGACACCAACGGACGAGCCGACTGCGGCACACATCTTGGTCACGCATGAAACCGATTCGAACATTGCGCTAGTTGCACCAGCGGGTACCGGCGGGCGCAGAACACTCCATTCAGTGCCGTTCCATGTCTCCACTAGCGGTACTTCAATGCCTTCGGGATTGTTGTAGCTACCGACTGCGGTGCACGCTATGTGCGACGAGCAGGATACTGAGTTCAGGGAAAACGCATCCGCCCCTTCAGGGCGGGCCACAGCTTGATATGTCCATCCCGTGCCGGCGAACTTGAGCGCGTACGCCCCATGATGGACGACCGGCGAGGAGAAATTTGCGACGGCTATGCAAGCCGTCGAGGTTGCGCAGGAGATGCCTGTGATTGTAGCGTTGGTCGCGCCTTCTTCGTTTGGAGTCGCTTGCACCCCGAACCGGGGTAGCGTCGTAAAGTATTCCGGGGTATTGATATCCCATTCTCCTCCGACAGAGTTCCGGGCAGACTCGTAATAGTTGTACGTGACACCTTCCTTTAGTCCGGTGACGTGTTTGCTGACTGGAACACCGGTGGTGCCTTCCCCGATCGGTTCTTCGGATTCTTCGGGGCCACCCCATCCCACAGGCTGCCACAGGAACTTGTAGGTGGTGCTATGACCCTCTGGGTTTATGATGGCATGCATTGTTGCTTCGCCGTTGGTCACGCCTGTCGCCGGTTGATTTGTAAGGACGGGCCGATATTCCGTCGTGAAGGAATTTGTGGCGCCGTTCATGGTCCCTGCGCTGTTCCATGCCGTCACCCGAAAGTAGTAGGTCTTGTTTGGCAGCAGACCTTTTAGCTTACACGTAATGGCTTTCCAGCCAGCTTCCGTGCCAGCAGTTGCGGCGGGTTCGGGTGCCTTAGTGCCCAAAGCTGGGGAGGTGCCGTATTCGCATTGGTAGTGCGTTTCGGTGCCGCGGGGATTGACTTCGCCCCAGATCTCGCCGGATTCTGTTTCACCACTAGCTCCGGTACCACTTGTAACTTCGGGTGCCACCGGCAACGTAGTGAAGCTCTCATCCGCTCCCCATGTAGTGCCCTTGTCATTGACCGCCTTAAGCCGATAGTGATATGTCGTCGCGGCGCCTAGCCCACTAAAGGCCGCCCAGACTCCGACCGGTGAGCCGCCGCTCCCGATTGGAATTGCAGAACTTGTCCAGGAATAGTTGTTTTCGCTTAGGCCGAGTTCGAAGTTTACGGTAGTTTCGCCGAAGTTTGGTACTACTGACGCGTTTAGCCGCGCGGTGCTGGCAGTCACTTCTGTCGCTGGCTCGTCGGTGACGGACGGCGGAGGATCGGGGACTCCCGGGCCGCCGTAGTGCCACATAGTGCGGCCTGCGTTTACCTCTCCGAGCGAGTATAGGGCGGCATTGGTTACATATTCTTTGAGACTTGTCGTTTCATATTTGCTTTCCGTGATATAAAGAATCGGTGCCGTCATTGTTGCGGCTCCTTCGGTGTTACCGAGTAGACCGTTCCCCATTTGAGTCGTTGGGCCTTCTTCGGAGTCAAACACCTCGCCATAAACAGACTCATGTGAAGCCTGGGTGAATTCATTGCTCCAGTATTTCTCTGGAACGTAACCGATCCAGTTGGTTCCCGCAAATATCCACCAACTATTATTGTAATACTTGACTGCGATGCGAATAGGCGTGTAGGTCGGTTCAAACGCCTCGCCAGGCGTGATTTTGCCGCCTTCGAGAGGGACGAAATGGCAGTCGTAGCAGTCTTCTTCTTCTGAGCCTTTGTATTTGTCAGCATTGACGTAGATGAAGAAGTGTGCCTGATTGGGAGCACTCGGAAACATGACATGGTCCACAGTGAAGCCGGCCTCCATGGTGTCCTGATTACCTTCCGCCCCGCCTCCTGCCGCCAGCTGATCAATAGAATGCGCGTCGCCGGTGAATTTCGATACCAGCGGCTGAGTTATACTTGTTGTGTATTCGAATCCAGTCGCAGCTTTAGAGGCTTCGTCCTGCACATACCAGTAGCAGCCACCGTTTTTGCAGGATTCGCCACCGTCGGCGGGCGCAGACGGGCTGGCAAGTGGCTCGTTGTTTGGAATACTCATGCCGAAGTGGGAATTCAGCGCTTCGCGGGCAGAGCGTTCTTTCTCGTGCTGTTCGATCGTGTCGAAGCGCGCCGGGCTCGCCGTGCCGTGCGCGATCACGGAGGGAACCTCCCCTGCCGGGCATAGTGGATGAAGTCCTGCCGCGTAGCGAATTTCTTCCTGGGTAGGGGGCTTTGCAACTTCCTGCTGAGTGATTGACGTCGCGTCGGACTGCCACGGGAGCGGCGGGGGCTTCACGCGGTTCGCGGCAGTCGCATGAGTGCAAGAAAACGATCCAGCGGGAGCAAACGCTTTTCCATGTCCAAAGGCGACGGCCGGGTCCGTGACGCCGATAGTGATGTAAGCACCAATCACAAGGGCGATCAACGAAACAGCGTGGAGTGCCTGGGTGGTCGACTCCCGCCATAGATTTGGCCTGCTTGCGGCTGCCATGTTTGCCTCCCAATTGCGTGTCAAGGTCGGTGCAAAATGGACGCTAACCTATGCACCGTCGGACGGTCAATGCCCGGAATCGGGCAATGTCGTGCAGCATGCGGTATCAAATGCCTATGCATAGGGGGCGGGCACCCGCAAGCCCAGGAGCGCTTGCCGCTTCTTGACACCCAACCTTCGGCAAATCTCAGCGACGTGTTTCCGAACAGTTTCTGCGCTAATGCCCAGAGCGTGACCGACCGCTGCGTATTGTGCACCCTGAGCGACGAGTCGAAGTACGTCCGTTTGGCGAGCGGTCAGGGGAGTTACCGCTGATATTGTAGGTTGGCACGACTCGCCTGGTGTATTTGATCCCGGGCCGAGAGCAACGACCGCTGCGGCGATTTGTGCTTCACTCGCGGTTTTGGGGACGCATGGAACCCCTAGTGCCAAGAGCATCCGGACATATATTGCTGGTGGGTCGTGAGCGAGAACCAACGGAGCAGCGTGCGGCAGAATGGACTGCAGGTGCAGTAGCGCGCTGTGGGCAAACGTGTCGCAGACAATGACCGCTCCAGTAAACATCCTAGGCGAACTGGGAGCCAGGACTTGCTTCGCCTCTTCGAGTGAGACTATGAGACCCCTAAGAAACACAGGAGCAAAGCTCGTACGTACGACTGCGACATTTACACTCGCCGGTTCTTGGGGCATCAGGCGATGTCAGTGGTCTGGCTGTCGCTTTCTGATGCTGCATCAGTCACGTGAGCGCGAGTGACGCATGCCCAGTGGTCGCTGATAGATGTGAGGGGCCGACGCATCTGGCTCAGAAGATTTCGAGACAAGTACGTGGCGGATGCGCACCGGCCACACGCGCGGTGTAGGCGGTCGCGGAGCCCCGAACAAGGCCTGCGAAGTTGCCGCCTGTGCCGCCGGGTCACTGGATCAAGCTCAGCCGAGCCGACCACGCGGAGGCGCGATATGTACCTGTACGCGGTGCTCGGGTTGGCCTCGGAAGCGCATTTCGGGGAAGGGACGGACACGCTGGCGTCTTCTCGGGCTGAGACGGGCAAAACACACCCGGTAGTACACGAGGGCACTCCGACCGAGCATCTCGCTTCCCCCGGCTTGATAAGCGCGCGAGGAAACGACGTCAGCGCCACGAACCGCGACGCATATCCGTGCGTGCTTTGGCGCGCGCTGGGCGATCGGCGATGCGTGTAGGTCGTCGTCCGCGCAGCCACGAATACGCTCACGCAGGCGCAGGCCGCGGCCAGGATGAGCCAGCGAGTCATAACCGTGCCCCGTGTGGTGTTGCGGTGTGTCATGGCTCGCGGCTGAGGGCGTGGGTCATGATGCTGCGGCGGTGCTCGCTGCCTGGGACGGTTGGCTTGTCGATGTCTGGGTGTCGTTCGCCGGGCTCGGGCCACTCGCGCAGGCAGTAGGTGATGCTCCCGAGCCGCTGCATCTGGGATACGAGGTTCCTTCCGAGGTTGAACCAGACGTCAGACTCGACACTGCGGTCGGTCGCGATGAGGGTGTTTGCTTCGGCAAGGGTCTGGCGCAGCTCATCGCGGAATCCGTCGACCCGCTCGGCGGCGGTTTCACGCGCGCTTCGCCATCGCCGATGCTGCGGGGACTCGGGTAGCCTGAGGTTCTCGCGTTTGCGTCGTGCCCTGGCTAGCTGCTTCGCCCCGTCGGCGGTCAGTCTCCAGACGGTGTAGCCGTCGCGTTTGCGGTTTTGGAGGAAGCCGAGAGCGTGTAGGCGTGCGAGTTGGCGGCGTAGCCGCCGCGCCGCGGTGGGCGTGTAGGCAAACCCCAAGTGTTCAGCCAGAGCACTCCCCTGCACACCGGCGTCATAGCCATGCAGGTGATGGCGCTGTGCGCGATCAAGCGCCGCGAGAAGCAGATGATCAGACACCGGCTCATACGCCCCGAGCTCAGATCCCGACACCGCGCCAGTCATGCCAGCCCAGCACCAAACTGGGGCGTCCCCGAGACCGTACTCCCGATCCCAGCCATCACGAACGCCAGACCCTCCGCGACAGCCAGCAACCATATGGTCGGCCGCTTGGTCATTTTGTGCTGGGAGCGGTCGAAGGTAGTAGTGCCTGGAGCCGGTTCGCGAACTGCTGCAGCGCGCGAGCGTGCTCGGCTACCTCAGCGTCCCGGTGTGGCCCGATCCGCTGGAGCGCATAGTCGGGTTCCTCTTGCACCCTCCCCATCGCGATGGCCAGCGCCTGCCCGTGTCGCTCGAGATCAACGCTCAGATCGCCGCCTCGCCCGGTGCTGTGCTGGTCCAGCACGTCGATCAGCTCCCACAGACTGTCGCTCTGCGCGCGATGCTCCTGGCGCTGCTCACGGTTCATCTCAGCGCCGAGCGCCGCGAGGTCTGTCACTGCCTCGGCCAGGCGTTCCTGCCCATCCCACGCACCCCGGCGGAGCACATCCACCAGCACACCCGGAACCGCCACAACAGGCGCAGAGCCGCCATCCTTTCCTGCTGCGGGAACCGCAGCAACGCATCCCGGTACGCGGCGTTTCATGACTCCGTGCCAGCACGCGCGTTGAGGCGGGCGAAGCCTTGAGCTGCAGGGGTCATGTGGTCTCAAGGCCATGTCCGATGTCGTGGAACTCGACCGCGCCCTTGGGGAGCACCCAGTAATAGACACTCATCCCTCTCCCCCGCGCCAGCCGGCCTTCTCTACACCGCCAAGCCTTAGCGCCGTCCTCGCGTGCGATCTGATGGGTGCCTCGCGCGAACAACTGGTGAGGTTCAAGACCACTGCCCATCAGCTCACACCGAGACCCCAACATCATGCAAACCCACGCCAGGCGATCCAGGTCAAGCCGAGGCAGCGCCTCGACCGCCTGCACAAACTGCCCGGAGAGGACGTAGTTCAGATTCTGCTCGCGGCGCTGGCACGCGTCGAGACGGGTGAGCCAATCACGCCAGATCAACGCATGCAGCCGCTTCTCCACAGGGAGCCCATCCGCCGCTAGCGCCACGACCTCCGCCTGGTACGCCCGCACCTTGGCCTGATCGCGTTCACGGACTGCTACTGCCGCGGCGGCCTCTGCACGCTCAGCGCGCTGGATCGCCAGGGTGAGGCTACGCGCTTCGACCATCCCCATCTCGCTATTCAGCGCGATCGCCCCGCGAACACGCGGACGCGACAGATCGAACGCGAGCCCGAACACGTCAAGCAGCTCCTCGGCGGTCTCTGCATCGATAACGTGGACCTCGGGATGATCACCAGGGTCACTCCGCGTGCTCAAACCTGGCCACCAGACGCGCAGAGCGTCTTCCCGTAGCGCGAGCCGTGGACCAAGAGCACCCTCAAGACGCGCCAACAAGAACTCCCAAGCAACGAAATACACCCGCGCCTCTCGCCCCACAACGCTCTGTATCTCCTGATGAGATAAGACCGGCTCGCCCTCCTCAGTCCTGGCCGAGACCGCCACCACGACCTCCGTCCGGCCAGGATCGAGAAGATGATCAACCATGCCCTGCAACTCGTCCTCATCCGAGAGGACGATCAGCCGGCCGGCAGCGCACGGGGCTTGGGATGGTTCACCCAGCATGCTTGGGCATCCGTGCCTGGAAGTGGCCTGGGGATCCCCCTGGCACACACGGGCAGATCACGAGCGCTCCCGCCGCTGCTCCTCCCGGCCTGCGTGTAGCGGTGCGCATTAGAATGCGAGTATCCCGAGGGCGTCGAGATGGCTGGTGCTCCGGCGGGGTGAGATGAGCTCGCCGTTGATGGCAATGACTTCGGTAGCGGAGAGGTGCGCCAGAGCATTGCCGACTGCGGTTGGGTCTACGTTGATGAGCTCGCGCAACTCATTCTCAAGTGCGGAGCGTGACCAGGGACTTCTGGGATCAGACGTCAGCAGTTGCCTGACAAGAACCTGCTCGATCTGGCGGCCGGACACGCAACCGCTGCTAGCCGGGTCCGCGCCCCCCGCCGCCGCGGGGTCACGCTGATAAGCGTGTGATGGAACCCTGTCACTCCGGCCGGCAACCTGAAGGTTTAGCGGGAGGAGTGAATGTCGTACTGGCGTTGGAGGCACCGCAGCCGCATTGATGTACCGCTGAAGGATGTGGTCCGCCCTTTGCGCGATCTCTTCGAGAGCCTCAGGGACGGTTTGGCAGGCAGCGAGACAGTCCAACTCATCAAGGGTCGCCACGACACCCTCCGCGCCCCTCCTGACCAGCACTTGGTAGGTAAGCGTCGCCATGTCTCAGCTGTAACTTTGTTTTGAGCGCCTGCGTGGCATACCGGTTCCGGCCGGTGGGTGCTGCTCATTCCCTCGATGCCAGGGCACGTATCCGCCATGCATGGCTGCGACGCACGGCAGTAAGAACCAGTTCGGCACCCTCATGCGGCCATTGTGGCGGCTTGGGCGTCGTTGTTGCCCAAATAGGTGGAAATTCGGCTCTGAGCTAAACGGATGTGTCGTGAGCTAAATATAAACGTCTTGAGTTAAACCACGGCGGAGCGTGCTCCCCCCTTGTCGCTTCGTGTGGGGGTAGATGTTCGGCGGTCTTGCAGGATGACTTTTGATCCGTGGCGGGGTGTTACTAGCGCGCTTCGCCATTGGGCTCGTTCGATCATGTCCGCAGCGGGCTGTATCTGGCGGGTCGAGAGGAGAGCTCGTAGCACGGCTGCGATCTCGAGCTGGGCGAGGTGCCGGCCAGGGCATATCTTGCGCCCGCCGCCCCATGGGAGCCATGCCTGCGATGGTGGAGGGTCGAGGAATCGCTCGGGGCGGAACTGGTGCGGTTCGGCGAACAGGCTGGGGTCGTGGTGCATGAGATAGGTGCAGCCAAGGAGGTGCACGGGGGGCTGGTAGGTCCATCCGTTGATTTCGATCGGTTGGGCGACTGCACGGGGGGCGGTGAACAGGAAGACCGGCCGGTGGCGTAGTACCTCGCTTATGGTGGCGTCTAGGTACTCATCACCTTTGTCCTGTGAGATCTCGTCTGCCAATCGCTCTTGTACGGTCGGGTGGTGCGCGATGAGCTGCAGCGCCCAGGCGATGGTTGACGCGGTGGTCTCGTGCCCAGCGATGATGACGGACACGAGGTTGTCGCGTAGTTCTGTGTTGGTCATCGGGTGCCCGTCCGGGCGGCGCGTCTGCAGCAGCATGCTGAGCATGTCGGTGACTTGTGCGGGGTTGCTGCGGCGTTCCTTGATGATGGTTGCGATGCGTTTGTCTACTGCTGCTCGGTGGCGTATGAAGAGTCTCCATGTGCGACGCCATCCGGGTAGGTGGCGGAGTTGTGGCTGTTGCAGGACGAGGCTCGCCGCGACAGACATCATCTCGAGCATCTCATCGCGCAGGGCTAGGACAGTGGCGTCGTCGCGGCTGAGGACGGTTCTCAAGATGAGGCCCATCGTCAATGGGCTGACGAGGGCATGTGAAGAAATGGCCCGGCCTAGGGGCCACCGTGAGATTTCGCGCTCGGCTTGTTCGTTGACTAGCTCAGCGCGTGCCTGAATCGTGCGGTGGTTAAACGCTGGCGTGATCGCGTTGCGGACGGCAAGGTACTCATCTTCCTCTCTGAGCATGAACGAGCCTGTGCCGAACAGTGGTGCGGTGATCGCGGCGCCTTCCCCGGCGTGTAGGACGGTCAATGGCGCTGTCACGATTGCCCGGATTTCCTCGGGAGCTGAGAGAAATACGAGCGGAGGCATGTTCACCGGGTAAACGGTGAACCTTTGGCCTATGTGGCGGTTGCACCATTCGAGATACTCGATTGGCGCAACCAGACATCCGAGCGACTGCAAGAGTGACGGGATCGGTGCTGCTGGGGGAAGGGCGTGGCGTCCACGGGTCAGGCTAGCTTTCGGCATGTTGCTCCTCGGTGTTTGGTGTTTAGGTCGAGCGCTGGGCGTATGCGATCCGCCACAGACGCAAGATGGGGAGCAGCAGGCGAGGCAGAGAGCCACCGGCGGACAGGAGCCGTCTGGTGTCGCGGCGGGCTGTGGGGCTCCAGGCGCTGTCCTTGGAGAGATACATCGCGATCATGCATGAGGCGATGAGCGTGTGGCGCTCACTGTCGGGGAGGCTTCCGGCCTCGGCGATCGCTCGGCGTACGAGGAACGGGATGCGCACGAGGGCGACCGGCTTGCTGGGATAATGCGCCACGTAGCTGTGGTCGCCGTTCTCGATGTCCTCGGCGCTGTCCACGAAGCTGTCGAGCATCGTTGTGGCTGAGTCGATCCACGGGAAGTACGCGCCGTAGATGGCTGTGATTTCTGTCTCGCCTAGGGATGGTTTGGCAGCGAGTGCGAGGAGGGCGTGGATCGTGAGCGATGCGCTGGCGGCGCCGGTCATCTCATACCAGCTCACCTCATCCGTCGGGGGTAGCTGGAGCTTGGCCCATTCGCGCAGAGCGTCGTCGCGGTGCTTTGGATCGAGCTCGTGATTGAGCGCTGACACCTGCGCACGCCACGCCTGTTGGAGGAGCAGGGGACGAACTAGGTTGTGTGACGGCAGTTGCGTGCAGGCGTCCTGGCAGCACCGCACAAGCGTTTGCAGGTAGCCGCCGTCCTCGCTCCAGGGGTGGTAGCGGTAGTAGTTCCTCGGCGCGGCGTCGGGGTTCAGTGCGTCTAGGAGCGCGAGGTGCAGTTGGCGGCCGTTGGTTTGCCCGCGGTCTGCGCCGCGCTCGTTGACATTGTCGAGGAAGTCCCAGATGATCTCGTATGCGACCAGCAGTCGCAGGAGGTCTGGGTCGCGATCACGCGGCAGGATGCAAAACAGGGCCGCGCCGTCTGTGTGTCCGCGCTTGTGGTCAAGCAATTTGAGTGCGTCATCGCGTATCGCTTCGTCGGGTATCGAGGTGGCGAGCGCCCGCCACGTCTTTACTTCACGCGAGACGGCGGGAAGTACCCATGCCAGCTCGCGTGCTGCTGCTTCTGCAAGGACACGGAGCTGTCGCGGGGATAGTGGAGCCTGCCGAGAGACGTGTCTTGCCCTGCCGGGGTTAGCTGGCGGGGCGGGCCGCGCTCGGTGGAACACGCACCAAGAGATATCCCGCGACGGCGACCACCGCAACCGCGGCGCCGCTGACGAGCGCGAAGGTGTGGAGTGCCACGAGTGCTTCGATGTTGAAGTTGATCGGGAACCCAGTGACGCTGGCCAGCGCGTGGCTCAGCAAGAGTTGCCCGTAGACCCCGAATACCGCGCCAGCGAGACAGCCGATGCTGAGCAGCACGATGCTCTCCCACAGCACCCAATGCCTAATCTCGGCCTTTGGAACACCGGTGAGGCGAGCGAAAGCCACGAAGTCGCGTCGCTGCCAGATCAGTGATCCGAGTGCGCCTGCGAGCGCGAGCATTGCAGCGATCAGTACGAGGAATCGGATCTGTGTGAGCCGCAACAAGCCTTGGCGCGCGAGCACGCCGTGGCGTTGTTCTCGTTCGCTTGCGGTTTCCACGACGAGCCCGGTACTCGGGCCAAGCTTGGCGATTACAGCCCGCCGGACGGCGGCTGCGGGGACACCGGGATCGGTTTGGATCTCGTATGCGCTCGGCTGGCTGCTACCCCACGCAACCGCGTAGTCGCTGGCGTTGATGAATATCGAGCCCGGTGGCCATCCCATGTTCGTGCTCAAAGCCGCGACCCGAAAGACCTTCGGTTCCGGTGACGGGAGCGTGAACGTCGACCCGACATGTAGTCCGTGTTCGGAGGCCAGCGCCTGGGAGACGACAGCCCAGCCACCCTTGCGGAGCTTCGCGCTTGCCTCGGCCACATTCCCCTCAACAAGCTCTCTCCCTGGGACCGGGGTCGCGCTGTTGCTCGGGGGTGCGAGTATCCAGAGCCGCCGGTCGCCCCAGGTCAGGAAGCTCCCGCGATACACGCCGATGTTTCGGACTCCAGGCAACCTTGACAAGGCACCCGACTGTGCGTCCGTGAAGGATGTCGTCGCGAAGGCGTTGGCTTCGCCTCGCGGCGTGACCCAAACGTCAGCGCTTGAGTCAAGGCCGTGTCCTGAGACCTGAAGACCACTTTGGAGGTTCTGCTCGGCACCTTGGATCGCCACGACACCGAATACCGCCACCGCGCTGGTCGCGACGATCGCAAGCGTCCGCAGACGGGTCGGCGGGCTCTGAAGATGAATCGCAGTCAATCGCAGCGACCGCCACCCCAAGTTGTATTGCGCCCTCGTGAACACTGAAACGACACCATCGAACAGGAACGGCAGAGCACACAGGAGCGCTACCACGAGCGTGAAGCTTCCGATCTCAGAGTCCTGCGGGTAGGCAAAGAGAACAGTCGTGGTCACAGCGAAGCCCGCTAGCCCAAGGACGATCCGCCCGGCGACCCACCAGCGCCGCGGTATCGCTTTGCGCTCTCGCGGTAGCAGGAACATGTCACGCAACGGCCATAGCACCCCGGCGCCTGCCGCTGCCATCCCGGCAGCGACCGAGAGCAGGATCGTCCGGGTATCCACGATCCGGTCGTTACCGACAGGGAAAGCAAACGACAGATACCCCGGCGTCGCATTGAAAGCAACGATCGACAGGACATCCCCGAGCACCAGGCCGAGCCCGCATGCGAGCACCCCGATGATCAGGGCGTCACAGACGAGTATCTGCCTGCGAATAACCCGGTTGGCTCCCTGGTAGCGCAGGTTGTTGAGCAGCCGCCTGCGCCCCGGAATCGTGAGGAGCATCGCGTTCAGCGCGAGCAGGAATCCTACGATCGCGCTGATCGCCGAGAACAAGGTCTCGCTCTGATTCTCCGGCAACGAGGCGACAGCGAACAGCTTCGCGTCGAAGCTAGCCGGCTCAAGCGAGACGTGCCTCGCCGCGGCGAGGCGACGCAGCCCCGCTTGAACCGACGCGTTGTGGCCAGGCTGTGCTTGGACGAAGACCCGAGTCATTCGACCCTCAAGCCCGGTGATCTGCTGCGTGTAGAGGATCGGGGCGAGTGCGACCGGGCTGTGCGCGAGACCGCCGATCTGACTCTCGCTGAGAGTCGCTCCCACCAATGTCTTGACCACTTGCGCGCCGAGCTGGATCTCGACGGTCTGGAAAGCCTGCACGCCGACGGCACTCGCGATCTGGCCTGGCAGCGCGATTGCTCGCTGGCCGACGAGCTGGGCAGCACTGGCCTTTTGCAAGAGCGTCCCGCTGAACTGCGCGAACCGAGGGTCAGTCCCGATCAGGTCGACCGAACGCTCCTGGCCAGCTGGCCCGATCAGATTCGCCTGCCGCTCGAGGACCGGCAGTGCGAGTTTCACACCAGGCAGCCGCCGCACTTCGCCAAGCAGACGTTCGCTGACACCGTTCGGACCGCGAGCATCCAGCTGGTACTGGGTCCTACCGACGAGCTCATTGCTGAGCTGCTGCACAGACCCCTCAAGGCTCGTGCTCGCCACCTGGGACGCGAACAGGAGAGCCACCCCAACCGCGATCCCAACGATCGCGAACACGTCGCGTACGACAAGACCTTTCGATCGCAAGCGCGCCCTGTAGAGATGCGCAAGGTCGGCGAAACTCATCCGCTGCCGCCTCGCAGGAGGAGCCCCGCTACCTGAAGGCGGGGCATTGCGCGGCAAGCCAGTCAGCCGAGCTGGATCTCCCGCAGGCGCCCGCGAGCCACTCACGATTGCTTCTCAGCAGATGTAGCGCGGACCAGAATGTGCTCCGGCTTGTAGGCACCGAGGTGCCCATCACGCAGCTCACAGACACGGTCTGCGAACAAGACCGCCTGGGGATCATGGGTAGCCAGCAGGACAGCAGCGCCACGCTCAGCACAGATCTCTTGGAGTAGACCGAGTACTTCTCGTGTGCGCTCAGTATCCAGACTCCCAGTGGGCTCATCAGCCAGCACGAGCATGGGGTTCGTTGAGAGAGCGAGAGCGATCATGACTCGCTGGCGCTCGCCCATCGAGAGCTCCTCGGTCGTGTGTCCCATGCGCTCGCCGAGGCCAAGCCGCTCCATCAACGCCTCGATCGTGGTGTTTCCCTTGCGGGTGTTCGAGAACGCCAAACGCAGCGAAGCGTTCTCGATCGCAAGCGCGCCTGGAATCAGCCTCTCGGGCGGGCCGATGACCCCGAGGCGTTGAAGGCGATAAGTGTCCAGATCGCTCTCTGATAGCGCGAAGATGTCTTGGCCGCCGACCAGCACCGAGCCGCTGTCCGGACGCTCTGCGCCAGAGATGATTTCAAGGAGGGTGGTCTTGCCCGACCCACTGGGCCCGTATAGCGCTACAAACTCACCGACCTCGACAGTGAGCGATACCCCGTCGACCGCTCGGATCGGCGGTTTATGGCGGCCATCACCGTAATGCTTCACGAGTTCACGAACCTCAAGCACTACGCCTCGCGTCTTATCTGCCGGTGTTTCGGCGCTTGGTGTTCAGGTTCCTGACGTTCGACCCAGCGGACATGACGGTCAGTGTCGCATCATCGAACGCCAAGACGCGATCAGCGATGAGCAACGCATCCGCCTCCGAGGCAGCGATCAGCACCCCGCAACCAAGCTCACCAGCGAGCGAGCACAACAGCTCCCCAGCCTCCCGCATACCGCGCAGCCCCAACCCGTCCAGGAGATCGTCAACCACCATCAGACTCGGGCCGACGAAATACCCCCGCGCGAACGCGACAAGCACCCGCTCCCAGTTCGAGAGCTCCTCCCAAACATGCCCCTCCACCCCGGAGATCCCGACGCGCTCCAACGCAGCCATCACCCGGTCATCCAATTCTCGCCCGCCGAGCTGCGAATCACGGAAAGACAGCCCAACATAGTCAAGGACCCTCAGACCGCCCATCCCATCGCGGTGCATCCACGCAATCCGATCCCCCAGCAAGCCCGCCCGCTCATCAGCCGAACAGCACGTCAAATCCCGCCCCTCAAACCACACACTCCCCACATCCACCGGCTCGATCCCAGCCGCCACCTTCAACAACGTCGTCTTGCCCTCACCCCGCACGCCAACAACCCCAACAACCTCACCCAACCCAACCGTCAACGACACACCCTCCAACACCCGCCAACGCCGCCGACCACGCCGAAAAGCCCTCCCAACACCATCCAACACCAACACCGGCTCACCCATCACCATCCCCCGACTCTTGGACATGCAGTTCCCTTCGCGTGTTCTGCAGCCTCACGCGGAGCTTCTGGAGACGAAGCGCGTGGTTCAAGCACGTTTTGGTCTGCTCGGCAAGTACGAGCTCTCGCATGGAGCCGTGCCAGTCTGAGCCGTCCGAGGGGCCGAGGTTACCTAGACGGCGTTCGGTGTTCAGACGTGTCTGCGCCGCTTCGAATTCGGCTCGCGCCGTCTCCTCCAAATCGCTTATGACATCGAGGATTGCAGGTAGTTCGGATTCGTCTGAGTGCTCCAGCCAAAGGAGCATCGCGTCACGCAGTGCGGGAGGGGCTCCGGCAGCATCCCTGATGAACTCCCTGAACGCAGCTATGCCCTCCGGCGCGGGCTCATAGACATCTTCGGAGCGGCGATCAGCTACATGCACCCGGCGGATCAATCCCCGCCTGGCGAGGCTTTTCATGTCGTTATATGCGACACCACGTGACCAGCGACCATGCGGATACTCCTCCACCAGCCGTATCTTGATTCGAGACGCCGAATCGGGCCGCCGCATCAGCAGGCCGATGATCGCCATGCTCGCCGTCAGATCTCCCTTTGGTTGCGCCATCAGAGGACCGGGATCGTAACCCACCGAGACGATCCGAGTACGGGAGGCTCAAACTATTCCAGATGACCGGACGTCAGTAGACATCGGGCTTCTGTATGGGCAACCTGGTATGGCGCTGCCACTGGCTGGGTCAGAAACAGCAGACGCAAGACAGAGGCTTACCCGGTGTTTCGGCGCTTGGTGTTCAGGTTCCTGACGTTCGACCCAGCGGACATGACGGTCAGTGTCGCATCATCGAACGCCAAGACGCGATCAGCGATGAGCAACGCATCCGCCTCCGAGGCAGCGATCAGCACCCCGCAACCAAGCTCACCAGCGAGCGAGCACAACAGCTCCCCAGCCTCCCGCATACCGCGCAGCCCCAACCCGTCCAGGAGATCGTCAACCACCATCAGACTCGGGCCGACGAAATACCCCCGCGCGAACGCGACAAGCACCCGCTCCCAGTTCGAGAGCTCCTCCCAAACATGCCCCTCCACCCCGGAGATCCCGACGCGCTCCAACGCAGCCATCACCCGGTCATCCAATTCTCGCCCGCCGAGCTGCGAATCACGGAAAGACAGCCCAACATAGTCAAGGACCCTCAGACCGCCCATCCCATCGCGGTGCATCCACGCAATCCGATCCCCCAGCAAGCCCGCCCGCTCATCAGCCGAACAGCACGTCAAATCCCGCCCCTCAAACCACACACTCCCCACATCCACCGGCTCGATCCCAGCCGCCACCTTCAACAACGTCGTCTTGCCCTCACCCCGCACGCCAACAACCCCAACAACCTCACCCAACCCAACCGTCAACGACACACCCTCCAACACCCGCCAACGCCGCCGACCACGCCGAAAAGCCCTCCCAACACCATCCAACACCAACACCGGCTCACCCATCACCATCCCCCGATCCGGAGCAGATTGACAGCGCGGTGGCGCAAGAATGCGTCGCCGGGAAGCGGTCCGATCGACCGCGACGTGACAGCCTAGCCAATCCAGGCGAGCGGCCACGCTCGGACGCATCCGGCGTAGCCCACTCGCCGACACCGTTAGAATCTCCGGATCTACAGAACAGTTCGCTCAGGCACTAGACGATGAAAACGGGTATGAGATACGGCACCAAAACGAGGAAGGGACGCATAGGGCGAGCCCTCGTGGTGATCGCGATCCCCGCGCTGCTGAGCGGCACTACAGCGATCGGAGATGCGCCACACCAAGTCGCGCGGGAGGCGCACACGCTGATCGCGACCGATACCTCGCACATGCACCACGTCGACGGGAAAAACACACTCATCGTTGAGGAAGGCCCGGCGAGCGGCACGATCCCTGGAAGGGTCAGGGCATACATAAGCGTCGGTGCGACGATCACCGCGACCTTCACGATCTACGCGCGGAGCGGCGGGTCGGTCTCAGGGCGAGGGTCAGGCGAACTCAAAGGCCGCCCCAGCGAGCCAAGCTTTGGCGGAACGTTCATCGTGACCGGCGGAACCGGCCGCTACGCCCACGCACGAGGGACCGGCAAGCTGTACGGCGCCCTCGACCGCAAGTCGCTTGCCATGACGGTCGTGACAACCGGCAGATTCTCCTACTAACCCATGACCCTAGCCAGAGCCGTCCCGGCTTGGCTACTAGCCGTCTTCAGCGCGCTTTACCTCGCGGCCGCAGCGACCGCCGCAGCGCCGCACATCAAGCTACGGGCACAGCTAGTCCCCGAGACGCTCGGGGCTGGAACGACGCTCCACTTCGGCTTCCGAATCACAGCGCCAGACGGACGCCTGCCCCCGCCGCTTACCGGCATGGATCTACGTTACCCCGCGAACATCGGCATCATCGAAAGCGGGCTCGGGCTCGCGACCTGCACGGTCGCCGCCCTCGAAAACATCGGGCCAGAAGGCTGCTCGCCGAACGCCCTGATGGGATACGGCAACGCAACCGTCGAGATGCCGTTCGGTCCAGAAGTCATTGCAGAGAAGACCAGTATCACGACATGGATGGCCGCCATCGCAAACGGCCACCTCGAACTCCTCTTCAACGTTGACGGAGAGAGCCCCGTCAACGCCGAACGCGTCCTGCAGGGATCGATCCTGGCAGCTGCCAAGCCATACGGCGGAGACCTGCACACCCAGATCCCCCTGATTGAAGCGCTTCCAGAAGGACCATTTGCGGTCGTCGTACAAATGAACATCACCCTCGGTCCACAACACATCACCTACTACACCCGGATCCACGGCAAACGAATCGCGTACCACCCCAACGGGCTACGGCTACCGACAACCTGCCCAAGGGACGGCTTCCCATTCGCAGCGACATTCGCATTCATCGACGGCACGCGCAGCACAGCCCGAACGGCCGTGCCATGCCCGCGTAAATCAGGAGTGTCCGAGGGTGGTTCAGTGCGACAAACGCGCAGGAGAACCGACTAGTTGATGCCCGCTCCAGCCTGAGATCAGCAACGGTCTCGATCAACCCCACGATGGCCGCACCTTCTAAGCGGCGGACGGGGGTCGAACCCGCGACCTCAAGCTTGGGAAGCTGGAGGTAGGCGAGCGCCAGGCGAACCTGGATGACTCGTCCAGAGCCAGATCCACGGCTCCCTTGCAGGCTCCCTATCGCACCGTCCAGCCTGAGGAGTCTGCGAGGCTTCCGCCACTGGATCACGCTGAGACTTAACAGCTATGAGTCGAGAGTCAGAAGTACTAGCGCGAGGCACGCCAGAGCCACCATTACGGCCTCCTCCCGCCTCTCCTTGGCGGCCTGCTCCTTCCGTTGTTTTGCGGCTAGCTCGGCGGCGTGCTTTTCGCGAGCCGCCTGAGCGCTCCAGTGAGCTGAGCATGGCCCTCATGCGGACTATCGAAGTCGAACAAGATGTACTCAACACCTTGAAGCATCCCGAGCTGAGCAGGCACCGCCAAGCCACAATGCTCGCGGCCCCCGCGCTCCGTTTGGTACCCACGGGTGATACCCATGACCATCCGTTATCCCTTAGCGACTCGACCATGAAACACAAAACCCCCGGAAAGCCGAGGGGTTTGGGTGATGGGCGATACTGGGCTCGAACCAGTGACCTCCGCCTTGTCGAGGCGGCGCTCTCCCAGCTGAGCTAATCGCCCTGGGATTGTGATTCTAGAGCCATTTTCGGCCCGCTAGCAGCTCCAAAATCTTCTGCCCTCAATCTCTCACGGACACTTTACGGACACACCTGTGTCTGTTGGGTGTCTGCGAGCCGAGCAAGCCTAGCATCCGATCTCACGCCGCGACAAGCAGGGCAGCAGGCTTAGTCGTAAACGACAGATGGTGCTGCCGAAGCCGTTCAAGCAGCGTCCCCGCCTGGCAACCGATGACCCTCGGTAGACATAACCAAGCCCGAGCCCTTCTATCACTCCAGGCGTGAGATTGGTCGAAGGGCGCCCCGCCCGCTACGCTTCGTGGCTGACCTGGCGACGTGGCGGAGTGGCTACGCAGCGGCCTGCAAAGCCGTCTACACCGGTTCGATTCCGGTCGTCGCCTTACTGGCCTTCTGAGCCATCTGCGCCACCCCTAGAACGTTTGTTCGTATTCCGTAGGTCGCGCCCCTGACCGCCGCGACCATGTCATCGATCCTTGGACGACCCAGGTACGTGTCCGTCGTCCCGAGATTCGCGTGACCAAGCAGGTGCTGAGCGATGCGCGTATCCGTGGCACGGGCGATGTGTTCCGCGTAGGCGTGTCGCAGGTCGTGCGGCCTCACATGCTCTGAGATGCCGGCTCGCGCTACCACCCGGATCACCAACTGACGCAGAGCCTGGCTTGAAGACGGTCGCAGACGCAGGTCCCGCTGCTGCGTGTTGAAAGGAGGGTCACGGAACCTCTGAGCCGGCAGCACGTACTCAGTCGCCATCACGTCCTCACGGATTTCGTCCACGATCGGGGCAAGGTCCGAGATGACCGGCACCCACCGCTCGCGCTCACCCTTGGCAATGTCGGCCGACACCCAAACCAGTCCGGGCCGCGTGAAGTGCCGCCCCTGCAACCCGCGCAGCTCAGCGTTTCGCAGACCCGCACACAGTCCAAGGAAGATCGCCCGGCGCTCCCGCGCTCCCCGAGCGGCGTTGAGGATAGCCAGCGCCTCGACCTCAGTCAGCCGGTATTTGAGAGCGGGCCGCCGGCGCGGTCTGTTCGTCTGGCGAGCTGGGTTGTCCTTCCGCAGCCCCTCCTCCATCGTCCAGTCGTAGAAGCTGACGAGCTTCGCGCGGTTGGTGCCCTGCGTGTTGGAGTTAGGCCATCGCCGCAGCGTCAGCTTGACATCGTCACGGCCAACGTACGCTGGGTCGCGGTTGTGAATGTCTTCCCCATGCGCAACTAGCGTCGATCGGTATCCGCGCTCAGACGAGGCCGAGTTGAGACGGCCCTGCGCCTGCATGTCTGCGATGTAGTCGTCGATCGCTTGGTCGAACCTCATGCCCACACTGTAGGACGATCGTCTGACGCTGTCAAGTACCTCGCGGTTGCTTCGGTCGCTCCCTCTCGGCATCGCTCACTGACGCCTCCAGGTCGGAACGCAGCTCGGGGAACGGCCTCCCCACTTCCTCGGCATACCGCGCAAGGTCAACCACTGGGATGAACGTCCATTTCACGCCCCACCGGTCCTTCTCGGCACTATGGAAGACCCGAATGCGCTTCCGCTGGCCGAGTGTGTAGATCGTCTTGCGGGAAAGTCCAAGCAGGGCGGCGGCGCCGCCCGGTGAGACTAGTTGCGCGCTGAAGCGCTCAAATAGCTCATGCAGCTCTGGATCGCCTCCGTCGCGCTCAGCCTCGGGCATGACGTAAGACTAGCGTCTGACATCGCCGACTCTTACGGCAACGGCGTCGCGCTCACATATTTGACCATCCGGTAGCGCTGGCGAACGTAGTGCGGCGTTCCCGGCGGTGGATTCTCGACGCGCACCCAACGCCAGTGCCACGGACCGGGCACCGCAACATAAGCTCCTGGCAGCGACACCTGTTCGCCGCCGATTCCGGCGCTTCCGTGGCCTCCGAACTGAATGACACCTGCGACGGCCGCTATCAGTGCGAATCCGACGACGACAGTCCGCAGCCTCACTATCCGAGCCGGCAGGCGGAACCGCCGCTCGGAGTACCTACGCCTCTCGTCCCTCTCCCAAGGAAAGTCTCCGTGCGTTGGCATGCGCATACAATCGTCTGCATCCGGTGCGCGCACAACTAGACATTCGTCCAGACCTGCCTTCAGATAACAGCGTGAGATACGGAATCAAGTCGCCTGATCGCCGTAGGGCGCGAGCCGGTAGCCGACCCCCCGCGTGACCGGAACCCAGTCCTCGGCTCCGGCACGGGCGAGCGTATGCCGGAGGCGCACAGCGTGCGAGTCAACGGTGCGCGTGGAGTCGTCCGCTGGGTAGCCCCAGACCTTCCGCAGCAGCTCGCCCTTCTCGTACACACGCAGAGGATCACGTGCGAGATGCAGGAGCAGCAGGTATTCCATACGGCGCAGATTGATCGGGGTTGAGCTGAACGTCACCACGCGTGTGGCCGTGTCGATCTTGAGCGGCCCGTAGCCAAGCACCGCTGGAGTCTCCGCAGGCTCCGGTCGGCGCAGGACGGATCGGACGCGGGCCAGCAGCTCGGCGTACACGAACGGTGCGCCGATCACGTCATCCGCGCCGGCCTCGAACGCGCGCAACGTGTCGGTCACGTCGCCGGTCATGTTCATCCACAGGACGCGTACACCGGAGCCCGCGAGCTCGCCCTGGCGCAGGGCACGTAGAGCCATTAGCCCCGCGCCTCTCTCCAGCGCGCGGCCAAACACGATCAGGTCAACCGCGTCCAGCATCGCGAGTTCGCTGACCAGCCGCACGTGGAAGCCATCGAGCGCCAGCTCATCGGCTAGCGCTTCGTTTTCGCTCTCCTGGCCGTAGATCACCACGACCGGGGGCGCAGCTCGCGGGGTATCCTCCGGCTGCATGGGGAAGGGTCACTCCTTTCCTTTGCCACGCCCCCGGGACAGTTGGCGCTGTCGCCGGGGGCACTATGTTGCTGGACTGCGCCAGCGTACCGTGTCTAGCGATAAATCGCTAGCGAGATAAGACATGGACTGGAGCACTGGCGGGATGCGATGTTTCCTCCCATGCCCGATCCCGCGCTCGGCCCAGTCCTGAAGGCGCTACGCGAGCAGCGTGGCCTCACCCAGGAAGTGCTCGGCCCGATGGCCGGGATCACCACCGGCACACTCTCAAAGATTGAGACTGGCCAGACGAACTGCACCTGGATGACGGTCATGCAGATCATCGACGCACTCGGCGTCAGCCTGTCGCAACTCGCAAAGGCCGTCGAAGCCGAGCGCTAGCAGTGCTGCACCGCCGTTTGAAGCGGGGGCGACGGTACGGGCGACCGTCCGGGCGGGGCGCTCACGCGCTCCGTCCGGCCGTCCGTCCGCCCTCCCGCCGCCGTCCTCACCCGGCTGCGTGCGCACCAGTCAGCGGCGGTCCACGATCAGGCGCATCGGCGGCCAGCAGTTCAGCCCATGCCATGAACCCCTGCTCATCCGCTATCCGTAGCTCGCGGTAAGGGAGAGCGACCCCCCACATCACCCACACGAAGCGACCAAAGCGAAGCAGCCTCATCGTGCAGCACGTCTCCTGAGTCGAGCTTCACCGACACGTGCACGATCGACCGAGGCATCGACGGCGAATGCACCGACTCCCACAAAGTCGCCTTACCCCTCCTCCCCTTCACGAAGTACGACGACAGATACGCCGCCGCGTTGACAGCAGGCTGAGGCTTCACCTTGCGCTCCACGAACCCGAACCCATATTTCGGAGCCAACTGCGCCAGCCGCTCCACATAGCACCGCGCCCCTGCCTTCTGAAGGGCCGTCCCATACGCCAGCACCGGATGCGCGTGCAGCACGCCTCGCGTCTGCATCTCCCACACCCGCGCCACCATCCACACCGATCCACGGCCGCAGCGCTTCACCGTGTCCTGATACGCCCGTCGATGAAGACGACGCCAGCGACCAGGCGCACTGTCGTTCCATTCCCTCGCCGCTCTACCGTCAACGCGACATCCGAGACGCCCCGAGTGCTCATGCTCCCCCAGCGCCCCACACACCGACTCATCCCACGGCAGCGTCCCTGCCCCAGGAGCCGTCACCGCGCCCAGCACGATCTCCCCCTTCACAGCCTCCAGGTTGCGAAACAGCTTCTGCCGCTGATCACCCGCCCATATCAAGCCGTACTCCGGACAGCGCCGGGAACGACACAGCTTGCCGGGCCCGTAGAGCTTGCGCCCACAGACGCACCTACGTTCGCGTTCGCCTAGATGCGCGACATCGGCAGCCATGACGACCCCAAGACATGGGGTCGCAAAATTGGCTTGCTAGACCGAGTAGGCAACTGCACCGGTTCGATTCCGGTCGTCGCCTCTTCTCCTGGCGCTCCGCGTGAACCATTATTCGCGATGAAAACCTACCCACGTCGACAGGTGGTGGGTATGGGCGACGGCGTCTACCGGTGGGCTGACGCCCCGCCAGCTGACCTCGACCTGATCGAGATCGTAGAACGTGTCCCCCATGCCACGCTCTGCCTGGAGACAGCGGTCCTTCTGTGAACGCGCCGACTCGGGAGTACATTGCGAGCGATGGCTTCCAAACCGCCAGTCCCGAGTCCGGCGAGCGGCAAGACCGCGGACTCCGCCGCAACCTCGCTCCAGCGTACGAACGCCAAGCGCGCCCTGGCTGCGTACGACGCCATGCAGGCTCATTTCTACGTCAACGACGGGACCTCGCTTTACTACGAAGCACCGCGCGGGGAGGGTGCAAAGGCATATGCCGCGCTGTGGCCCTTCACACGCGCGCTCGCCGCGACGCTTGACCTCGAGGGTGTCGAGCGAGCGCTGCTCCCCGGCTTCAACTCCTACCGCTCGATGGTCGATCGCCTCAAGGGCCTCGCCCACTACTGGGATGCCTACGGCAATCCCGCGGCATATGACTCCGGCGTCACCCCACCACATGGTCACGGCGGGGACCAGTACTACGACGACAACGCCTGGGTGGGGCTCGCGCTCGTGCAACACGATCGCCTGCGCACCGTCGCGAGCTCTCGCAAGCGGGCGGCGGAACTCTTCGCCTTCGCGCTCACCGGCTGGGACTCCAACCCATCGCATCCCTCACCCGGAGGGCTCTTCTGGGTGAAGCAAGGAGCGGGCAGAGGCCTCACCGATCACACCCGCCACACCATCTCCAACGCCCCCAACGCCGAGCTCGGCTTTCACCTCCACGAGCTGACGGGCTCGTCCGCGTTCGACGGGGACGCTCAGCACGTGGGCGCGCGCAACATGTACGACTGGGTCAACGAGGCGCTGGACAACAGCAGGGCCACCGCCGCGCCGGCCACGGGCCTCTACTTCGACAACCTGCAGCTCGACGGCAACGTCGACAAGACAGTCTGGACCTACAACCAGGGCGTGATGATCGGCGCGAACGTCTTGCAGCACCGGCTGACCGGCGAGGCCCAATACCTCGCCCGCGCCGAAGCGATCGCGCGCAAGACGATGAAGCACTTCGCGGGCAAGTACTCCACGCAGCCCGAGCAATTCAACGCGATCCTCTTCCGCAACCTGCTGCTACTGCACCATGCCACAGCGGACACCGCCCTCAAGCAGAGCATCATCGATGTCATCAGCGCCTACGCCGACCATGCCTGGCGGACGCGGCGCGACAGCAACGATCTCTTCCCCAAGGGCGGGCCGAGACTCCTGAAGCACGCCACGATGGTCCAGGTCTTCGCCCTGCTGGCATGGGCTCCCGCCCAGTACCACAAGCTTGCGTGAGCGAAGCGGTGGCCAGCAGACAGGCCGGTGCCACGGAGTTTCCCGGCCACGTCCTCAGTGCTCGCTACGGATGGCCGCACCGCGACTCAGGCGTAGCGTCTCAAACATGGATTTGATCGTTCTCGTGCTTGTCGTTCTCATCGCCTTGGCGATCCACATCTTTGGCCTGGTTACTCGTCCGCCAGGGCGATGTGGCTGGCCGGAACTCACCACAACCCCAGGAGGCCTGTCATGAGCGAGAAGACCGACAAGATCAGTGGCCGTGTGAAGCAAGCCGTCGGTGCCATCACCGGCGATGAGGAGACCAAGCACGAGGGGCAGCGCCAAGAGGACAAGGGCAAGCTCAAGGGCAAGCTCGACTCGGCCATCGGCAAGGCGCACCACGCGCTCGATGACCTGAAAGACAAGGCGGACAAAGCGTGACCGTGTCGTGGCTTGTAGCCATCCTGGTGCTGGTCGTTCTGGTGTTGGCGCTCGGTGTCTTCCTGCGCCGTCGCCGGCGAGAGGGTGGCGTGATCGCCACGCGGAGAAAGCGATGAGGATGCTCGCTACCGGCTCGGCGATCCGCGGTCTGCCCGTGGTGACGATCGGCGGCGGTGAGGACGTTGCCGAGGTCCGCGATTTGATCTATGACCCGCAGGCCGGGCGCGTGGTGGGTCTCACGCTCAACAAGCGCGGCTTTCTCGCCGGACGCTCTCGTGAGGTGCTCCCAGCCGAGCAGATCCACGCCATCGGTCAAGACGCCGTCATGGTCCAGGATGAGAGCTGTCTGATCCTGGCGCACGATGCACCAGCGGATGTCGGTGAGCCGCCATCTGGGCGCGATGTGACCGGCGATGAGGTCTTGACCGAGCACGGCACGAGCCTCGGCAAGGTACGAGACGTTGTCGTCCTGCTGGGAAGCAACGGAGAGGTCGTCGGCTACGAGATCGACGCGGCGTCCGGCGGCACCGGCTACATCCCGCTGCCCACCCAACTGGCCGTGTCGGGCAGCACGCTGATCGTGCCCGAGGCCACCAAAGACTTCGTTGAGAAGGATCTGGTGGCGCTGGGCGCAGCAGTCGATGACTTCCACTCGAGGCTGAGCGCGTCATGAGCGACAGCTTCACAGCGCTGTCAGGGCGAAAGGTAGTCAGCCAGAAGAGCGCTGAGGAGCTCGGCGACGTTGCTCACATCGTGATCGACGTCAAACGACACAAGGTCGCGTCACTGATCGTGGGCAAGGGCCGCAAGGCCCTCGTGCTCGACTGGGACCAGATCGGCGGGCTTGGCCCCGACGCGGTGATGGTCGCCGACGAGAACGCTCTGCACGCACCGCGCGACGATCACGAGAACGCAGCCGCCGACGGCAAGCTCGAGCTGATCGGCAAACGCGCGCTCAACGACATCGGCAACGACCTCGGCGAGCTCAGCGACGTGCGGTTCGACCCCAAGACCGGGATCATCGAAAGCCTCGTGCTCGGCGAGCGCGAGCAGACGGCAGCATCACTACTCGGAGCCGGCTCCTACGCCGCGATCTTCCTGAACGACCGAGCCTGTTCCGTTATGCCCCGATCGTCGCCACGAGGATCGCCTTGATCGTGTGCAGGCGGTTCTCGGCCTGCTCGAACACGACGCTGGCAGGCGATTCGAACACCTCGTTGGTCACCTCGAGCCCGTCGTCCATGCCCATGCGCTCCATGACCGCGCGACCAATCGTCGTCCCGCGGTCGTGGAATGCAGGCAGGCAGTGCATGAACTTCGCTCGCGGGTTGCCCGTGCGGCGCATCGCCTCCGCGTTGACCTGGTACGGAGCGAGCCGGCGCACGCGCTCGTCCCACGTCTCCTCGGGTTCGCCCATCGACACCCACACGTCGGTGTAGACGAAGTCGGCGCCCTTCAGGGCAGCGTCGGGATCGTCGCTCAGCGTTACGCGAGCGCCCGAGAGCTCGGCGCGCTCGTTCGCGAGCGACTGGACATCCGATGGCGGCCACAGCTCACGCGGAGCGCAGATCCGCACGTCGGCGCCCATGATCGCTCCCATCACCAGCAGCGATCGGCCGACGTTGCTGCGCGCGTCGCCCATGTACGTGTAGGAGATCGAGTCGTACGGCCGGTGGCTGGACTCGTGCATCGTGAGGAAGTCGGCGAGCATCTGCGTCGGATGCCACTCGTCGGTGAGGCCGTTGTAGACGGGTACCCCGGCGTTGGCGGCCAGCTCCTCGACGTCGCTTTGCGCCGACCCTCTGAACTCGATCGCGTCGTACATGCGGCCGAGCACGCGGGCGGTGTCGGCGATCGACTCTTTGTGTCCGAGCTGTGAGCCGCTTGGGTCGAGGTAGGTGACGTGCGCGCCCTGGTCGTACGCCGCCACCTCGAAGGCCGATCGTGTGCGGGTTGAGCTCTTCTCGAAGATCAGCGCGATCTCCTTGCCGGCCAGGCGCGGCACCTCGGTGCCGGCGTACTTCACGGTCTTCAGCGCCGAGGAGAGTTTCAGCAGGTGTTCGAGCTCCCGTGCGGTGAAGTCGATCTCCTTCAGGAAGCTGCGGTTGCGGAGGTTGTACATCGGGCTAGAACGCCGGGTCACGCGAGATCGGGCAGCTCATGCAGTGCGAGCCGCCGCGACCGCGACCGAGCTCGGACCCGGAGATGGTGATCACCTCGACACCGGCCTTGCGCAGACGAGTGTTCGTGTCGACGTTGCGGTCGTAGGCGACAACAACGCCCGGCTCCAGGCACAGCAGGTTGTTGCCGTCGTCCCACTGCTCGCGCTCGCTCTCGAACACGTCCCCGCCCGTTTGCACGACGCGCATCCGCTTGACCTCTAGCGCCTGCTCGAGGGCTTCGACCACGCCCCCGTCGAAGCTTTCCACGCTCGGGAGATCCGGCGTGGAGCCGGGCCTGACAGTCCACACGCGGGCTTGGTCGACAACGCTCGGGAACAGGGTCACAGCGTCCCGATCGACCATCGTGATGACGGTGTCGAGGTGCATGTAGTGCCGCGAGCGCGGCAGCATCACGGCGAGCACGAGATCCGCGGATCCTGCCCTGAACAGCTCGCGCGCGACCATCGTCACCGCCTGAGGGGCGGTGCGCTCGCCCATTCCGATCATGACCGCGCGATTTCCGATCGGCATCACGTCGCCGCCCTCCAGCGTCGCGCGACCCCAGTCCTGCTCGACGCCTCCGTGCCACACGCGCACTCCTCCGGCCTGCGCGAACATCGGGTGCCAGCGGTAGATCGCCTCCATGAAGACGGTCTCCGGCCGCCGCGCGGACTTGGTCATCGGGTTGAGAGTGACACCGTCGTAGATCCACGAGGACGGGTCGCGCTGGAACAGGAAGTTCGGCAGCGGCGGCAACAGCATGTCGCTGAACTCGCTGGACTCGTAGGTCAAACCCTCACCCGTCGGCAGGTCCCGCTTCGTGAGACCGCCTATCAGTGCGCCGGCCAGCTCCCGTGCCGGGGCGTTCAGCCCCCACTCCCGGCCGGACCGGGCGAGGTAGACGCCCACGTGGCGCTCATCCAATGCGCGGTCCAGCACCCATTCCCGCGCCGCCGGAACCTCGAGCGTGTCGAGGAGCAGGTGTTCGGCCTCCAGGACCTCCACTCCGCGGTCACGCATCACGCCGCAGAACGCGTCGTGCTCCTCCTTGGCTCGCTTCACCCAGATGACGTCGTCGAACAGCAGCTCCTGGGCGTTCGTCGGCGTCAGTCGGGTGTGCTCCAACCCGGGCCTGTGCACGATCACCTTGCGAAGCCTGCCCACCTCCGACTCGACCCCGAACTGCTTCAGCTGCTCAGTCTGCTCTGCCATGTCTCGCTCCTCTCAACGGTATGGGGGCACCGCTTCGGGCGCGGTCATCTTGTGACGCTGGGAGCGGTACACGGGAATCCCCAGCAGCAGCGCGCCGGCCGTGAGCATGAATGGGGACCAGTACACCCACGGGCTGTGTCCGGTGTCGCGGGAGTAGTAGATGAAGGCGATCGAGGCCACCGCGGACAGAACCGCCACGACCATGTCGCGCACGAAGCGCCGCGTCTCCATCTGCCTGCGGTCGACGATCCGGAACTTGATCTGCGCGAGCGCGGAGAACGCGTAGGGAACAGCGGCCGTGATCCCGGTCATCAGCACGAGCACGGTGAACACGGTCGGGCCTTCCGAGCCGATGTAGTTGATGATCATCGCGATCGAGGCCAGGCCGGTGGAGGCGACGACGCCGAAGGCCGGCGAGCCGCGCCGGTTGAGATGCTTGAAGCGCTCGGGGAAGACGCCGTCGGCGGCCGCCGCACGTGGCATCTCGGCGGTCACCATCGTCCAGCCGTTGAGCGCACCGATACCGGAGATGATCACGAACACCGCCATCACTTCACCCCAGCCGCTGCCGCCGAACATCACGTTCACCGCGGTCGAGAACGGCGCGGACGCATTGGCGAGCGTGTGCGACGGGACGATCCCGAACACGGCCGTGAGCGACAGGATGTACACGACGGCGGTCGCCAGCGTGCCCAGCATCGTGGAGCGCGGAACATTCCGATCAGGGTCGTGGACGTTCGCGGTCGCCACAGACGCCGTCTCCAAGCCGAGATAGCTGAACAGTGCGATCGCCATGCCGCCGCCGACCGCGCCGATGGCGCTTTCGCCACTCTGGTTCCACGGTTTGAAGTTGGCGGTTTTTATGTAGAAGAGCCCCACGACGGCCATGAATGCCAGCGCGGCGAACTTCAGGATCGTCGTGATCATCTGGAAGGCGCCCATGTTGCGGATGCCGCTGAGGTTGATGAACGCGGGAACCCACAGGCCGACGAGCACGAGCACGATCGACCAGATCTTCTGCTGGCCGGTGTTCACGAAGACCTCGACATAGAGGACCCAGCCGACGGCGATCGCCGCGTTGCCCGCCCAGGCCGTGATCCAGTACGACCAGGCGTTGGCGAAACCGACGCCGTTGCCGAAGGCCACCCGCGCATACGCGTACGGCCCGCCGTGGGCCGGAAGGCGCCGCGAGAGCGCCGCGAACAGCGCGGCGAGCGCCACGGCGCCGACCGTCGTGAGTCCCATTGCGACGAGCGAGATCGGCCCGTAGATCCCAAGCGACGTCGGCAGGTTGAAGATGCCAACGCCGACGATGCTCCCAACGACGAGCGCCGTCGCACCCGGAAGACCGAGCCGATGCTGGCTCTTCGCTTCGGCAGTCGCCTGCGACTGCGCTTCGGTTGATGGCGCGACCGGCTGCCCTACCGCCCGTACAGCCACCTGGCCGTCCCGATCATTCGGGGTTTCACTCCGCGATGTCATGGCTTGCTCCTCGGATGGCTGACGGATCTCCATGCTGCCGAAGGCTACGCGCCAGCATCTTGTCTCCCATCAGCACTAGGCACGTCGGAGACTGCGGAAAAGCCGCATACTCCAATGGCGTGCAGCGCTGTAACGAGAGGCGGCCTGGCCGGTGCCTCCACGCGATCAGAGCGCGGTGGGATAGGTTTCGGGCGGCTCGCCGAGTTCCCAACTGCCGGTGCGCTCCAGCGGCTCGACCGCCCGCGTGACGTCGATGTGGACGATGGCGTCGAACTGCTGGGATGCGCACGCCGCGAACCAGTGGCTCTGACGTTCGCTCTCGGGACGGTAGATGACACCGATCGCGCGCTGCAGCCGCGGCTCTCGTAGTGCGGCGCCACTCGCGCTTTCGCGCAGCGGGCACAGCAGGAAAGCGGGGATGCCCGTGGTGTGCAGGAGCGCCTCGTAGCTGTCGGTAAGGGCCGGCCTGACGCGCTTGCGCTCTGCCTCCCCTCCCCACTCCGAGGCGGCGGTGACCGTGCCTGTGTAGGTGGTGAAGCCGACGAGAATCGCATCGTGGCGGTGGCGCTCGCGCATCAGCTGACCGAGGTTGAGCTCGCCGCGCTGGGCCATCTCCGTCGAGCGCGCGTCCCCGACGTGCGAGTTGTGCTCCCACACCACGACCTTGCCCTCGCCGCCGTGGCGCGCGAGGTGCACTTGCAGCTGGTCGAGCGTGTCGGCCATGTGCCGGTCGCGCAGGTTCCAGGAGGCCGCCGGGCCGGCGAACATCGTGCGGTAGTACTCCTCGGCGTTGGCCACGACCGTCGCGTTCTGCTCGGCCAGGAAGTAACGATCCTCAGCGACCAGGCCGTCCGAGCTCAGGTACTCGCCTGCGCGGCGGCGCAGCTCGACGAGCTGCTCGAGCACCCGCCGCCGGCATGGTTCGCTTACACCGAGTAGGACCGCCTGCCCATAGCCAGCGCTGTCCTGCGCAAACGGGTGAAGGCACTCGTAGCGCTCGCGCGCTCGGGCCGCGGCCGGCGGGTCGACCTGCTCCAGATAGGAGACCACGGCCTCCATTGACGCGGCCAGGCTGTACAGGTCCAGACCGTAGAAGCCCACGGCCCTTTGGTTTGCGGAGAGCTGCTCGTTGTGCGCGCGCAGCCAGCCGACGAAATCGAGCACCTCGGCGTTGCGCCACATCCAGGTGGGAAACCGCCGAAAACCGCGCAGCGCCTCCTCGGCGTCGCCGTCATCGCCCACTCCCTGCACATATTGGCTGACGCGGTCGGCGTCGGGCCAATCACCCTCGACCGCCACGGCGGTGAACCCGCGCTCCTCGATCAGCCTCTTGGTGATCCGGGCGCGCTCGCGGTAGAACTCGTGCGTCCCGTGGCTCGCCTCGCCGAGCAGCACCAGCCGCGCGTCGCCGATGAGCTCCAGCAGAGCGTCGTAGTCGGCCTCGCCGCCATGCAACGGCCTGGCATCGAGCCGCAGCGCCTCGAGCGCCGCGCTTTCTCCGATCGGAAGGGCGAGCGTGGATGCCACAGCTCAGCCGACCACGAAGCTGCGGTCGAGCCAGGAGATCGCCAGGGCGCTGACCCGCTCGAGCGCGCCCAGCTCCTCGAACAGGTGCCCCGCGCCGGGCACGACAGCGATTTCGTTGGGGCAGCGAAGCTTGCGTTGCGCGAGACGGTTGAGCTCGAGCACCTGGAGATCGGCGCCGCCGACGATCAGAAGCGTCGGCGCGGTGACCAGCGGCAGATCGACGGCAAGGTCGGGACGTCCTCCGCGCGAGACGACGGCACCGACGCGAGTGCCGAGCGATGCCGCCGCCGTGAGCGCCGCCGCAGCTCCGGTGCTCGCGCCGAAGTAGGCAAGCGGAAGCGCAGCGGTATCCGGCTGGGCTCCCAGCCATTCGCTGGCCGCGATCAGACGCGAGGCGAGCAGCGGCACGTCGAACACGTTGCGGCGGTCGAGCGCCTCCGCCTCGGTCAACAGGTCGAGCAGGAGCGTCGCGTAGCCCGCGTCGTTGAGGGCTTCCGCCACCGCGCGATTGCGAGGGCTGTGGCGGCTGGAGCCACTGCCGTGCGCAAATGCGACGACGGCACGCGCACCCGCGGGCACAGAACGCTCGCCACCGAGGCTCGCAGCGTCTGCCGCGATCGTGACCTCTCCCCTCTTCGGCGAAGCGATCGACGTGCTGTGTTGTGCTTGCCGAGCGACTTCGTCCAAGGCAGCGGCGACTTCTGCGTCAGAGGTCGCAGCGAAGTCCTGATACCAATAGCCAACCGCCCACATTTCCTCCGGTTGCTCGACGCACACCACCGCGTCCGCGAGATTGGCAAGCTCGCGGACGGACGCGGCTGCCGCCACCGGAACGGCCAGGATCAGCCTCCTCGCTCCGCGAGCCCGCAGCGAGAGCAGCGCGGCATGTGCGGAGTGCCCGGTGGCAAGCCCATCGTCGACGAGGATCACCGTGCGGCCGGAGACGTCGACTGCCTGGCGCCGGCCACGGTAGCGGTGTACGTAGTCGGCGAGCTCGTCTTCGGCTCGCCTACTCACCGCCGCCACGTCGGCGCCTGTGAGTCCGAGCGCGCGCACCGTGCGATCGCTGATCAGTCGGACCGCGTTCTCGGCGACGGCGCCGATCGCGAACTCCGGGTTCTGCGGCGCGCCGATCTTGCGCACGACGGCGACATCGAGCGGCGCGTCGAGGGCGCGTGCCACCTCTGCGGCGACCGGGACGCCGCCGCGCGGCATCGCGACGATGACGGGCCTCTCTGAGCGATAGGCCTCGAGCAGTGCCGCAAGCTGGCGTCCCGCGTCGCACCGGTCGCGAAATACGATCGCGGGCGCACTCAACAGCGGCGGATCTTCGACTGCGGTGACCGCGCCGGTCCATCTCGTGTCGGGAGTCTGGGTCGTCTCGCTCATGCTCGAACCTGAAGCAAGGCTACGTCGTGCGGCCCCCACCGGCTTCGGCGATTGGCCGCAGTTCCGGCGGATGAACTACCGAGTGCCCACCGCTCGCTCGCCGCGTCGCGTCGGCGTCCCATCGCGAGGCGTTTGCGTTGCAACGCGGTCGATCCCGACGTGACGGCTGAGCCGCTCGATCTGTGCGCGGCTGCCGGTGCCGAGGCCGCGTCGGGTCGCGTTCAGGCACCCGGCTGCCATCGCCAGGCGCAATGCGACCTCGAGGGTCTCGCCCTCGGCGAGGCTGACGCCGAGGGCCGCGAACATCGAGTCTCCCGTCCCGGCTGGTTCCAGAGCCTCCACGTGCGGGCCCGTGAGTTCCAGGCAACCGCCGCGTCCGTCGAGCGCGAACGCGGCGCGCTCACCGCGAGAGATCAGGACCGACTCGGCGCCGCGCTCGTGAAGCGTGTCGAGCGCCGCGATCAGCTCGCTCTGCCCCGAGCTCGAGCTCAGCCCGAGATGGCCGAGCTCCTCATCGCTCACCTTCAGAAGATCCAGACCCCCCGCGAGCGCCGCCGCGAGCGGCTCTCCGGAGAGATCGGCAATCACCTTGACGCCGTTGCGCCGGAGGTCCGAGGCGAGACGCCGGTAGACGTCGGCTTCGATCGCGCCGGGCGGGTCCACGCCGGTGAGCATCGCCACGCGCGAGTCGATCGCCGCGCTGAGCGCGGCCCCGTAGAGCTCGTCGGACTCGTGACGAGACAGTCCCACGCAGTGGGTGCGAGCGAACTCGCTGCGGACGCCGTCCCGGCGGGCGTGCACGTAGACGCCGTTCCACGCGGAGCACTCGACCGCGACCAGTTTCACGCCCTCCTCGGCGATGAGCGCGCGCAACACGACCCCAGGCTCGCCTCCAAGGGCGCAGCAGAGCGTCACGTCCGCGCCGAGCAGCGCCGCCATCCGCGCGACCCAGATGCCCTGACCGCCGGCGTGCAGATGGATCTCCGGGCGATCGCTCCCCGGAGCCTCGACTGTGATCGTCAGCAGCGGCGAGGGCGCGAACACAGTCAGAGCAGGACCGCTCATGGACATGCCTCCAGGAGATCGATGAGGCCGCTCTTCAGTTGAGCTCCCGAAGCGATCGTGAAGCGGGACTGGACATCGTGCTCGGAGCCGTCCCCGTCGAAAGCCAGACCGCCGGCCTCGCGTGCCAGCAGCACTCCGGCGCTGACATCCCATGCCCGGTTGGAGAGCATGATCGTGGCAGCGAGGCGACCCGCGGCAAACCAGGCAAGGTCGAGTGCGGCGGACCCGTGCGTGCGGACCCCCAAGGCGAGCGGGGCCAGGCGTCCGAGCAGAGCGACATGGATCGGGTTCTCGGTCGCGCGATCGTCGGCCACCGCGAAGTCGGTCATCCCGACGACCGCTTCGGACAGTCGCGAGACCGTGGGGATCCGCAGCCGCGTCCCGTTCAGGTAGGCCCCGCCTCCCGCGCGAGCGACGTAGCGCTCGCGCAGAAACGGGAGGTCAACGATCCCGAAGATCGGCTGGCCGTGACTGAGAAGGGCGAGCGAGATCGCGCACAGCGGACTGCCCTTGATGAAGTTCGTGGTTCCATCGACCGGGTCGAGCACCCACAGCAGCGGTGCCGTTGCCTCGCCGCCTCGCTCCTCACCGAGAAACGGAATCCGAGTGGGCGCGGCCTTCGAGCGCAGCGCGAACGCTGTCCTCGATCAGCAGGTCGACGCGGGTCGCGTAGTCTCGATCCCCCTTCTCGATCAGGCCACCGACGTGCGAGCGGCCCTGACGCAACAGTCGCGCGGAGCTCTCCACGGCGGCACCGGCAGTCAAGAGCAGCCCGTTGATATCAGCGGCGGACATGCCGGAAGGTGGGGCGATGATCGTGGCTGTGTCGTTCATCGGTACTCGCCGATTGTCGACCGTGATCAATCGAGCAACATCCGCACGCACCCCCATCAACGGCGCGGTTTCTACGGACGCCAGGGTCAGCGCACAACGAGCGCAAGCACGTCCGCGTCGGCGGTCGATCCCGATGAGCCGTTGGCTGAGATCGTGAGCTCGTAGCGGCCGGCGGGAAGCGTCTTCCCGCCCGCCAGGCGCGAAGTCACCGATACCCGGTTCTCGCCTGCACGGCCGACCAGCGCAAGGGTCCGGGCCAGGCCGACCGACGAGCACGAGCGCCGCGTACGGCGCCCGGAGCGCCGGCAGGCATGACTTGAATGACGTACGAAGGTGATCCGGACGCTGGCCGCTTCGCTGAGCGTGAACGACAGCACGGTGCTGCGCGCGCGCCGTCGACCGTGGCGATGGATCGTGCCACGCGTCTCAGAGACCGCGCTCACCCCCGGACCGGTCGAGGATTTCCTGCCCGCAGTGGCCGCGCCTTCGGCTCCACCCGACCCGCCGCTGCTACCGGAGCCGCCCGCGGATCCACCGGAGCCTCCTGCCCCGCCCGCACCGGCCCCTCCTGCCCCTACACCAGACGTGGATGACCCCACAACCGCCACGTCGAACGGCTGGGCGAACAGTTCGCTCGTGGCGTTGACAGCCAACGAGTTGGCCGACAGCTCCGTCTCCGCGCCCGTGGAGAGATCCACGTACAGGACGCCGCCGCAGCCGCCTTCGCACGAGCCTCCGAGGCCGCCCTCCTGGGTCACCACCAGGCGGTTGCCGTCGAGCGCCACGTCGGTCAGCTGGTTGAAGTACTGGCTCGAGGAGTTCGCAGGCATCGAGTTGGACGCAACCAGCGTCTCCTTGCCGGTGGCGGCGTCCACCCGCACGATGCCGCCACAGCTGCTGGTGGGACACCAGTCGGCGACGAGGATGTTGCCGTCAGCTTCAACGGACATCTGCCCGGTGCCTTCGAAGTACTGGCTCGAGCTGTTGACCGGAAGGTTGTTCGAGGAGAATTCGCTCTCCTTGCCCGTGGTCGGGTCGACGCCCACGATGCCGCCGTGGCCGCCGAAGGCGAGGGGATCGGTGACGAGGATCTCACCGTTGCGCTCCACCACGATCGCCTGCACGTACTCGAACAGTTGACTCGACGCGTTCACCGCCATCGAGTTGGAGGACACCAGCGTCTCCTTGCCCGTGGCCGGGTCCACCCTGATCACCTCACCGCACCCTTTGCAGCTGCCCCAGTCGGCCACGTACAGATCGCCTTCCGGACCTTCCGCAATGCCCGTCGGTTCGTGGAAGTACTGGCTCGCGGCGTTCACAGCCATCGCGTTCGAGGACACGATCCGCTCGGCGCCCGTTTCCGGGTCGACGGCAAGCACTCCCCCGCATCCACCGTTGCAGCTGCCGCCGAGGTTGCCGGTGTTGGCCACATACAGCACGTCCCTGGGACCGATCACGAACGTGAACGGAAGATCGAAGTAGCGACTCGACGCGTTGACTGCCATCGCGTTTGACGAGATCACCGACTCACTGCCCGTGGTCGGATCCACCAACAGCAGCGCGCCGCCGCCGAACGCCCTTGCGTCGGCGATCACCAGGTCACCGGGTGCCACTGCAGCGCACGCGCCCGCGGGAAACAGCAGCGAGGCGGCGGTGCCCGCCACTGCAAGCAAGTTCCTACTGCACGAATACCACCCGTCCTTGCCCATGCGGCGGGATCGGCCGAAGACGGCGGGCACTGTAGATCTACCCGACACCTTCGACAAGCATTCCTGCGCCCTCTCAGCGGCTGGCGCCCCTGAGCGTGCCCACGCCAAGGATCACCGAAGCGTGGTGAGCCCTCGATGAGCCCGGCGGCGTGAGGTTCCGGTACTCGACCTCGAAGCGGTCGATCGACGTGCAGTTGAAGTACCCGAGCGACCTGGTGCGAACCAGTTCGCCCCGCTTGACGTTGCGCTCCACGCTCCAGCTGCTGGGCGTGGCGTTGTGGCAGGTCGAGCTGGCTTCGATGTCGTATTCGCTGCCCGCGTTCGCGATCGCATATGGGGCCTTGAATTCCACGGCGGCCGCGTAGCACGGGTCCAGGAGGTAAGCCGCGCTGCATACCGCGTGGGACTGCGCCACCGCCGTCACCCGCACGGGCTCGTGCAGGCTGCGGGTCGGCTCGTAGGCACTCCGCGGCGTGGGCGGCGGGGCGGGGCACCGTCCGGTTGCGGGCGCGAGCACACCCACAGAGCAGACCAGCGATCCGAAGCGGTAGACGATCGTGCTGACCAGATCGAAGCGTTCGTTGCGCGACGGTTCGAGGCCCACCTCATGGCCGCTGATCCATCCGCTCTGGAAACCCGCGATCTTGACCGGTCCTTCCAGTCTGCGCAGCGGCTCCACCGTCATGAACGCACCGGTGCCCGGGCTGACCGGGCTGCTCTTCAGCCCCGTGGCGGTGCGGTAGATCACGCTGACCGCGTGCGGTCCGAGCAGCCCCCATGAGATCGAGCGCAGCTGCTGCACCGGCGGCCTGGTTTTGGACACCTCGCCCCCTATCCCCCATTCCGCGTTGCGGTCCTCGGTCGGCGCGTTAGCCAGCATCACTTCTCCGGGTAGCAGGCAGGTGAGGTCGGCGTAGCCGTTTGTGTAGTTGGGCAGGATGCCCGCCGTCAGTGGGTGAAAGCGCCCGTCATCGTGAAACGCGCCGTCGATGCCGAGCTGGCCCAGCTGGCCGTCCTGAATGCGCCCGACCTGCACGCAAACCTCACCGCGGGTGGTGTGTACCAGCCGCATTCCCCAGGGTGGCCCGCCTTCCGGATCGGCCGCGCGCAGCGCCAGCAGTTGTCCGCCGCCGGCAGCCGAAACACCGCTGCCGACTGTTGCGGTGGGCGTTCCCTGCGGCTCCGCCACAGGGCTGCCGTTCAAAAGGCCGCTGGCGGCCACAGCAGCGGCCCCGCTGCCCAGGACCAGCACAGCGGCAATAGCTGTCGCTTTCAGGTGGCCCGAGAGCCACGAGCGCGCGCTCCGCTCACCACCAGGGGACTGGCGTCTGCGGGCCGCCGCCACCAGCGACTCGCCCAGGATCCGGTAGGGGTCTGTCATGTGTCCTCCTCGAGGCTTCGCCTGAGCGCGGCAAGCCCGCGCGAGACACGCTTACGGGCCACCTGCTCTGAGCGGCCGATCTGCACTGCGATTGCGGAATAGGGCTCATCGACCAGGACCCGGCGTTCCACCGCCTGGCGCTGCTCATCCGGAAGCGCCCCCAGCATGCGCTCCAGATCCGACTCGCTGTCGCGCTCGATCGCCTCCAGCTGCGCATCGTCGATCAGCACCCGTTCCATCCCCAGACGACGCCGGGACCGATCGGCCACCCGCCCGCGGCGCATGCCGTCCACGAGCAGGTGATGCGCGATCCCCAGCAGCCAGCCGATCGCCGGACCACGCTGCGGATCGAACTGCTCGCGGCGCTCCAGCGCCCGCGCAAAGGTCTCGGCCACGAGATCGAGCACCACATCCGGCCGCGACCCGACCCGCCGACGCAGATAGCCGCGTACCAGCGGATAGCAGCGCTCATACAGCAGCCCGAAGTCCTCGGCCTCCCCGCTGAGCAGCAGCTGCTCATCGCTGGTGGACGTCATGACCGTTATACGATCGCAACGAGCCGTTTGTGACCGCCCGTGGCTCGGAGCCTTGGAGCGAGAGAGCGTTACCGCTTGGAACGTTTGGAGCGCTTGGGGCTTGGGTCGCGCACCACGTCGGCGCCCTCTATCGACTGGACGAAGTCAAGGAAGCTGGTTTTCAGGCCTCCGCACAGTTTCAGCATGTTCAGATAGGTCGGATTGCCCTGCCCTCGCACCACGTCGCTGACTTTCCTGGCGCTCACCCCCGATGCTTCCGCGAGCATCTCCTGCGTCATACCGTTCTTGGCCATCGCCGCGTTGATCGCATCCATCAGCGCGGCGCGATCGGAACTCAACGGCTTGGACTTTCTCTCCGGCGGCATCAGCGGCGAGAGCTTAGCTCTCCGCACCCGTTTCCGCTGCCCCAACGCTTGCACGCCGTCGCCAGCTGGCAGCCGGCTCGCCCGGCCACACACTGGACTCATTACGCAATATATAGCGTATTCTCGCTTGAGACAGTTGTCTTCAGCGCAGATTGGGAGGCTTCCTTGCACACGTCACAACCAGAGCCCACAGACGATGAATACGAGCTGGCCCTGCTCGGGCGGGCGGTTCGGGACGTGCGCCAGCGTCGGCACATGAGCTCGAGCGAGCTCGCCAGTAGGAGCGGAGTTGCCCGTGCGCGAATCGACGCGCTCGAAGCTGGACGGCTGGACCCGACCTACGATCTGCTGGTGGCAGTTGCCCACGGCCTAGACGTCCAGCTGGCGGCCTTTGCCACGCGCGTGGAGGAGCTCAAGAGAGATAGCGGCGCACGAGAGCCTGGGTAGCACGCCGTTCCCGCCGCCGGCGCTGGCACGGGGATCGCGCCGAACGTCATACTGCTGCCGGTGCTGTCGAGCGCCAGCCCATTCACCGTCCAGGCCGAGCACCTGCTGCGTGCACCGGGGCACTTCGACTGGTCCACCGTCACGCTGCTCGCACTGGTGGTCTACGTGTACGCGGTCGAGTTTCAGCGCTCCAACTGGAGCGTGGTGCTCGCCGGGCTGGCGTTTTGGATGATGGATTGGCTGAACGAGATCGCCAACGCGCTGGTGCTGCACTTCGATGGCCACGCCGCCCTGTGGACCGTGACCGGCCACAGCAGCTTCGTCATCTTGATCGGCCTCACGATCGAGATCTCGCTGTTCTTCGCCATCAACGGCGTGGTCTTCGTCAAGCTCCTGCCCGCCGATCGCAGCGTGCGCATCCTGGGCCTGCCCAACCGCTGGGCGCTGGCCATCGGCCTCTCGCTCGTGTCTGTGGGGGTCGAGATGCTGTTGCACGCCGACGGCGTTTTCCACTGGTACTACTGGTGGTGGAACGTCGCCAGCTTCCCCGTGATCGTGGTGTTCGGCTATCTGACCTTCTACGCGGTGGCGTTCTGGGTCTACGACATGGCCAGCCGCAAGCGCCAACTGCGGGTGGTCGGCTCGCTCGCATCCACCGTCCTTGCCTGCGGTCTCGTGTTCGGTCCGCTGCTGGGGTGGATCTGACGCGGGCGAACAGCCGCGGGCTGGCGCCCGCTCAGTCGAGGTTGTCCATGATCTCGTTCGCGCGCGACCACTGCTCCGGCGGCACGACCAGATAGATGTCGCCGCGCCCGAAGCGGTCGAGCTGGTGGTCGGCCGCGCAGCGCGCCTCCACGCCCATGCCGCGGAGCTGATCGCGCCACGCCAGTGCCGTGGCCTGCTCCTCGAACGTGCTCACCGTCTCCCAGTCATCCAGCCGCGGGTCTGCGATCGCCACCGCCGGCTCGCGCGCTGAGCCACCCCTGAAAGGCCACCTGATCCCCATCCCGGGGAGCCTACGCCGCATTCTTCGCTGACGTTGAACTCGGCTTGCCAGCATGTCTGCGAGGGCTTTTCCAAGTGGACGTCTCCGCGAAGGGCAGGCATGATCGGATCCAGCCAGCGCATCACCCGCAGGCAGCTGCTGCGCTCCGCCGGGATCGGGGCGGCGGGCCTGGCCGGCGCGGGCGCTCTCGGTGAGATCGTCTCCGGCGCCCTCGCATCCTCGCGTTTGCCGGCTCCGCCGCGCGCGCCGCACTGGCACACACGCCCGGATCTGCGCATCCCGGCGCTCACCGTAACCCACATGGACCCCGCCAGCTCCACCGATCCGATCTTCATCGCTCCCTACAACGCGCCCGGCGCCCAGGCCGGCGCGGTGATCGTGGCGAGCGACGGGCAGCCGATCTGGGAGAACCCGGTGGCCGGCAAGATCGTCACCAACTTCCGCGTGCAGAGCTATCGCGGCAGCCCCGTGCTGACGTGGTGGGAAGGAAACGTAAAGCTCGGCCACGGAGTCGGTGAATACGTGATCGCCGACTCCAGCTACCGCGTCATCCGACGCGTGCAGGCGTCCAACGGACTGTATGGCGATCTGCACGAGTTCGTGCTCACCCCACGCAACACCGCGCTGCTGACGAGCTATGTGGTCACAGACGCCGACCTCAGCGCCGTCGGCGGCTCGGTGCACGCCACGATCCAGGACGCCCTCTTCCAGGAGATCGATCTGGCGAGCGGACGGGTTCTGCTGGAGTGGCACAGCCTGGAGCACGTTGCGCTGCAGGAGTCCTACGCGCCGGTCGGCCCGAACTGGGACTTCTTCCACATCAACTCGGTCAGCCTCGACCACGACGGCGACCTGCTGGTCTCCTCACGCAGCACCCACACCATCTACAAGCTCAACCGTCGCGGCGAGATCGTGTGGCGCCTGGGCGGCAAGCGCGGCGACTTCGTGATGGGCGTGGGCAGCAACTTCGCCTGGCAGCACGACGCCCGCCGTCAAGCCGACGGCACGCTCACAGTCTTCGACAACGGCGCCACCCCCGCCGTGGAGGCACTTTCGCGCGGGCTGATCCTGGATGTCGACGAGCACACCACGAGCGCCAACCTCATACACCAGTACTTCCATCCAAAGGTCCTGTCCGGCAGCCAGGGCAGCGTGCAGCTGCTGGGCAACGGCAACGTGTTCGTCGGTTGGGGCGAAGCTCCTCACGTGTCGGAGTTCGACCGCAGCGGGCGGATGCTGTTCGACGCGGTGCTGGGCGAGCGCTATGAGTCCTACAGGGCCTTTCGGCTGCCCTGGAGCGGCCTGCCAGCCGAAGCCCCCGCGATCGCGCTGAGCGCCCAACGCTCCGACAACACGGTCTATGCCAGCTGGAACGGCGCCACCGATGTGCACACATGGCGCCTGCTCGCCGGCCCGTCGCCCGACCAGCTGCAGATCGTCTCCAGCACGCCGTCGCGTGGCTTTGAGAGCACCCTGCAAAGGGGGTCACGCGACGGTCCCAACTTCGCCGTGCAGGCGCTGGACGCCCGTGGCGCGGAGATGGGGACATCCCAGATCGTGAGCTGAGTCCGCGCGACCAGCATCAGCTCCAATGCCGGGGCTGACCGTGCGACGCGAAGTTGAGTACGCGCTAACCGGCGTCGGAACCGCCAAAGTGCTGATCCGGGGGCTGCAGGCCACGCACGAGCTCCGCCGGATCGACGCCCAGGCCGGCCGCCACCTTGAGCAGGTTGTGGAGGTTGAGGTTGCGCCGACCACGCTCCACCTGTCCCAAGAAAGTCCAGTGGATGCCGCTCTGGTGCGCCAGTGCCTCCTGGCTCAGGCCCAGCGCCATGCGACGGGCGCGCACTCGTTCGCCGAGCACGCGGGTGGCAGATGAGAGCGGTTGTGCCATGACACAACCACACACTTCCCGACTGTCCATGTCCAGAGAGTCAGCGTTCCATGCACGCATGTCCCAATCATTGGTATCTTCTTGGGATGTGGTGTGTCGACTGCTTCGACCGCACGGCGTTCTGCACCAAACGCTGCTCCGCCAGGCGAACGGCCCGCCATCTGGGCCTGATCCGACTCCCCGCGCAGGTCGCGATGCCCACGCGCCCGCCATGCTCGCTGGGGCGTCGGGCAATGCTGCAGAGCGAGCTGCGCAAGCACCGTGTCCTGGCGACGCTGAAGGGCTGAATCGCCCCAAGCCTGGTGGCGCTGGCGGCGTGAATCGCACACCGTGCGGACATAGCGAACGTGCCGATGCGGTGAAGGCGCGTCCGGCAATGTGAGTTCAACCTCATGGAATCGGCGATCGATGCCGATCATTTGATGACATGGCTGTTGACCGTTTGAGTCTCGGGGGCGAGCCACGGGTGCCGCTGCCTCCTTCCTTCCCAGTGCAGGACAGCGGGGAGGATCTCGTGCGCGCCGGCGAGGAGCTCAAGCTCCACTGCGAGATCGTGCTCGAGCACACGCTCTCGCGCATAACCCAGTCCGGCCAGGTGATCGACAACGTCGTACGGGACCGCTTCGAACGGATCAGCCGCAGCTCCACCATCGCCGTTGCCCGCTGGCTCTCCGGCGAGGGGCTGGTGGTCGCCCGCGAGGCCGGCCGCGAAACATGGGAGATCTTCGGCGAGCTGGCCGCGCACCAGGCTGCTTCACTCAACGATGTCACCAAATGCTGCCTTTACTGGCGCGACGCGATGGCCGAGGTACTGCGCGAGATCACCGCCCGCCAGGAGAGCTCTCCCGAGACTCTCCCCCACGCCCTCAACATCCTGCAGTTGAGCCTCGAGTTCAGTCTGGTACGGATGTGCGAGTGCTTCGAGGACGAGCGCCAGCGCACCGACACAGAGCTCAAACGCCGCGAGGAGGAGCTGTCGTTCCTGGCCACGCACGACCCGCTCACCGGCCTGCCCAACCGCACGCTGATCCTGGACCGCATCGAGCAGATGCTGGCGCGCGCGGCGCGCAACCAGACCCCGGTGGCTGCACTGTTCATCGACCTGGACAACTTCAAGGGCATCAACGACACGCTCGGTCACGCCGTCGGCGATGAACTGCTGCGGGCGGTGGCGGCAAGACTCGACGGCGTAATCCGCGGCGGCGACGCGCTCGGGCGCCTCGGCGGAGACGAGTTCGTGGTGATCACCGAGACGGTGTCGCTGGCCGCCGGGCCGGAGCTGATAGCTGCGCGCCTGCTGGACGCGCTGCAGCAGCCGTTCATGCTCGGCGCCGAGCAGGAGACACGCCTGACCGTCACCGCCAGCATCGGCATAGCGACCGGCCAGCAGACCACCGCCGAGGAGCTGCTGCGTGGCGCGGACATCGCCATGTATCGCGCCAAGTGGGATGGCAAGAACGGCTTCGTGGTGTTCGAGACGGACATGCAGGACGTGATGCAGCACCGCATGGAACTGGAGATGGGGCTGCGCGACGCGCTGATCAACGACGAGTTCTTCCTCGTCTACCAGCCCACGCTCAACCTCAGCGACATGAGCCCCAACGGTGTGGAGGCGCTGATCCGCTGGAATCACCCCGAGCGCGGGGTGATCCAACCTGACGCGTTCATTCCCCTGCTGGAGGAAACCGGGCAGATCGTGGAAGTCGGCCGCTGGGTCTTGCAAGCAGCGTGCCGCCAGGGCGCCATCTGGCGCAAGGCCGGCTATCCGCTGAGCATCGCCGTCAATGTTTCCGCGCGCCAATTGGACACCGACCAGCTGATCGCGGACATCGAAAGCGCGCTCACCGACAGCGGCCTTGACCCGGAGGCGCTGACGATCGAGCTGACCGAGACGGCCCTGATGCGCGACGCCGAACAGACCGGCCGGCGCCTGGTGAAGATCAAGGAACTCGGTGTGCGTATCGCGATCGACGACTTCGGCACCGGCTACTCCTCGCTGGCCCACCTGCAGCGCTTCCCCGTTGACGCGCTCAAGATCGACCGCTCGTTCATCTCCGCGCTGAGGCACAACCAGGAGGGCGAGACGCTGATCCGCACGCTCGTGCAACTGGGCAAGGCGCTGTCGATCGAAACCCTGGCGGAGGGCATCGAACAGCAACAGGAGCTATCGCTGCTGAAGGACGAGGACTGCGACAGCGGCCAGGGCTTCCTGTTCGCGCGCCCGCTCGACATCGCCGACACCGAGGTGTTCCTCAAGCAGTGGGCCAAGCTGCCGCGCAACCCGCTTCCCAGCTGATCGCTCGCCGCGTCCACCCAGGACCGCTGGCCGCACGAGTATCGCCAGGACACCATCGCTCGATGGTGTCGATTAAGGTGAATGTCGTTTACTGTTATCAGGTTAAGTGGGACTGTTCGCGCAGCTGACACGCCACCGGCCGACAGGGTAACCTCCAGCCCACAGATCGGTGGTGGGTTTGAGGGGCCCGCCGACCACACACCGGAGGCAACCAAGGAGGAATGAACCGTGCGTTCACTGCACACGATCGTGCTTGCCGCGAGACGGGCGTGCTGCCTGCAGCTCGTGGCCGCCGCGGCGCTCACGCTGGCCGCCGCAAGCGCATCAGCATCCGACGGGCCACTGGCGCGAACGACGCCATTCACACACAGACTGCCCACAAACGGCACGGTGGCTCACGGGAGCACGTGCAGCGGCACTGCTGAATCGCCCGGTGTCCTATCAGGTAAATACTTCGGCAACGTGACAGTCACCGGCGAGTGCGTGGTGGACGCGGGGCAGGCTGTGGTGGAGGGCAACGTGGTGCTGGGCGAAGGCTCGGTGCTGCTGGCGGCGTTCGGGCTGAACGACGTCACCCACGGCGGCAGCTCGCGACTGACGGTGCACGGCAACGTGCGCGTGAGCGCCGGCGCAAGCCTGCTGATGGGTTGCGAGCCGCAGCACTTCCCCTGCCTCGACGACCCCAACCCGGAAGCCCCCACGCTGTCCAGCTCCGGCCACGTATACGGCAACCTCAGCGCGCGCGAAGCGCTCGGCGTCGTGCTGCACAACAGCTCCATCAACGGCAACGTCATGCAGAGCGGCGGCGGCGGTGGCTTTCAGTGCGTGCCGCAGGGCATCTTTGAATTCTTCCCCGTGTACAGCGACTACGAGGATCTGACTGTCGGCGGGCGCCTGATGATCAAGGACCTCTCGTCCTGCTGGCTGGGCGTGGCGCGCGTGCACGTGTTCGGCAAGCTCGATCTGATCGGCGACCAACTGGCCGACCCCGACGCGATCGAGGTCCTGGCAAACAAGGTGGAGGGCAACCTCAACTGCCGTGAAGACAGCCAGGTTTGGGACTCGGCGGAGGCCGGTGAAGAAGGCCTCTACCCGCGTGCGCCGGAGCCCAACACGGTCACCGGGGTACGCCGCGGCCAGTGCGTGCTGGCCAGCCCCGAAACCGAAGGCGGACCGCTCGGCCCAGGGGCCTTCTAGGCCTCGGCGGCGGAGGCCAGCCCGCCCTCGGAGACGCGCGTTCCGGGGGCAGGCGCCCCGCTGGTCAGGCTCTTTCTGCCTGCTTGAGCGCGGCCGCCAGCGAGCCCTCGCTCTGCGGCCCTCGCAGCACAGCCTCGATGCGACTGGCGCCGTCGATCACAAACGTGGTCGGTAGCACAGTCAGGCGGTATGCCTCGCCGACCGCGCCTTCGCTGTCGCGCAGGTTGGGAAAGCTCCATGCGTAGCGGCGGATGAAAGAGCGGGCGGAGGACAGCTGCGGATCGCTCCAGTTCACGCCCACGATCCGGCCGCGGCCGGCGGCGCTGTCGGCGAAGCGCGACACGGCGGGCGCCTCGTGCACGCACGGCTCACACCAACTGGCCCAGAACACCAGCAGCAGCGGCCGGCCGCCGCTGCTGGCCAGCGCACTTGCGAGCGTCACGTGAGCCCCTGAAAGCCGTTCGCTTGGCAGCGGCGGCGCGACACGGCCGGTGACAGCCGAGCGGTCCCGTTTGAGCCCGAACACGGCCACCAACACGAGCACCACCAGCGCCGCCAGCACCCACACGACCCTCTGCGGCCGTACAGACACCGCCGCGCCTCAGCGAGCGGCCAGCAACGGCACGTCGTGGGCGATCTGTTTCGGTTCGAAGCTGGCCGTGTAGACGGTCAGGCGCTTGCCCGAGCCGGTCACTCCATACACGAGCCCGGAGTGGTTGACGAACTGGGGCTTTTGCGCGTCGCGGCTAGAGCCCACGCCCCACGCCTTCCACACGGCCGCCAGTTCGGAGGCGCTGCCGAGGAGGTACTGCATCCTGCCGGTCATCCCATGGCGAGCCAAAAACGCGCCCACCGCCTTGGGCGTGTCGCCACGCGGATCGACCGACACGGCGATGATCTCGGATTTGGCCGTGACCGCCGGCCCCATCAGGGTCTGCGCCTCGTGCAGGTTGGCCGTGATCAGCGGGCACACGTCCGGGCAGTTGGTGTACAGGAACGTGACCAGCACCGCCTTGCCCTTGTAGGAGTCGATGTTCACGCGCTGGCCGAGGTAGTTGCGCAGCGACAGCGGCGGCGCGGCGCGGACTGGCGTGAGCACCCCTTCGGCGTCGAAGGATGCCTGCTGGGCGTGTGCGTGTTTGGCGCCGTTTGAGCCGCCACCGCTGGCGGTCAACAGCGCCACCCCGCCGGCCACCAGCACCAGTACCACCAGCAACGCCAGCACGCGCGAGTTCAGTGCTTGATTGCGCTCCACAGAGCGAACTTATCAGCGCAGCGCCCCGCGCGCGGCGGGCACGCCGTCGGCAACAAACGTTGCAGGCCTTCTCGTGTAATGCATCTTGCAGGCAGATCTGGTAGCTTGGCGCCCGATCGTGCCGAGTCTTCGACCCCAAGGGGTCAAGGAGCGGGGGACCCACTGCCAGACCACCAACATAGGTGGGATGGATGGGGCGAATCGCCACAGGTGTGGCGTAGCGTAGTCGTTTACGCGAGCCCGACAGCTAACCCCGTAGGCGCCAAGCAACTGAATGTAGAAAGGACGCCTGCGCATGTCGGGATCCCCGCGTGATCTTGTAGTACCCGATCATTGGAACGATTCGTTGAGGCGATCTCGCAAACGCCGTGCGCGAGCCAGCCGCGGCCGTGCCAGGCGCGAGCTCCAGTCGAGCGCCGTGCTGTCCACGCTGCTCGACGTCCGCAGTACCCTGCGCGGGCGCGATCTCGCCGACGAGCTGCCGTGGCAGCTTTCCCTGGGACGCTCCCGGGCGCGCAGGCGCGCCGCCGAGCTGCACTTCGTGCCCTCCAGCTCCCGCGCCAAGCGCATCTCACTGGGCGCCCTGGCAGCGCTGACGGTGGGCCCAACGGCCGCCATCGCCAGCGAACCGCCGAGCTCGCTGGCCAACCCCGAACCGGCCACCACCACAGAACACACGATCGAACTGAGCTCGGGCAGCGAAGGACGCCAGGTGGAACTGCTTCAGCGAGCGCTGGGCCTGACCGCCGACGGCAACTTCGGGCCGGAAACCGAAGCTGCGGTGCGTAAGTTCCAGGCCAGCAAGGGCCTGGCAGTGGACGGCATCGTGGGACCGGCCACCAGCGCGGCGCTGCGCGGAGGCAGCGCCAGCACAGTGTTCGCGGCCGACTTCAAAGCCACCCTGGCAGGCGAATCCTCAAGCGCAGCAGGCTCCCAGGAAGCAGGCTCGGAAGGCGCGGTCAAGCAACTGCAGAGCGCGCTGCATCTGTCGGCCGACGGCAACTTCGGCCCGGAAACCGAGGCCGCCGTCCGTCGCCTGCAGGCCCGCCACGGCCTGACGGTGGACGGCATCGTGGGACCGGCCACATGGAGTCTGATCGGCGTGCAGGGCCAGGAAACCCTCACTCCCCCCGCCTCGGCGGTTGCCGCCGCTGTGCACGTTCACCATCACGCGGCAGCACACGCCGCCGACGTCAGCGCACCGGAAACGGTGCCGCTTGGCGCGGGCGGCAGCGGCGCGGTTGCGCGCCTACAGGCCGCGCTGCACGTGCCCATCGACGGCGAATTCGGCCCGGCGACCGAGGCGGCCGTCCGTCGCCTGCAGGCCCGTCACGGCCTGGCCAGCGATGGCGTGGTCGGCCCGGCCACGTGGGCGCTGATCGGCGTCGGCGACGAGCAGACCCTCACCCCTCCCGCCTCGGCGCTCGTCGGGCAGGGCTCCAGCTCCAGCTCGAGCACAAGCGCGGGAGGCGAAGGCGAAGGCGTGGTGGCTCGCGTGATCGCCGCAGCCGATGAAATCGCCACTCGCCCGTATGTGTGGGGCGGCGGACACGGCTCGTTCCAGTCCGAAGGCTATGACTGCTCGGGCTCGGTCTCCTATGCGCTGCACGGCGGCGGGCTGCTGAGCTCCCCAGAGGACTCCTCGGCGCTCAAGTCATACGGCGAACCGGGACCGGGCAAGTACATCACGATCTACGCCAACGCCGAACACGCCTACATGGTCATCGACGGCAAACGCTTCGACACGGTCGCCCTCCAGGAAGGCGGCTCGCGCTGGGGCGGGGCCTCCAACGACGGCGGCGGCTTCGTGGAACGCCACCCCGCCGGGCTGTAGCGCAGGCGTCTCACTCATCGTTCGCAGCAGCGCTCGGCCAGGCCACCGACGGCGGCCGGCCGAGCGTCTCATCTCAAGCGCGTTCTAGCTTGCGTGGCTCCATCCAGGCACCCCTGCCACAGGAGACCGCACCATGCTCGCGCGAGCGCACGCCTTCACCATCGACGGGCTTCACACCCGACACGTATCGGTTGAGCTCGACGTGCGTCCGGGCCTGCCGGCGTTCACGATCGTGGGGCTGGCGGACACGGCGGTGCGCGAGGCGCGCGAGCGGATCCAGGCGGCGATACGCAACGCCGGCTACAAGTTCCCCGCCCAGCGCATAACCGCCAACCTGGCGCCCAGCGACGTGCGCAAGGCGGGCACCGGGCTGGACCTGGCGATCGCGTGCGCGCTGCTGGCCGCCAGCGGCCAGGTGGACGGCGAGCGCCTGGAACGGATTGCGCTGTTCGGAGAGCTCGCCCTGGACGGCCAGGTCAGGCACTCCCGAGGCACGCTGGCGGTGGCGCAGGCCACGAGACAGGCCGGCATTCCGACCCTGATGCTGGCCGGCGCCAGGGCCCGCGAGGCGGCGCTGATCCCGGGCCTTGACGTGGCGGTGGCTGAAACCGTGAGCAGCGCTGTGCGCGTGCTCGAAGGCGGCCCCGGAGACCCACTGCCAGCACGCACGCCACCGCCATCCACGCCGCTCGGCGGCAACGAGGCGGGAGCGGATCTGGGCGATGTGCAGGGCCAGCCGCTGGCGGTGCAGGCGCTGGTGATCGCCGCTGCCGGATCCCACAACCTTCTGCTGAGCGGTCCTCCGGGCACCGGCAAGACGATGCTCGCTCAGCGCCTTCCCTCGATCCTGCCACCGCTGAGCACGACCGAAGCGGTCGAGGTGACGCGCATCCACAGCCTGCTTGGCATCTCGGCGGAGCGCCTGGCCACGGTCCGCCCCTTTCGCGCGCCGCACCACACGATCACGGCGGCGGGCCTGATCGGCGCGGCCAGGCGCACGGCGGTTGGGGAGGCGACGCTGGCTCACAACGGCGTGCTGTTCCTGGACGAGCTGTCGGAGTTCGCGCGCTCGACGCTGGAGGCGCTGCGCCAGCCGCTGGAGGACGGGCGCGTGGCGATCGCGCGGGCGACGCACTCGGCGGTGTATCCGGCGCGCTTCATGCTGATTGCCGCCACCAACCCCTGCCCGTGCGGCTACGCCGGCGACGGCGAGCGCTGCGGCTGCTCAGAGAGCGAACTGACGCGCTATCGACGGCGCCTGAGTGGCCCGCTGCTCGACCGCATCGATCTCCACGTCGATCTGCAGCGCCGCTGCCAACAGCCGCGATCATCGGAGCGCACGAGCTCGGCGCGGGCGCTCGACCGTGTGCTGCTGGCACGCGAGCGCCAGGCGCGGCGCCTGCGCGCGACGGGCGTGGCGGTGAACGCGGCGATGGACGCGCGCGTGCTGCGGAGCAACGCGAAGATCGACGACCGCGCGCAGGGCCTGCTGGAGAGCGCTCGCGAGCGCGGCCTGTTGAGCGCGCGCGGGGAGCATCGCGTGCTGTGCGTGGCGCGCACGATCGCCGACCTGAGAGGCTCCGAGCGCGTGCTGGCGGGTGATGTGGGCGCGGCGATAGCGCTGCGCCCGCATCCATACACCGGCCACAGTCGTGCGGCGTGAGCGCGGTCCTCGCAGTTGCGTGCGATGTGGGCGCGTGCTGGCGTTGTGAGCGTCGCAGCTGGCTGCTCGGGCAGTTGAGCGGCCCGCTGGACTACGTGGCGCGCGACCGCGGTCGACTGGCTGCGGTGTTGGCGCTTTCAGATGCGGAGCTGATGCAGGCGGTGGGCGGCAGGCGCAGGACGGAGCTGACGGCACGATACGAGGCGTTCGAGCGTGCGCGGCGCACGGGAGCGCAGGCCACGATGGCGTGCGTGTGCCGCCACCACGCAAGCTACCCGCGCACGCTGTGCGATGTGGGAGCGCCGGCGCTGTTGAACTTCACCGGCGGGGTGCGGCACCTGCCCGAGATGACGCGAGCGCCGGTGGTGGCGATCGTGGGCAGCGCGGCGCCGAGCGACTACGGGATCGCGATCGCCGGCGCGCTGGCGCGTGGTCTGGCGGCGAGCGGCGTGACGGTGGCGGGCTTGTTGACGGATGGGATCGCGCACGCGGCCGTGGCGGGAGCGCTGGACGGCGGGGGAGCGCCGCTTGCGATCGCGGGCAACGGGCTGCAGATCGCCGCTCCGATTCGCCACCGCAGGCTGCTGGCAGAGCTCACGGAGGCCGGGTGCATCGCCTCAGAGCTCCCACCGACTTGCAGTGGTCGACGCTGGGGTGCGCTGGCTGCTGAGCGGATCCTTGCAAGGCTCGCCGCTGTGACCGTGGTGGTGGAGGCCGAGGACAGCACCGCTGGGCTTGCGGCGGCGCGCATGGCGCAGGCCCGCGGCGCGGTCGTGGCGGCGATGCCCGGACGCGTCACCTCACGGCTGTCGTGCGGGTCGCATGCGCTGTTGATGGAAGGCGCCAAGCTCGTGCGCGACGCTGCCGACGTGCTCGAGATCGTATGCACGGGCAACCCTCCTCGGCGGGCGAGCGCCGCGGGCGCGGAGCCCAGCGAGCGCTTGAGCGCACAGCTTCAGCATGTGTTGAGCCAGGTTGGCGCAGGTCGCGACACACCCAGCGAGCTCACAACGTCGGGGCTGGATCCCAGCGCTGTGCTGCTGGCCCTGACGGAGCTGGAGGTGCTGGGGCTGCTGCGACGCGGCGACGGCGGGCGCTATGTGCCCACCGAGCCAGCGCGGACATGATGCATGCGAAGGAATGACATGTCATGCAACATCGGCATGTGGGGGTCAAGAATTGCTGCCGGCCAGCAGTTGAGAGCTGGGGCCTCACTCGTCTATACGCAACGTACCGACTCAAGCGGAGCGCGAAATTAGTCGAATAGGCCAATTGAGATGATGGATCAGCTCAACGCCCGGAAGGGATGACAGGGATGCCCGCATGCAGCAACGGAGCGCAGGAGCGCTCAGACGGACAACAGCCCGAGCGCCGGAACGAGCAGGCCAGTCACGACCTGCGACGCCTGGGGGAAGCACTGGCGAAGCGCTCGGCTGACGTGGTCGAGGGCGTTGTTCGGCTCACTCAGGCGGCGGGGGCGGACGTGGACGGTCCCACTCGCAGCAGCCTGGAAGCGGTGGGCACCTCGGCGACCAAGACGGTGGCGATGTGGATGGCCGGGGCCGACCCGAACGCCGGACGCGCGACTGCCAACGAGGCGTGGGACACGTTCGGCAAACTGGCCGCCCATCGCGCGGCGCCGCTGGATGAGGTGACCAAGCGCTGCCTGCGCTGGCGCGACACGGTGGGCATCGTGCTGGGCGAGATTGCGACGGAGCTGGGCATCGCCACGGAGGCGCTGGCCACGTCGCTGGCGATGACGCAGAGGACGGTGGATGCGACGCTCGTGCGCATGTGCGCATCGTTCGAGAGCGAACGGGCCAAGACCGGCGAGGAGCTGGCGCGCCGCCAGGAGGAGCTGTCGTTCATGGCCACCCACGACCAGCTCACGGGGCTGCCCAACCGCACGCTGATCCTGGATCGAGCGGAGCAGATGTTCGCACGTGCCCGACGCCGCAAGACTCCGGTGGCGGCGCTGTTCATCAACCTGGACAACTTCACCGACATCAACGACACGTTCGGACACCGCGTGGGCGACGAGCTGGTGCAGGCCATCGCCGCGCGCCTGAACCGCGTGGTGCGTGACGCCGACGCGCTGGGTCGGATCGGACGCGACGAGTTCGTGGTGCTGGCCGAGGGAATCTCGCTGGCGGCGGGCGCCGAGCTGATCGCCGAGCGCCTGCAGGCGGCGCTGAAGGCGCCGTTCAAAGTTGGGCAGGACGGGCAGAGCGAGCTGACGGTGACGGTGTCGATCGGCATCGCCAGCGGCGAGCGCACATCGGCCGAGGATCTGCTGCGCGACGCGGACATCGCCATGCACAGCGCCAAGTGGGAAGGCCGCAACCGCTACGTGGTGTTCGAGTCCGGCATGCAGGACGTGATCCAGGCGCGCATGGCACTGGAAATGGACCTGCGCGGCGCGCTGCAGCGCGATGAGTTCTTCCTGGTCTACCAGCCAACGTTCGACCTGCGCCGGATGGTGCCCACGGGCGTGGAGACGCTGTTGCGCTGGCAGCGCCCAGGCCACGGGATCGTGCCGCCCAATGATTTCGTGCCGCTGCTGGAGGAGACGGGCCTGATCGCACAGGTGGGCAACTGGGTGCTGCAGGAGGCATGCATGCAGGCAGCGGCGTGGCATCTGGCGGGCTTCCCGATCAGCGTGGCGGTCAACGTGTCGGGGCGCCAGCTCGACAGCGACCAGCTGGTTGACGACGTCAAACACGCGCTGTCGCGCAGCGGGCTGAACGCACAGGCGCTGACGCTGGAGATCACCGAGACCACACTGATGCGAAACGCGGAAGAGACGGCGCTGCGCCTGCACATCCTCAAGGATCTCGGCGTGCGTATCGCGATCGACGACTTCGGCACCGGCTATTCCTCGCTGGCGCACCTGCAGCGCTTCCCGGTGGACGCGCTGAAGATCGACCGCTCGTTCGTGTCGCACCTGACCGACAGCTTGGAAGGCGAGACGCTGATCCACACGCTGGTGCAGCTGGGCAAGGCGCTTTCGATCGAGACGCTGGCCGAGGGCATCGAGCGCGAACACGAGCTCTCGCTGCTGCAGGCCGAGCAGTGCGACAGCGGCCAGGGCTACCTGTTCGCGCGCCCGCTGGACGTGGCGGGGACTACCAACTTCCTGCAGAACTGGCCCATCGAAGGCGCCGCTGTGATGGCCAGGAACACACAGCTGGCCGAAGAATCGCTGGCCGCCCGCGCGTGACGCACCGACCACGCCCTCAGCGGCGTCGCACCGAACGACCCCGCTGATCGCGCAGCTCTTCGGCGCGAACCACGAACGCCGAAGGACCCACCCCCAGCGCCTCGGCAAGCACTATCAGCAGGTCGAAGTCCGGCTCGAAGCGCCCCCGCTCGAGACCGTCGATGAGTTCGCGTGCCACGCCCGACGCGAGCGCCAACGCCCCCACCGAGAACCCTTGAGCGCTCCTGACCTGCGCTACCGCCTCACCCAGAAGCAGTAGATACTCGTGCTGTGACTCGATCCGTGAAACGAAAACTCTCCCAAATTGCGATGCATACAACTGTCTGCACCCTTGATACTACATATATGACCTAACGCCTGCCCCCATCCATGCGCAAGGCTTCCGCCATGCCGCCGCCCAGGAGGTCCAAACCCCGCAGCGCAGACCATGCGGCGCTGGGTCAGGCGATCGAAATCGCGATCGCGACAAACGCCAAGCTGACGCGCGACAGGGTGGCCTCCGACAGCGGACTGGACATCAGGCAGCTCAGCACCTACATCCGCGGGCAGGGCAACCCGTCCTACACCACGCTGCTCAAGCTGGCCAACGGCCTGGACATGCCGCTCGGCAAGCTGATGACGCTCACCGACTCGCTCCGCGGCACGCACGCCGGCGGTTAGCTATGCCCAGCCTGCGTACGTGATTTCGCCCAGCGGGCCCACGCTGCACCCTCCAACTGCCGCGCGTATGCGTAACAGTGACATTCACCCTCCCCCACCTTGTGTTTGCCGGGTTCGGCACAGCAGGCTGGCAGTTCGGATCGCGGGTTGCATCGCAAGCCTGCTGTAGCTTCGCGCCATGGGTTCAAAGTCGCTGCATGACTGGCAGACGGACGCGTGGGCCGCGTTTGATGAGATCGAGAACGCGCACAAGGCCGTCGGCGGGACAAAGCCGGGCCGGCGGTTCTTGACACAGCAGATCAACTACGCCTACACGATGCTGCTGGCAGCGCGTTTCCAGGGATTCGTACGGGCGCTGCAGGTACAGACCGCGGAGGCGATCGCGCTCGGGGCGCACAACGCCACCTACGCGGAGCTCTTGGGCGAGAACCTGACTAGCAACAGGGCACTCGAACGACACAACGCGCAACCCAACTCGATCGCGGAAGATTTCGCGCGCTTTGGGCTAGACATCTGGGCCGAGGTTGCCAGGGAGCGCAAGGGCAACGACAAACGCCGCACGAAGCTATGGGCGCTCATCACATGGCGCAACGCAATCGCGCACGACGACATCGCCGTGAAGCGCGCGAAGGGTGCCCTGGAACCTGTGACGATCAGTCTCAGCACGTGTCGGAGCTGGCGCAGTTCCGTTAGCGTCTTGGCCGTATCGCTCGACAACGTCTCAGCCGCCCACTGCCAAGCGCTGGGACTACCCCGTCCCTGGTGATACCTTCAGGATCATGGCTAGTACTCGAAAAACTCCGACCGACTCGCTGAAAGTTGGTGACCACGTGACCTCGAAGGTCGCTGGCTTCAACTGGAAGGGCGTCATCATCGAGGATCTCGGCCCCCTGGGTGTCGGCGGCAGACAGATCTTCCTGGTCCACGTCGGCGAGGAGGACGCAGGTCGGCGATTCGACGTGCCTGCGGAAAACCTCGAACGAATAGCCGCGTAACCCAAGGCGGTCGACTCACGGCGCCACAGCAGCTAGTGGAACAGAAAGCGGATGAAGGGATTCGAACCCTCGACCTTCGCCATGGCAAGGCGACGCTCTAGCCAGCTGAGCTACATCCGCAAGGTCCAGCCATTCTAGCCCGCCGCGCCCTCGCGCGTCCACACCACCCGCCGATGGACGACAGGCACCACATCCGGGCGCAGGCAAGCGCCGCGCCGTGCTACCCCTTGAACGTCGAGCGCCCCGCATCGCCGAACGGCTCGTCGCGCTCGCGCACCGCCTCGCGAAAGCCCGCCTGTGCGGCTCGCTGCTGGAAGGCGTAGCCCTCCGGCGTGTGGCGGGTCATGCCGTCGAACACCGTGCCCAGCACCTGGCTGGAATGCAGGCCCTGCGAGTACAGCGTCTGGTTGACCAGCAGCTTCATCATCATCAGCTGGTTGACCGGCATCGTGGCGATCCGCTGCAACAGGATCTCGGTGCGCTCGCGCAGCTGCTGCGCCGGCGGCGCCTCGATCGCCAGCCCCCACTCCACCGCCTCGCTACCCGACAGCGAGTCGCCCGTGAACAGCAGGCGCTTGGCGCGCTGGGCGCCCACCCGGTGCGCCCACAGCGCGGTGGTCGGCGAGCCCCACACCCGCGCCGGCGGATAGCCGATCTTGGCGTCGTCTTCGATCACCAGCAGGTCCGAGCACAGCGCCATGTCCGTACCGCCCGCCACGCAGAAGCCGTGCACCATGCACACCACCGGCTTGCCGCAGTGGAACAGGCTCATGAAGCCACGGACGTTGCGACTCATCATCGCGTAGTCCACCATCGGATCCCACGTGCCCGCCGGATCGTGGTTGGCAGCCATCACAGCCGGATCCAGCGGCGATCCACCGGGCACTGCGCCGCCGTCGCCGCCGTCGCCGTCGCCCGAAGGCTCCTCGCCCATCCCCTCCGCGCTCTCCACCAGGTCATAGCCGCCGCAGAACCCCGGACCGTTGCCCGACAACAGAATCGCGTGCACGCCTGGATCCAGGTCCGCGCGCTCCACACACGCCGCCAGCTCCCTGACCAGCGCGCCCGTGATCCCGTTGCCGCGATGCGGGCGGTTGAGCGTGATCCGCGCAACCCGCTCGCTCGTCTCATACAGCACCGCCGACCCGTTCATCGCGTCAACTCTACATCCGCGCCGCTCGCTCACATTGCAACGTCGGTGACATACTCCAGTGGTGCCCAGCGATCATTCCTACTCGCGCCTGTCCATGTTCATGTCCGCCGGAATGCTGCGCACGCTGGGCAAGCTCAACGTGCCCGTCTACCGCCTCACCCGCGGTCGGCTGCTCGGCAAGGTGGGGCGTGCGCCGGTGCTGCTGCTCACCTCCATCGGGCGTCGCTCCGGCCAGCCGCGCACCGCGCCCGTGCTGTACCTGGCCGACGGCGACCGCCTGATCGTGATCGGCTCCAACGCCGGCAACACCAAAGCGCCCGCCTGGTCCCACAACCTCAAGGCCAACCCCGACGCCGAGGTGGAGATCGGCGCCGAGCGTCGGCTCGTGCGCGCGCGTCTGGCCGAGGGTGAGGAGCGCGCTGAGCTATGGCAGAAGATGAACCTGCAGTACGCCGGCTTCGACGACTACGACGAGCGCACCTCGCGCGACATCGCCGTGTTCGTGCTCGACCGCCGCTAGCCGCGCGGGCGCGAGCGGCGGACCGGAGCACCGTCTGCGCGCTCGCGTCGGCGTCGCCGTCGCTCCAGCACCAGCGACAGCGCGCACAGCACAAGCACCACTCCGGCAAGCAGCCCAGCTATGGCCAGGCCGGGTGCAACCAGCAGCAGCATCAGCGCCACCATCACCGCCAACCCAACGTCCAGCCTGGCCAGCTGCCTGCGTCTGCGCGCCTGCCTGCGCCGTGCGTGCAGACGCGCCATGTTGGCCGTGCCGGGCGACTGACCGCGAGCGCCCTCCCGCCGTTCTCTCGATGGGTGGGCGGCGCTCACCGGCGCATCCTGCGGAAGATCGGGCGGGGCAACAGCTTCAGCACCAGCATCAGCCATCGCAGCGCGCTCGGCGTCCATACCGTCTGGGCGCCCGACTCGAGGCCCGCCACCACCGCCCGCGCCACGTCCTGCGGTGTGCTGGCCAGCGGCGCCGGGTCCAGGCCGCTGGTCATGCGCGTGTGCACGAAGCCCGGACGCACCACCATCACCCGCACTCCCTGCTCGTACAGCTCGTCGCTCAGCGCCTGAGCCAGCGAGTCCAGGCCCGCCTTGGACGCGCCGTACACCGAGTTCGCGCGCCGGGGGCGCTCGGCGGCTACCGAGGACAGCACCACCAGCGTGCCCGCGCCCGCGTCGCGCAGTCGCCGCGCCGCATGGATCAGCAGCGAGCCCGCGCCCACCATGTTGACCTGCATGGTGTTAACCGCCTGAGCCACATCCGTCGGCAGCCCAGCGCGCTCGCCCAGCACGCCCACCGCCACGATCACGATGTCCGCCCCACCCAGCTCCTTCAGCGCCTCGTCAATCACCGCTCCGTGGCGATCTGTGTCCAGCGCATCCACCACGAACGTGCCCACCGCCGGCGCGCCACCGGCGCGCAGCCGCGCAGCCGCCTCGCCCAGCGCATCGCCGTTTCGTCCCAGCAGCGCCAGTTCGCGCGGTTGGCGCGTCTGCAACTCGCCCACGATCTCAAGCGCGATCTCCGACGTTCCACCCAGCACCAGCACCCGCCGGCCGGCCGCGCCTGAAAGCTTGCTGCTCACAGTTGTCCTCCACACAGCCGCAGGCGCCGACCCAAATCCGAGCGCATCACACCGGCCGGGTCAACACGCGCTCGTACCTGCTCGAAGCGGTCCAGTTGCGGATACATGGCATGCAGCGTATCCGCCCCCAGACGCACGTCCTTGGTCAAGTACACGCGCCCACCGCAACCGGCCACCAACTCATCCAGTTCCCGCAGCGCTCCCTCCAGCCCGTACACGTCGGCCGGCATGTCGATCGCCAGCGTCCAGCCCTCCAGCGGGAACGACAGCGGGCCTCCGAACGCCGCCCCGAAGCGCTTGAACACCGCCAGGTACACCGGCAGCCGACGCCTGGCGATCAGCTCGAAGCAGCGCTCAAGCGCCGTCTCCTGGCCGCTGGGAAGCACGAACTGGTACTGGATCAGCCCGCCGGCTCCATACAGCCGGTTCCAGCTGCCCAAAACGTCGAGTGGAAAGAAGTACGGCGCCATCGCCAGCGGACGTCCGCGCTCACGACGCGGATTTGTCCGCCAGCGCAGCGCGTTGAACGCCTGCACGCTCGGCGGGCGCAGCAGGGCCCCGGGGAAGCCGGCCGGAATCTCCGCCAGCGGCCGCCGCGACAGCGCGCCCGGATACGTGCCCGCGGCCGCCCTGCGCCCGCGCGCTTGCGGCGTCGGGGCGCCTCCCGGCAGCGGGTCTGCGCGGCTGACCACCGCGCGCCCCAGCTTCGAGCCCTTCGCCAGCAGGTCAAGCCAAGCCACCGAATAGCGGTGCTGCTCGGCGGCGCCCATCAGCGCGAGCGTCTGCTCCAGGCCATCGGTGCGATCCAAGTCCTCTCCCACCCATGGCGAGTCCAGCCGATCGGCGCGCAGCGTCGCCGCAACCAGCACGCCCGTCAGCCCCATGCCGCCAAGCGTGGCGTAGAACAGCTCGGGGTCGCTGTCCGGCGTGAGCTCCACCAGACCGTGCGCGGGTGTGCACAGGCTCAGCGAAACCACGTGTTTGGCAAACGCGCCGTCGCGGTGGTGGTTCTTGCCGTGGATGTCGCTGGCCACCGCGCCCGCCAGCGTCACGTGGCGCGTGCCCGGCACCACCGGGAGCGTCAGCCCGTGAGCCGCCAGTCGCGCCATCAGCTGAGCGATCGTGGCGCCCGCCTGCGCTGCCACCAGCCCGCGCTCGGCGTCGATCCACAGCACGCGGTCAAGGCCCGTCATGTCCAGCACCTCACCGCCGTCGTTCTGAGCCGCATCGCCATAGCTGCGTGCCGCGCCGCGCGCGATCACGCCGTCGCTTGAGCCAAGCACGTCCAGCACCTGCTCCACGCTCTCCGCGCGGATCACCCTGCAGCGGCTGTGCTTGGCTCTGCCCCAGCCGCTCAGCGACTGCTCGGTGGCGGCCGGCCTATGGGTGGCTGCCATCAGCTCAGCGACCGACATACACGCCGCCCACAAACAGCACACACCACAACAGGCTCAGCGCCAGCAACGCGTGATCGCGCAGGATCAGCTCCTCTGGCGCCTGCCCCGCGCCGGAGCGGATCAGCGCCGCATAGCGGCCCAGCCACAGCACGAACGGCGCGATCGACAGCGCGTACCACGCCACGTGGTCCGGTCGCGTTAACGCCCAGCCTGTGTAGGCCGCAAACGCCACCGCCGCCGTTGCCAGCAGCGTGGCGCGCAGCTGCCCCAGCGAATAGCGGCGCAACGTGGCCCTCGCCGGCGCCGAGCCGCCGTGCTCGCGCAGCTCCGCATAGCGCTTGGCCGTAACCAGAAAGATCGCAAGGCATCCCGTCACGATCACAAACCAGCGCGACAGGTAGATGTCGCTGGCCAGGCCTCCCGCGAACGCGCGCAGCACGAACCCCGCCGCAATCACCAGGATGTCAGCGATCACCACCTGGCGCAACCACAGCGAGTAGCTGGCCGTCAACACCAGGTAGATGACCGCCACCGCACCCAGCCACAGGCTGATCAATGCTCCACCAGCCACCCCCGCCAGCGCCAGCACCAACGCCGCCGTCAACGCCGTCTTCGGCTGAAGTTCGCCGCTGGCGATCGGTCGCAGGCGCTTGCTCGGATGCCTGCGGTCCTGCTCCACGTCACGCACGTCGTTGACCAGGTACGTGGCGCTGGATATCGCACACATCACCACGAACGCGCCCGCCACCTCCGCTGCCACCCGCGGGCGGTCGATCAGACCCGCCGCGCACGGCGCCGCAAGTACCAGCACGTTCTTGCTCCACTGCCGTGGCCGGCACGCTCGCAGCAGCGCACGCATCGGCGCGCGACCAGGCGCCTTCAACGCTGTCGCCGGCACCGGCGCTGCCACGCTCACGTGCCGCGAGACGGGTTGCAGCACACGCTCATCTTGACGAGCCTGTGAGCTCATTTGTGAAACTGGACGCCCCTCTTGATTTGCACATTGTGGCTGCGCGACACCGCACAGCGGGCGCCGCAAGGATTCCACATCTGTACCCGCCCTAACCCTGCTGTCAGTTCAATTTTCAGTGAGACCATTCTTACATGAGAGTTCGCTTAACCAAGGATGGGATCGGCTTGTGGAGTGAGAATCGGCTCATTCAGCGGTCGATCCGGCTGCCTGCGCCACCTCAGCCCATACAGTCTTCTCGTGCGCCCCTTAGCAGCCACCCAAGCCGCCAACGCGCCAGGCCCCGCCCCCGGGCGCCCTCTGGGATCCCCGGGCATCGCTGTGCGCCTGCGCCGCATAGCGCTGCTGGCGGCCATGTTCACGCTCGTGCCCGTGGTCTTTTCCTATGTGCACATGCTCAGCCAACCGTCCAACTCGAGCACCGGCATCCGCAGCGTCGAGTGGCTGCGCGATCACGGTGCAGCCGGGCTGGTCGCGAAAATCGAGTCGGTCTACTACGCGCTGACCGCGCCCAGCAAGGGCGGCCCCACGCTGCGCGCCCTGCCACACGTCGGATTCGCAGCCGGCGCAGCGGGGGCGCGCGCGGCAAGCGAAGAACGCCCACTGCGCGTGCACGCCATGCTGCACCCCGCCCTGTCCGGCGAGGGCGTCTGGCACGCCATCCGCCCCGGCCTCGCCGAAAATCCGCCAGTGCTGATCACCACGCTGCGCGACCAGCCCGAATATCCGCGTGTGCTGGCCGGGCTGGCGTGGATCGACACCAAGCGAACGAGGCTCAGGCTCCACGCCGGGCGCCTTGAGCCCTCGGTGCCGATCCCGCGCGGCCCCATGGACGTGCCCGCCGCCGAGCGCCCAAGGCTGCTGGCCACGTTCAACAGCGGCTTCAAGCTGAGCGACTCCCACGGCGGCTTCGCGCTCGGCGGGCGCACCTACGCCGCCATGCGCAACGGTCAGGCCACGCTCGTCGGCTACGCCGACGGCGCCATCAACGTGATCGACTGGAGCTACGGAGCAAACGCGCCCGCCAATGTTTCCTTCGCACGCCAGAACCTGCCGCTGATCGTGAGCGAAGGCAAACCCAGCCCCGACATCAACAACACCGCCGACTGGGGAGCCACCGTCGAAAACGCAGTGCTCGTGTGGCGCTCGGGCATCGGAGTCGACAAGCACGGCAACCTGATCTACGCCGCCGGCGAAGACCAGACGGTGGCCAGCCTGGCAAAAGTCCTGATCCGCGCCGGCGCCGTCCGCGCGATGGAGCTCGACATCAACTCCTACTGGGTCAGCTTCATAACCTACGGCGCCGCAGGAGCCGAAGATCCAGCCAACATACTGCCTGGCATGGAACGTACCGACCACCGTTACCTGGAACCGGACGACCGCGACTTCTTCACCCTGTCCTCCCGCTGACCCCCCAGTCCATGAGCTAGCCTGAGAGCATGCTCTTCTTCGGCAGGGACAACGCAGCGATGGTCGATCCAGCATCCGCGTTGCCCGGCCGCACACAGGCCATGCGCGTGCCCGAGCGCCACCACGTGCTCGGCACGCCGCTGCAGGGCCCGTTTCCCGACGGCGTCGACACCGCCATCTTCGGCATGGGCTGCTTCTGGGGGGCCGAGCGCATCTTCTGGCAGGCCGACGGGGTCTACACCACCGCCGTCGGCTACGCCGGCGGGATCACCCCCAACCCCACCTATGAGGAGACCTGCAGCGGGCAGACCGGCCACGCCGAGGTGGTGCTCGTCGCCTTCGACACCGCGCAAACCAGCTACGTCGACATGCTGAAGCTCTTCTGGGAGGGTCACGACCCCACCCAGGGCATGGGCCAGGGCAACGATCGCGGCACCCAGTACCGCTCGCTGCTGATGTGGAACAGCGACGCCCAGCGCGCCGCCGCCGAGGCATCGCTGAGCGCCTATCAGCAGATGCTCTCCGCCGAGGGTTACGGCGCCATCACCACCGAACTGGCCCAAACCGATGCCGAGCACCCCTTCTACTACGCCGAGGACTACCACCAGCAGTATCTAGCCAAGAACCCCGGCGGCTACTGCGGGCTTGGCGGCACCGGCGTGTCGTGCCCCATCGGCATCGCCAGCTCGCACACGTAGGGCACCGCCATTCGCGGCACTGCGCCGCAGCGACCCACGAATACGCGTCGTCCCGCGGGCGGGAGACCTCGCTCGTTAACGACCACGACCCCGCCGAAGCGAGGCCGTGACCGCCACTAGCTCCGTCGGGGCGCGCTCCCAGGAAGAGCGCGCCCCGGTTGGAGCAGACCCTGCCCCTACGCTCCTGCCGGCGCCGGCACGCTCGTGCCGCTGCCAGCGTGCCACGGTGCGTGGGGACCACCCAGCGTTGGCACATCGGATGGGTACACCTCGTTGCCGTGGATCGCGTGATCGCCGATCTCCAGCTCCTCGTCGGACAGACGAAGCGGCATGAAGATCCCGACCAGCTTCAGCAGGATGAACGTCATAACCCCGCTGAACACGATCACCCACAGCCCTGCCTCGGCCTGCCAGCGCAGCAGCGTCCAGCTGCCGTGGATCACGCCGGCTTTGCCGGGCAGGTCGCTTGCGCCACCGCCCGCGCCGATGTACTCGACCACCTTTGGGTCGGCAAAGATCCCAACCATCAGACCTCCGCACAGCCCTGCGATCCCGTGGGTATAGATCACCCCCAACGTGTCGTCCACGTTTCTGAAGATGGGCGCTCGGCTCAGGAACCTGATCGCCATCCACACGATCGTGGAGGCGATGACGCCCACGTAGATCGCGCTGAACCCGTTGATGAATCCGGCGGACGGCGTGATCGCCACCAGCCCCGTGATCATGCCGTTGACGGAACCGATCAAAGACGGCTTGTCCTTGAAGATGTAGTCCCACGCGATCCACACCAGCATCGCCACCGCAGTACACACGTTGGTGTTCAGCACCGCCGCCGAGGCGTTGGCACCGGCGTAGTAGGAGTCTCCACCGTTGAAGCCGTTCCAACCCAGCCACAGCAGACCGGCACCAGCGGCGACCATCAACAGGTTGTTCGGGGCGTCGATCTCTCGATCTCGTTGCAACCTCGGCCCAATCACCGCGGCCGCCACGAACCCTGACACGCCGGCCGCCAAGTGGATCACGTATCCACCTGAGTAGTCCAGCGCGCCGTGGAAGGCGAAGTAACCGCCGCCCCAGATCAGGAACGCGTTGACCGTGTACACGAACGTGATCCACAGCAGCACGAACGGGATCCACGCCTTGAAACTGATGCGGCCCAGAACCGAGCCCAGCATCAGGATCGGTGTGATCCCAGCGAACACGAACTGGAAGTACACCAGCGAGGCCATCGGGAAGTGGAATGGCGGACCTTCCGTGATCGACGGAATGATCGCCTGCCCCTCCTCCGCACCAGACGACAGGACGGTCCCCGACTTGCCCCACATGGATGCGAAGAAGCCGTGCCCGCTTCCAATCGGAGTGCCGAAGCCCATCTTGAACGCCCACAGCACCCACGCAACCAGAACGACTGAGAAGGCGACGAAAGTGAGCATCATGCTGTTGACCGACCAGCGCTTCTGCATGACTCCGCCATACAGGACCGCCAGGCCCGGCAGGCTCATCAGCCCGACGAAGGTCGCGGCGGTCATCTGCCACGCGTTATCACCTGCGTTAAGCCAACTTGGATATGCCAGCCAGGACATGGGCCTCCATTTTTCGACGATAGTTGAATACAGCGCGCCCCCCAAAACAGAGCGGGCGACGCGCACCAATGACAGTCCGCGTATGAAATCCCGCATGGCCTAACCGCGGTAGGGCCATCCTGGCCAACACTTGGCCAGGGCCTTTCGACATTTGTCTATAGCCGTCGGCGCCGACCCAAAAAGCCCTGCCGGCGCAGGCCCAAACGTCCGCCCAACATCAGTGATGGCCGAACGGGAACCCGGCGCGACGGCAGGCCACACTGAGCTGCGGAGCGATGCTGCGGTGGGCCCCCGACGCGCACAGCAGCCTGGCCTGCGCCCCACAGGCGTGCTCTTCCGCGCCGCCCAGCGTGCTCGCGAACGTCACGCTCGACACAGTCCGCGCGGGCGGGAGCACCGGTGGTCAGCGCGTAGACGCCGAGCGCCGACCAGCGCGATCGCCAGGCAGCTCAGCACTGCGGCCACCGCCGTCTTCTCGCGCCTGCCCCAATTCAGCGGCTCGGGACAGCCGGCGCGACTGGTCTTGCATGATCATCGGATCAGAAGGCTAGCGCCGCCACTGGATCGGCGGTAGGGCCCATCTGCCATGTCCATTCAGGACTGCTCCGCGGAGTCCTCCGCGGGCATGAACGGGAGCGCCGCCGAGTTGATGCAGTAGCGCTGGCCGTCCGGCCCCGGACCGTCGTCGAACACGTGACCCAGGTGCCCGCCGCAGGTGCGGCAGAGGACCTCCGTGCGGCGCATGAACAGGCTGTTGTCCGGGCGCAGCTCCACCGCTTCGGCGACCGCCGGCTCGGTGAAGCTCGGCCAGCCGCGTGCCGGAGTCGAACTTCGTGTCCGGCCGTGAACAGCACCGCCGAGCACGCCGCGCAGCGGTAGTCCCCGGAGTCCTTGTTGTAGACGTACTCGCCCGTGAACGGCGCCTCGGTGCCCGCCTTGCGCAGCACCTCGTACTGCTCCGGCGTCAGCTGCTCACGCCATTCCTGCTCGGTCTTGACCACCTTCGGCTCAGTTGAGGACATACGCCCGTTTTAGCACCTGACGAGCTCGATCCCACCCCCGCCCCTGCTATCGTGATCTTTACGTTCACGTCAGTTTCAATCGCGAAGGTTTGGGTGCCATCCACATGACCGCAACCGCACAGAGGCCGACCACCCGCCCGCAGGCACTCGGCTCCCGCTTCGGCGTCGACGCCGGCCACGAGCACTACAAGTGGTGGGCGCTGTCCTGCACCAGCCTCGGCATGCTGCTCGCCGCAACCAACTCCGGCACGCTGATCATCGCCCTGCCCGACCTCGAGCGCTCGCTGCACGCGAGCCTCTTGGCGCTCGTGTGGGTGATCCTCGCCTACCTGATCGCCGCCACCGTGCTCGTGCTGATGGCCGGGCGCCTGTCAGACCTGTTCGGACGCAAGCGCGCCTACGTCGGCGGCTTTCTGCTGTTCGCCTTCGCCTCGCTCGGAGCCGGCTTCTCCGGCGACGCCACCGTGCTGATCCTGTGGCGGATCCTGCAGGGCATTGGCTCCGCCTTCCTGTTCGCCAACGCCGCCGCGCTCGTCACCGACGCCTTTCCCAAGGAGCAGCTGGGGCTGGCCATGGGTGGCAACACGATGGTCGCCGCGATCGGCCTGGTGCTCGGCCCGGTGCTCGGCGGCGCGCTGGTGGCGATCTCCTGGCACTGGGTGTTCTGGTTCAACGTGCCGTTCGCGCTAGCCGGCGCCGCCTGGGGCGCTCTGATCCTGCGCGAGCTCGCCAAACCCGACGCCATCCGCGGCTATGACGTGCTCGGCACCGTCACCTTCGTGCGTCGGGCTGACCGGGCCTCGTGCTCGGCGTCTCCCGCGGCGGGCTGTCAGCGGCTGGAACGACACCGTCGTGATCGTCGGCCTCGTCGCCGCCGCCGTGCTGCTGCCGTTGTGGGTGCTCGATCGAGCGACGCTCCAAAGCGCCGATGCTCGACCTGCAGATCTTCCGCAACCGCCTGTTCGCCGCCGCCGCCGGCGCCGCGTTCATCAACGGCCTGGCGCGCTTCGCGCTGATGTTCCTGTTCGTCTTCTACTACCAGGGCGCCCAGGGCGACTCGCCGATCGACGCCGGCATCAAGCTGATCCCGCTGGCGCTCGGCATGCTGATCGCCTCGCCGCTCGCCGGCATCTACGCCGACCGCCACGGCTCGCGCGCGCTGGCCGCCATCGGCATGCTCGTAAGCGCCGTCGGGCTGGCCGCCATGACGACCCTGCAGGTCCACTGCCCCTACTGGCAGAGCGCCCTGTGGCTGCTGCTCGTGGGCACCGGCTCGGGCATGTTCAACAGCCCCAACACCGCCGCCATGATGGGCGTCGTGCCCGCCCACCGACGCGGCGTGGCCGCCGGTGCGCGCACGCTGCTGCAGAACACCGGCGCCGTGCTGTCGATCGCATTCGTGATGGCCGTCGTCACCTCCGCCGTGCCCAAAGCCACGCTGTTCGCCATCTTCTCCGGCGTCACCAAGGGCCTCTCCGCCGCCGCGCTGGCGCCGTTCATCTCCAACATGCACGCCGCCCTGTGGGTGCTCGCGGCCGTCTCGCTCGTCGGTACATTCGTGTGCATGCTGCGCCCCGCCCACGTCCAGCCCGATCCGCGCCTGGCAGCCGCACCCACCAGCTGAAACCGCGTACCCGTGACCACCGCAGCCGACACCAGCCAGCAACAGGAATCGCAGCCCGTCACCGCGAACGCTGCGCCGCGGCGACAGGGCCTGCGGATCGGCGACGTGGCGCGCATGGTGGGCACCACGCCGCGCACCATCCGCTACTACGAGGAGATCGGCCTGCTGGCCGAGGCGCCGGCGCGCCCTGCCGGGCAGCACCGCACCTACACCCAGGCCGAGGTCGATCGGCTGCGTGAGGTCATGCGCTTGAAAAGCCTGCTCGGCGTCTCGCTGGAGGAGCTGGCCACGTTGCTCACCGCCGAGGAGGCGCGCGCGGAGGTGCGCGCACAACTCAAGCGCGACGACGTCGATGCCGGGCGCAGGCGCGAGCTGTTGGACGAGGCGCTCGGCCACATCGAACGCCAGCTCGAGTTGGTCCGCCACCGTGCCGCCGAGCTCAGCAAACTCGAACAGGAGCTGTGCGACACGCGCAAGCGCGTCAAGCGCAGGCTGCGCGAAGAGGACGCACAAAGCGCCGAACCCCATACCCCGATCGCAGCGGAGGTTCAAGCGAGATGACAAGCACCGCAGTCAATGCCAGCCCCGATGGCGTACCCGGCGCCGTGACCGATCCCAGCGGGATACGCGGTGAGGACCTCACGTTCCCCGGCGCCGATGGCACGCAGATCAACGGCTATCTGGCCAAGCCGGACAGCTCCGAGCCGCTGCCCGCCGTGATCGTCATTCACGAGGCCGGCGGTCTCAACGAGCACATCCGCGACATGACCAACCGCTTTGCCAACCTCGGCTACCTGGCGCTCGGCGTAGACCTTTACACGCGCGAAGGCGGCCCGCCCCAGCCGGCGACATACCCGCCATGATGGAGCGGCTGTTCTCAATGTCCGACGCCACCGTGCTCGGGGATCTCAACGGCGCCGCCGACTTCCTGCGCGCCCGCGAGGACTCCAGCGGTCGCGTCGGCTGCATCGGCTTCTGCATGGGCGGGCGCTACACGCTGCTGTTCGCCGGCTCGAGCGATCGTCTGGACGCCGCCGTGGACTGCTGGGGCGGCTTCATCGACCGCGCCACCCTCGATCAGACCTCCACTCCCGAGCGCCCCACCCCGCCTCTGGATCTCGTATCCAAGATCACCTGCCCGCTGCTGGCCGCCGTGGGCGCCGAAGATCAGAACCCCTCGCCCGAGCTCGGCGCGAAGCTGCGCCAGCGTGCCAGCCAAAGCGGCTGGGAAGTCAAAGTGGACGTGTACGAGGGCGCCGGCCACGCGTTCATCGCCGACTACCGCCCCACCTATCGGCCGCAGCCAGCCGCCAAGCTGTGGCAGGAGATCGTGCCGTTCTTCGCACGCCACCTCAAGGACGCGCGCTGAGCGGCGTGCAGCCGCCGCGCCGCTTGTCTTTCCAGGCGTCGATCGGCGCCTTCATATAGTGGCAAGGCACGCGCGTTGGCCGGGAGATCTGTGAGGAGGCGGTTCGTTGGAGCGTAAATGGTGGACCCTGATCGCCGTATCGGTGGCGATCTTCATGCTGCTGCTGGACATCACCGTCGTCAACGTGGCGCTGCCCGACATCCAGCGCTCGCTGCACTCCTCCTTCTCCGACCTGCAGTGGGTCGTCAACGCCTACGCGCTCACGCTCGCCGCGCTGCTGCTCACCTCCGGAGCGGTATCCGACCTGATCGGGCGCAAGCGCGTGTTCCTGGCCGGCCTGTTCGTGTTCACCGGCGCCTCCGCCGTGTGCGGGCTGTCCACCACGCCGCTGATGCTCAACCTCGCGCGTGCCGTGCAGGGCACCGGCGGGGCGATGATGTTCTCCACCGCGCTCGCGCTGATCGCCGCCGCCTTCCACGGCAAGGAGCGCGGCACCGCCTTCGGCGTGTTCGGCGCCGTCACCGGCGCCGCCGTGGCAGTCGGCCCCGTGCTCGGCGGGATCATCACCTCCGGCATCGGCTGGAAGTGGATCTTCTTCGTCAACGTGCCGATCGGCGCCGTGGCCGTGTTCGTCACCGTCACCCAGGTCGAGGACTCGCGCGACCCCAACGCCAGCGGCGTCGACTGGGCCGGGCTGATCACCTTCTCCGGGTCGCTGTTCATGCTCGTCTACGCGCTCGTGCAGGGCAACCAAAAGGGCTGGGGCTCGACCGAGATCGTCGCGCTGCTGATCGGCTCCGCTGTGCTGATGGGCGCCTTCCTCGTCGCCGAGCGCCTGCAGAGCCGCCCGATGCTCGACCTCGCGCTGTTCCGCCGCCCCGCCTTCGCCGGCGCCAACATCGTCGCCTTCGCGCTGTCCGGCTCGTTCTTCGCCATGTTCCTGTACCTCACGCTCTACATCCAGGACGTGCTCGGCTACAGCCCGATCCAGGCCGGACTGCGCTTCCTGCCCACCACGCTGCTGTCGTTCGCCGTGGCGCCGATCGCCGGCAAGCTGTCGGTGCGCATGCCCGTGCGCATCCTGCTCGGAAGCGGCCTGCTGCTCGTCGGCCTCGGCCTCGTGGCCATGACCACCATCACCGCCAGCTCGCACTGGACCGTGCTGATCCCCGCCTTCGTGCTCGCCGGCGCCGGGGTCGGCCTCGTCAACCCGCCGCTCGCCTCCACCGCCATCGGCGTCGTGCCGCACGAGCGCAGCGGCATGGCCTCCGGCATCAACTCCACCTTCCGCCAGGTCGGCATCGCCACCGGCATCGCCGGGCTCGGCGCCGTGTTCCAGCACAGCGTCACCAAGGGCACCACCAAAGCGCTCGACACCGTCGGCCAGCTAAAGCCAGTCACGCAGGCCGCCCACGGCCACCTCTCCACGCTGCTGCAGTCGGGCGATGTGACGCAGATCGCGCACACCCTCTCCCCGCTCGCCCGCGCCGCGCTGCTGCACTCCTACCGCGTCGGCTTCGTCGACGCCTTCACCACCATCTCCATCATCGCCGCCGTGCTCGCGCTCAGCGGCTCAGTGCTCGCATTCGTGCTGGTGCGCAGCAGCGACTTCGTCTCCTCCGGCCACGCACCCGCACCCAGCGCTCAGCCCGAGCCGGTCCCAGCCGCCGTCTCATAGCCGGGGCACTCGAACACCGGCAGCCGCGGGTAGCGCGGATAAGCTGGATCAACGCGCGAGCGTCTGCACAGGGAGAACGTGGATCCCCGTGTGTTGCGCACCTCTTGGCGGTGCGCACACGTCTGGCACAGGCCAGCCGGTGACCTGCGGTTCTGCGGGGAGAGCGGCTGCTCGGGCATCACGCCAGCTTACGCGCGCAAGCGCCTGCCATAATCGTTGACCGCACAACTATGAAGACATTCAACCGACTACTGGGATTTCTGCGCCCCTACAAGCGGGGGCTGATCGCCTCCTGGCTGCTGGCCAGCTTCGCCATGGTCATGACCGTGCTGCTGCCATACGTAACCGGCCTCGCCGTCGAAGCGATCCGCAAGGGCGGCACCCACGCCGAACACCACCAGTACACGCTGCGTGCGCAGGACCGCCACACACTGCTGGTGCTCGCACTCGTCATCACCGGCGCCGTGCTCGCGCGCTGGGCGCTGACCTACATGCGACGCATGATCGCCGGACGCATCTCGCTCGCGATCGAATTTGACCTGCGTCAAATGCTCTACAGCCACCTGCAGCGTCTCGAGCTGGGCTTCTTCGACCGCCAGCAGACCGGCCAGCTGATGTCACGTGCCACCGTCGACCTCTCCGCCGTGCGCTTCTTCCTCGGCTACGGGCTCGTGTTCATCCTTCAATCGATCCTCACCATCGTGCTTGCCGGCGCCGCCATGATCTACATCAATCCCGGCCTCGGGCTGATCGCCATGGCGCCCGTGCCGTTCGTGGTTTTCATCTCCCAGCGCTACGGACGCAGCGCACGCCCCGCCATTCAAGAGACACAGCAGCGCATCGCCGAGCTCACCGCCGAGGCCGAGGAGAACATCTCCGGCGTGCGCGTGGTGAAGTCCTTCTCGCGCGAGCCGCGCCAGCTAGAGCGCTTCCGCCACAGCGTCGCGCGCGTGTTCGACCAGTCGATGGTCGCCACCCGTCTGGAGGCCACGTTCAACCCCGCCATCGGCTTCCTGCCCCAGCTCGGCCTCGCCGCCGTGCTGCTGATCGGCGGGCGCAGCGTGATCCACGCCCACCTCACGCTCGGGCAATTCAGCCAGTTCTACCTGCTGCTCAACATGCTGATCGCGCCCATGCGCTCGCTCGGCGTCACGCTCGGCCTGGCTCAGCGCGCCACCGCCTCCGGCGCGCGCATCTTCCAGGTGCTCGACCGCCAGCCGCGCATCCTCGACGCACCCAACGCACCGGCGCTACCCGCCGGGCACGGCCACGTCGAGTTCCGAAACGTCACGCTGCGCTACGACGAACACGACGAGTTCGGCGCCACCTACGTGGCGCCCAGCCAGCACACCATGTCCGCCGAGACGCACAGCGACGGACGGGTGGCGCGCGAGGTGCTCAGTCACGTCGACCTCGACATCGCCGCCGGCTCCACCGTCGCGCTGGTCGGCGCCACCGGATCGGGCAAGACAAGCCTCGTGGCGCTGCTCTCGCGGCTGTATGAGGTCAGCTCCGGGGAGATCCTGCTCGACGGCGCCGACATTCGCAGCGTCAGCGTCAGCTCGCTGCGCCAGGCCATCGCCGTCGTCAGCGACGACCCGTTCCTGTTCTCCGCAAGCGTCGCTCAGAACATCGCCTACGGGCGCCCGACCGCCAGCTTTGACGAGATCGAAAAGGCCGCCCGCCGGGCGCAGGCCTATGACTTCGTGATGCGCCTGCCGCAGGGCTTCGACACGCGCGTCGGCGAGCGCGGGCTGTCGCTCTCCGGCGGACAGCGCCAGCGCATCGCCATCGCCCGCGCGCTGCTGGCAGACCCGCGCGTTTTGATCCTCGACGACGCCACCTCCGCCGTGGACGCCTCCACCGAGCAGGCCATCAAGCTCGCGCTCGACGAGGCCATGGCCGGGCGCACCACGTTCGTGATCGCGCACCGCCTGTCCACCATCTCACTCGCCGATCAGATCATCGTGCTCGAGCACGGCCGCGTGCTCGCCCACGGCGACCACCACCAGCTACTGGAGCGCTCAGAGCTGTATCGCGAAATCGTCGAGAAGGGCCTGCCCGACCAGGTGTTCCTCACGCGCGCGCCACTCGAGCGGGAGGTCAGCGGCCTGTGAGTCCCACCGTCGGCAGAGGCGTGGGTGGCGGCGGCCATGCGGGGCGCGGCGGCCCCGGCCCGCAGTGGACCGGCGAGCGCGCCAGCAAGGGCACGCGCGGGCGCAACCTGCGCGGTCTGCTGCAGCTGATCGGCCCGTACCGCACGCGCGCCATCGCCACGCTCGTGGCCCTGGTGCTCGGCACCGCCGCCTCGCTCGCCCCGCCACTGCTGGCGCGCGCCGCCATCGATGACGGCATCGACAAGCACAGCACCTCCACTCTGCTGCTCGTGGTCGGCGCGTTCCTGGCATCCGCGCTGATCGTGTGGGTGATGACCTACGCGCAGACCTACCTGGTCGGCTGGGTCGGGCAGCGCGTGCTGGCCGACCTGCGCATCCGCATCTTCACGCACCTGCAGTCGCTGCCCGTCGGTTTCTATGAGAGCCGCCCGGCCGGTGTGCTGATCTCGCGCATGACCAACGACGTGGAGGCGCTCGACAGCCTCGTCACCGACTCCGTCGTCACGCTCTTCCAGTCCGGGCTCACGCTGCTCGGCACCGTCGGCATCCTGCTCTACCTCGACGTCAAGCTCGCGCTGATCACGTTCCTCGTGCTGCCGCTGGTGCTGGGCGGCTCGCTGTGGTTCCGCATCATCTCCGCCGGCGCGTTCCGGCGTACCCGCGAAACGATCGGCGCCATCACCGCCTACCTGCAGGAGACGCTGTCCGGCATCCGCGTGGTGCGCTCCTTCGCCCAGGAGCGGGTGCATGAAGAGGAGTTCACCGCGCTCAACCGCGACAACGAAGACGCCAACATGACCACCGTGCGGCTCAACGCCGCCTACTTCCCAACGGTGGAAATGCTCTCCGGCGTGGCCGTCGCCGTGATCGTGCTCTACGGCGGCCTGCAGGCCATCAACGGTCACATCACCGTCGGCACGGTCGTCGCCTTCGTGGCCGCCCTGGCCAACCTCTTTGAACCGATCCAGCAGCTCTCCCAGCTGTATGCCACCTACCAGTCCGGCATGGCAGCGCTCGAGAAGATCTTCCAGCTGCTCGACGTCAAGCCCGACCTAAGCGACGAGGAGAACGCCACCGAGCTACCGCGCATCAACGGCGAAGTGCACTTCGAGGATGTGTCCTTCGCCTACGCCCGTCGGCCCGCCAAACGACCCGGCGGCGAGAACGCCGACGGCGTCGCCGGCAACGGCACCGGGCAGGACCCTGAGCAGGTGCTCGCGCTCGATCACGTGGAGCTGTTGATCCCGCCCGGGCAGACCGTGGCGCTGGTGGGCGCCACCGGCGCCGGCAAGTCGACCATGGCCAAGCTGATGGCGCGCTTCTATGACCCCACCTCCGGGCGCGTGCTCGTGGACGGGCACGACCTGCGCCACATCTCAAGCAGCTCGCTGCGCTCGCAGATGGGCATCGTGCCGCAGGAGGCGTTCCTCTTCTCTGGAACAGTCGCCGACAACATCGCCTTCGGCCGCGCCGACGCCAGCGACGAGCAGATCCGCGACGCCGCCGCCGCAGTGGGCGCCGAGGAGTTCATCGCCGAGCTGCCGCATGGCTATGACACCGAAGTGGGCGAGCGCGGCGCCCAGCTCTCGGCCGGCCAGCGCCAGCTGATCGCCTTCGCGCGCGCGCTGATCGCCGACCCCCGCATCCTGGTGCTCGACGAGGCCACCTCCAACGTGGATCTGCACTCCGAGGCGCGCATCGAGCAGGGCCTGCGCCGGCTGCTGGCCGGGCGCACGTCCATCATCATCGCCCACCGCCTGTCCACCATCCGCCAGGCTGGGCGGATCGTGGTGCTCGAGCACGGGCGCATCGCCGAGCAGGGCACCCACGACGAGCTGATCGCCGCCGAGGGGCGCTACTACCAGCTGTATCGGGATTGGGCTTCGCAGGCTGCCGCGTAGGCGCTGAACGCGAGACGCCCGGGCCACCGGGCCACGCCTGCCCAGCAGGACTGTCCGTTCTGGCGGCGAACGTGCGCCTATGCTCGCCACGCTTCACTTCCTCTCCGAACAGGTCTTCGGCGACAGCTATCTCGAACTCCTGTCGCTGGCTGTGCTCATATCTGCCATCGCCGGCGTGTACAGACACGTCGAATGTCACCAGACCGGCTGTCACCGGCTTGGCCGCTTCCCGCACGGGCACCTGAAACTGTGCGCCCTGCACCACCCGCACGTGCCCAACGACGGCAAGATCACGAGCGCCCACATCGACGCGGTCACCGAGGCGCTGCGGAAAGGTTGACGGCCAGCGGCGGCTGTCTAACCCCGTCCGCGAACGCACCGCCCCTTACCACGGGCGGCGGACCTGCCGGCCCTACAGCGGTGGCCAGTCAAGCGGCCTGAAACGCGGCGACGGAAGACGAGCCTCACGGTCGCTCGCTGACTGACAGTGACGGTGAACGTCGTCCCAGTCGGGATCCCCTTCGCCGCCATCGAGCTGAGTCGCGCCAGCCGTCTACCCTCACGCACCGAGAACGCCGATTCTCCGGGCCCGCTGACTTCGTTGAGCAGATCGTCCCGGCCATCGCCCGTGAAATCTCCCACGAAGGAGCGGCAGCCTCCATCGGCGGGCGAGGTCAGCACCGGACCCTGAGGCAAAGCATAACTCGATGCGCGCCGCCGGCCATATCGCGGCTGGGCCAACGCGGGGCCCTGCCTGAGCCACACTGGCGCGAGAGAAACAGTGGCGCGCGGAGCGCTCCAGTCACAAACCCGGGCCGGCGCGGATCGCCCTGGCCCGCAGCCGCTTGGGAGTAGCGTCCATCGTCGACCATCAACTCACCATCCGGGGAGGAACGACCGTGCAACGCACACGATTACTTGCCATACACCTCGCCGCCATGCTGGCCGTCGGCGCCATCGTTGCCGCAGCAGCGACCGCCGATGCCACCAGGCCATATCTCGTTTTCTCAGGTTCACCCCCTCCCACCTCAGAGGAAGTCAGCCTGAAATTGCAGTCCGGTGCGCACGCGCGCTTCTACGACGCTTCCATGCTGATCGTCGAATGCACCGTGGCCAGAGGCCGAGGCGAACTCCTCAACTCCGCCAGCATCGCCCGGCTCGACAAAGTTGAAATCACCTACGAAGAATGCAGCGCGCCGAGCTACAGCAGCTGCACCATCAACGGCTCCAAAAGCGGATCGCTCAAAACCAGCAGCACGATCGAAGGCGAGTTCGGCTACGAACCTCCGGCCGTGACCACCAAAGTGCTGGTCAACCTGGTTCCCAGCTCGGGAACGTTCACCGAAGTGACATTCGGCTCCAACTGCCCGCTTGGCGCCGGCACCTACCAGATCAAGAAGGGAGTGATCGCCGAAATCCCCAACTCGGATGTCAACACCTCCTCGCCAATCGCGTCCTTCCCACTAGATCTTGGCTTGACCGGATCGTTCGCACAGCTGTTCAAAGAAATCGAAGTGGTGTCCTTAACCAGCACTCTCGACGAACTGAAAATCGGCAGCCTTTCAGGCGCTCTTTCCGGCAACCTGGAAGTCACGCTGCTCAGTGGCAAAGTCACGATCAAAACCGTTTGACGATCGCGGTCCCAGCCTTGCGATCTGCCGCCGCCGTCGCAGGACGGCGCGCGGCGGTTCGCGCCCTCGCCATGCTCAGCACCGCACAGGCATCTCGGCGGCAAGTCAGATGTTGCTGACCCGCCGTCCGATGTCCGAGTCGAGGGGATAGCCGGCCGAGTCCCAGAACGCACCCGCCACAGGGTCCTCGTAGGCGACCAGCGCCGTCACGCGGCGTGCCCCGATCGCTCGCAGATGCTCCTCACCGGCGCGCACGAGCTGCAGCGCGATGCCCGTGCGGCGATGTTGAGTCAGGACCGCGAGCCTGTAGAGGTTGCCGCGCCAGCCATCCCACGCGGCGATCAGCGTGCCCACGATCTCACCGTCCAGCTCGGCCACCAGCAGGGAACCCGGAGTCTCGTTGACGAGCCGCTCCACGTCCACGAGCCGATCGGTCGTGACCGCGTGCTCGGTTCGCGCCGCAGCCCACACCTCTAGCACCGCCGAGGCGTCCGCGAGGTCGCATGGCCGCACGATCACCTCATCGCCGCTCATGCTCAGTCACCATCGACGGCTTCGGGCTCTGCGAGCTCCTGCTCGCTCGCCATCAGGCAACGAGCTCCCGGCCACCGGTCAGTGCGGCGTGAATGAGGCTGCCTCGCACGTCGCGCCACTCCTGCACCTTATGCTCACTCGCGACGATGATGTCCATCGGGACCAGCACATCCCCCAGCACCCTCCGCAGCCGCACCGACTCCAAGGCAGGATTCTCGACCTCCGGCTCGATCACCAAGAAGTCCAGATCGCTATCCCGCGTCATCTCCCCACGTGCAGCTGAGCCAAACAGGATCACCCGTGAACTCGGGGGCGCCGCCTCTGACAGCCGACGGCCAGCCTCCGCTATCACCGCCTCGTCAAGCATACTCCGGGACAGGGACTCGAACCCCAATCTCCCGGACCAGAACCGGGCGTCACTGCCAATTGGACTATCCCGGACAGTGTCTTCGCCGAGAAGAATAGCCAATCGGGACTCGGCGCCCTGCCCATCTGTTGCTTGCTGAACGCTTGCTTGCGTACGCCTAGAACGCGGCCGCGTGCCCATTGGGCGCAAAGTAGGCCGTGATGGCCTCCTCCAGCCCGGGGTCGAGCACCAGCAGCACCTCATCGCCCGCTTCGATCATGGTGTCGTGCTTGGGCACGAAGCCCGTTCCGCCGCGCAGCACCGAGATGATCAGGCTGCCTTCCGGCAGCTCGATGTCGTTCACGTTCTGCCCCACCGTCGGCGCGTCGGGGGCGACCTCCAGCTCGATGATCTCCAGGCGCTCCTCTTCCAGCGCCAGCAGGTGCACCAGCCCGTAGCGGGGCACCTCGTGCTCGATCAGGCGCAGGATCAGGTCGGTGGCCGACACCGCCGGCTGGATGCCCAACAGCCTGAAGTGGTCGTGGTTGCGAGGGTTGTTGACGCGGGCGATGATGCGATCGCAGAGGTACTTCTCCTTGGCCACCTGGCACACCAGGATGTTGTCCTCGTCGTCGCCCGTGACCGCAATCACCAGGTCTGCGCGCTGGATACCGGCGCGCTCCAGCACCCACAGCTCGGTGGCGTCGCCGTACTGCACCGCGTGCTCGAATTCCTCCTCGCTGCTGAGGTAGCGAGGGCGCGATGACTCGATCAGCGTGACCTCGTGGTCCTTGCTGATCAGCTCACGTGCCAGGTTGCGCCCGACCTTGCCGGCGCCGGCGATGATCGCGTACATACCGCTACGCCGGCTCTGGCTCGAGCGCGCGCTTGAACATCTCGATCGCGTGCTTGGTCGGGGAAATGGTCTGCAGGCCCTGCTCGCCGTACCAGTCCGCACGGGCGGGGTCCATCACGCGCACGATCGTCTTCTCCACCCCGAAGCGCTTCTGAGCGATCTGCGCGATCACCAGGTTGGTGTTGTCACCGGCGGTGGACGCAATGAACACCTCAGCGCGTTCGATCCCCGCCTGGATCAGCGCGTCGGTCTCCAGCGCCGTGCCGACCGTGAACTGCCCGCCGGAGTCCTCCCAGCTCTTGCTCTGTCCGGCGTCCAGGCGCTCGTGCGAAAGCGGGTCCTGGTCGAGCACGGACACCTGGTGGCCTGACGCCAGCGCGGACTTGGCCACCGCCGAGCCCACCCGTCCGGCGCCCACGATCAGTACGAACATGTAGTTGAGTAGTTGAGCATAAGCGGAGGTTAGCCCATGGGGGCAGCGACCCGGTTTGCCCGGCGCGCCTGCTCCACCGGCGAGTCGCGCGCCGCCGGAGCGGTCACGATCACTCGGCAGCGAGCCTTGCTGATCACATACTTGGTCACGTCCCCCACGAATGCCTCCAGAGGCCCGCCGCGACCGCCCAGGCGTCCGCCGCCGCGGATCAGCGACGGCTCCTCAGCGCCCAACACGATCGCCTCCACACCGCGCCGCTTGGCCTCATCCACGATCGCGTAGCCCGCGCGGCGCGTGCGCACGGTGGCGGTGGCCACGTGAACACCGGTGTACTCCTCTCCCACCGCCTTCGCCCGCGCCAATACCTGGCGGGCGTGTTTGATCTGCTCATCCGGCAGGCTGGCATCCAACGGCAGCGACATCGGGATCACGAACACCCACAGCGCCTCGATCGTGGCGGTGTCGATCGCCGCCTCGTCGGTCTGCTCGCCCGCCACCAGCAGCGCGGCCGTCTGCACGATGTCGTCGTCCAGGTCGGTGCCGAACAGCGGCACCAGCACCGAGCCGTAGTCGCGCTGTTCGCTGGGGTGATCCGAGCGCAGCACCCGCGCCGGCACCGTCACGCGCCGCAGCAGCGAGGTCTCATCGGCGCGGCGGTAGATCACATACGCCGCCACGCCCACCAGCATCCAGCCGAAGCCCACGTAGCGGGCCGGTTCGTGGACGACGATCACAGCCACCCAGCCGATCGCCGACACGAACGCGCCGAAAGCCGCCGGCAGCGGCAGTTTTCCGCCGCGGAAGTCGATCGACAGCGGCACCCTGTAGGGGCGGTCGCGGTCGGGCTCGGTGTAGCGCAGCCGGCAGACCGACAGGTGCGCGATCGTGAACGCCAGCGTGGCGCCGAAGGCGTAGATACCGGTCAGGAAATCCAGGTCCTCCGGTATCACCAGCGCCGCCGCCGCCAGGCCGGCCAGGATGATCAGCACGTAGGGCGTGGAGCGCACCGGGTGCAGGCGCCCGAGACCGCTGGGGATCTGGCGGTTGGTCGACAGCGAATACGCCAGCCGCGAGAGCCCCAGCATGGCCGAGTTGGCGGCAGCCACCAGCGTGACGGTGGCCATCGCCGCGGTGAGATACATCAGGCCTTCGGCCAGCCAGTGCGGGTGCACGTGGTTGACGATGCCGATCACCGGCGCGTCCAGGTATCTGCCAGCCAGTTCGGTGTGCCCGCCCCTCACCGGCAGCGCCGTCACCGCCACCAGCGCCATGCCCACGTACAGGAACAGCACGGTGGCCGTGCCGCTGCCCACCATCCGCTTCAGTCCCGCGCGGCTGATCCTGACCTCTCCCGCCAGGCCCGACGCCGACTCCAGGCTGGTGAACGCGATCACCGCCACCGTCAACGCGAACACCAGGTCAGACCACTTGGGGGCGCTGCCCAGGTGGATCGGGTGAAGCAACGTGTGCGGACTGAAGAACAGCGCCAGCCCGAGCACCACGATGAAGGCCTGTAGCGCCAGGTCACCGGCCACCAGCATCCCCACCCGCCGCGCACGCCGGCCTCCGAAGCCGCGGATGTTGCTCAGCACCACCAGCCCGATGAACGCCAGCGCGAACGCCAGCGCCTCGTCGCGCTCACCCAACGGGCTCCAGAACGTGCGCAGGTACTGCGTGGCCGAGTAGGCGGTGACGGCGATCAGGATGATGTAGTCGAGCAGGATCGCCCAGCCGGCGATGAAGCTGACCAGCTCGTTGAACGCGTAGCGCGCGAACACGGTCGAGCCGCCTCGCTCCTGGTGCAGCGACGCGCCCTCCACGTAAGTCATGGCGGTCAGCGTGAACAGCAGCGCGGCCACCAGGAACACCACCGGGGTCATCCCCAGCGCGTGTCCCGCGATCACGCCCAGTGAGAAGTAGATCGCGCTCGCAAGCGACGAGTACACGATCGTGAACAGGATCGGCGAGCCGATGCTGCGCCGGGCGATCACACGCGAGAGCGTCGCCAGCTCCGACTGCGCCCGCTCGCCGTCGCCGCCCTCTGGCTCGCTCATGTGCCCCGGCTCCGTCTCACCTCTAGATAAGCGCGCCCGACGCCCGCCGCGATGAACAGCACTCCCAACAGCAGGCGCGGCGTGACCGAGCTGGCGTTCCCGCTGACCGCCTGCACCAGCAGTGCCACACCGATCACTCCCATCGCCAGGGACAGCACGAACGTGCCCACCCTGTGTGCCTGTCTGCCGTTCATCTCAATTTGAGCTTAGTCCTAAGCCTGGGGCCCGGCGCGGCTCGCGGCAGGCGCCGCGGACCGCCCTGGCCCGCGAGCGCCGCCGAGCGCAACCGGTCGGATTTCAAGTGATGAGCGGGATGATCAGGATCGCCACGATGTTCGCCACCTTGATCATCGGGTTGATCGCCGGACCGGCGGTGTCCTTGAAGGGATCGCCGACCGTGTCTCCAGTGACCGAAGCGGCGTGAGCGTCAGAGCCCTTGCCGCCGAAGGCGCCATCCTCGATGAGCTTCTTGGCGTTGTCCCATGCACCACCGCCGGCGGTCATCATCACCGCGAAGAAGAAGCCCACCACGATCACTCCGATCAACAGGCCACCCAGCGCCTGCGTGTCGATCAGGCCGACGATCACCGTCATGCCGATCGGCAGCAGCGACGGCAGGATCATCTCGCGCTGCGCCGTCTTGGTCACGATGTCAACGCAGGTGGCGTAGTCGGGCTCTTCGGTGTAGTCCATGATCCCGGGGTGCTCGCGGAACTGGCGACGCACCTCCTCGACCACCGCTCCACCGGCGCGCCCGACCGCCTCCATCGACAGCGACGCGAACAGGCAGACCATCAGGCCACCCAGCAGCAGGCCGATCAGGACCGGCGGTTCGTTGATGCCGAACAGCGTTTCGTGGCCGAGCTTTTCCGAGAGCTCCTGGCGGAAGCCCGCGAACAGCACCACAGCGGCCATCACCGCCGAGCCGATGGCGTAACCCTTGGTCACCGCCTTGGTCGTGTTCCCGACCGCGTCCAGCGGGTCGGTCACGTTGCGGACCTCCTCAGGCAGGTCGGCCATCTCTGCGATACCGCCGGCGTTGTCGGTGATCGGACCGAACGCGTCGAGCGCCACGATCAGACCCGTCAGCGAAAGCTGGCCCATGACCGCCACACCCACGCCATAGATGCCGGTCGTGCCGCCGCCCGCCAGCTTCCACGCGCCGAGCACGCCCAGCACCAGCACGATCGCCGGCGCCGCCGTCGCCTGCAGGCCGGAGCCGAAGCCCTGGATGATGTTCGTGGCGTGACCCGTGATCGACGCTTTCGCCGTCTTCTTGACCGGTGAGAAGCGCGTGGAGGTGTAGTAGTCGGTGATCACGAACAGGCATGCCGTCACGGCGATGCCGATCAGCGCGCAGAGGTAGAACTTGCCCCACGAGGGCGTGTTCACGGAGCTGCCCACGGAGCTGAAGGTCAGGCCCTTCATCATCCAGTAGGTGATCGGCGCGAACGCCGCCGCGGCGATCGCACCGGAGACGATCAGCCCCTGGTAGAGAGCGCGCTCGACGTTACCGGCCTTCGAGCGCACCGCGAACGTGCCGATGATCGACGCGATGATCGCCGCGCCACCCAGCACCAGCGGGTAGAGGACCACACGCGTCGACTCGTGGAAGGTCAGCACGCCGAGCAGCATCACGGCCACGGCCGTCACCGCGTAGGTCTCGAACAGGTCGGCCGCCATGCCGGCGCAGTCGCCCACGTTGTCGCCCACGTTGTCGGCGATGGTGGCCGGGTTGCGCGGGTCATCCTCGGGAATCCCCGCCTCGACCTTCCCCACCAGGTCGGCGCCCACGTCGGCCGCCTTGGTGAAGATCCCGCCTCCCAGTCTGGCGAACACGGAGATCAGCGAGCCACCGAAGCCGAGGCCGATCAGCGCGTCGACCGCGCTCTTCTGGGTTTCGCCGAACGCGCTGGTCAGCAGGCCGTAGTAGCCGGCCACGCCCAGCAGCGCCAGACCGACTACCAGCAGGCCGGTGATGGCGCCGCCGCGAAAGGCCACCTGCAGCGCCGGCGATACGCCGCCGCGCGCTGCCTCGGCCACGCGGGCGTTGGCGCGCACCGACACGTTCATGCCGATGTAGCCGGCTGAGCCGGACAGGATCGCGCCCACCAGGAAACCGCCGGCGACGGCGATGTTCTGGATGAAGATGAGCGCGATGAACACCACCACCCCCACCGCAGCGATGGTTGCGTACTGCCGGTTGAGGTAGGCGCGCGCACCCTGCTGCACGGCCAGCGAGATCGACTGCATGCGCTCGTTACCGGGCGACAGGGCGAGCAGGGCTCGTGCGGTCACGAGGCCGTATACAACGGCACACGCCGCGCAAACTAGGGCGACGACGACCCCATGGTTCGACAGAAAGCTGCTCAAGGAAAATCCTCCGCGGTCTGATTTGCGTGCCGCGCGAGGATGTATCGCGCGCACGTTTGTTGGCCGGATCGCTCAGAGCGAGCGTGTTTCCGGTGCAAACGCGGGCCGAGTCTATCGTGCTGAGCGGCGAAACGCCCGCCAGCGCTAGCGCAAGGCGCCCGCCATCACCTTCCGGGCACCCACAATCTGCCGCTCGCCTCGGCCGGCCCGGGACCGGGCTGTTGTTGCGAAGCGTCGCTCTCCGGGCCCGCCTTCGGCGTGCCGCCCTGCTCCCCGGACGGCGTTGGTGCGGGCGCTGCGCCCTGGGGATTGACGTCGGCCTCGCCGGACGGCTGCGGGGCGGCTGCGCTCTGCGTCTCGCGGGCGTAGGCCATCTGCAGCTGCGAGAGCGCATCGCGCAACGGGCGCAGCTCCTGCGGGATGCGGCGCTCGAGGATCTCGAGCAGCGCCCGCGCGCCGTCGATCGCGTCGCGTGCCTGCTCGAGGTCGGCGCCCACGCCGCCCGCGGCGGGCGCCGGCTGCAGCTTGCGGGCGCCCAGGTTCAGCAGCGATACCGCCGTTTGGGCGAGCATGTCGGTGGTGGTGATGCGGCTGAGTTCCGCCTCATAGGCCGCCCTCAGCTCCTCCTCGGAGGGGCCGCCCGACGATCCCGTTGCGCCTGCCTGGTCCGTGCTCAAACCGCCACCTCCTGTGAATAGCTCTGTCTGGTCTCGTTGACCGACGCTGCGAACACCTCCTCGCGGGTTGCGCCTGCCTCGATCATCTGTCGCTGGCGCTGGGCGCCGTTTCGCTCGGGGAACGTCAGCTCGATGCCGAGCTCCGATCGCACCGGCGCCGTCCACGCACCGAGCCGCTCGATCGCTGACCGCGCCGGGTACTCCTCGGCGCGCTCCAGGTCGATCAGGCGCCCGTCCAGGCCAAATCGGATCGCCCGCCACATGTTCTCCTCGATCAGCCGTGGCGGTGGATGCTCGAACGGCACGCCCTCGTCGACATCGCGCCGCGCCTGCGCGATGCAGGCCACCAGCAGCCCCGCCAGCGCATCGGCCTCCTGGGCGTTGGACTGCACGTCGCAGATACGCACCTCGACGGTGCCGAAGCGGAAGTGCGGGCGCACCGACCACCACACCTGCGTGAACTCCACGATCGAGTTGGTCCGGCTCAGGAACTCGATGTACTCGCGGTAGGCCGCCCAGCCCCCGAACACGTCCGGCACCCCGCAGCGCGGGAAGCTCTTGGTGAAGGTCTGTGTGCGGGCCGAGTGCAGCCCGCTGTCACGGCCGTCCACGAACGGCGAGTTAGCGGAGATGGCCAGCAGCAGCGGCAGCACTCCGCGCAGGCGGTCGCACACACGCACCGCGCGGTCGAGGTCGCGCACTCCCAGGTGGACGTGCAGGCTGAACGTGTTGTTGCGCCACGCCACGTATTTCAACCCGTCCTCCACGCGGCGGTAGTGCTCGGTGTCGATGATCGGCTGCTCGCGGTAGTCGGCCCACGGATGGGTTCCGGTGGCCCCCAGCGCCACGTCCTCGCGGGACGCCAGCGCGAACAACCGTCTGCGGCGCTCGTGCTGGCGCGCCAGCGCATCGTGCACGTCGGCGCCCACGCCGGAGATGATCTCGATCTCCGATGAGATCAGCTCGCCGGCCACGCTGTCGCGCAGCAGCTCATCGCCGGCGGCGGCCGCTCGCAGCGCCTCGAAGCGCGGCAGCAGATCGAGCGTTTGGGGGTGCAGGATCGCGAACTCCTCCTCCACACCCACGGTGAGGTCCGATGCCTCGGCGAACGTTGCGGCCGCTTGGTCTAGATCCAGGCTGGTCATCTCGTAGGGGTCTGCGATGGCGGCGGTGCAGTGTCCAGTGTGACGCGCCACCAGCGCATCGGGGAGGTCAAGTCAGATAGAAGTACAGCGCGTAGAGCAGATCGACCGCCGGAGAGGAGGTGTGGACGGTCACCTCCGGCGGAACGTCCAGCAGCGACTCGGAGTAGTTGAAGATGATCTTCACGCCGGCCGCCACCAGCTCGTCGGCCAGTCCCTGGGCGGCGTGGTTGGGTACTGCCAGCACTCCCACAACGATGTCCTCGTCCTCGACCACCTGGCGCAGGTCATCGATGTGACGAACTGTCTGGGGGCCCACCTGCGTGCCGACCTTGGGGGCATCGTTGTCGAAGATCGCCACCACGCGAAAGCCGTGGTCGGCGAAGATTTCCGAGGAGGCGATCGCCTTGCCGAGGTGCCCGGCGCCGATCAGCGCGATGTTGTGCTGTCCGGCAGTGCGCAGGATCTTGCGGATCTGCGACACCAGCGCCTCCACGTTGTAGCCCACGCCGCGCTTGCCGAACTTGCCGAAGCCGGACAGGTCGCGGCGGATCTGGGTGGAGTTGACGTGGGTGTAGTCGGAGAGCTCCTGTGAGGAGATCGTCTCCTTGCCCATCTTCTTGGCCTGCGTGAGGACCTGCAGATAGCGCGACAGGCGCGCCGCCACGCCCAGCGACAGGCGTTCGCCGGACGCACCAGCGATGCCTCGCTCGGCGGCCAGCGCGCCGCCGCTGGTTTCGTTCAAGCTCATGCTCGTGACTCTAGTCGCTCGCGCAGAAGCGCCTCATCCACGAAGTACTCGCACAGCTCCTCGCCGTCGAGTTCGAGCACCGGAATCCGCTCGAAATAGGAGCGATGCAGCGCATCGTCGGCGGTGATGTCGAGCTCGCGCAACTCGAACGAGAGCTCCGCCTGCAGCGCCTGCAACGCCGCCATGGCGTCATGACAGAGGTGACAGTCGGGCTTGGAGTAGACCGTGACGGTCCTCACCGCGGTCGTTCCCCGCTGGCGTAGGCGTCAAGTGAGAGATAGCGCGGGTAGTCCAGGCGCTCGCCGTAGCGCGCCGCGCTGGCGATCATGGCGGCGTTGTCGGTGCACAGCGCGCGCGGCGGCACGTGCAGCGTCACCCCCAACCGGCTCAGGCGCCGGCGCAGCTCGCCATTGGCGGCCACACCCCCGCCCACCGCCAGGCGGTCCGTCCCGATGCGCTCCAATGCCCGTTCGGTACGTGAGATCAGGCTGTCCACGATCGCCGCCTGGTAGGACGCCGCCAGATCGGCGCGCCGCGCCTCGATCTCGTGCTCGTCCAGCTCGCGCAGCTTGTAGAGCAGCGCCGTCTTGACCCCGGCGAAGGAGAAGTCGAGGCCATCCGCAAACGCCTTGCGGTGCGCTCCGCGTCCGGCGCGATCGCCGGAGGAGCCCGGAAACGCGAACGCCTGCGGGTCGCCGTCGGCGGCCAGGCGCTCGAGCGCCGCGCCGCCGGGGTAGCCCAGGCCGAGCATCCTGGCGCCCTTGTCGAACGCCTCTCCGGCGGCGTCGTCGAGCGTGCGCCCGAGCACCTGGAAGCCGTGGTGGTCGGTCACGTGCGCCAGCAGCGTGTGCCCGCCGCTGGCAAGCAGGCACACGAACGGCGGCTCGAACGGATCCTCCAAGGTGCTGTTCGCATGACCCTGGATGCGCAGGAAGTTGGCCGCCACGTGACCCTGCAGGTGATCCACGGCCACGAACGGCAGTTCGCGCGCCGCCGCCAGCGCCTTGGCGCTGGAGAGGCCCACCAGCAGCGCCCCCACCAGTCCGGGGCCCTGTGTGGCGCCCACCAGCTCCACGTCGGCGAGCGTGGCATCCGCCTCGCTCAACGCCCGCTGCACCACCGCGTCCACGATCTCCAGGTGATGGCGTGAGGCGATCTCGGGCACCACGCCGCCGAAACGCTCGTGCGCGTGCTGTGAGGAGATCACGTTGGAGCGCATCCGCCCGTCGGCGTCGATCACGGCCGCGCAGGTGTCGTCGCAGCTGCTCTCAAGCGCCAGGATCATCGATCACAGCCCCGCCCGCGCATCGGGGTTTGGCACGTCATCCAACGAACCGGCAAGCGTTGCCGGGGTGCGCCACATCACCAGCGCGTCCTCGCCGTTGTCCTGGTAGTAGCGGCGACGCATGCCGGCCGCGCGGAACCCTTCGCGCTCGTACAGGTGGATGGCCACGTGGTTGGAGGGACGAACCTCGAGCGTAAAGCGCGCCAGGTCGTCGTCCACGCGCTCGTACAGCTCGGCCAGCATCGCCGAAGCCAGGCCCCGATGCTGGTGATCGGCGTCCACGGCAACGTTCATCACATGCCACACGGTGTCGTAGCGGGAGCAGATCAGGTAGCCGAGCAGGTCGTCCCCGGAAACCGCCGCCAGGCACACGCCGGACTGCTTGGAGAGCTCCAGCACGAACATGGCCAGCGACCACGGCGTGGGAAACACGCGCCGCTCGATCGCGATCACTTTCGGCAGATCGGGGTAGGTGAGCGGCCGGATCTCGACCGACTCCACTTGGTCGATTGGATGCTGGGCGGCGGATCGCTCGTTCATGGTTCAGGTGCCTTACCCTGCGCTGCTGCCTCCAAGGCTAGCTCCGCATCCGGCCGGCGCCGGTAGTCGGGCACGATTTCCTCGAGCGCATGCGTCGCCGGCGTATCTGCGCCCAGCTCGCACACGTAGGCGGCGCTGAGCAGGTGCAGCGGTGAGGAGTCAGGCGGCGTGGGGATCCGGGCGCGTTCCAGCTCGGCGCGGTAGCGGATCGCGCCGTCGCCCACCGCCAGCCAGTGAGGCGGGGGCTCATCCTCGTGGAACCCGGCTTGCGCGACCATGCTCGCCAGTTCCTCTGGAGCCAGCGCGCGCGGCTCGATCAGCTCGTTGGGGGTGGGACCGTCCGAGCGCTCGTACACGGCCGCGAACACCTCTCCGCGGCGGGCGTCGATCACCGCCAACACGGCGTCCCGACGATCTTGGGCGCCTGTGGTCCGCTCGTCCAACGCGCCGGCGGCCAGTGCCATTGGGCTGGAAACCCCCACGATCGGCTTGCCGCGCGACTGCGCCAGACCGCGTGCTGTGGCCACCCCCACGCGCAGCCCGGTGAACGTGCCCGGGCCGACGCCCACTGCGATGCGGTCGAGCTGGCTCCACCCCACCCCCTGTGCGCGCAGCAGCTCGTGCGCCATCTCCAGCAGCCTGGTGGCGTGGCCGGGGTGCCCGCCCGGACGTGGATCGTCGCGCGCCTCGCTGACGCTGGCGTCGTCCAGGCGCAACGCCACCGAGGTGGACGCGGTGGCCGTGTCGATGCCGAGCACGATCATCGTCGTTGCTCCACATCCCCATGCTGCCGCGGCGCCAGATCCTCGACGTCCACGCGCCTGCGATCGCCGCCGGCGTGGCTGATGGTCACCCGCATCCTCGCTCCCAGCAGTTCGCGCTCGCCGTCCTTGGGCCACTCCACGAACGCGATCCGCCCGGCGCCCAGATAGTCGGCCAGCAGTTCCGGGTCCTCCTGCTCAAGTCCGGCCAGGCGATACAGGTCCAGGTGGGACACCGTCACCTCTCCCGCGCGGTAGCGGTGCCCGATGCTGAACGTGGGGCTCGTCACCGGGTCGCTCACTCCCAGCGCACGGGCAGCGCCTCGCACCAGCGTCGTCTTGCCGGCCCCAAGCTCGCCCCTGATCAGCACCACATCGCCGTCCACCAGCGATTCGGCCAGCTGGGCGCCCAGCGATTCGGTCTCCTCGGGGCCGTTGGTGTCGATGCTGCGCGCAGGCACTCCGTGACTCTAGCTACAGCCTGGGCACTCCGATTGGGCCGTTAAAGAAACCGGCCCGCGGGAGAATGGTCGCGGGCCGGTCGATTACTCCTGGAGGGATGGAGACATGATCTGTATCGGCAGCCCACGAGGATCACTTGAGGGCCTTTTCAGAACTGCCCACACGGCCGCAGAAATATGCAGATTTGCAGGCAATTTGCTGGCTGGACGCGTCTAGAACAGGCCGAGCTGGTCGAGCTCGTCGGGCTCCTGAGAGGTCGCCGTGTCGAGCTTCGCGTCCTCCACCGGCTGCGGCTCGGCCGGCTCGGGGATCTCCTCGGGCTGTTCCGGTGCGCCCAGTGCCAGCAACTGCGGCAGTCGCGCGAAATCCTCGCGCAGGGTCTCGAGCATGCGCGGCGTGTACAGCGCGGCCGCCGGGTGGTAGATCGGATACAGGCGCACCGCCCGACGGCCCAGCACCAGCACCTCCGGCTGCCCATGCAGCTTGGTGATGCCGGTGGGGTCGCCGCGCAGCAGCTTGGTTGAGAAGTTGCCCAGTGTGCAGATCACGGTGGGCTGGATCAACTCGACCTGGCGAAGCAGGTACTCCTGGCAGTTGTCCAGCTCGACCGGCAGTGGGTCGCGGTTGCCGGGAGGGCGGCAGTTGTGCACCACCCCTCCGGCCGTCACAAAGTTGTGCGTGTCTTCGACGTCGAGACAGAAGAACGTCGTATCCGCTCGCTTCTCGTGGGTGATGTCCTCGACTTCGACTTGGTCGTAGAGCACTGCCGTGGGCCCCGGATCGAAGGCCCCCTCATCGAACGGCACGCGCGCGGCGACGTCAGGGTGCAGCTTGTAGCGCATCGACGGCGGCACGTACGGGGCGATCATCTCGCTCAGCCGCTCCGTGGTGGCAACGTCGAAGTACAGGCGGCTCCTCAGCGCCTTGGCTGTGAGGCCAAGCCTCGCCAGACCCGCTATCGCAACCTGGAGATCATCATCGGAGAACGCGTTAGTGGCAATCTCGGAGAGCGGGCGTCGGCCGCCTTCGCGGATCCTGGTGTAGCCGTCGTCCATGAACCAGAACGCGAGCATGCGGGGGTTCAACTGTTGGGCGATCCAGGCTGGAACGACCTTTTTCGACGGATAGAAGTCCTGCCGCAGCAGACGGAGCGCGCGGTGGGCGAGTGTTCGCGACAGCACAACGGGATATAGCCGCTCCCCCCCGACGACAGCCTTGACCTCGCGTTCCTCCACCTCACAGCCAAACTCGGCGAGAAGCTTCGCCTTGAACCGGGCGTACTCGCCCTGTCGTTGCGAGTGCGAAAAGGTGAGGCAGGACGACTTCGCCTGAAGACACCCGTCTCCGAGCACGGTCCCACAAACCACATCGCGGGCCAAGGCACTGATGCCCTGCCCGGTCGCAACCCGATCTATCCTCGTGAGCTCGTCGACTCTGACGTATCCGCGCTCTGTCAGCACCGGATGATCTCCAGTCAGCTGGACGCACACGCGTCCGTTGCCCGCTCTCCTCGCCGATTTATATGTGAGCCTGAAGACCTGTCGTCCGGCGAGTGGCGTGGCATGCCAACCGGTCACGCGCTTCTTGACCAACATACCGTCCGCGTCGACCGACATCACCTCGCCGGCGTAGCGCGAGCGCACCAATCTGCCGACCCGCTCCCACGTACCATCGCCCAACTGCACCGGCGCGTTGTACCTGAGGCACTTGAGCGTGTTTGCTATGAACACCTCAGAGCGGGCGATGCCGATTTCGTTGAGCAGCGTCTCAAGCAGTTTCCCGGCACGCCCCACGAACGGCACGCCCTGCTCGTCCTCGCTGGCGCCGGGGGCCTCGCCGATGAACATCAGTTCGGCGTTGGCATTGCCAGCACCGAACACCACCGTTTTGCGTGTGGCGGCAAGTTCGGGACAGCGCTCACAGCTGCGCGCCTGGGCCAGCACCTCCTTGAGGATCTCTCGCCGCTCTGCAGGAGGAAGCTCGCTCACATCCGCTGTCACGATGGGCATGCTAGCCCCTGGCTGCGCTGCGACGCTCGGCCGCGATCAAGGGTTGACGCTTGAGGCGCAGCCGCCCGACCTGCGGCGGACTCCGTGAGCGATGATCTGGCGATGTCGCCCGAAACGGTCTCGGTGAAAGCGCCCTTCGCCGGCGTGGTTGTGGCGATGGTCCCCCACGACGGCGCACACGTGGCGGCGGGCACGGTGCTGGTGGTGCTGGAGGCGATGAAGATGGAGCACGAGGTGGTGGCTGAGATCGACGGCGTGGTGGTCGAGCTGGCGGTGCAGATCGGCGAGAGCGTGCAGGAGGGTCAGCCGTTGCTGACGCTGCAACCTGGTGAGGGTGTCGCTGCCGCTGTGACAGAGCGCCGGGAGTCGCACAGCGAGACCGAGCGTGAGGATCTGCGCCTGGTGCGCGAGCGCCACGAGATCGGGCTGGACGCTGCCCGTGTGGAGGCGGTTGCCCGCCGCCACGAGGGTGGGCGACGCACGGCCCGCGAGAACCTCACCGACCTGGTGGACGAGGGCACGTTCGTGGAGTACGGGCCACTGCTGTTCGCCGCGCAGGAGGCCAGGCGCTCGCGCGAGGAGCTGATCGAGCGCACGCCCGCCGACGGTCTGGTGGGCGGCATCGGCGAGATCCAGGGCCGCCAATGCGTGGTGATGTCCTACGACTACATGGTGCTGGCCGGCACCCAGGGCATGCGCAACCACCTCAAGAAGGACCGCCTGTTCGAGCTGGCCGCCCGGCGCAAACTGCCGGTGGTGCTGTTCGCCGAGGGCGGCGGCGGGCGACCGGGCGATGTGGACATGCCGATCGTGGCCGGCCTGGACTGCCGGGCGTTCGCGCTGTTCGCCTCGCTCAGCGGCCTGGTGCCACTGGTGGGGATCGCCTGCGGCTACTGCTTCGCCGGCAACGCCGCGCTGTTGGGCTGCTGCGACGTGGTGATCGCCACCGAGGATTCGAGCATCGGCATGGGCGGCCCGGCCATGATCACGGGCGGCGGTCTCGGCGATTACCACCCATCCGAGGTGGGACCGATCGAGGTGCAGCACGCAAACGGAGTGGTCGACCTGCGCGTGAGAGACGAGCGCGAGGCGGTGGCGGCGGCCAAGCGCTACCTGTCCTACTTCCGCGGCGCCCGCGACCCCGCTCCCGCGCCCGATCAGACGCTGCTGCGAAATCTGATCCCCGAGCAGCGAAAGCGCGTGTATGAGGTGCGCACGGTGGTACACACGCTGTTCGACGAGGACTCGGTGCTGGAGCTGCGCGATGGGTTCGGCGCGGGCATGGTCACCGCCCTTGCCCGGGTGGACGGCCGGCCGCTGGGCGTGGTGGCCAACGACCCCACCCATCTGGGCGGCGCGATCGACGCCGACGCGGCCGACAAGGCGGCGCGCTTCATGCAGCTGTGCGACGCATTCGAGCTGCCCGTGCTGTTCCTGTGCGACACGCCCGGGTTCATGGTCGGGCCCGACGCCGAGCGCACGGCCACCGTGCGTCACTTCGCGCGTATGTTCATCGGCGGCGCAAGCCTCACCGTGCCCACCGGCACGATCGTGCTGCGCAAGGGCTACGGCCTGGGCGCGCAGGCGATGGCCGCCGGCGGCTTCAAGTCGCCGCAGTTCACCGTCGCGTGGCCCACCTCCGAGTTCGGCGGCATGGGGCTGGAGGGCGCAGTGCGCCTCGGCATGCGCCGCGAGCTGGACGCGATCGAGGACCCCGACGAGCGCGAGCGGATCTTCCAGGCCACCGTGGCTGCCGCCTATGAGCGCGGCCGCGGCGTCAACATGGCCGCCTATGGCGAGATCGACGACGTGATCGACCCCGCCGATTCGCGGCGCTGGATCGCCACGCTGTTCGACGAGCACAGCAGGCAGTGGTGGCGGCGGGAGGGCAAGAAGCGGGCGGGGGTCGACGCCTGGTGATCAGCTGCGTCCGGCCCGCTGCGCTATCAACGTCAGCGCAACCGGAGGATTCGGGTCGCGGGCGATGCGCGCCCGGATGGTTGCTCACGTAGCGAAGGCGGGAACAGCTGTTCCTCCTCGCGACGGCGGCGTTGCTTCCAGTACGCCTCGACGATTGCCGGTGGCACAGCAGAGACAGCCGCGACGGCCACCAGAACCACCGCTTTGTGTGAATGCGGCAGCACAAGGACCGTTGTAGATCCAATCACCGCCGCAATTGTCGCGTACCGCTTAGGCGCGACACTTGGGCGCCCGCTGCCATTCAAGCGTTGCCACCACGAGATTGGCCGCTGTGCGAAAGGATCGTTCACGACCCGCTGGTTTCGCGACCAGCCTCTTCGCTCAGTCGCGTCAGCTCCTCGTCGCTGACGGCGTCTTCATCGGACGTCAGCAGCTCGCGCGCACGCTCCAGGTCATGCGCGCTGACATAAACGTCGCGCGGACCGGACAAGCCCCATTCGGGCCCGCCGATGCTCCTCTGGACGATCGCGTGGATGCCGACGTCGAGCAGCTGGCCTATGACCATGTCGGCCTCTGCCGTCGTGCCAACGGACGTCAGCAGCTTGATGTCGTCAGTCATTGGAGATCAAGCGTAAGCGTTTCGCCTGCGGTTGTGCACGATTGTGCGCCTGCCCGCGTCCTGTGATCCTGCGCACACAGCGTCCAGCCCTCTTTACATCGCCCCGAACGGCGGTATCATGCGCTTGTCGGGCCGTCACCGAGTCTGCTTGGGGTGGACCTGAAGCAGCGCCAGTCTCGCCTCTGAAGTCGCGCCGGTATCCGTAGGGAACTGGACCGAATCCGATGAGCCCCCACCACCACATTTCAGCCTGCGCATGAGAACGGTGCGCTCAGTGGCGGAGCTGCGCTCGGAGCTCGCCCCGATGCGGCGCGAGGGCGCCACGATCGGGCTGGTGCCCACGATGGGCGCTCTGCACGAGGGACACCTGTCGCTGATCCGCCACGTCCGCCGCCACTGCGACGTGGTGGTGGTGTCGCTGTTCGTGAACCCGGCGCAGTTCAACGAGAGCTCCGACCTGGAGCGCTACCCGCGCCGCGAACACGAGGATGCTGAGCTGGCCGCAGAGGCTGGCGCCGACGTGCTGTTCGCGCCGTCGGTGGAGGAGGTCTACCCCCGCGGGTTCGCCACCACGGTGGAGGTGCTGGGCGTTACCGAGCGCCTGGAGGGCGCGGAGCGCGGCCCGGAGCACTTCCGCGGCGTGGCCACGGTGGTGAGCAAGCTGCTGTGCATGGCATTGCCGGACGTGGCCTACTTCGGCCAGAAGGACGCCCAGCAGGTGTTCGTGATCCGCCGCCTGGCCAGCGACCTGAACCTGCCGGTGCGGATCGAGGCGCTGCCCACGGTGCGCGAGGCCGATGGCCTGGCGATGTCCAGCCGCAACGCGCTGCTCGGGCCCGCCGAGCGCGAACGCGCGCTGGCGCTTTCCAGAGGATTGAGCGCAGCCCACCAGGCGCTCGCGGCCGGCGAGAGATCTGCACAGGCGTTGTGCGAGGCCGCGGGGGCGGAGATGCAGCGACTGGACGTCACACCGGAGTACATAGAGATCGTGGACCCGGCCACGTTCGAGCCGATCGAAGCGCTCGTGGATGACGCGCTGATGGTGATCGCCGCACGCGTGGGCTCGGTGCGACTGATCGACAACGCCGTCTTGCAGCCGAGTGCAGCACCTTCAACCAACCCCCAGCTCCAAGGAGAGGCGATAGCCACATGCAGCGCGTGATGCTCAAGTCGAAGATCCACCGCGCCACGGTCACCGACAGCGACCTGCACTACGTGGGCTCGATCACGATCGACCCCGACCTGCTGGAGGCGGCCGACATCCGCGAGCACGAGCAGGTCCACGTGGTGGACGTGGACAACGGCGCGCGCTTTGAGACCTACACCATCGCCGGCGCTCGCGGCTCGGGCGCCATGTGCGTCAACGGCGCCGCCGCCCGCCTGGTCCACCGCGGCGACACCATCATCGTCATCTCCTACGCCTCCTACAGCGAGGCCGATCTGGAGCGCTACGAGCCTCGCGTGGTGCACGTGCAGGCCAACACCAATCGCATCATCACAGTCGACGACGCGGTGGCGACCCTGCTCAGCTGAGCGAGCGTCAACCAACCGTCAGAGAGGAATCACCCCATGTCCAGCCAGCCCCACACAGTGCAGACCCCGTCTGACCCCGGCCGTCTTCCCATGACGCTTCCGCTGCTGATGGAGAAGAAGCGCCTGGGCGAACCGATCGTGATGGTCACCGCCTATGACTTCCCCAGCGCGCGCGCCGCCGAGGCGGCGGGCGTGGATCTGGTGTTGGTGGGCGACTCGGCGGCCACCACCGTGCTCGGCTACAGCGCCACCACGCCGGTGGAGCTGGACGACATGCTCGTGCTCGCGCGCGCGGTGCGCCGTGGCCTGAGTACGCCGCTGTTGATCGGCGATCTGCCGTTCGGCTCCTATGAGGTCTCAGACGAGCAGGCGATCACCACCGCCATGCGGATGGTCAAGGAGGCCGGCTGCGACGTGGTCAAGCTGGAGGGCGGTGGCGAGTCATCGGTGAAGCGTGCGCGGGCGATCGTCGGCGCTGGCATCCCGGTGATGGGCCACGTCGGGCTCACCCCGCAGACGTCGACCGCGCTCGGCGGCTGGAAGGCCCAGGGCCGCACCGCCGCAGCGGCCGTGCGCATCGCCGCCGAGGCTCTGGCTTTGCAGGAAGCGGGCTGCTTCGCGCTGGTGTTCGAGGCGATCCCAAGCGCCGTCACCGAGGAGCTGATGAAGCTGATCGAGATCCCCGTGATCGGGATCGGCGCGGGACCGGCAACCGACGGGCAGGTGCTCGTGTTCCACGACCTGCTCGGCATTCGCGACGGGCTGGGCGCGCGCTTCGTCAAGCGCTACGCCAACATCCAGCACGACATGAACGTCGGCGTGAGCGCATATGCCGAGGACGTACGCACGCGCCGCTATCCGGGTCCCGAGCACGCCTACTCAATCGACCCCAGCGAGCTGGCCGAGCTGCAGGTCCAGCTGCACGCGCCCGTTGACGGCTAGCGCACGCTCCTGAGCACCTTGGCCGGGCTGCCGGCGGCGATCGAGAACGCGGGAATGTCGCGCGTGACCACGCTGTTGGCGCCTATCACGCAGCGCTCGCCGATGGTAACGCCGCTGGTGACCACCACGTTGGCTCCCAGCCAGCAGTTATCGCCGATCCTGGTCGGGCCCTTGCTCTGAAAGCCCTGCCACGTGATCGGCTGCTCGGGGTCGTCGAAGCGGTGGCTGGCGTCGGATACGAAGCAGCCGTTGGCCAGCATGCAGTGGCTGCCGATCTCAACCAGCTCCTGTGAGGCGACCATCACGCCTTTGTTGAGGAACGTGCCCTCGCCGATCGTCACCCGCGCGGCTCCGGGCGCCGTGATCCACACCTCCGGCTCCAGCAACGTTCCAGCCCCCACCTGCAGCCGGCCCTGGCGCAGCGCCTCCAGCACGTTGCCGTGCACCGGCCAGCGCACGAACGCTTCGCGGCGCATGAACTCAAAGTGGATCGCCGCCCTGTTCCACGGCAGCGTGTTGCGCTCATACCAGCGCCACTTCTGCGCCCACAGCCGCGCCTGGCGCCCCAGCTCCCCCATCGGCTAGACGGCGATCTTGGCGCGGCGCTTGCGCGGAGGTTTCTTGCCGGATTTGGCGCTGGCAGCGGCGCCGACGGATGGCAGCAGCTCGGCCAGGAACTGGCCGGTGTGTGACTCCGGCTCGGCGGCCACCTCCTCGGGGGTGCCCACGGCGATCGCCAGACCGCCCTCCTCCCCGCCCTCCGGCCCCATGTCGATCAGGCGATCGGAGCACTTGATCACGTCGAGGTTGTGCTCGATCACCACCACGCTGTTGCCCGCGTCCACCAGGCGCTGCAGCACCTCCAGCAGGCGCTGCACATCTGCGAAGTGCAGCCCGGTGGTGGGCTCGTCGAGGATGTAGAGGGTCATGCCGGTGGCGATCTTGGACAGCTCGGTGGCAAGCTTCACGCGCTGGGCCTCGCCGCCTGACAGCGTGGTGGCGGGCTGGCCCAGCCTGACGTAGCCGAGCCCCACCGCGTCGAGCGTCTCCAGGCGACGGCGGACCTTGGGGATGTGCTCGAAGAACCCCAGCGCCTCCTCCACCGGCATGTTCAACACATCGGCGATCGAGCGGCCCTTGAACTTCACTTCCAGCGTCTCGCGGTTGTAGCGCTTGCCGTGGCACTGCTCGCACGGCACGTACACGTCGGGCAGGAAGTGCATCTCGATCTTGATCTGCCCGTCGCCGCGGCAGACCTCGCAGCGCCCACCCTTGACGTTGAAGCTGAAACGGCCGGGCTTGTAGCCGCGGGCGCGCGCCTCCTGGGTCTTTGAGAACAGGTCGCGGATCACGTCGAACAGTCCGGTGTAGGTGGCCGGGTTCGAGCGCGGCGTGCGCCCGATCGGCGACTGGTCGACCGCGATGATCTTGTCCAGCTGCTCCAGGCCGTGGATCGCGCGGTGCGCGCCCGGGCGCTTGCGGGCACGGTGCAGGCGGTTGGCCACCGCCTTGAACAGCACGTCGTTGACCAGCGTGGACTTGCCCGACCCGGACACGCCGGTCACGCACGTCAGCACGCCCAGCGGTATGTGCACGTCGATGTCGCGCAGGTTGTGCTGGGTGGCGCCCAGGATCTCCACGTAGCCGGTCGGCGTGCGCCGTTTGCCGGGCACCTCCACGGTGCGAGCTCCGGAGAGGAACTGACCGGTCAGGGACTCCTTCACGCGCTGCACCTGCGCGGCCGTTCCCTGCGCCACGATGTGCCCGCCGTGTTCACCCGCACCGGGGCCGAGATCGACGAGGTGGTCGGCCGCGCGCATCGTCTGCTCGTCGTGCTCCACCACGATCACCGTGTTGCCGAGATCGCGCAGGCGCTCAAGCGTTCCGATCAGCTTGGTGTTGTCGCGCTGGTGCAGACCGATCGAGGGCTCATCCAGGATGTAGAGCACTCCCACCAGCGAGGAGCCGATCTGCGTTGCCAGGCGGATGCGCTGCGCCTCTCCTCCCGACAGCGTGGCGGCCGCCCGGTCCATCGACAGGTAGCCGATCCCCACGTTCTCCAGGAACTGCAGGCGCTCGGAGATCTCGCGCAGGATCAGCCGCGCCACGTGGCGGTCGGTCTCCGACAGCTCGACATCCTCGAGCCACTCCAGCGCCCGGCGGGCGGACAGCGCGCAGAAGTCCTCGATGCGGGTGCCCGCCACCAGCACCGCCCGCGACTCCGGCCGCAGGCGCGCCCCGCCGCACGCTGGGCACGGGCGCAGCGACATGAACTCCTCGATCTTCTCGCGCGTCCACTCCGAGTCCGTCTCGCGGTAGCGGCGTTGCAGGTTGGCAACGATGCCCTCGAAGCGTGTGGCGTATGAGCGCTGGCGCCCGTAACGGTTGCGGTAGGTGACCTGGATCGGCTCGCCGTCGGTGCCTTTCAGGAAGATGTCGCGCTGCTCCTGAGGCAGGTCCTCCCAGGCGAGCTCGAGATCGATGTCGTACATCTCGGCAAGCGCCTGGGTGACCTGCTCGTAGTAGTTGGATGCGCTGCCGGCCCATGGCGCGAGCGCGCCTTCGCCGATCGACAGCGACGGGTCGGGCACCACCAGCTCGGGGTCGATCTCCATCTGCGCTCCCAGCCCGGTGCAGCGGTCGCAGGCGCCGTGCGGCGAGTTGAACGAGAAGATCCGCGGCTCGAGCTCCACCAGCGAGGGCCCGTGCTCGGGGCAGGCGAAGCGCTCTGAGAACGTGAACAGCGTGCCGGCCTGCGGCGCCACGCCGGGCACGATCTGACCGCCGGCCGCACGCGTGCCCTTCGTGCCCTTGGCGCCCTTGGACTCCGCCAGGCCCTCGCCCTCGGCCGCTCTGGAGGAGCCCACGATCTCGATCTCGGCCAGGCCGTCGGCCAATCCCACCGCCGTCTCGATCGAGTCGGCCAGGCGCTTGCGCACGTCGTGGCGCATCACCAGCCGGTCGACCACCACCGAGATGTCGTGCTTGTAGCGCTTGTCCAGCACGATCGATTCCTCGAGCATGCGCACGCGGTCGTCGATCTTCACCCGCGCGAAGCCGTCCGCGCGCAGCTCCTCCAAAAGCTTTCCGTACTCGCCCTTGCGTCCCCTCACCACCGGCGCCAGCACCATGAAGCGGGTGCCCTCGGCCAACTCCATCACCTGGTCGATGATCTGCTCGGCCGACTGCCCCACGATCGGACGGCCACAGATCGGGCAGTGGGGCTTGCCCACGCGCGACCACAAGAGTCGCAGGTAGTCGTAGATCTCGGTGACCGTGCCCACCGTCGAGCGCGGGTTGCGCGAGGTGGTCTTCTGATCGATCGAAATCGCCGGCGAGAGTCCCTCGATCGAATCCACGTCCGGCTTGTCCATCTGCCCCAGGAACTGGCGCGCGTATGCGGACAGCGACTCCACGTAGCGGCGCTGGCCCTCGGCGTAGATGGTGTCGAACGCCAGGCTTGACTTGCCCGATCCGGACAACCCCGTGATCACAACCAGCGCATCCCGCGGCAGCGTCAGCGAGATGTCCTTCAGGTTGTGCTCACGGGCTCCCGAAACGACGATCTGGTTGCTCTGCGGCATCTATCGAACATGATAGTTGGGCGAACAGACGTTCGTGGTGTCCCGCCTCTCCCACACTGGTCGGATAGAGAAGTAGGAAATCATGCTACCTTGGTATGACATGCGCACAAAGGTCTCCGAGAAGGGTCAGATCACTGTTCCCAAGGCTTTGCGCAGCCGCCTCGGCATCCGTCCGGGCGATGAACTCGATGTCATCGACGACGGCGGACGGCTGATCTTGTCGAAAGCCATACGGGACGATCCCGTGGCCGCCGTGTACGGCATCCTCGACGCGGCAGGCCGCAGCACCGATGAGTTCATCGAGGAGCTCCGCGGCCCAGTCGACGCGGTTTGATCACCGCCGTCGACACCAATGTGCTCGTCGACGTGTTCGACGCTGACGAGCAGTTCGGCCCACACTCGGCTAGAGCGGTGCGACGCTGCCTTGCCGAGGGAGCTCTGATCGCATCCGACACCGTGTGGGCCGAGATCACCGCGCACTTCGGCAGTGGCGACGCTGCCAGCGATTCTCTGGGGAAGCTGCGCGTTGAGTTCTCGCCAGTCGAGATGTCATCGGCGTCGGCTGCTGGCGAGGCATGGCGGGCCTACCGACAGGCGGGCGGCACCCGCGAGCGCTTGATCCCTGATTTCCTCATCGGAGCGCACGCGCTCGCCCAGGCAGACCGACTATTGACCCGCGACCGCGGCTTCTACCGCCGGTACTTCAGCGACCTACAGGTACTCGACCCGAGTACCTAGTGGACTGTCTCGCAATTAGTTAGGGTTTGCGGTAGGGTGGGGTATGCGCTTACCTACTGCACCTCTCCTGGTTTCTGACGAGCAGCGATTGGTGTTGGAGAAGCTCGCGCGTTCGCATACGGCGCCGCATCGTGATGTTCAGCGCGCGCGGGTTCTGTTGATGGCTTCGGAAGGTTTTGCGAACACGCGGATTGCGAGTGAGGTTGGGATCGCCCCGATGACGGTAAAGGCGTGGCGTGAGCGCTTCTCCGAGGCCGGGCTGAAGGGCTTCTCCAGTGTGCGGCCAGGGCGGGGGCGCAAGCCGTCGATCCCGGCTGGAAAGGTCGAGGAGATCGTCCGCCTGACGCTGCACGAGACGCCGCAGGGCGAGACTCACTGGAGCTGTCGGTCGATGGCCGCGCGCGCCGGGGTCTCTCCGGCGACGGTGCAGCGGATCTGGTCCGGGCGGGGGTTGCAGCCTCATCGAGTCGAGACGTTCAAGCTGTCTAATGATCCTCGGTTCGAGGAGAAGCTCGTCGATGTCGTTGGCCTGTATTTGAATCCACCCGAGAGCGCGATCGTGCTGTGCATGGACGAGAAGAGCCAGATCCAGGCGCTTGATCGGACCCAGCCATCGCTACCGATCAAGCCAGGGCGGGCGGGCACGATGACCCACGACTACAAGCGCAACGGCACCACGACCCTGTTCGCCGCGCTGGATGTGTTGAGTGGCTCGGTGATCGGCCAGTGCCTTCCTCGCCATCGCCACATCGAGTTTCTGAAGTTCTTGCGCACGATCGATCGTGAAGTTCCCAAGCATCTCAGGGTGCATCTGATCCTCGATAACTACGCCACCCACAACCACCCGAACGTTCGTTCCTGGCTGGCTCAGCACCCCCGGTTCGAGCTGCATTTCACGCCGACTTCGAGCTCGTGGCTGAACATGGTCGAGATCTTCTTTTCAAAGCTCACCGACAAAGCAATCCGCCGTGGAATCTTCCACAGCGTCCCCGATCTCATCGACGCGATCGAGGCCTACCTCGCCGCTCACAACGAGAACCCCAAGCCGTTTCAGTGGAACGCCACAGCAGAACAAATCCTCGAGAAGGTCCGCCGCGGCCGCGTCACACTCAACGCAATCACCAACTAAAACCGAGACAGTCCACTAGAACCTGCTGAAGCAGGCTCTCAACCTTCGATCGCCGCGTACACCTCGTCCACGAGTTTCAGGCGATCCGGCAGCTGGAAGTTCTCGGCCAAGTAGCGCTCGGTGTCCGAGCGCGACTCGCCGTTAAGCGCCATGTTGAGCGCGATCAGGCGCGCGCCGTCGAGATCGCCGCCGCCTTCGACAGGCGCAGCCGCTTCGGGCTCCGGCTCGACCTGAAGTGCCGGCAGTTCCGGCTGTGCGGGCGGAGGCGTTGCAACGATCGCATCGCCCAACTCCTGTTCGAAGCCGCGAGGAGCTTCGGCCGGCTGCGCTCCGCGTCCCGAGGCGGCGTCGTACAGCTCGCCCATGCTCCTCTCCACCGCCGACAGGTCGGACGCCAGACGCCCGGCGCCGGCACGCAGGCTCTCCACCAGCCCGCTGACCTCGACATCCATCGAGCCCACGCGCTCGAGCAGCGCGGCGGCGATGTTGGCCACGGCGGCCACGTGCGCCTGCGCCTTCTCCACGGCGTCTTCCCGTGTCATCTCCGCATCGCGATCGGCCGCTTCGCGGACCTGGCGGGCGCCGTCCAGCGCCTGGCGCTCGATTTCGGCTGCGGCCGTCTCCGCCGCCGCGAGGATGCTCTGGACCTGGCTCCCCGCGGAGGATGCCAGCGACAGATCCGTGCCGCCGGTGGCGACGGCGCGCTGAAGTTCTTCGACCTCGGCCGCCAGCCCACGCAGGTGAGCATCGACTGCCGCAGGGTCATAGCCGCGCCTACCGATCGGGAAGTCTCTGCGTTCTATCGCCTGCCGATCGAGGTCCACGCGCGCCATCCTAAGCCATGTCGCCGGTCGGGGTCTGCTCAGGCAAGATCTCGCCCACAGGAGCCTGCGCTGTTTGCATCTCCTGCAGGTCGCGACGGAGCTCGCGCAGCTCGTCGCGCAGCTGTGCGGCGTACTCGAATCGGAGGTCCTCGGCGGCCGCGATCATCTCCTCCTCGAGCTCCACCACCATGCGCTCGAGCTCGCCCTGTGGCATCTCCTGGGCGGCGCCGCGCTTGGCTGTGCGGCGTTTGCGCCCGCGTGGCACCTTGGACTCGCCCTGCAGGAACTCGGCGATGTCGGATATGCCCTTGACGATCGTGGCCGCGGTGATCCCGTGCTCGATGTTGTAGGCGAGCTGGATCTCGCGCCGGCGCGCGGTCTCGGAGATCGCCGCTTTCATCGCGCGGGTCTCCTTGTCCGCATACATCAGCACGGTGCCGTCCACGTTACGTGCCGCCCGTCCGATCGTCTGGATCAGCGAGGTCTCCCCGCGCAGGAAGCCCTCCTTGTCGGCATCCAGGATCGCCACCAGCGAGACCTCGGGCAGGTCCAGTCCCTCGCGCAGCAGGTTCACCCCCACCAGCACGTCGTACTCCCCCAGCCGCAGGTCGCGGATGATCTGGATCCGCTCCAGCGTGTCGATCTCCGAGTGCAGGTAGCGCGTCTTGAAGCCCATCTCCAGCAGGTACTGGGAGAGGTCCTCGCTCATCTTCTTGGTCAGCGTGGTCACCAGCACGCGCTCGTTGCGCTCCACCCTCACCCGCACTTCGTTCATCAGGTCGTCGATCTGGTTCTTGGTCTCGCGCACCTCCACCATCGGGTCCACGATCCCGGTGGGACGCACGATCTGCTCCACGATCCGCGTGGACTGCGTGCGCTCGTATTCGCCGGGGGTGGCCGATACGAACAGCAGCTGCGGCGTGATCGACAGGAACTCCTGGAAGGTCTGCGGGCGGTTGTCCATGGCGCTGGGAAGGCGGAAGCCGTAGTCCACCAGCGTCTGCTTGCGCGAGCGGTCGCCCTCGAACATTCCTCCGATCTGCGGCACGGTCTGGTGGGACTCGTCGCAGAAGCAGATGAAGTCCTTGGGGAAGTAGTCGATCAGGCAGTACGGCCTGCTGCCCGGGGGGCGCCCATCGAGGATCCGCGAGTAGTTCTCGATGCCCGAGCAGAAGCCCACCTCGCGCAGCATCTCCATGTCGTACTGGGTGCGCTGGCGCAGGCGGTGGGACTCCAGCTGCTTGCCCTCTGACTCCAGCTGCTCGCAGCGCTCGTTCAGCTCGCGGCCGATCTCGGCGATGCCCGCTTCGATCGTGCCCTCCTTGACGTTGTAGTGCGTCGCCGGCCAGATCGCCACGTGCTCCAGGTCGTCCGCCAGCAGCTCGCCGGTGAGCGGGTCGAAGTGCTGCAGGCGCTCGACTTCATCGCCGAACATGGTCGCCCGGAACGCCGTCTCGGCATAGGCGGGGAACACCTCGAGCGTCTCGCCCTTGACGCGGAAGCTGCCGCGCGAGAGCACGGTGTCGTTGCGCGTGTACTGGATCGAGACCAGTTTGCGCAGCAGCGCGTCGCGGTCGATGACCTCGCCGCGCTTGAGGATCTGCATGTTCATCTCATACGTCTCCGGCGAGCCCAGGCCGTAGATGCACGACACCGAGGCCACCACGATCACGTCACGGCGCGCGAACACCGCGGCGGTGGCCGCGTGGCGCAGGCGGTCGACCTCCTGGTTGATGGCCGAGTCCTTCTCGATGTACAGGTCGCGGCTCGGGACGTAGGCCTCGGGCTGGTAGTAGTCGTAGTAGGAGACGAAGTACTCGACCGCGTTTTCCGGGAAGAACGTGCGGAACTCGTTGCACAGCTGCGCCGCCAGCGTCTTGTTGTGGGCGATCACCAGCGTCGGTCGCTGCACCGCCTCGATCACGCCGGCCATCGTCATCGTCTTGCCCGTGCCGGTCGCGCCGAGCAGCGTCTGGAAGCGCTCGCCCGACGAGGATGCCTTCGGCCAGCGACTCGATCGCCTTCGGCTGATCGGCGGTCGGGGTGAAGATCGGAGTCGAGCTTGAAATCTGCCATGCGGAGGGTGCCCTCTACCGTAGCGCCCGCGGGCGTCGGCCTCGCCGTGGGGAGGTTCCCTACTCGATGCCAAGCTCGCTGGGGTATGTCGCGCGGTATTCCCGCTGCGCGTCGAGCACCCGGCGTACGTATTCGCGCGTCTCTGGGAAGGGGATCGCTTCGACGTTGAGCTCGCTGCCGGTGGCGTGAGCGTGCGCGACCCACTCGGTCCACGTTGGTCAGGCCGGCGTTGTAGGCGGCCACGGCCAGCATCTCGTTGCCGTGCATAGTGATCCAGCAGGTAGCGCAGGTAGTAGCTGCCGTAGGCCACGTTGACGGCCGGCGTGGACAGGTCGCTGGCGGTGAAGCGGATCCCGCCGGACAGATGCGCCAGGTAGTAGGCGGTAGCCGGCAGGATCTGCATCAGTCCCTCCGCGCCAGCCGATGAGGTGCGCGGTTCGAATTTCGTCTCCGCGTAGATCACCGCTGCGATCAACGCCGGGTCGAGGTGCTTTTCGGAGGCCTGCCGCGGATGATGGAGGCGTCGCTGAGCGGCAGTTTGAGGTTGCTCTGCGTCTCGTGCAGCAGCGAGACCGTGATCACCCCGCACAGCAGTACCACCGCGAGGGCCACCCATGTTCCCAGCGCGTCGCCTCATCGCCCTAGCTTGTCAAGCACTGCCGACAGCGCGCTCTGGAGTTCCTCCACGCTGCCGTCGTTGCGCACCACGTACGTGGCTTTTGCGGCCTTCTCCTCCTGGGAGAGCTGGCGTGCGGCGCGCTCGTCCACCTGTGCGTGGCCTCTCGCGGCGGCGCGCCGCTGACGCACGCCCTCGTCGCTGACGACCGCGATGGTTGCGTCATACAGCCTTCCAGCCCCGCCTCGAACAGCAGCGGGACCTCCACCACGGCGGCGCGCGGTGGCGGGGACTGCGAGCGCGCCTGTTCCAGCCAGCCGGCCACACGCGCTCCCACCAGCGGCCACACCACGCCCTCCAGCCACCTGCGATCCTCAGGGTCGGCGAACACCCGCTGGGCCAGCGCCGAGCGATCGACCACCCCGTCCGGGGCGACCACGTTCCCGAAGCGGGCCACCACGGCGTCGCGCAGCTGCTCGCCCTCATACAGTTCGTGCACCACTGCGTCGGAGGAGAGCACCTCAGCGCCCAGGCGCTGAAGCGCCTCCAGCGCCGTGGACTTGCCCGCCCCAAGACCGCCCGTCAACCCGACGAAGGGCACAGCAGCGCGCACGTCTGATCCGTCGGGCGAGGTCAGTCCTGCGGGGCTGGCTCGGTGGCGAGCTCGGGCTCGGCCGCCTCGCCTGGCTGCTCCGCTGCGGGCTGCTCGACGGGCGCGGCCTCCTCGACGGGTGCAGCCTCCTCAACGACCTCAGCCGGCGCCTCCACCACAGCCTCGGGAGCCTGCTCGACCTCGACGACCGCCTCGGGCTCAGCTGCAGCGGCTGGCTCCTCGGCCGTGTCGATCACCGGAGCCTGCTCTGCGACCGTGTCCTCGACAGGCGCCTCGGCAACCTCTGCCGTCGGCTCGTCGGAAACCTCGCTGGCGACGACCTCGCCGTCGGGCTGCTCGCCCGCCTCCTCGTCGGCGGCCACCGGCTCGCGCGCCGGTTCACCCGGACGCAACACAGGCAGGATCTGGTCCTCGACCCGCTTGGCCGACAGCGACAGACGCCGGCGCTCGGAGTCGATCTCGAGGATCTTCACGCGGATCTCATCGCCCGGGTGAACGATCTCGCGCGGGCTCTCGACGTGATGGGGAGCGAGCTCTGAGATGTGCACGAGGCCCTCGACGCCGTCGAGGATCTCGACGAACGCGCCGAACGTGACCACCTTGGTGACCTTGCCGGCGAGCTCGTCGCCGACGTTGTAGGTGTCGACGATCCGCTGCCACGGGTCCTCCTGGGTCTGCTTGAGACCCAGTGAGATGCGCTGGCGGTCGCGGTCGATGTCGAGCACCTTGACCTTCACGGTGTCGCCGATGTTGAGGATCTCGCTCGGGTGGTTGACGTGCGACCACGAAAGCTCGGAGATGTGGATCAGGCCGTCGATGCCGTCGAGGTCGACGAACGCGCCGAAGTCGACGATGTTGGAGATCTGCCCCTCCACGACCAGGCCCGGCTGCAGGCGGTCGAGGATCTGCTGGCGAACCTCCTTGCGCTCCTCCTCGAGGACCGCGCGGCGCGAGAGCACGACGTTGTTGCGCGAGCGGTTGAGCTCGATGACCTTGGTCTCGATCTTCGTGCCCATGTACTCGTCGAGGTTCGGCACGCGGCGGATGTCGACCAGCGAGGCGGGCAGGAAGCCGCGCACGCCGAGGTCGATGATCAGTCCGCCCTTGACGACCTCGATGACCGTGCCCTCGACCGGCTCGCCGGACTCGGCGGCGGTTTCGATGCGGCGCCAGGCCTTCTCGAAGCGGGCGCGCTTCTTGGACATGATCAGGCGTCCGTCCTGATCCTCCTTGGTCATGACGATCGCGTCGACCTCCTCGCCGAGGTGGACCTCCTCGTTCGGGTCGACCGACTTGCGGATCGAAAGCTCGTTGGCCGGGATGACGCCCTCGGACTTGTAGCCGATGTCGACGAGGACCTCGTCCTTGTCGATCCGGACGACGTGGCCGGTGACGACCTCGCCCTCCTCGATCGCTCGGAACGTCGCGTCGTAGTTGGGGACGATCTGGCCGTCGATTTCGAGCAGTAGCCCGTTCGACCCGTCGACCACGCGGGCCTTGGGATTCTCCATCACGTGTTTGCACCGGCGCGAAGCGTAGCGCAGCCGTATCATTGCCGGCCACTATGCCTGTTCGAGCGACGCAAGCGCGGAGCGCGCGCGAACCACGCCTCGAGCGCGACTGCGACGTGCTGTCTGCGGCGCCAGCTTCGCCGGTCTGGCGATCGCGCGGCGAGCTCGCCGGCAGCGGCGCGCAGCGTGCTGATGATCGACCGCTACGAGATCGGCGAGCGCCAGACTTCGGCGTGCGCGATGCCGACCGCCGTGGCTCGCGGCGCTCGATCTGAGCGGCTCGCTGCGCCAGACCTTCGACGAGATGGTCGTGCACACGCCGTACGCGCACCGCACGCTGGACGCTGCCGTGGTCGTTCTCCACGTTCGACTACCGCGAGCTGTGCGCGCTGCTGTGCGAGCAGGCCGACTGCGCCGAGCTCGAGTTCGAGACCGCCACCGTCACCGGCCGCGACGGGCAACGACGGTGCACACCGACCGCGGCGAGCTGCGCGCGCCGCTGATCGTCGACGCGCTCGGCTGGCGGCGCGTGCTGTCCAACGCGACGCCCGATCCAGCCGCCCAACGCGCGCCTCTCGCGCGGGCTCGAGGTCCATCCCGCCGGGTCGCGGCGAGGAGATGGAGCTGTGGATCGACCGCCGGCTACATCCGCGCCGGGCTACGGCTGGAGCTTTCCCGCCGGCGAGGAGCTGCGGGTCGGCGATCGGCTCGTTCTGGCCTGCCCACCACGTCAAGGAGCCGACCGTCAGGCTGGCCGCCGACCTGGGCCTGCCGCCGGAGGGCTACCAGGGCAACTGGATCCCCCACCAGCTGCGCCGCGCGGTCGAGGACGGCGTGTTCTTCGCCGGCGACTCGGCCGGGCACTGCCTCCCGCTCACCGCCGAGGGCATCCGCACCGCCCTGTACTTCGGCCTGGCCTGCGGCCGCGAGCTGCGGGCGGTGCTGGACGGCCGCCAGACGCGCGAGCAGGCGCTGAGCCGCTACGGCGCGTTCTCGGACTCGCACGAGCGCAAATACCGCTGGCTGCTGAACGTGCAGCGCGCCATCGGGCAGATGACGCCCAGCCGCGCGATCACTGCGCTGGCACGGGCGATGGAGAACGAGCGCTTCTGCTCGTGGGGTTTCGGGCACTACCTGGCGATCGCCCCGCCGTCCGCAGCTCCGCCAGCGCCAACGCCAGCCGGCGTATGCCCTCCTCGATGGCCGGCTCGGCCAGGTTGGCGTAGCCGAGCACCAGGCCCGTCGTGCATGGGCCGCGGGCCCATGTAGGAGTAGCCCGAGCGGGTAGACGCCGACCGAGTGGCGCGCGGCCGCCTGCGCGATCTCGCATCCCGTCCACCTCGTGCCCCAGCAGCACGGTGGCGTGCAGCCCGGCCGCCAGGCCTGTCACGCTGCGCGCCGGGCAGATGCTCGCGCCACCGCCTCCACCAGCGCGTCGCGGCGCGAGCGGTAGCGCCGGCGCGCCTGGCGCAGGTGGCGGTCGTAGGCGCCGCTCTCGATCAGCCGCGCCAGCGCCAGCTGATCGATCGTGGGCAGCCCGTGGTCGCTGAGCACTTTGTGGCCCACCACCGTGTCGCGCAGATGCGCGGGCAGGACCATCCAGCCGAGGCGCAGCGCCGGACGCCAGCGTCTTGCTGACACGGTGCCCATGTAGACAACACGGTCCGGCGCGAGACCCTGCAGCGCGCCGAGCGGCGGCGCGGTCGTAGCGGTACTCGGCGTCGTAGTCGTCCTCGACGACCAGCCGCTCGCCTGCGCCCGCCCACGCCAGCAGCGCCGCGCGCCGCGGCGACGCCAGCGCCACACCAGTCGGCGACTGGTGCGCCGGCGTGACCAGCACCGCCGCAATCGACCCGTGGCGCTCGGCCAGCGCCCCCAGCTCACCGATGCGCGCGCCGTGCTCATCCACCGCCAGCGCCAGCATTGACGCGCCGTGGGCGGCCAGGATCATGCGGTGCAGCGGTAGCCACGGGTCCTCCACCGCCATGCGTGAGCCTGCCAGCGTGCGTGCCAGCAGGAAGAACCCCTGCGCCGCGCCCGAGCAGATCACGATCGATTCCGGGTCGGCCACCACCCCGCGCACACGACGCAGATGCCCGGCCAGAGCGCGGCGCAGCTCGGGCGCCCCACGCGGATGCGGATAGCCGAACGTGCGATCGGGCGCGGTCCTCAGAGTGCTCGCGCAGAGCGCGTAGCCAGGCCCGGCGCGGGAACGTGGCGAGGTCGGGGTTGCCGGGGAAGAAGTCGAAGCTGAGAGCGCGTCGCGGCGGCTCGGCGGCGGGCGTGGACGCCACCGCGGACCCATCGGCCACGAACGTGCCGGCCCCCGTGCGGGCGACGAGATAGCCCTCGGCGAGCAGCTGCGCATAGGCGTCGACCACCAGCCGTCGCGAGACCTCCGAGATCCGCAGCGAGCGTGCGTGTGGCCGGCAGCCGCGAGTGCGCCGGCAGGCGCCCGGAGCGCACCGCCTCGCGCAGACCGTCCTCGAGCTGGGAACGCAGCGAGGCACTCCCTCCGCGGTCGCAGCTCGATCAGCATCTCCGGGCCGGAATTGGCACCCGTATTTGTAGTCAAAGTGGTCCTTTGCTGGGTTCCATCGGGAGCGTATCGTTCCAACTCACAGAAACCAAAGGAGCGAGACATGAGTCGAATCGAGGGCGTCCCCCCCAAACGCGCAAATCCGATCGTGCGACTCGTCTACGCCGCATCGCGCAGAGTGGTCGGAAAGATGACCGGGCAGCACAGGCTGACACCGGACATCCCGTTGCGTGCCCACAGAACGTCGCTGCTGCTCGGCTACTGCGCGCTGGAGCAGGCCACCGCAACCAAACCGAGAGTGGACCGGCGGCTGCGCACGCTGGTGGAGACGAAGTCGGCCGTGATGCTCGGATGTGAGATGTGTCAGGACATCGGCTCCCAGCAGGCGTTGGCCGCCGGTGTGTCCGAGGCTCAGGTGCGCGACCTGTATCGCTACAGCGAAAGCGATCATTTCAACGAGACCGAGCGGCTGGTGCTGGATCTGGCCGTGGGCATGACCTCCACGCCGGTGAGCGTGAGCGACGAGCTCTTCGGTGCGTTGCGCGAGCGCTTCGACGAGCCGCAGCTCGTGGAGCTGGTCAACCTCATCGCCGTGGAGAACCTGCGCTCCCGCTTCAACGCCACGTTCGGCCTGCTCTCACAGGGCTTCAACGAGGGAAGCGCGTGCGCTCGCATGGAGCCGTCTCAGGCCACGCATCTCAGCGTGGTTGAGGCTGCGGTAGCTGGAGGCCAGCGATGATTTCGATAACCGCCGAGACTCACGTTGTGGTGGTTGGAGGCGGGATCGCCGGCCTGCTGTGTGCCGGGAGCCTTGCCAGATCCGGTCGCTCGGTGCTGCTGCTGGATGCCGGCGGCCGACTGGGAGGACGCGCGAGCACCACAGAGCACGAGGGCTACCTGCTCAACGAGGGAGCGCATGCGCTGTACTCATCGAGTGCGCGGCTGCTGGCTGGGGCGGGCGTAAAGGCAGCGGGCAAACGGCCGAAGCTCGGCCAGGCGCGCGTGCTCCGCGGGGGCGAGCTGCTGCCCGCGCCGTTCACACCGGGCAAAGTCGCCGCCAAGGGCCCGCTGTCGATGCGCGAGCGAGCGCAGTACGCCAAGGCGCTCGCGGCTGCCGCCACAGCCAAGCCCGCCAAGCTGGCCACCCTCTCCTGCCAGTCCTGGATCGATCAGCACAGCTCCACACCGCTGCTGTCGGATCTGCTCAGCGGCCTGGTGCGGCTGTCGAGCTACTGCGGCGACCTCGCCGGCGCGCCTGCGCAGGCGGGCGTCGGCCTGCTCGGCGAGGCCTCCCGCCAGCCCGTCCGCTACGTCGATGGCGGCTGGCAGACGATCGTCTCGGGGCTCGCCAAGCGCGCGCTGGAGCACGGCGCACAGCTGCGCTCCGGGGCCAAGGTGGAGGCGCTGCTGGCCGACGATCGCGTCGTTGCAGGCGTCAGGCTGTCGGATGGCGAGGAGATCGCCGCGCGAACTGTGGTCTTGGCTGGCCTTTCGCCGACTCGCACGGAGCGCATGCTGAGCGCAGCCGGCGGAGGGCTGCCGGCAGACGCCGACGAGCCACGACCCGTGCGCGCAGCCTGCCTCGACGTGGCGCTCAGCGAGCTGCCACGGCCCGACTGCCCGTTCGTGCTGGGTCTCGACGAGCCGCTGTATCTGTCCGTTCACTCGCTGTCATCCAGGCTCACACCAAGCAGCGGCGGCGCGGTCGTACAGCTGCTGCGCTACGACGACGGTGTGGAGATCTCCGCCGTGGCAGCGCAGGCGCGACTCGAATCGCTGCTCGATCAGGCTCAGCCGGGCTGGCGCGAGCGTGTCATCCACCAGCGGTTCGCGCCGCGGATGATCGCCGACTGCCATCTACCGACCCCATCTGACGGGCTCGCAAGCCGTCCGGGGGTCGAGGACACCGGGCTGGACGGCGTCTTCATCGCCGGCGACTGGGTCGGATCTCGCGGGTGGCTCGTCGGCGCTTCTTTGCACAGCGGCGAGGCGGCCGCTCAGGCCGTCATCCACGCGGCGGTTGCTGCCAGGGTTGGCGTGCCTGTCAGTGCATCGGCAGCAGGCTGACAGTAGCGGTGCCCAAAGAGTTAAGAAGTGAGCTGACGAAACGGATTCTCTACACGAACCCCAGATATGACTTGACCGTCATTCAAGTCCTCACTGAGAAGTCGCTCACAGCCAGCGGTCGCCGCGGACGCCACGATCAGACCGTCCCAGTAGGAGAGTTGGGATGAGTCGCTAATGCGAATTGCGGCTTTGACGAGATCCGCGTCGATCGAGACGGCGGCCAGAAGACCCAGCTGATCGACGGCTCTTGCCGCCAGCGCGGCGGTGAGCGGGCGCTTGAGCTTACGCGTGACGGTGACGTAGAACTCGCTCAGAACCTGGGCACTGAGCACAAGCTCGCCAGGTTTGGCTCGCTTGAGAACGTCCTTGGCTCGCCGAGACTTGGAGGGCTCGTCGTGGTCAAAGACGTAGACGACGACATTCGTATCGAGGAACGCCCTGTCAGCGCTCATACACGTCGTCTCGCCTCCAAGTGCGCCCCTCTGGACCACTGCCAGCGTCGCTGTGCTCTGCAAGTTCCAGGAACACGCCGATGGCATCTTGCTCCTTGCCCTGGCCCGCTATCCCCTCAAGATATTCGCGGACCATCGCGTTGACGGACGTATCCCGTTCCAGGGCACGGATCCGCGCCTGCTTGAGCAACTCCGTGTCGATCGTTAGCGTTAGATTTGCCACGGATCCAGTGTAACACGGATCCCGTGTATCCATTCCTACTTCCGCACCACCAACACCACCCCGGCCAGCAGCAGCATCAACCCGAAGATCCTGGGCGCGGCGATGTGCTGCTTGGCGATGCCGAACAGCCCGAAGCGGTCAACGGCCACCGCCACCGACAGCTGGCCGGCGACGACCAGCGCGGTCAGCGCGCTGGCTCCCAGCGTGCGCACGGTGATCAGCGCCACGGTCACGTAGAACGCTCCCAGCAGGCCGCCGATCAGCGCCCACCATGGGACCTTGCCGACGTTGGAGATGGAGAGAGCCCGCCGCTTGAGAGCGCCGCGATGGCCAGCAGCGCGATGGTGCCGACCATGAACGACACGGTGGCCGCCTGCAGACTGCCGACCTGACGTCCCAGGCGCGCGTTGATCGGCGCCTGCAGGCCCACGAAGCCGCCGGCCAGCGCCACCATCACGACCGCCAGCCCGCGGCTCACTTGGCCTCCAGCCAGGTGCGTCCGTCGCCGATGTCCACGGCCATCCGCGGCTGGCGCTCCCCCCACACTCCGACCATCTCGCGCTCGATCAGCTCCCGCGCCGCGCCCACCTCCGCGGGCGGGCCTTCGAACAGCAGCTCGTCGTGGATCGTGAGCAGCAACTTGGTCTGAAGGTCGGATTCGGCCAGCGCGCGGTGGCAGTTGACCATCGCCAGCTTGATGATGTCAGCGGCGGTTCCCTGGATCACGGTGTTGACGGCCAGGCGTTCCCCGAGCGTGCGCACCTGGTAGTTGCGTGCCCGCAGCTCTGGGATCTGCCGGCGCCGGCCCCACAGCGTCTGCACGTCGCCCGCCTCCTTGGCCTGCTCGATCGTCTCCACCATGAACACGGGCAACGGCGGGGAAGCGCTCGAGATAGGCGTCGATGAACTCCTTGGCCTCCGCGCGAGGGATGTTCAGGCGGTCGGCCAGCCCGTAGTCGGACAGTCCGTAGACGATCCCGTAGTTGATCATCTTGGCCTTCGAGCGCATCCCCGGGTCGATCGCATCGGCCTCCACGCCGAACACCCGCGAGGCGGTGGCCGTGTGCACGTCCTCGCCTCGAAAGAAGATCTCCATCAGCACGTCCTCGCCGGCGGCCTGCGCGAGCACCCGCAGCTCGATCTGGGAGTAGTCGGCCGAGATCAGCGTCATCCCATCCTCAGCCTCGAAGCAGCCGCGGATCTCGCGCCCCAGCGGCGTGCGAATCGGCACGTTCTGCATGTTCGGGTTGGTGCTCGACAGCCGGCCAGTCTGCGCCACCGCCTGCAGGAAGGTGGTGTGGATGCGCGAGCGCTCGTCGACCAGCTTGGGCAGCACGTCCAGGTAGGTCTTGATCAGCGTGGAGAGCTCCCGCCAGCGCTCGATCTTGGGGATGATCTCGTGCTCGGAGCGGATCGACTGGCAGCACTCGCGCGTCGGTCGAGAACCCGGTCTTGCCGCGGCGCTTGCGCGACAGCCCCAGCCGCTCGAACAGGATCTCTCCGAGCTGCTGCGGCGAGGAGATCAGGAACTCCTCATCCGCCAACGCGAAGATCTCACGTTCCAGCGTCGTCGATCTCGGCGTGCACACGGCCGGTGATCTCAGCCAGGCGCTCGACGTTCAGCCGCACCCCCAGCTGCTCCATGTCGCGCAGCACCGCCACCAGCGGCAGCTCGATCTCACGCATCAGCCCGTCCAAACCGCGCTCCTGAATCTGCTCGCGCTGCCACGCGGCAAGCGCCTGCAACAGCACCGCGTCAGCGGCCACCGGATCCTCGAGATCGCACACCATCGAGCGCTCTTCGCACAGCTCCGCGAACGGGTAGCCGCGCCGCGCCGGCTCGAGCAGGTAGGCGCCCAGCAGCGTGTCGTGCGCCAGCGTGGCCGGCACCACATCCAGCGCCTTGGCGTCGTGTGCCACCACCGCGCGATCCCCGCAAGCGGCGACCACCTCGGCGGGCCCCGCGCAGTCGCCCACCAGCACCTCCCCGCCCGGCGCCCACCGCGAATCGCCAGGCGGGTCCTTCGGCGAACAGCTCGCCCTCCGGCGCCTCGGTCTCGCGCACCACCACGTACAGCTCCCCGTCACCCACGTCCAGGCGCGCCACGTCTGCCGGCGAGCCTGCGCGCACGCGCGCAGTGAGCGTCCGCTCGGCGACCGGCGCGGGCGCTGCCACGTCGGGGGCGCCGAGCGCCTCCTCCAGGCGCCGCAGCGGGTCGCGCAACTCGTACTCGCGGAAGAACTCCCGCACCTTCGAGCGGTCGGGCTCGCGGGTGGCCTCGATCGCGATGTCGAAGTCGACTGCCACGTCGCGCTGCACGGTCGCCAGGCTCATCGACACGCGCGCGTCCTCGGCGTGCTGCTCGAGATTCTGTTTGCGCTTGGGCCCTTTGACCTGATCGATGCTGGCCAGCACCTGCTCCAGCGAGCCGAAGCTGCTGGATCAGCTCGCTGGCGGTCTTGTCGCCGATCCCGGGCACGCCGGGGATGTTGTCCGAGGTGTCGCCCTTGAGGCCGTAGAAGTCGGGGATCAGCTCAGGTGGGATGCCGTAGCGGTCGATCACCGCCTGGCGGTCATAGATCTTGGTGTCGGTGATGCCGCGGGCGGTCGCCATCACCTTGACCAGGCCGCGCTCGTCGATCAGCTGGAACACGTCGCGATCGCCGGTCACGATCATCACCGGCACCGGCGGGTCGGCCTGCAGCGCGCGCTGCGCCAGCGACGCGATCACGTCGTCGGCCTCATAGCCCTCCACGCGCACGTTGCGGTAGCCGAACGCGTCCACCAGCGGTTCCATCGCCGGCCACTGCTGTTTGAGCAGGTCCGGGCGCGAGCTGCCGCTGAGCCTTGTATTCGGGAAACAACTCTGTGCGACCCGATGTGCCGGCATCCCACGCGACGACCGTCGGGCACACGCCGTACTCGGTCACGATCTTGACCAGCATCGAGGCGAACCCGAAGATCGCGTTGGTGGGCACGCCGGTGGACGTGGCGATCGACTCGGGCAGCGCGAAGAACGCGCGGTAGACAAGGCTCGGGCCGTCGATCAGGAACAGGCGCTTGTCTGCCGAGGAGCCAATCCGGCCCCCCGCGCCTGGAGCGTTCGCAGCTGTGACCGATCTCGCGTTGGCTGCCATTCCGAGCACTCTACGAGGAGCGGCGCGGAGCCGTATCCGAGCCGACGTGCGCAGGAACACGTGTTGCCGGCGGATACCTCCTAACATCCCCTGCCGCCAACGATCGAGGGAGCACGACCCGTGAGCGCCACACCCAGCGCGCAGTACCGCCTGACCATCCGCGTCAAGCTCGACGACACCCCCGGTGTCCTCGGGGCGGTTACCGGCGCCGTTGGCGACGCCGGCGGGCTGGTCGGCGCGGTGGACATCGTCGAGGTCGACGGTGGGCAGAGCCTGCGCGACATCGTGGTCGACGCCTCCGGACGCGATCACTGGAATCGGATCCTGCAGGCGATCGGCGCGATCGACGGCGCGGAGGTCATCGACACGACCGACCGCACGTTCCTGCTGCACGTGGGCGGCAAGATCGAGCAGCACAACAGGCACCCGCTGAAGACGCGCGATGACCTCTCGATGGTCTACACGCCCGGCGTGGCGCGGGTCTGCCTGGCAATCGCCGACGATCCGGACAAGGCGTTCCAGTACACGATCAAGCGCAACACCGTGGCGGTGGTCTCCGACGGCACAGCGGTGCTGGGCCTCGGCAACATCGGCCCGCGCGCGGCGATGCCCGTGATGGAGGGCAAGTGCTGCCTGTTCAAGGAGTTCGCCGGCGTGGACGCGTTCCCGATCTGCCTGGAAACGGAAGACACCGAGGAGATCATCCAGACCGTCAAGCTGATGGCCCCCACGTTCGGCGGCATCAACCTCGAGGACATCTCCGCCCCGCGCTGCTTCGAGATCGAGGAGCGCCTGCAGCAGGAGCTCGACATCCCCGTCTTCCACGACGACCAGCACGGCACAGCGGTGGTGGTGATGGCGGCACTGCTGAATGCGGTCAAGCTCACGGGCCGCAGGCTCGAGGACCTCAACGTGCTGGTGATCGGCCTCGGCGCGGCGGGGATCGCGGTGACGAAGATCCTGCTCGTCCGGCGGGCGTCAAGAAAATCATCGGCGCCGACTCCAAAGGCGTCCTGCACGTCGAGCGCGAGGACTACCTCGATGGATCGATGAACTCGACCAAGCGCTGGTTCGCCGAGTCCACCAACCCCGACTGCCGCGCGGGCGCGCCGGCCGACGTGATCGACGGCACCGACCTGCTGATCGGCGTCTCCGGCGCGCGTGCGCTGCCGGCAGAGTCGCTGGCGCGCATGAACAGGGACGCGATGGTCTTCGCCATGGCCAACCCCAACCCCGAGGTAAACCCCGAGGAGGCCGCGCCGTACGTGCGGATCATGGCCACCGGGCGCTCGGACTACCCCAACCAGATCAACAACGTGCTGGCCTTCCCCGGCATCTTCCGCGGCGCGCTGGACGTGCGCGCGCCGAGCATCACCGAGGCGATGAAGATGGCAGCGGCACGCGCGATCGCGGACATCGTGGACGAGAGCGAGCTGAGCGAGGACTACATCATCCCGTCGGTGTTCAACCGCGACGTGGCGCCGGCGGTTGCAGCCGCGGTGGCAGAGCAGGCGCGCACCGCGGGAACCGCGTTGGCGGGCCAGCAGGTCGGATTCGCGACCGGCGACACCGAGGCGATCACCGGCAGCAGCGCCTCATAGGCGGCGGCCTTCACCGGACACGCCTGCCCGAGACGGTACGGTGACGGCGTGAGCTCACAGCGCGTCACGGTCACGGGAGCAACGGGATTGATCGGCCCCCGGCTGGTGGCCGGGCTGCTGGGCGCAGGCATCGAGGTAACGGTCCTGACCCGCGACCCCGACCGCGCCCGCGCGAAGCTCGGCGATGTCACAGCGGTGCCCTGGGACCTGCTCGGCGAACCGGCGCCGAGCGACGCGCTTGCCGGACGCGACGCGGTCATACACCTGGCGGGCGAGCCGGTGGCGCAGCGCTGGAGCGATGACGCCAAGCGCGCCATCCGCGAGAGCCGCGTGCTGGGAACGCGCAACCTGCTGGCTGGGCTCGAGCAGGCGCAGCCCCGGCCGGCCACGCTGATCAGCTCCTCGGCGATCGGCTACTACGGCCCCCACGGGGAGGAGCCGCTGGACGAGGACGCTCCCCCGGGGAGCGACTTCCTGGCGAAGGCGTGCGTCGACTGGGAGGCCGAGGCGGCCCGCGCCGGTGATCTGGGCATGCGCGTGGTGCAAGTTCGCACCGGCGTCGTGCTGGACAGCAATGGTGGAGCGCTGGCCACGATGCTCCCGCCGTTTCGACTTGGCGTGGGCGGCCCGGTTGCCGGCGGTCGGCAGTACATGTCCTGGATCCACCTCGACGACGTGGTCGGGCATGATGTTCGAGCGCGCTGGAGGATGAGCGCTGGAGCGGCCCCGTCAACGCCACGGCACCCGAGCCGGTGACCAACGCCGAGTTCTCGCGCGCGCTCGGCAAGGCGCTTCACCGCCCGGCGCTGATGCCTGTACCAGGCCTGGCGCTGCGCGCTCTCTACGGAGAGATGTCCGAGATCGTCACCACCGGCGCGCGCGTGGTGCCGGCCAAAGCGCTGGTGCTCGGCTACGAGTTCCGCCACGGCGAGCTGAACGAGGCGCTGCGCTCGGCGCTTGGCGCCTCAGACTGACGCCGCTCAGACTTAGGCCGGCTGCTTGGAGACGCGGTTCTCGGTCTCGATGATCACCCGGCAGGGGCGCTTGCTGAGCAGGTAGGCGGCCGTGGGCCGATCTTCTGCTCGCCGGCGGGGGCGTGGATGGTCGACCAGTAGATGACATCCGAGTGCACGCGTTCGGCTTCCTCCACCAGCGCCGAGCCCGGATTGCGGGTGCGGATCAGGCCGGTGTGGATCTTGATGCCAGCCCTCCGCGCCTGGATGCGGGCGCGTCTCGAGCACCGAGCGGCCATGGGCCTCCTCTTCCTCAAGGCCCGCCTCCAGTGACAGCTGGCTCGGTACGGGCAGCACGTATATCGCGTACACGACGCCGTCCTCGCCGATCAGCTTGGCGGCGCTGCTGAGCGCCGTGGCGCTCACGTCGTCGCCGAAGATCGGCACCAGCGCGGTCTTGTACTCGAGCTCCTCGAAGTCCGCCGGGCGCTCGGCGCGCGGCAGGCGATAGGACTTCATCGGGCTGAGACCCTGGCGCTTGCGGTAGTAGAAGTAGCCGGCCATGCCAACGATCATCCAGGGGATGCCGACCACCTTGGCCTCCGAGTGCAGGTCCGTAACAGCCACCCATGCCGCCGCAGTTCCCATTCCGCCGATGACCGCGGTCATCGGGATCTCATAGCCTTTGATGCGCAGGCCCCAGGGGCTTTTGTAGGGGCGTTCGCGGTCGGGGTCTTTCACGCGCAGCGCCACGATCGCCGCGTGCGCGGTCGTGAACGACAGCATCGCGCCGAACGAGTAGAGGTTGCCGAGCACTTCGGTGTTGCCGTACAGGATCAGCATGCCGGCCAGCACCGAGAAGAAGATCATCGTGAACCACGGGGTGCGGTATTTGGAGTGAAGGCGCGAGAACAGCTGCGGCAGCTGGCGGTGCTCGGCCAGCGACCAGGACAGGCGCGAGATGCCGATCATGCCGGCGTTGGTGGCGATGAACAGGATCGTGGCGGCCAGGAAGCCGACGTAGTATTCGGCCACTTTCAGCACCGTGCCGTGGATGCCAAGGTTGCGGATGATCCCCAGCACCGGGTCGTTTTCGTAGAAGTGCCCGAGCGCGGTGGCATGGCCCGGTACGCTGAAGGACTGGTGCAGCTGCTGGCTATAGCCGACGCCGTGCTGGATGACCGGCAACGCCGACAGCGCCACCACCGAGATGCCGGCGTACACGCCGAGCACCGCCAGCACGACCAGGTTGACGGCCTTTGGCACCTGCCTGCCGGGGTCCTTGGACTCCTCGGCCATGTTGGCCACCGTCTCGATGCCCGTATAGGCGAGCATCGCCAGCGACAGCGCGAAGATCAGTTCCCTCCAGGTGGGCACCGCTCCCAGGTGGACCTGGTGGATCAGCAGGTGCGGGCTGAGCACGAGCACAGTGCCCACGCCCACGAGCAGCACCTGGGTGCAGAGATCGAGGATCGCGAGGACGAGGTTCAGCTTCGCCGACTCGCCCAGCCCGCGGATGTTCAGCCACGCCAGCAGCGCCACCACCGCCAGCCCCACGAAGATGTCGTCCGGGTTGCTGCTTGAGCGCGCCCAGCCCGGGGAACGCGCTGAGGTAGTGAGGAACGAAGAACGCCGAGATGGCGATCGTGAGGATGTAGTCGAGGCTCAGCGCCCAGCCGGCGAAGAACGAGACCACGTCGTTGAACGCGTGGCGCGCAAACGAGGACGAGCCGCCCGCTTCGGGGAACATCGAGGCCCCCTCGGCATACGTTTTCGCGGTCAGCGCGAACAGCCCGCCGGCGAACAGGAAAACCAGCGGGGTCAGGCCCAGCGCGTGCGCTGCCACCAGTCCCAGGGCGTAGTAGATCGAGGATCCGACGTTCCCGTACGCGGTGGCGAACATGCCCGATGTGCCGACCGACTTGCGCAGCCCGCGCTCTGAGAGTCTCGCCATGCGCAGAGCAGGCTACACGGCCAGTGCGTGAACAGGCCGATGCAAAATCCCATTCATCGCAGTCACCAATGCAGGAACCCCACGTATGATCCCGACGAGCCCGGGGTCCCGAGACCCTGGCACCTTCCAATGGAAACCGCGCGACGCGAAAACTACGACTCCGGCGAGCACTTCGTACTCGAATACGGCGAGTTGCGCTTCACGTTCAACGAGACCGACTTCTCCGAGCGCTGCGAGCAGGCGGCCCTGAAGCTCGGCTTCGTGGGCGGGCGCCTCGGCGAGGGCGAGCTCGAAGACCTGGTGAACCTAGCCGTCAACGGCGAGATCTCAGAGCCGGCCTCGGAGCTGGGCGAGCACGTAAACGAATGCTGGCCCGAGCTCGTCGGCCCCGCCGAGCGTTCGCTCGTGCACTGGCTGCGCCGCCTGGTGTTCCGCGGCGCCTGGCTCGACCAGCGCGTCAAGGAGGGCGAGCTCACCGTGCGCTTCGACGAGCAGAGCGGCACCTTCGCCTACGTGCAGCCCAGCGATCCCCGTTCAGCCACGGGAGGCGAGCCGATTGAACTCGCCCCCGAGCCGTCCTGGGGTCGCGTCGCGTACAGACGCTAGGAGGCCGCCGCCTCAACGGCCGTTGCGCGCGCCTTGGTGATGGCCTCGGCGCCGTCATCGCCGACGAGCAGCTCGGCCTTCAGCGTGCCGCTGGCGGCCAGGTCGAGGATCGGCTGGCGACCGGTTGAGGTGAGCGCGGCGTCCAGCGCGATCACGGTCGTCTCGCCGCCGAGCGGCTGTGTGGCGGTGGCGATCACGGTCAGCGATCCGCCCTCGCGCAGGTTGCGGGCGCTGGCCAGCGACTTGCGGGCGGCGTGGGCGTTGAGACCGTCGAGGCTGTCGATCAGCACGACCGCGTTGCCGCCGCGGGCGGCCACGCGCTTGGCGGCGTCGATCGCACGCTCCACCGCCTGGCCCTGCGTGTCGGCCGAGGCGGCGAAGCTGAGCGCGGCCACGGGTACGGGCGTGAAGTCCTGCCACTCGGCGATCTCCTCGGGGCGCACGCCGACCAGCACCACGCTGCACTCGAGATCCTCGCGACCGTTCAGCGCCTCCAGCAGACGCCTGAGCGTCTCGGTCTTGCCGGCGTGACGGGCACCCACGATCACCGCGCGCGAGCCACGGCCGAGCGGCGTGAGCCACTCGATCGCCTCGAGCGTCGGGTCCTTGGAGTCCAGCGCCAGGCGCTCGCTCGGCCAGCTGACCGGCAGATCCTCGTAGCGGACGCCGTCTGACACGGCGTCGGCGGAGGTGCCGTTGATGGTGTCGATGCGGACCAGCGACGGGTAGCGCTCGGAGCGCCGCGGCGTGCGCACCGGGCCGGTGACGCGGTCGCCGGAGACGAGCTCGCAGCGGCGAACCTGCGCTGCCGAGATGTAGACGTCGTCATCGGAGGGCTCCGGCGGGTCGACCCGCAGGAACGCCGAGCCGTTGCCGAGCACGTCCACGACTCCGGCGGCGATCCTGCCGGTGCTCTCGCCGCCCTCGCCGTCCTGCTCGCCGGCGTCGCCGTCGTCGTTGGACTTGGCGGCGGGCTTGGCAGCGGTGCTTGTGCGAGCGCCACCTCCGCGTGTGCTCCTGCTCCTGCTGCGTCGAGCGGCTGGACGCGCCGGAGCCTCGCTCGGCTCCTCGCTGTCCTGCTCCTCGGCGCTGTCCTCGCCGTCGTCTTTGGAAGCGGCCGGGCGGCGCGTGCGCGAGGAGCGCCGCCTGCGCGGGCGGGCGCTGCGCTCCTCATCGCCGTCGGCGCCGTCGCCGTCGGGCGCGGGGGAGCTCTCCTCCCCCAGGATCGCGTCGATCAGCTCGGCCTTGCGCAGACGCCTGAATCCGTCCAGGCCGATCTGGTTGGCGATCGCGTGAAGGTCGGCGAGCGGGCTTGCCTCCAGCTCGGAGCGTTCAAGTACAGCCATGGTGTTCCTTCTTTCGTTGTGGTTGGGCGGTTGGCGTCCGGCGCGTTGGACAGCGCCGGCACCCGTTGGTTGACCCTGAGCGTAGCGTCTTGGGCGGCAGCCGCGACTTTTCCTTGGCTAGCCGCCGAGAAGCCGCTCGTGACGGATTTCCTCGCCCAGGGCGAGATCCCTGCTCGGCTGGAGCTGGCCGGCCAGCGCTTCGCGGACGGTCAGGAAGTCCGCCGCGGCGGCCACGTCGTGCACCCGGAAGATGTGCGCGCCGTGCTCCACCCCGTGCGCCAGCGCGGCCAATGTGCCGGCCGTGCGCTCGCGCGGCGCGCGGCCGGTGAGCGCGCCGATGAAGTCCTTGCGGGAGATGGCCATCAGCAGCGGGCGAGCGAACTCGTGCAACATGCTGGTGTTGCGCAGCAGCTCGATCGTCTGGGCCGGGGTCTTGGCGAAGTCGGGACCGGGGTCGAGGATCAGCTGCTCGGGCTGCACGCCGCGCGATTCGGCCAGCGCGATCCGATCTCGCAGGAAATCCATCACCTCGCCGGTGACGTCGCCGTAGAGGTCGGGGTCCTGCAGGCGTTCGCGCGGTGCCGCGGCGGTGTGCATCAGCACCAGCGCCGCTCCGCTCCGCGCGCACACCTCAGCCAGCGCGGGATCGCGCAGACCGCTCACGTCGTTGACGATCTTCGCTCCGGCCGCGACCGCGGCGCGGGCCACCTCCGGCTTGTAGGTGTCGACCGACACGATCGCGCCCAGCTCGCCGCTGACCCGTTCGATCAGCGGCGCCACCCGTTCGATCTCCTGCTCGACCGCCACCGGCGGGCGTCCGGTGGAGGCCGACTCGCCGCCGATGTCCAGGATGTTGGCGCCCGCCTCCAGCAGCTCGGCGGCGAGCGCGCACTGCGCGTCGAGCGTGGCGTGCAGGCCGCCGTCGCTGAAGGAGTCGGGAGAGGCGTTGACGATCCCCATCAGCCACGGCCGCCCGCCGAGCTCGAGCGTGACATCGACCGCCCGCACGGCGTGCGAGGAGCTGGTGTCGCGAGTCATACCCACTACCCCTCCCCCTCCGCCGTCGGCGCGGTCTCCTGCTCGCTTGGCGGCGGGCGCTCCACGTCGGCCACGATGCCCTCCGCGCGTGCCTCTTCGGCGAAGCGCTGGAGCTCCTGCGCCAGGCGCTGCTCGCTCCAGCCGAGCTCGCGGGCGAGCACGTCGCCGACACGCGCGACCGGGCCCTGGCCGGACAATGCGTCCGCGCCTGTCAGCTGGCGCGCGGCCAGCAGGCCCAGGCGCGTGCGTCTGAGCAGCACGTCGCCGATGCTGCGCGCCTGCTCGCGACGAGCGGCCAAGGTGACCTCGGCGAGCAGGTCGGGCAGGCCCTCGACGATCGGCTGCGCCAGTGCGGGGTGGGCGGGGCTGCCTTCCCCTGCCAGCGCCAGCACGTCGTGGGCGGCGTGGCCGTAGCGCGAGGCGAGTGCCTGGTAGGGATCGGGTCCCACCCGCCCCACCCCCTCCACGCGCGGAAGCTCCTCCGGGTCGATCGCCTGCCCGAGCGGGATCTCGTGGGTGCGGCAGGGCGCGTCGCGCGTGTCGCGCTCGACCAGGCGGTCGACTGTCATCTTGGCCATGCGCCGCCAGGTGGTGAGCTTGCCGCCGGTGATGGTGATCATCCCCGAGGAGGTCTCATACAGCTCGGCCTTGCGTGAGATGTCCACCGACTTCTTGGGGTCGCCGGTGGAGATCAGCGGGCGCACGCCGGCGAAGGCGCCGGTCAGCTGCGCCGGGCCCGAGCGTCGGTGCGCGAAGAACTCGTTGATCGCCGCCAGCAGGTAGTCGACGTCCTCGTTGGATGGGCTGGATGTGGTCGAGCGGACCCTCGTAGTCGTTGTCGGTGGTCCCCACCAGTGTGTGCCCGAGCCATGGCAGCGCGAAGATCGAGCGTCCGCCGCCGGCCGGCACGATTGCGCCGCCGCCCAGCGGCAGATCCTCGTGTCGAAGCGTGACGTGGGTGCCGCGGCTGGGCCGGATGCGCGGCAGCTCGGCCTCGTCGTGGAGCTCCTGCGGGCGCAGCTGATCGGCCCACACGCCGGTGGCGTTGACCACGTTCGCGGCCTGCACGTCAAAGCGCTCGCCGCTCTCCACGTCGCGCACCTGCACGCCCTCGGCGTGGCCGTCGCGCTCCAGCAGGCCGGTCACGTCGAGGCGGTTTGCGCACACCGCACCGAAGCGCTCGGCCTCTCCCAGCACCGTCAGCACCAGTCGCACGTCGTCCGTCTGGCAGTCGTAGAACAGGTAGCCGCTGCGTCGGCTCGCGCGCGGCCAGTGCGGGCAGCAGCTCGATCACTTCCTCGCCGGAGATCACACGGTGGCGCTCCGGGCTCCACGACTCCTCGGCGGCGGCTGTGGCACTCGCCTGCGGTCGCTCGCCGCGTGAGCGCTGCCCGCGCCGGGTGCGCAGCCGCTCGCGGGACATCACGTCGTACAGGTTCAGGCCCACGCCCACCAGCCGGTCGGGGTGGGCGCCCTCGAACGCCGGCACCACCAGCGGCAGCGGGCGCACCAGGTGCGGCGCCAGAGCGACCATCAGCTGGCGCTCCAGCAGCGCCTCGCGCACGAGCCCGAGGTCGAAGTTCTGCAGGTAGCGCAGGCCGCCGTGGACGAGCTTGCTGGAGCGGCTGGAGGTGCCCGAGGCGTAGTCGGCTCGCTCGAGCAGCGCGACGCTGTAGCCGCGCGTGGCCGCGTCCAGGGCGACGCCGGCGCCGGTGATGCCGCCGCCGACGACCACCACGTCGAACTGCTCGCGGACCAGTGCCGCGAGTGCCTGGCTGCGCTCGATCACGCCCGTGAGTCTTGCAGAGGCGCCCCTGCCGACCCGCGAGCTTCCGCTCAGATGTGGGCGAGCTCGGCGGTGATCTCGCTCACCGCGGACTTGGCGTCGCCGAACAGCATCGTGGTCTTGGGGTCGTAGTAGAGCTCGTTTTCGATGCCGGCGAAGCCGGGGTTCATCGAGCGCTTGATCACGATCACCGAGTGGCTGTCGGCCACCTCGAGGATCGGCATCCCGTAGATCGGCGAGGACGGCGTGTTCTTGGCGGCCGGGTTGGTCACGTCGTTGGCGCCGATCACCAGCGAGACGTCGGTGCGGCTGAACTCGGGGTTGGCCTCGTCCATCTCCTTGAGCTGGTCATACGGCACGTCGGCCTCGGCCAGCAGCACGTTCATGTGGCCGGGCATGCGGCCCGCCACGGGGTGGATCGCGTAGCTGACCTCGACCTGGCGTTTCTCCAGCTCCTTGGTCAGCTCGCGCACCGCGTGCTGGGCCTGGGCCACCGCCATGCCGTAGCCGGGGACGATCACCACGCGGTTGGCGTAGGCGAGCTGGATGGCGGCGTCGGCTGCGCTGGTGGAGCGGACCGTGCCGGCGTGCGCGCCGGCGCCGCTGGCGCCCTCGACCGCTCCCCCGCCGCCGAAGCCGCCGGCGATGATCGCCGGGATCGAGCGGTTCATGGCCGTCGCCATCAGATTCGTGAGGATCGAGCCGGAGGCGCCCACGATCATGCCGGCGACGATCAGCGCGGGGTTGTTGAGCGCGATTCCGGTGGCGGCGGCGGACAGGCCGGTGAAGGCGTTCAGCATCGAGATCACGACCGGCATGTCGGCGCCGCCGATCGGCAGCACGACCGCGTTGCCGAGCAGCGCGGCCGACAGCAGCAGCACGATGAACAGGATTTCGGAGTGTTCGCCGGCGGCGATCGCCACGCCGCAGGCGAGCGCGATCAGTAGCAGCAGCAGGTTGGCCGACTGCTGGGAGGCGCCGAGCGTGATCGGGCTTGCCGGGGATGATTTCCTGGAGCTTTCCGAACGCGATGTTGGAGCCCCAGAAGGACACCGAGCCGACGATGGCGGCGAACAGCGAGAAGATCGCGATGTAGGTGGGGGTGTACTGGAAGCCGTTTGAAAGGCGGAACTCAGACCAGGAGATCAGGAACACCGCGCCGCCGCCCACGCCGTTGAACAGCGCCACCATCTGCGGCATGGCGGTCATCTTCACCTGGCGTGCGCGCCGGGATGCCGACGGCGGTGCCGAGCGCCACGCCGATCACGATCAGCGCCCAGTTGCCCTCGCCCCGGTTCAGAAGCGTGGCGATCACTGCGATCGTCATGCCGACGGCCGCGATGCGGTTGCCCCGTACCGCGGTCGTCGGGCCCGAGAGCCCGCGCAGCCCCTGGATGAACAGCGCGAAGGCGACGATGTAGAGGACGTCCAGGAAGTTCTGGTCCTGCAGGAAGGACGTTGCCAGCGGAAGCGCGCTCACGACTTGCTTTCCCTTGTCGTCCTCTGCCCGCCGACTTGGGCTTTGACTTGAACATCTCGAGCATGCGGTCGGTCACCAGGAAGCCGCCGACGACGTTGATCGTGCCGAACGCGATCGCGATCACGAGGATGACCTTGTTGAACGTGCCGTTGCCGGAGGCGCCCACGACCAGCAGCCCGCCGAGCAGCACGATCCCGTGGATCGCGTTGGTGCCGGACATCAGCGGCGTGTGCAGCGTGTTGGGCACCTTGGAGATGACCACGAAGCCGATGAAGCCGGCGAGCACGAGGATCGCGAGGTTGGTGGTGAGGGTGCTGGCGAGAATCATGAGGCCTCCACTGCCGCTTTCGCTCCCGGGGTTGACGATCTCGCCGTCGCGCATGATGCAGGCGCCCTTGACGATCTCATCGTCGAAGTCGAGTTGCAGCTCGCCGTCCTCGCCCACGAACAGGTCGAGCAGCGCCTGCACGTTGCGCGCGAACAGCTGTGAGGAGTGCTCGGCCATGCCGGCGGGCAGGTTCAGCGGCGAGACGATCTTGACGTCGTGCTTGACGGTCGTCTGCCCCGGCTCGGTCAGCTCGCAGTTGCCTCCCGCCTCGCCGGCCAGATCGACGATCACCGATCCGGGCTTCATCCCTTCCACGGCCTCGGCGGTGACGAGCCTCGGCGCGGGGCGCCCGGGCACGAGCGCGGTGGTTATCACCACGTCGAAGCCCTTGATCGCGTCGGTCAGCGCCTGCTGCTGCTGGGCGCGCTCCTGCTCTGTCAGCTCGCGTGCGTAGCCGCCCTCGCCGCTTGCCTCGATGCCGAGGTCGAGCCACTGCGCGCCGAGCGATTCGACCTGCTCTGCCACCTCGGGCCGGACGTCGTAGCCGGTCGTGCGCGCGCCCAGTCGCTTGGCGGTCGCCAGCGCCTGCAGCCCGGCCACGCCGACGCCGAGCACGAGCACCTTGGCGGGCGGGATCGTGCCGGCGGCGGTCATCAGCATCGGGTAGAAGCGGCCCATCTCCTCAGCCCCCAGCAGCGCGGCGCGGTAGCCGGCGACGTTGGCCTGCGAGGACAGCGCGTCCATCGCCTGGGCGCGCGAGATCCGCGGGATCGCCTCCATTGCGAACGCGGTCGCTTTGGCCTCCGCCAGCGCGCGCGTGGTCTGCGGGCTGGTGAGGGGCGCGAGGAAGCCGATCAGGATCGAGCCGGAGCCGAGGCCGCGGATCGCCTGCGGGTCGGGCGGCGCGATCGTGACCACCACGTCCGAGCCCCACACCTTGGCGGCGTCGGGCGTGATCTCCGCGCCGGCCGCGATGTAGGCGGCGTCCGTCAACAGGGCGTCCTCGCCCGCGCCGCTCTGCACGACGACGTCAAGGCCCTTGGCCTTCAGCTTGCTCACGACCTCGGGCACGAGCGCCACACGATGCTCGCCCGCCGCGGTCTCCTTCGGAACACCGATCCTCATAGAGGTGCGAGAACGTACCTCATCCCACGGATGAGCGCACGCTCGGTGTGCGAAACTGCACTAGCGATGACCGTCAACCTGACCCGCATCTACACCAAGCACGGCGACGGCGGGGAGACCCATCTCGGGGACCTCAGTCGAGTTTCCAAGCTGCATCCGCGCGTGGAGGCCTACGGGACGGTGGACGAGCTCAACGCCACGATCGGCGTCGCGCTGCTGGCACCGGGGCTGTCGGAGACATACGCCGAATGGCTGCGCCGCATCCAGAACGACCTGCTCGATCTCGGCGCCGACCTGTCGGTGCCCGAGCCGGACGCGAGCGACGACGAGGCGGTGGCGACCCGTGAGCGCCTGCGGATCACCGCCGAGTACACCGCCTGGCTGGAGCAGGCCTGCGACGAGGTCAACGCCACGCTCGCGCCGCTGCGCTCGTTCGTGATCCCCGGAGGCAGCCCGGCGGGCGCGCAACTGCACGTGTGCCGCACCGTCTGCCGCCGCGCCGAGCGCCGCACGATCGCGGTCGGCGAGGAGGTCAACCCGGAGGTGGTGCGCTACCTGAACCGGCTGTCGGACTTCTTCTTCATCCTCAGCCGCAGCGCCAACGCCGAGCTGGAGGCCGGCGAGCACAGCGAGCCGCTGTGGGAGCCGGGCGCGCACGGCGACTCGACGGCTGGCGGCTCCTGAGCTGCTCCGGCCGCCGACTCAGAGCGGCTTGCCGGTCGGCCAGCGCAGCTCGGCGGCGCGCAATGCGGCCAGCGCCAGCGCGGCCCACAGCGTGGCCACCAGGTAGCCGCCGATCACGTCGCTGGGCATGTGCCAGGCGAGGATCAGCAGGAAGCAGCCGACCGCGCCGGCATACGCGGCGCCGATCGGAGCCACGAGCGCCCGCAGCCTGGCGGGGGTCACGAACAGCACGGCGAACGCCAGCGTGAGCGCGGCGGTCGAGTGCCCGCTGGGCCAGGAGGCGGGTCCGATCCGCACTCCGTAGAGACCCACGTGCGGGTGCGCCACAAGCGGCTTCAGTGTCTCTGTCGTGAGCGGCGCGAGGCCCATGATCGCGGCCACGGCCAGCGCCACGCGTGCACGGCCGCGAGCGAACGCCACGGCCATCAGCGCGACGCCCCAGATGATGAACGGCAGCGGCGAGAGCGCGTGCAGCAGCGGTTCGCCGATGCTGTCCAGTCTGCGGGGTGCCCAGCATGATGAAGTGGTGCAGCAGGACCGCGTCGCGATAGTGCGCCGAGGGCACCAGCTCGGCCACCATCCACACCAGCGCGAGGCCGAGCACGCACAGCCCGGCGACCCCCAGAGCGGGGGCGGGACCGGACGGCCGCCGGCCGCCGGCGAAGCGGCGCGAGCGCACCGCTGCCGCGCTGTAGGCGTGTCCTGACATGCATCAAGGGTATGACGGTTGGTAAATGTTCGGTGAAGCGTCAGCCGAGCGCCGGCGCGAGCATCGCGCCGGCCACCGCGCCGATCGTGCGCGCCAGGCGGCCGAGACCGGCAGCGAGCGACATCGGCAGCGTCGGGCTGCCCGCCTGCCAGACGCTCGCGTGCGCGCGCACCGGGGCCACCGGGAACGGCTTGCCGGCCAGCGCGGTCAGCGCCTGGGCGGTGACCCACACGGGGGACTGCGAGCCGGTGCGCGAGTAACGCACGCTGCCGTTGGGAGCGAGCAGGCTCTCCAGGTAGCCGAGCGGCGAGCGGCTGCCCGCGCGCGTGATCGCTTCCACGTTGCGCGAGGCTGCGACCAGGCCCTGTATGGCCCAGGCGCTGGACTGCGAGTTGGATTCCCCGCCGGCGGTCTCGGGAAAGCCGCCGTCGAGGTTCTGTGCGCGGGTGATGTAGGCCACCGCGCGCGTGAGTACCGCTCCGCTGTGCACGCCGGCGGCCGCCAGCGCCTGCAGCGCCGAGCCGGTGTCGTCGAGGTCGCTGCCCGCGCCACGGGTGGCGAAGCCGAACCCGCCGTCGGATTCCTGCTGGCGCGCCAGCCAGCGCTCGGCCGAGCCGACGATCGGGTTGCGCGCCGGCCAGCCGGCGGCGCGCAGCGCGAGGATGGCGAATGCGGTCAGGTTGCTCAGCCCGCCGAAGGAGCCGCCCGGCTGGCGAAAGCGCAGCAGCCGTTTGACGGGGTCGCCGCCAGACAGCGAGTGCACGGACACGCCGCAGGCGCGCAGCGCGAGGATCGTGCGCTCGAGATCGCCGGCCCCTTCCAGGGTGGAGGCTTCGGCGCGGATCGCATCCAGCACGGTGTGGCCGTTGCGGCGCACGCTCAGCGGGTTGCGCCCTACGGCCGCCAGCCCGACGGCCACCCAGGCCGAGTAGAGCTCGCTGCTGCTCTGTCCGGGCGCGCCGCCGAAGCCACCGTCGCTGTTCTGTGCGGAGGCCAGGTAGGCCAGCTCGCGCGAGCCGTCCACGCGCGCGGCGGCGGCGACCGCGTTGGCGGCGGCCACGGGTTCCGAGGCGCGGGCCGCGCCTGCGCCGCTGAGCGCCAGCGATGTGGCCAGCAGGACCGCCGCGATGGCCGCCAGCGGCGCCGTGATCGCGCCGGGGCGCCCTGCCGGTACGGGCCCGCGCTCGCGCTCGCGCGTCGGCTCCCAGCTGATCTCCAGGCGGGCGCGGGCGCGTGTGAGCATCCGCAGCAGCGTGGGGCCGAACGCCAGGCCGAAGCCGAAGCTTGCGATCACGTGCGTGACGTCGAACACGGAGGCGCTCCCGAGCACGAGCCCGAAGGCGCCCAGCGTGTGGCTGCCGGTGCCGGTCCAGGTGTAGATGTCCACCACGAGGTTGAACGCCTCGGCGGAGGCGGCGCAGGCGAGCGCCAGCGCCAGTGGTCCCAGGCGCCTGGACGTGAGCCGGCCGAGGCCCGCTCCGATCAACCCCACAAGCCCCCAGCCGAGCATCTGCCACGGCGTCCACGGCCCCTGCCCGAGCAGGATGTTGGACGCCAGCCCGGCGATGGCGCCGACCGTGAATCCGGGGGCGGCGCCGAAGGCGATGCCGCCGACGAGCACGATGGCGGTGATCGGCTTGACGTCGGGGATGGCGGCGAACACGTCGCGCCCCAGCGCGGCGATGGCGGCCAGCGTGGCCACCAGCGCGAGCAGCTTGGCTGGAGGGTTGGAGCGCTCATACCACCAGAAGGCCAGCGCGAGCGAGGCGATCACGATGGCGAGGGATGCGAGCTGCCAGCTCATGAGCGCACCTGCAGGGGGACTGCGGGTGTGGTTGCGGCCATGCGCTCGCGCAGCAGCTCGGCGCCCTGCTGCGGCGTGAGCGCGCCGCGGGCGCCGTCGAGGATGCGTGCGGTTTCGGTCGCGAAGTACCAGCCGCCGGCCAGGATCTCCTCGACGGGGCCGTCGGCGATCACGCGGCCGTCCGCCAGCAGCACGGCGCGCGTGGCGAACTCGGCGGCGAACTCGGCGTCGTGGGTGGCCACGATCACGGCCAGCCCGGCGGCTGCCTGTTGTGAGAGCCAGTGCGACAGCGTCCGCTTGGCGGCCCTGTCCATGCCGCGCGTGGGCTCGTCGAGCGCGAGCACGGCGGCGGGCTACCTCACCGCCCAGCACGATCGCAAGCGCCAGACGCTGGCGTTGCCCGCCGGAGAGATCGCGCGGGTTGTCGCGCGCCGAGCTGCGCCAGACCGACCTGTTCGAGCGCCGCCTGCGGAGCCTCCCGATCGACGCGCTCGTGCAGGAAGTAGTCGCCGGGGTTCTGCAGCAGCAGCGCCACGCGCCCGCTGCTGGCGACGCTACCGCGGGTGGGCGCGAGCAGGCCGGCCGCGTGGCGCAGCAGCGTGGACTTGCCGGCGCCGTTGCGGCCCATCAGCACGGTGGCCTGTCCGGCCTGCAGGCGCAGCTCGACGCCGCGCAGGATGGCGGCTCCGCCGCGCAGCTCGTGCCACACGCCGTGCAGCTCGAGCGCCGGCCCCCCTCCCCCGCCCTGTCTGCCGAGCAGCCTTGCGGCCTGTTGGCGCCAGCTCGTTGCGGGCTGGTCGGCGACGGCTGCCGACAGCAGCTGCTCCTCGCTGGCCTTCGGGGTGAGCAGGCCCCGTCGGCGCAGTGTGGCGCGGGCCTGCTTGACGCCGGTGGGCAGCGGGACGCAGGCCGGCCTGCCCGAGCATGCGCGCGCCGGGGGTCTGCAGGCGCGGGCTCGGTTCTCGGCGGCCCATTCGAGGAAGCCCTGCGGGTCGCCGTCGCACACGATCTGAGCGTCGGCCAGCGCGATCACCCGGTCGGCGGCGGCCAGGCAGCGCTCGAGACGGTGCTCGATCAGCAGCACGGCGGTGTCGGCCTCCTGGTTGAGCCGGCGTAGCTGCCAGATCAGCTCATCGCCGGCGACGGGGTCCAGTTGTGAGGTGGGCTCGTCCAGCAGCGCCAGCGCGGGGCGGGCGACGAGCGCGGCGGCGAGCGCCACGCGTTGCAGCTCTCCGCCGGAGAGCTCGGCGGTGGGGCGGTCGAGCAGGTGCCCGATGCCGAGCGCCAGCGAGGACTCCTCGACCGCGCGCGCTGTCTCGCCGGCGCCGGCGCCGCGGTTCTCGAACGCAAGCGCGAGCTCGGCGCGCACGGTGCTCATCACGATCTGGGTCTCGGGATCCTGCTGCAGCGTGCCGGCCACGCGCCCGATCGCTGCCGGCTTGTGCTGGCGGGTGTCGAGCCCGTCGACGGTGACCGTGCCGGAGAAGCTGCCGCCGTGGAAGTGCGGCACCAGGCCGGCGGCGGCGCGCAGCAGCGTGGACTTGCCCGAACCGGACAGGCCGGCCAGCACGCAGAACTCGCCCGGCGCCAGCGAGAAGCTGACGTCGTTGAGCGCCTGCGCGGCGGCGCCCGGATAGCTGTAGCTGACGTGCTCGAAGCTCAGCACGCTCACGGCTCGATCCCCCTGCGGTTGGCGAACGGGGTCACCGCGATGACAATGGTGACGGCGGCGAGCAGCAGGACGGCGGGCGTTGCGGCCACGGTGACGAACGGGTAGGCGACGAACGCGGCCTGGTGGCCGACGGCGATGAACACGTACAGCGCGGTGAGCGCAACGGCTGCTGCGAGAAAGGTGACGTCGTGGCGCGAGTACGCGCGCCGGATGGCTGGCGCGCGTCGCCCGGCGCCGTAGCCGCGCATCTCCAGCACTGCTGCCACGTCCAGCGAGCGCTCGAGCGCGCCGCCGACGGTGGCACGCACGATCTCCAGGCGCCCGCGCACTCCGCCGGCGCCGCCGTCGGGACGGCAGCGCTGGGCCTCGGCCAGCCGGCGGGCGTCCTCGCCGAGGACCGGGATCAGGCGCGTGGCGAGCGTGGCAGTGAGCGCGGAGTGCGGCGATATCCGTCGCCGGCAGACGAGCAGCAGCTCGTCGGGGTCGGCGGCGCACACGGCCAGCAGGCAGGCGAGCAGCACCACCAGCATGCGCAGCGCGAACACGAGGCCGTAGACGAGCGCCTCGACTGTGAGGTTGACCTGTCCGAGCACGCCCCAGTCGCCGAGGCGCGCGAACACGGTCAGTCCCTGGCGGCTGACGAGCACGTTGATCGCCACGATCGAGATCAGCATTGCGGGCGCGCTGAAACGCAACGAGCGCAGCATGTCGCGGGCGAGGCCGCCGGCGGCGGCTGCGGCGGCGATCACGGCGAGCAGCAGCGCGCCCAGCAGGATCGGGTTTTCGCTGAGCAGCGCGGCAAGCGCCAGCGCGGCGCAGTAGGCGGCGGCTACCGGCGCGCGGGCGGCGTGCAGCGGGCTCGCCAGGCGGCGGTAGGCGATACGCGAGGAACGCTGCGCGCTCACGGCTTGGCCTCGCTGACCGGCAGCGGCAGCGTTTCCCCGCCGGGGGTGAGCGCGACGGCAAAGCGGTTTCGCAGCGCGCTCTGCTCGAACGCGGCGGCGGCGAGCTTCACGCCGGCTTCGTCGGTGCCGGTCACCACCCACACCGGAGCGTCTTCGGGGCGTTTTGTGGCTGCCACCAGGCCGGCTCCGGCACTCAGCGTGCGCGCGGCGCGGCCATCCTGGTCGAGCAGGGTCAGTGTCTGCCCGTCGCGGGAGAAGCGCGCATACACGCCGCTGGCGCGCGGGCCGCTTACGATCGAGGCTGCGTCGAGGTCGCCGCCCACGTCCACCCATGGCCCCACGAGAACCCTCAGCGTAACGGGAGCGCCACCGCTTCCGGCCTGGTTGATGGCGGCGGGGATGTTGAATGCGCGCAGCCGTGCGGTGACCGTCTGGCAGGCGTAGCCGGCGACGACCACGCATTCGACGCGCACGGGCAGGCGCTTGCCTTCGATGCCGTTGAGGAACGGCTCGGGGAACGAACCGACGACGGCTGGCACGTCGTCAGTCTGGCTCCAGTCATGGTGGTCCCACCAGATGTGATCGCCGGGGTTGACGTTGGTGGCGGCGGCGCCCTTGGGTGCCTCGACGCCGTTTACGTAGTAGAACCAGTCGACCGGCTTGCCCGTTTCCTGGCCGCTTGAGAGCCCGTCGATGCTGTTGACGAAGCCGCCGCCGTAGCGCGTGCTGACGGTGTAGTTGCGCATCAGCAGGCTCATGTCGGTCTCCTGCCCGCTGATCTTCAGAGCTCCGGCGTGAGCGAGCTCGGTTGCGCCGAAGTCCCGTGTGACGGTGAGATGGATGGCGCTGGGCGCCGCCCCCGGGCCGAGGCCGCAGCCGGCCAGAACCGCTGTGCTGAGCAGCGCAATCGAGGCTTTGGCGCGCACAGCTCTCACCTGACCACGATCGTCTCTGGGAACGACGGCACGAGACCGCGGCCGGTGGCACTCACCCGGTAGCTGCCGGGCGTGGACGGCGCGAGCAGCGTGGCCCGGCCGCTGGATCCCGTTGAGGCGAAATCGGAGCCGAGCGTGACGATGGCGCCGTCCACCGGCACGCTGCGGCCTTCGTTGTCCTGGCCGTTGACCGCGACCGTGAAGGCATGCTTGGGGTAGATGGTCGCGGACGAAGCGCTGATGCTCAGCGTGCGCTCACAGCCTCCGCCGGTCGCCTCACACCAGAACCACAGCACCTGCTCGCCGGAACTCAGGCGCCTGCCGTTGCCGGATGGGCCGCTGGGGTCGCCGGCGCCGGTACTGCCGGAGACGCCGTCCACCTTGTACTCCCAGCCGTTCTGCACGCGATTCGTCTCACCCCCAAGCGAGTACACGAACAGCTCGCTCGAGTTGGCGGCCGAGGCGCCACAGCGGGCGTAGTCGCGCAGCAGGAATGCGGGGCCACCGTCCCGGCGCAGCGCGGCGAGCGCCGCCAGCGGCGTGCCGGCGGCGACCGCGCAGCTCCTGGCGCCAACATGCACGGTGGTTGTGCCTGCGGTCACGGTGCGCGCTTCCGCGAGGACGTGGCCGCCGGCGCCGACGACCATCGTCTGCAGGTTCGGGCCTCCCGAAGCTGCGCGCCCGCTGGCCACGCTGAGTTTCCCGGCGGCGGTGGCGCCCATCGCCGAGACCTGCGCGCTCGCGACGATCAGGGTCGCCGTCGCGAGCGCGGCCGTACGGGCAAGCGTCCTACCGGACACGGAATACGACCTGGTTGATGCCGTTGGCAAGGAACGAGGTTTCGCCGTTGTCGCTCAACGCCTGGAGGTCGAAGACGTAGCGTCCAGGGGGAAGCGATGCCGGCAGCAGGTAGCTGAACGACAGTGAGGAGCCGACCGCAAAGTAGGACTTGCGGTTGCACTTCGCGCGCACGAACCGCTCCCTGGCGCCGCTGAAGACGAAGCAGCGACCCTTGTAGGAGCGGCTGAGGCTGATGCGCAACTCGCGCAGCGTGTTGCCGGCGGGCACCGTGACGGAGCCCTGCAACAGCCGTGGCGCCGAGCGGCGCGCATATACGTGCCCGCTCTTGATGCCCACGATCGCGGGTGAGTCGAGTAGCAACGGAAGCGAATGGGCGATCCCGGGGGGACCGGTGTTGGTCGCCAGCCCAGTCCCGCACGATCCGTCGTTGCCGTTGTGCACGCACACGGCCACTCCGTTGGAGCGCACGGATTCGCTCTGCGTGGCCTTCAGCGTGACCGTGCCGGTGTGAATGGGCGTGATCATGGCGTTGCCTTCTGAATTGGTCTTGGGACCGCTGCCGGTGACGCCTGCGACGTCTTCTCCGACTTCGGCTCCTTCGATCGGGGCGCCAGTCTGACCGTCTATGACGTGCACGGTGAAGGGAGTTCCCACGTTGGCGGTGGCGGGAGAGGACAGGTTCAGCAGGTGCTTGAGGCCGAAGTAGTTGTAGGCCCACAGCACTTCGTTGCCGGGCGCCAACCCGATCTGACAGCCGCCGACAAGAGAGGTGGTGTAGTCGATGGCAAAACCCCACGATTCAAACGGAGCCGATTCCTCGCTGATGTCGCTACCGACCTGCGTGATCAGGAAATCCCCGGGATTGCCGTTTGCTTTGCCTGAGCCGTACCACCTTGCATCGAACGCGAGTCCGCTGGCGAGCGCGGCGGCGTGCAGAGCGGCGGTCGGCGTCCCGATGTCGTTACCACCGTTTTCATAACCTTCGCTGGCGCCGTTTTGCGCGTAGTCGCACGGGTGCGGGCCTTTGCCGGATAGCGTTTCGATGGTTTCGGGGCTGGCGGCCACTTCGCCTTCGAACAGCGTCTTGGTGGAGCCCTCGACGCGCAGCTTGACGGTGACGGGAGCGGCGAGCGCGGTCGAGCAGGCCAGCAGCGCGGCGAGCATGGTTGCGCAGAGCGCGAGGCGGATACGACGAGATGTCAGCATTGAGCCAACCCCTTTCCACGAGGGCTTGATGGGCTTGCGGTCGGAGGCAGGTCTCCTGGCTGCCGGGCCTACCCCTCCGTGCCTTCCCGTCTCGCCGGCGGCGAGTCAGTGGCGTGCACGCAAAGGCTGCGTGCCACGGTGGGCATCCCCGGTCACAGTGGCGGGTCCGCGCCGGATTCTCACCGGCTTCCCTTCACCACCGACCGTTGAACAGCACTGATCCTACCCCAACGGAGCGACGGCAGCGACCCGCTCGGCGCTAAGCGAGCCCAGCCAGGTCGCTGTGAAGATCGCCCAGCTTCTGGCGCTGGCTCTCGTCAAGCGTGGTGGCTGCGACGATCAGGCGGCGGGCGTGCTCGAGATCGTCTGAGCGCCCGAATGTGAGCGCGGCCTTGACGATCCCGTCCTTGAGATACCAGCTGGTGAACGAGCCGTCGCTCAACGAGCCACGCAGGATCTCCTGATCCCACTCGTAGGCCGGGCCCACGTACTCGAGTTCGCCGGCGTCGCCGATGACGGAGTAGAAGTAGGGAACCTCGCGGTGGGCAACGTCCTTGCCGAGCATGTTCAGGGCGGCGGTCTTGCCGTGGTTGAAGGCGACGTCCCAGTGCTCCAGGCGCATGTGCGCCCCGCCGTGGATCTCGGACTGGTACTCGCACATGTCCCCGGCCGCGAACACTCCGGGCACGGAGCTCTGAAGGCGCGAGGAGCAGAGCACGCCGCCGCGCTCGCCGATCTGCAGGCCGGCGCGCCCGGCCAGGCCCACGTCGGGGCTGACGCCGGCGCCGATCACCACCGCCTGGGCGTCCAGTTCAAGGCCGCCCCTGGTGACGACCTTGCCCACACGCTCGTGGCCTTCGAAGCGCTCGAGCTCGTCGCCGCCGTGGACTTTGACGCCGCGCGCTTCGAGCAGCTCCTGGAAGAAGCGGCCGGTTTCCGCGCCGAAGCCGCGTTCGAGCGTGACCTGCTCCTGCATCACGATCGTGCAGCGCTTGCCCATCATGGCCAGCGAGGCGGCGACCTCGCAGCCGATGTAGGAGCCGCCGATCAGCACCACGTCCTGTGCGTCGGCCACGCCCTCGCGGATGGCGTCGGCGTTTCCCAATGTGCGCAGATAGTGGATCTGCTCGAGCTCACAGCCGTCCACGTTGAGGCGGCGCACGTTGGCGCCGGTGGCGATCAGCGCCTGCCCGAAGCCGATCTCCTCCTTGCTGGAGAGCTTGGCGGTGCGCGCGTCCAGGTCCAGGCCGGTGACGCTGGTGCGCGTGAGCAGCTCGATGTTCTGCTGCTCCCACCACTCGTTGGGGCGGAAGTAGGACTCCTCGCGCGCCTCTTCGCCGCGCAGGTAGCCCTTTGAGCTGTTGGGGCGGTTGTACGGCGGGTCGGGCTCGCGGCCGACGAGCACGACCTCGCCGTCGGCGCCTTCCTCGCGCAGCCAGCGCGCACAGTTGGCGGACGCCAGGCCGCCGCCGATCAGTAGATAGTCGACCTTGCGGGTAGACATGCGCGCACCTTACAACCCCGGCGGGTGGCGGACGGACCAGTGCGCCCAGGTTGGGATCTGATCGAGGATGCGCCAGCGCGGACCGTCCTGATCGCGGTTGGGACCGACGTCGGTGCCGTTGTGGCTGGTGTCCAGCCGTAGCCCGGCGATCACCATGAACACGTGCGGGGTGGGCGTGTCGGCGGCGTAGATGCTCACCCACCGCCCCGGGCCGGGGGCGCCCCAGTTGACGTAGTCCTGCGCCAGCGGGTTCTGGGCGAGGATTTCAGCGATCGGCCGCACGCCTGATCTGTAGAGCACGTAGTTGACGCTGCTGGAGCAGTCCTCATCCACCGCGCCCAGCGGGTTGGGATGACCGTCGGGCCCATAGGGAAGGTCCTGCAGCTCATCGCCAGCCACGACCATCGCCTGCACGGTCGCGGGCACGCCCGCCGGTATCAATGCCACGTGACCGTCTTGCGGTGCCAGCAGCGCCCTTTCGCCAGCTATGAACCTCACCGGCGTGGCTGTCTCCTGCGCCAGCTGAGTGTCGGCGCCTTCACCAGTCGGCTCCGCCACCGGCGGGGACGCGCCGCGATACACGGCCGCCCAGTGCTCAACCTGGGCGACGTACCAGCTGGCGTGGTTGTAGGCGAAGATCGCGGCGCGGTAGTCGCCGGGCGCACCGGAGGCCTTCAGGTAGTTGGCGGCCGCATAGATCGCATCGGCGGGGTTCCAGCGATCGATCCGCCCGTCACCGTCGCCGTCGACGCCGTAGCGCGCCCAGGTTGAGGCGATGAACTGCATCGGCCCGCCGGCGCCGGCGGAGTTGACGGAGCCCTCGCGGTTGCAGGCGGGATCGGGGTCGCGACCGTGGTCGCACTCCACGCGCCCGATCCCCGCCAGGATCGTCCAGTCCAGCCCGTAGCGGCGAGCCGCCGACTGGTAGAGCTGCAGGTATCCGGATGGTATTTCGGCGAGCGCCAGAGCCGACGCGCCCGTCGGCTGGCTGTCGGATGCCGACGCGCCGCCGGCGAGCAGCGACCCGCCGCCCAGCATCGCGGTCGCTGCCATCACTACAAACGCGATCGCCGCGAGGACGGTCGCACCGATCGCGACGGGGATCGCGCCGAGGCTGGGCCGACGCGCGACGGTGGAGCCGACGGTCACGGCCGGCCCTGGCCGAGCTGGCGTTTGCGCCCAGCCTCGACCTCGCGCGCGTCGCGCATGATCGGCGATTCGCGCGCTGCACGGATCAGATCCGGGTCGATTCGATCGCGCGCAGAGCGATCTGCCGGCCTGGAGCGCTCGCGCTGGGGCTGTGCCTGCGTTGTGGCGCTCGACGCTTGCTCGTGTCCGGCTCCGGCGCCGAGGCGCTGCCCCAGTTCGTTGCGCAGCGCCAGCTCGCGATCGATCTCCAGGCGCGCGGCGCGCTGTGTGCGCGACCCGAGGCGCAGGTACTCCTCTGGGCGTATCCCACGAGTCCGGCCAGCCGTGGATAGTCGCGGCGCTCAGCGCCGTGAGGCAACTTGGCACGGGCGTTTGGGAGCGCCGCCTGGGCATCGAGGAATCGCTCGCGCTCGTCGCGATTCTCACGAACGAAGGAGCGCGAATCGCTACCCGCAATCCGCTTCGCTGCAGCGAGCGCCGTCTGCTCACCGGCCAGCTCCTCCGCGATGCGTGCGCCGCGCTGCCCGAGCCTGGCTGCCCTGCGTCGATCGCCCGCGGCAAGCGCCTTGTCGCGCTCTGCACGCACGCGCGGCAGGCGCCTGCGCAGCTCGGAGAGCCTGTGGGTGGCATCGTGCTTCGAGCGGCCGCCCGCATGGCGGTGCTCGTTCCTCAGCGATTTCGCGGCTTGGCTTTCGACCTGTGACTCCAGCGGCTTGCGCTTGACCGGTTCACGCTGGGCGTTGTCGTTGCCCGACACCCGCGGCGGTGCGCCTTCCAGCTTTTCTTTCACCTTGTCGTAGGCATCGTTGACGCCGCGTTTGACCAGCGCCTGTCGAGCGATTTGCATCACCGAGTGGCGCGGAGCCTGGTTGCGCCCAGTAGCGCCACCGACTACTTCGAGCGCCTGGTGGCGGCGCATGAACGCGCCCCACCAAAACGCGGACATCAGCAGCCACTGGGTCCACCATCCGATCGCGGTGAGATCCGACAGGATGCTCAGCACCGCAAAGACCACGCCGAGCAGGAACGAGAACAGCAGCTTGGACATGACCGCCCCGAGCAGATGTTCGCCCCATTTGCGGAACACGGCGCGCCCGCTCTCGCCGAACGCGGGCGCGAGCACCACGACCGGAGTCAGCATCAGGTAGAGCAGGCTGAAGACCGCCGCCACCAGCAGCCGCAGGGCCAGAAACCCGAACAGCAGCATCATCCCGAGCAGGCCGACCGCGATCAACAGCAGGCCACTGACACGCTCCCAGGTGTCGCCGCCGATCCGGAACTCGGCCTGCGCGGCGGCGGAGCCGTGGCAGCTGGTGACTTCTTCGTTCTGGCAGATGGCACGCAGCAGCGAACCGGCTTCGCTGATCGAGTTGCGGGCGGGGCCGTTCGCGGGCAGCGCGAGGAAGATCGCGCCGTTGGATCTCGCTTGGCGGAGCAACTCCGCGCTGCGCTGCAGCGCCTGCGCCGAGCTGCCGGCGGCCACACAGGCCGAACTCGACGAGCAGCCGGCGCGCGCGAGCTCCTGCGCGGAGATTGCAAGACCGGCGCTGCGCAGGGATCGCTGCAGCCGCGACGACTCCCGGCACCAGCCGACGCTGCCGAACTCCATGTAGCACCACGGGCCTTCGATCGTCGCCGCGAACACCGTGTCCAGGCTGTCGCCGAGCGTCCGCCCCGGAGAGGATGGCGTCCCGGCGGCAGCGACCGCCATCGTGCCCATGCTCGCCTGGTTGGCCCATTGGCCAAGCGCACCCACGCTGCCCGTCGGGTCGGCCATGACCCACAGGCCGGCGACGATCATGGCTGCCATCACGAGCAGCTCCCCGAGCGTGTCGGCGACCCTGCGGCGGACCAGGCCCTGGTAGGCAGCGAGCACCGCGGCCAGCGCGAGCGCGAGCGCCAGCCACGGTTCGGTGAACGACGCCTGCGCATGGCGCAGTCCGTTGGCGAGACCGCCTGCTGCCGGGCTGTCCAGCAGGTCGATCGTGAAGCACCACTCGAGCATCACCAGCAGGGCGTGCACCAGCCACACGAGCATGCTCCACAGCGGGCAGACGAGCAGGTTCTGCACGGTGCCCTGCAGGCTGACCCCGAGCAGACTCGTGTCGATGTGCACGTCGATGCCGTAGTCGCCCGTTGGCGCCGGCGCCGCGAGGAAGCCGGATGTTTCGCAGTGGCTCCTGCTGATCGCCGACAGCTCGCCGGCGAGCGCCCCCCTGCAGGTTGGGCTCCCGAGCCCGTTGCTGACCAGGGGATCGGATTCGCCCTCGACGCCGGCTCCCTGGTCTTCTTCCTCCGAGGCGGACGCGGCTCCCGGTGGCGCGACGCCGGACAGCAGCGGCGCTCGACTCGGCGCACGCGTGCCCACGGGACCGGCGGGCGCGATCCGCGCGGCTCTGGCGCTCTGAGCAGCCGAGGCGCTCGCCGGCCACAGCAGCGCGGGCGCCTGCTGGCACGCAAGCACACAAGTGGCCGCGAGCGCCAGCGAACGAGCCCCGTGCCTCACCCAGCTTGTGGCGTGGTGGAGAAGGCGTGCAAGAGCGAAGGCGCCACCACGTCGACCTGGATCGCCTCGACGCGGCCGTGGTGATCGCGGAAGAGGCATCTCCCGGCGTCCAGTTCCAGCAGGCTCTGGCGCATGCGCCGATCCTCCGGATCGAGCCCCAACAACGCGAGCGCCCGCCCGGCCTCGCTCTCGGAACGCATCCCGAAGACGAACGTGGCGCCGATCAGGTTCTCCAGCGACTCGGCCGATCCCACCAGCGCATCGGTGACCAGTTGCGTGCTGATGATCGGCACCGCCAGCTCCGAGCGGCCCATGCGTTGCAGCGAGCTGAGCAGCATCCGACCGACGGGATCTCCCAACAGCCGCCAACCCTCATCGAACGAAAAGATCTTCAGGCGGTCGCGCTCGGCCCCCATCAGGTGCAGGGCGAGCATGGCGATCAGGCGCACGATCTGCTCCCCCACCCGCTCGGCCTGCGAGTACTCCGAACGCGGGGTTCCCGGCTGCGCACCGGGCAGGTCGCGGATCGGCAGATACGTCACCTGGCGGTGACCGATCGGCGGCAGCTGGACGGCGGGGTCGGCGAATCCCAGCTGTGTGAGCCCGGTGCGGGCATACACCTCGAGCGTCTTGCCGACCTGCACGTCGGTCTCATCGCCCTCGCTCAGAGCCCTCACCACCTCCAGGCAGCTCGGCTGGCGCGCACGCCGCAGAACTCGATCGACGGCGCCGAGGAGCGCCGTCTCCCATGCCGGCTCGGCACGCCCCGGCAGCAGGTCCCGAAGAAACGACACGGCCGCATCCTGGGAGAGGTGCGCCGGCGCCACGCGCAGTGGATCGAGCATCCCGCGCAGCGCCGGGTCTGCTCGCAGGGGAATGCACTCGGCATGCGGCGCAACCTCCTCCAGCATGTGAAAGCGGTGATCGCCCTTGGGATCGCAGTCGATCACCATCGCTCCCTGCAGGAACCCCTCGTACTTCAGCTTCTGTGCGAGCGTGGTCTTGCCCGACCCGAGCGCGCCGACGCTGAGGATCGTGGTGTTGCGATCGCTGTCGGATCCCTCGCGCAGGTTGAACGTGATCGGCTGACGGGAGCCGGAGAGGGTGTGACCGAGATAGAAGCCGCCACGCGAACCGGCTACGTGCGTGCTGTGCGGCATCATCGCCGCCACCTGCTCGGTGGTGAGCGTGTCGTCATAGCCGGCCACACGGGTTCGCTGTGCGGGCAGGTGCTGGAGGAACAGCTGGAGTTGATCTCCAATGGGTCGGTGCAGGCGCACCTCGCCGTAGGCGCGCCTGCACATCTCCACGCGCCGCTCCAACTCGGCCCGATCGGCGGCGCCGACCGCGATCGCCAACGTGGCGCGCAGCAGCGGCGGCCGGCTCGATGCCTGCAGGTGGGCCAGCAGGTCGCGAGCCTCCTGAGTGCGCTCGTAGCCGACGTCGGACACGCCCTGCTCGCCGTCGGACTCCGCGCGCACGATCTGGTCGGCGTCCTGGATCTTGCGCCGCGCGATTCTCAGCGCAAGCTCGTTCGGCAGGAAACGCGCGTTCAGAGAGAGATCGACCGGAAATGGCAGGCTCTCCGGCGCGGCGAACATCAACTCGGCGCGGGCGCCGGGGAAGCGCGTGCGCTGCGGCAGCGCGCCTGTGACCAGCTGAGCCTGCCAGCTGGTGCCCACCTCCGACTCGATCCGCAGCGCACGCCGCTGCTGTTCCACGTAGCTGTCAGCCCAACGCATGACGTCGCCCTCCAGCGGCGCGAGCGCCGCCTTGCCGTTGCGTTCGAACACGAGCGCACTCGGCTCGTGCAGCCCGTCGATCGCCGGTTCCGCCAACCCTCGGCAGAAGGCGCGGCGCACGAGCCACTGCAACTCCACCCCGCGCGCCGGGCGCACAGCCAGGAAGTCCGCCAGCCGCGCGTGCACCTGGTCGGCCTGGACCCGCGCCCGCTCGAGCTCGGACAGTGCCATCACCCTGCGGTCTCGCATCGAAAGCAACCGACGTGCGCCCTGCCACCAGTCCCGCGGCTGCTGCGCCGCTGCTTTGGATACGTAGCTGGCCACGTCGCGCTCTGGCTCGCGCAGGCTCACCAACAGGAACACCGCCGACCGTGCGGCGTCGATCTCCTCCAGCCGCCGCGCATGCTCCTCCAGGTAGCGCGCTCGGGCACGCGCGTGCGGTCTGGAGGCGCCTTCACGTAGCAGCTCATCGTGGTAACGCTCGACCGGCCAGCGCGCCGAGACCCGCATGATCTGGAGGTCGGCCTCCACGGCCTCCAGGGCTCCCGAGCATCGCCAGCAGGCGTGCGCGCTTGCTTTCCTCTCCAAGCCAGGCATACGAGGAGGTCTCGAGCACGAACGCGGCCCAGCCGTCGTCCAGCCCTTGCGCGAACACGCAGTTGCCGTACACGAATGCGATCGGCGGCTTCATCGGTTCACCTCCGCCGCTCTCCCACCGCCCCGCACGAGCAGCCGCGCACCGGCGGCCAGCGCGATCACCTGCCCCTCGCTCAGGACCTCGGCGCCCGGGCGCTCGCGCAGCGTCAAGCTCGATCCTCGCCACCGGCGGGCAAGACCGACCGAGCCACGCTCGCGTGCAAGCCCTCCGCGATCGTGCTCCACAGCGACGAGCACGGCCCCCGGACCGCGATAGCTGAGACGGCGCATACGACTGTCAGAACCGTCAGGCAGAATCACTATCTGGTCGGGGCGCCAGCGCTCCCCGACCTTCACCGGCCTTGACAGTCCGCAGAGCGCGCGCGGCGCCGTCAGGTGACGCACGAGCGCGCCCGCGGCAAGGTGAAACGTGCGGCCCTCCACACGTATCACGCTCAACAGCGTCGCTGCGCCAAGCGGCAACGCGAGATCGCTCAGATACCAGGGCAAAGCACGCGCAACCGCGCCAAGCAACGGCGTTCGCGCACCGATCAGGCTTGCCAGCAGCAGCAGGACGAAGTAGACGATGCCGCGGACCGGCACGCCGCCCGGGTTCAAGCGCAGGCGATCGACGCTGTAGACACGTCGCTCCAAGTCGAACACCCGGCGGTAGGAGCGAATCTCCATCACGAGCCGCCGACCAGCGATGAAACGGTGTCGCGCAGCAGGCTGATTCCGGCCGGAGTGGCGAGCAGAACCGAGACGATCCCCACCGCAAACACGCCGGCGGCCTCCTTGAAGTCGCGCTTGAACGCGAGCACCGTGGCGGCGACCGCGAACGCAAGCCCGATCATGCTCATCGCCACAGCCCGCCCGGTGTTCCCCGCCTTGGCCGCCACCGATTCCAGCTGGCTGCCGGCGTGTTCGGCGCCGGCGGGACTCGTAGACGTGGGGCCGCCGATCGCGGTGGGACTCTGCACGGCCGCGTATGCCGGTGCGGCGGCCAGAGCGAGCGCGACGCAGGCGACTGCCACCGCGATGGCCAAACTTCTGTGGTGGGTGTTCATCTCTTCTCCTTGCCTTTGGCTGTCTAGAGGTCTGGGTCCATCTGCACCGCCGAGATCTCCCAGCGGCCCTGCTCGCGAGCCACATCCAGTTCGTAGGCGAGCGAGTAGAGAACCCCGCGCCCGTCATCCGCCTGGATCACGGCCAGCACCGCGCTGTGGTCGGCCGTCCAGTCCATGCGCCGCAGCGACTGGTAGGTCAGGGCCAAGCCGGGCAACGACACGTGTGCGCCCGCGGTGAGGTCTGCGGCCAGGTTCGTGTAGGCGCCTGCCAGGTAGTTCCGAAGCGCGCGCTGTACAACGGTGAGCAGCGCCGGTTCTGTCACTTCCTGCAAGTGCGCCGCGCCTCCGGCGGGCACCGAGGCGGGCGCCCCGACGAACGCGGGATATCCCGACAGCGCCAGGCTCCCGTCCCGGGTTCGGGTTACACCAACAGTCAGATACAGCAGACCGGCGGTATCCGTCTGGGCCGCCACCGTGTACACGTGCTGAGCGGGCGCCGGTTCGCGCGCCTGCACCACTTCATCCCATTCGACGTGCTGCTCACCCGATGCGGGCAACTCGACGCCGGCATCGGGTTCCATGCCAGGGCCGACGAACGGTTCGATGGCGTGCTCGCTGGCCTGCGGTTCGGCTGCGTTCCAGGTCAGGTAGCGACGCGCGAACAGGGCCGCGTACGCTTCAGCTCCTCTGTCAGGCACGGGCGCCTGACGCAGCGCCGCTGCGGGCAGCGATGGCTGCGGTGGAGCGATGGCGAACCTCGCACTGGCGGCCAGGCCGGCGAGCGCCAGGGCGCTCAACAGGTAGCGCGGCGCTTCCCGCCCCAGGCGAATGCGCCACAGCGACCGACTGCTGATGCTCACCCTCGCGCGCGTTCCCTGAGCGTTCATCTGCTGGCCTCAGCGCTCAAAGCCGAACTCGGCCCGTTCGGGGTACTGGCGTGGATTGCCGGCCGCCGGCTGATTGTCGGCTGCCAGGACTGTGACCGCCACCAGTGTCGGCGCGTTGCCTGGAGTTGACACTCCTACCGATGCGCCGCCACCGTGTGCGTGGTGAAGGCCGACTCGATATGACCGTGCGGCGCGATCGCCCTTGATCTGCATCGATCCGGCTCGAGCGGAGACGCTCGAATGTGTGACAGCGGCGATCACCGTGTGAGCTATCGGCCGAGGAGACACACCGAGTCGCCGGCCGCCCGATCCGCTCAACTGCGGCAGCGTGTTGAGTGCAGACCACACCTCCGAACGCACCCATCGTTCCGAGCATCAGCGCCACGCTGGCGATCCGACTGCGTCGCCGCTCGGGAGCGTGTGCGAGCTCCGGCTGCGACTCGCATCCTGCGCCGGCCAGATATTCGCGTTCACCATAGATGCGGTAGACCTCGCGCGGCGCGCGACGCAGACCGATCATCTGCCCTCCGGGCGTGCGCCCACGCGGGCGGCCGGGAACCGAAGCGGGGAGTTCTCCAGTTCCCGGCCGCATGCGCGCGGATGGGAGTCGCCGTGCGGGCGTCCGTTCAACCGACCGCCGGCGTCCCAGGGGACGCGCCTATGAGTGGGGGGATTGGTGGTCATAGGTTGGTCCCTGAGCTCTCATCCGACGCACCGTCCATGGACGGGACACCGGCCTCCTGTTCCATCAACTCCCTCAATCGCGCGCGTGCGCGCTGACCGACCTTGCGGTACTTCTCAGGCGTCCATCCATGGAGTTCGCAAAACTCCGCACACCCCATCTGCAGCCCGATCTGGCATGCCAGATAGAGCCGCTGGTCATAGCTCAGCGTGAGTGCAACCGCCCGCAGGCGCTGCAGTTCCTCACGAGCGATCACGAGCCTCTCCAGTTCGGCTTGCGCATCGGCGATGTCGACGGCGCCTTCCTGGGCACCGTCGATCGGCGTCGCGTTCTCGAGCACTGTCTGCATCGGGCTGCGCCCCGAAAGCGCCCGTCGTCTGTCGTGGATCCTCGACAGAAACCGTTGCTCGACGATGTTGGCCAGGTGCTGTCGGCTTACGAAACGCCCGCCGCTGCGCGCGTGCGCCACCAACTCCAACGTGGCCTGGCTGTAGCAATCTTCCAGGTCCTCTCGACGCAGGCGGAAGCGGTGGGCGCGCAGCAGCAGATCGCGCCGTGCGTGCGCAACCAGCGCCACCTCCTCGGCCTGATCGCGCCGCCCTCCTGCCTGCCGGGCTGCACCCCAGGCTCGTGGTTGCTGCTCGAATCGGGTAGACACATGGGTATGTCGCGCGCACGCGCAAGGAGGCCCCCCTCCCAATTCCCCGGAGCTGCGGCATGCGCCCGCGGAGCGGCCGGACGCGCGCGATGAGCCTCACGGATCGCCTGCGCGAGCTCGATCGCCGTCAGCAGCAGCGGCGCAGGCTCGGCTTCGTGGCCGCCGTGATCAAGAAGTTCGGCGACGACCAGGCCGGGCAGTTGGCCGCGCTGATCGCCTACTACGGCTTCGTGTCGCTGTTCCCGCTGCTGCTCGTGCTCGTCACCGTGCTGGGGTTCGTGCTGCAGGGCAATCCCAGCGCTCAGGCCAGCATCCTCAACTCGGCGCTCAGCCAGTTCCCCATCATCGGCACCCAGTTGCAGACCAATGTGCACTCGCTCAAAGGCAGCGGCCTGGACCTGGCGATCGGGCTGGGCGGCTCGATGCTGGCCGGCCTGGGCATCACCGGCGCGACCCAGAACGCGTTCAACCAGGTCTGGTACGTGGCCCACAAGGACCGTCCGAACTTCATCACCTCGCGCTTGCGCGGCCTGGGTCTGCTCGGTCTGCTCGGCCTGCTGGTGATCGTCTCCACCGTCGCCGCCGGTTACGTCACGGCTGGCGGTCACGGCGCGCTCGCCATCATCGGCGGGATCCTCACCGCCCTGCTGGTCAACCTGCTGCTGTTCTTCACCGCCTTCCGGCTACTCACCGCCGCCGAGGTGAAGAGCGGCGAACTCTGGCCGGGCGTGATCTTCGCCGCGATCACGTGGCAGATCCTTCAGCACGTGGGCGGCTTCTACGTGGACCACGTGATCCGCCACGCCAAGGAGACCTCGGGCTTCTTCGCGCTCGTGCTCGGGCTGATCGCGTGGCTGTATCTGGGTGCCCAGGTCACGCTGATCGCTGCCGAGATCAACGTCGTGCGCGCGCGGCGGCTGTGGCCGCGGAGCTTCTTCTCCGATCCGCTGCTCGATGCCGACAGGCGCGCGCTCACCTCCTCGGCGGAGGTCGAGGAGCGGATCGAGGAGGAGAACGTGGAGGTCGACTTCGACGGAGCTGAGTAGGCCTCGGGCTCGACTCAGCTGACGGTGGAATCCCTGTCGCCGTTATGTGTGCGAGTGTGGCGCGTGACCCTATGCCACATCCGCGTTGCGCCCACGGCATGAAGCACTCGTCCAGCTGCGATCTGCAGCCCCGTTGGCAACTCTTTGAGTATCGCTCCAGGAGGAGCTACCGCTGGCAATGTTGCAGGCGGATGGGCTTTCAGCCGAGTGGGAGAAGTATCCATGGACATGCTCATATATTAGCCCGCCAGGCTGAGAGTCCAAAAGACCACCTCGACTGCAAGCAGTATGCAGCTGACTGACAGCCAAGTCGATAGCCGTGCGACCGTACTGTGATTGGTCTGCAGATGAGGGTCGAGCCAAATGCTCGCGGCGCGGTATGCCTCTGCCACATCGCGCATGCTTCGATCATCGCTCACCGCCAGTAGATCCTCACCCCCAACGGCGAGGGTAAAGGCGTGAGGCAGCAACACCCAGATCGCACATACGCAGCACAGGGCAAACGCGATCATTGCCAGGATGGCCCACACATCGAGTGATTCCTTGCTCACCTTGGCGCCGAGGAACGAGCCCGCAATGGATGCAGCGCCGAGCACCGTTCCTGCGCACGTTCGCAGTCCCGATAGGGCTCGCTCCTGCTCGCTCATCGCCTGCGCCGTCAACTCATAGCTGAGTTGCTCAATCGATTCAGCCATGGGGCGGTTCTATCGAGCGCTTGGGACGGCTGAGCCTTTCGGCGGCCTACCCATCACGCCGGATGACCCGCTATTTGGCTCTGCAATGCCTAATCCCGCCATCACATCAAAGTCCTTGCGCACACAACCACCCCGCGCTATACTAACTACACTTTCGTAAGCTCATATGGAGCGGTTACCTATGTCATCACCCTCAGATCAGCCCACCCCCCAGCCTTCCGTGCCGAAGCCCCGCATGCGGCTCATCCCGCTTGACGACACGGTCGTGTTCCCCAACATGGGCATCACGCTCACGATCGATGTGGGCGACGACGAGCGCGTGGTGCTCGTGCCACGCCACGACAACGAGTTCCTGGAGGTGGGCACGATCGCCGAGGTCTCCGAGCAGATACGTCTGCCCGGCGGCGGACGCGCGGTGGCCATCTCGGGCGAGCACCGTGCGCTGATCGGCGCTGCGGTGACCGGCCCCGAAGGCGAGCTGCGCGTCGAGATCGACGAGCGCCCCGACGAGGTGCCCACCGACAAACGCACACGTGAGCTCGAGCGCGAGTACCGCGCCACGGTCGAGGAGATCCTCGAGCTGCGCGGCGACGACGGGCGCATCTCGGCCTTCCTGCGCGCCATCGCCGAGCCCGGAGCGCTGGCGGACTCCGCCGGCTACTCCCCCAACCTCAGCTACGAGCAGAAGGTCGAGCTGCTGCGCACGCTGGACGTCACCGAGCGCCTGGAGCTGGCCGTCAAACTCCAGCGCGAGAGCCTGGCCGAGCTGCAGGTGCGCAAGCGCATCCGCGAGGACGTGCAGGAGGGCGCCGAGAAGCAGCAGCGCGAGTACTTCCTGCGCAAGCAGATGGACTCGATCCGCAAGGAGCTGGGCGAGGACGACGCCTCGGTGGCCGATGAGTACCGGACCAAGATCGAGGACGCCGACATGCCCGACGAGGTCAAGGAGCAGGCTCTGAAGGAGCTGGCGCGCCTGGAGCGGATGGGCGAGCAGACGGGCGAGTCATCCATGATCCGCACCTACCTGGACTGGCTGATCGCGGTGCCGTGGGGCAAGCGCTCGGAGGAGCGTCTGGACCCTGTGGCAGCGCGTGCGGTGCTGGACGCCGACCACGCAGGCCTGGATGACGTCAAGGACCGCATCACCGAGTACCTGGCCGTGCGCAAGCTGCGCCAGGAGCGCGGGATCGAGGCCGACCCCAAGTCGGGCGCGATCCTCACGCTGATCGGGCCTCCGGGCACCGGCAAGACATCGATCGGCGAGTCGATCGCCAAGGCCACCGGACGCGAGTTCGTGCGCATGTCGCTGGGCGGCGTGCGTGACGAGGCCGAGATCCGCGGGCACCGTCGCACCTACATAGGCGCGCTCCCCGGCCGTCTGGTCAGGGCGCTCAGAGACGCCGGCACGATGAACCCGGTGATCCTGCTGGACGAGGTCGACAAGGTCGGCGCGGACTGGCGCGGAGATCCTTCCGCGGCGCTGCTCGAGGTCCTGGACCCCGCGCAGAACCACTCGTTCCGCGACCACTACCTCGACGTCGAGCTGGACCTCAGCCAGGTGATGTTCCTGGCCACGGCCAACGTCGCCGACACGATCCCCGGCCCGCTGCTGGACCGCATGGAGGTGATCCAGTTCGACGGCTACACATCCGAGGAGAAGCTGGCCATCGCCAAGGGCTACCTGTGGCCGCGCCAGCGCGACCGCAACGGCCTGCGCGATGACGAGGTCGAGATCTCAGATGAGGTGCTGCGCACGATCATCGCCGAGTACACCCGCGAGGCCGGCGTCAGGAGCCTTGAGCGTCAGCTGGGGACCGTGTTGAGGAAGACCGCCACGAAGATCGCCTCGGCCCAGGCTCTGGCGGAGGCCGAGGTGGCCAACGACGCGCCGGCGGAGTCCGAGGTCGAGGAGATCGCGGCCACCAACGGCACCGTCAAGCCCGCCAAGAAGGCAAAGGCCGTCAAGACGCCAAAGTCGAAGCGAGTGAAGATCGACCTGGACGCAGTCCGTGACGCGCTCGGGCGACAGAAGGTGTTCCAGGAGTCCGCGGCCAGGACGGCGACGCCGGGTGTGGCAACCGGGCTGGCAGTGACGGGCGCGGGCGGCGATGTCCTGTTCGTGGAGGCCACCGGCATGAAAACCGGCAAGGGCGGGCTCGTGCTGACCGGGCAGCTGGGCGACGTGATGAAGGAGTCGGCGCAGATCGCCCTCTCCTACGTGCGTGGCCACGCCGAGGAGCTCGGCATCGACGAGCGGGACTTCGAGGGTCGTGAGTTCCACGTCCACGTCCCCGCCGGGGCGATCCCCAAGGACGGCCCCAGCGCCGGCGTCACGATGGTGACGGCGCTCGCGTCGCTGCTGTCGGGACGGCCGGTCAAGCACACGGTGGGTATGACCGGAGAGGTCACGCTGCAGGGACGCGTGCTGCCGATCGGCGGGCTCAAGCAGAAGGTGCTCGCCGCCCATGCAGCCGGCCTGACCGACGTGATCCTGCCGGAGCGTAACCGCGGCGATCTCGACGACATCCCCGAGGAGGTCCGTCAGCAGATGACGTTCCATCCGGTGATGACCGTGCAGGAGGTCCTCGACCGGGCGCTAGAGCCCGCACGCGATGTCGCGCACATCTCGTAGATGTGAGCCCGTGCCGCTCGAGATCAGGGAGGCTGCATCCCTGCTCGAGCGGCGCTGGCAGCTGTCGATCATCTACGCCGCGCTGAGCGGCGCGCTGCGCTTCAACGAATTCGCCGAGGCCGTCGCCGGGATCTCGCCGCGGATGCTCTCCGAGCGCCTGCGAGACCTGGAGGCGGCCGGCCTGGTGCAGCGCGAGGTGATTCCCTCCAGCCCCCCCACCGTCGAGTATCGATTGACCGAGCGCGGCCGCCGGCTCGGTCCGATCGTGGAGGCGATGCGCGTGTACGCCAGCCAGGGGGCTTGAGCGCTACCAGCGTTCGGGCGCTGCTCAGCGCGCGACGCGGAACTTCACCTGGGCACTGGCCTTGACCGCGCCCAGGTATTGCGCCACGAGCAGGTAATTGCCGGCGGACAGCGTCTTGCCGGACAGCCGCCCGCTGAAGCGGAACGCGTTGGCTCCGGCCTTGCCCGCTCGCGTGAGCGATCCATGGACGGCGGTCGCGCGCACGCAGGGTTTTGTGCCAGCGTGATGGCGATGCGGCGCGGCCACGCAGGCGTGCCCGCTGATGACCCCGGCGCTGAGCCGCTCGACCGTGAACTTCACGCTGCCCGGCGCCGGCAATGTGTAGCTGACCTTCATTCCGGCGTGACCGTGGGCGATGCTCGAGCCCGTGCGTGAGGCCTTGAAGCTGGCCGGTGAGATCGCCAGGGAGATCGACGCCGGGGCTGGAGCCGGATGCGAGCCGCCCGGTGTTCCCCCTCCGGCGCCGCCGCCTGCGGCCGCGGGTGTGACCGTGACCGTGATCGCCTTCGTGCTGCTCACGCCGATCACATCGGTGGCGGTCAGGGTGGCGGTGTGAATCCCGGCTGTGGAGAAGGCATGTGTGGCGGTGGCGCCCGCCGGCACGACCGCCCCGTCGTCGAAGCTCCATTGATATTCGGCGACCGTATCGCCAGGTTCGGGCTCGAGCGCCGCGCCGGTGAAGCTCATCGCTGCGCCGACCTGCGCCGCTGCAGGCGTGGCTTCGGCGCTCACCGCTGGAGCCTGACGCTGGTACTCGTATGCACCCACATCCCTGGTGGCGTTGATCAGGCGCGGGTTGCCGGCCAGGTCGGTTGAAAGTTCGTTACCGGCCAGCGCGCCCGGAGAACCAGCGTCGATCAAAGCCGAGGTTGGCAGCAGCCGCCAGTTGCCGGCGCCGGGTGAATCGAATCCAGTTACGGGTTCAACGAATTCGGTTGTGGCCGCCAGCAGGTGCGCGGCGATGACTTCTTCGCCCGCTTTGCCCACGTCTTTGCTGGCCTGGTAGCTGGAGTACGCGCTTTTCACGACGGTTTTCTTGCCAACTCCACTGGCGAACTGCGCGATCGGCTCCTTGACGCCCGAGATGATCGAGTCGTTGAGTTCCGCCGTGGCGTTGGCTTCGTTTCCTTCCATCTGAAGCCCTCGCGAGCTGGAGCCGCCGTCGACGATCGTCAGCTGACGAAGCGTCGCGCTGGCGGTGCCGTTCGAGTTGGCCGCCACCACGATCCCCGGACCGGTGCCCCCTCGCAGATTGATCAGCGAGTCTTCCACGGTCAGATTCGTGAAGTAGCTCTCGATCACGGCGTTCACGCCGGAGAGCACGTCGCGACGCAACGTCAGCGATTTCGATGCTTCCACCGGATCGAGGGCGGTGACGCTCGTTTCGCGCACTTCGCCGCCGGTCGCTTCCACGCCCTTGCTGACCGTGGCTTCGCTCATCGCGATCGAGCCGCTGGCAAATACGCCGCTCACGATGTGCAGGCCGCTCGGCGCATCCAGACCGCCGCCGCCTGTCACAGAGACCCCTTCCGCTGTTCCGCCGTTGAGCACCAGACCGGTCTCGCCTGCCCCCGCGGTGAGGGCAATGCTGAGACCTGACATCTTCGAGGCCGCGCTGGTGAGATCGAACACCGTGCCCGCTTCGACTGGGATCGTGAGGATCGTGCTACCCGCTCCGGCGCCGCGGATTTCCACCGCTTCGGAGTAGGTGTAGCCGAAGCCGCCAGCTTTGGAGTACGTGCCCGGACCTATCACAACAACATCGGCGCCACCGCTGTTGACGTGTTTGGTGGCGCTCGTCAGAGCTTTCTCGAGTCCTGCGGCGCCACTGCCTTCGTTGTGGTTGCTCACAACGCTCGCGCAAACCGGTTCCGCCACGCAGTACTGGTCCGCGGCCGAAACCGCCGGCGCGACAAGCGCTGAGGCGAGAAGGGCGGACACCGAACACAGCGCTAGGGCCGTCGATCTCAACCCGGCCATTGAACCACTTACTGCACTTGACCGCATGCCGGTCTAGTGTTTTCCGTTCTCAGCTACCTGGTCTCGTATCCACGTCGATGTTGCGGATGCCCACGACCCCCGCCACTCCCCCGATCGCAACCAACGCGGCGGCGATGGCCAGCCCGAGGTGGAAGCTGTGCAGCGACGCAGCTTCCGCTGCCCGGCTGAGCGCGTGCGCCTGCGCGGCCGGCAGACCTTCCACATCGGGGCGCCCCAGCGGCAGGCGCTTGGCGCCGGCGACGGCCGCGCGTGCCGCCGCCCCGAGCGCGGTCCCCTGCAGGTGACTGTCCAGGGAAGCGGCGAAGGAACCAGCGACAGCCGCGCCCACGGCCGCGGTCCCCAGCAGCCCGGCCACGCGGGCGATCGCGTTGTTGACGCCGGAGGCGATGCCAGCCTCGTGCTCGGAGCCGGCCAGCACCGCGGTGGTCAGCGGAGCGACCGTCATCGACAGGCCCAGCGCGAACAGCAGCAATCCGGGCAGCACGTCGGCGAGATAGTGGATGTGCACGCCGATGGTTTGCATCAGCAGCAGCCCGGCGGCCGATACGAGCGGCCCGGCGCCCATGAACAGCCGCGGGCCAAAGCGCGTGGCAAGCGCGCCGAAGCGGCGTGAGAGCACGAACATGACGACGGTCACCGGCAGAACCACCAGCCCGCTGTGCAGCGGCGAGTAGCCGCCGATCTGCTGCAGGAACAGCACCAGGAAGAAGAACAGGATCGCCAGTCCGGCATACATGGCGAACGTCTCGATGTTGCCGGCGGTGAAGTTGCGCCTGCGAAACAGGGCCAGCGGCAGCATTGGATCACGAGCGCGGGACTCGAACCACAGGAACGCTGCCAGCAGAGCGACACCGGCCACCAGCGGCGCCAGCACGGCCGGACTCGACCAGCCGAGCCTGGGCTGCTCGATCAGCGCGAACACGGGGCCGCCCAGCCCGCCCACGCACAGCAGCGCGCCGGCGAAGTCGATCCGCCGGGCGTCGGCTGCGCGGGGCGCCGCGCGCGGGATCGCGAACAGGATCAGCGACACGCAGGCGATGGCAAGCGGCACGTTGATCAGGAAGATCCACCGCCACGACGCGATCGCCAGCAGCTCGCCGCCGGCCAGCGGACCGATCACGGCCGCCATCGACCCCCATGCAGTCCAGCTGCCGATCGCGGCGCCGCGCTCGGCGGCGGGGAACGTGTTGACGATCACCGCCAGCGAGCTGGGCACGAGCAGCGCGCCGGCCACTCCCTGCACGGCGCGCGCACCCACCAGCGCGCCAATGCTGGGCGCGAGCGCGCACGCCAACGAGGCCAGCCCGAAGCCGCTGACGCCGAGCGCGAAGACGCGCCGCTCGCCGAACAGGTCCCCGAGGGAGCCGCCGATCAGGATCAGCGATCCGAGCGTGAGCAGATAGCCGTTGACCACCCACTGCTGTGCCGCCAGGCCGCCGCCCAGCGCGCGCTGGATCGTGGGCAGCGCCACGTTGACCACGGTGCCGTCCAGCAGCACGATCCCCGAACCGAGGATGCAGGCGATCAGCGTGAGGCGCTTGACCGACGCATCGCTGCGTGCGGGCACGAGCAGACCTGTCAGCCCGCTGCTCGCCTGAGCGCCGAGCCGTCCACCTGGGCGATCTCGGTGTAGCCGCTGAGCGCGAGCGTCAGGTCGAAATCGGCCAGCAGGCAGCGCAGCACGTACTCCACGCCGGCCTGTCCGCCGAGCGCCAGGCCCCACATGAACAGGCGCCCGATGCACACGGCGTCGGCGCCGAGGGCGAGCGCCTTGAGCACGTCTGAGCCGCTGCGGATGCCGCTGTCGAACAGCACCGGGAAGTCCGCGCCGACCACGTGGCGCACGCCCGGCAGCATGGTGAGCGCGCCGCACGCGCCGTCGACCTGGCGTCCGCCGTGGTTTGAGACGATCAGCCCGTCCACGCCCGCGTCGAGCGCACGCCTGGCGTCGTCCTCGTGCAGGATGCCCTTGAGCACGATCGGCAATTCGGTCTGCTCGCGCAGCCAGGCCAGATCGTCCCAGGTGACGCTGGGGTTGGCGAACTGCATCGCCCAGTGCCCGATCGCGGCGCCCGGGTCCTCCTCGGGCGGGCGCTCGAGCGCGGCGCGGAAGACGGGGTCGGCGAAGTAGTTGGCCACGCCCTCGCCTTGGAGGAACGGCAGGTAGGCGTGCTGCAGGTCGCGCGGGCGCCAGCCGAGCATCCAGGTGTCGAGCGTGACCACGATCGCCTCATAGCCGGACGCGCCGGCACGCTGCACGAAGCTGGTGGCGAGCTCGCGGTCCTTGGGCCAGTAGAGCTGATACCAGCGGGCGCCATCCCCCATCGCGCCGGCCACGTCCTCCATGGTGTGCGAGGCGGCGGTGGAGAGGATGGCGGGCAGTCCAACAGACGCGGCTGCGCGTCCGACGGCGAGCTCGCCGTCGGGGTGGACGATCGACTGCACGCCCACCGGTGCGAGCAGTAGGGGCGCGGGCATCCTGGTGCCGAGCACGCTCACGCTGAGATCGCGCGAGGAGACGTCGCGCAGCATCCGCGGGAGGATCTCCCAGCGCTCGAACGCGTCGAGGTTGGCGCGCATGGTGCGCTCGGATCCGGCGCCTCCGGCCACGTAGCCGTAGGCCTCTGCGGTCATCTGTTCGCGAGCGCTGTCCTCCAGGCCGGCGACGGAGATCGGCAGCGGCGGCGTCTCGCCGGCGAGGCCGCGTCCGTAGATCTCGTATTGGAAGTTGGCGAACAGCTGCTGGGCGAAGGGGTTGGGCGTGCTCACCGCCTGGACACTACCCGCCGCACACCCCGTTGCGCCCGTTGCGCTTGGCTTCGTACAGCGCGGCGTCGGCCTCGGCGCAGATGGTCTTGTAGTGGAAGGCGCTGCCGGAGTGCGAGGCGCTGACGCCGAAGCTCATGGTCACCCGCAGCCCGCCGCCGACGGTGTCGGCGGACACGCCTTTGCGCAGGCGCTCGGCCATGTCGGCGGTGTGTTGCAAATCGGCGCCGGGCAGCAGCACGAGGAACTCCTCGCCGCCGATGCGGTAGGCGAGGTCGAAGGCGCGCAGTTGCTTGCGCAGCATGTAGGCCACGTCCTGCAGCACGGCGTCGCCGGTGGCGTGGCCGTGCTGGTCGTTGACCTGCTTGAAGTGGTCGAGGTCGCCGACGATCAGCCCGACAGGCTGGCCGGTGCGCTCGGACTGGTGCTCGAGCTCGAGCGTGCGGTCGGCGAGCGAGTTGCGGTTGAGCATGCCGGTGAGCTGGTCGATCACGGCCTTGCTGCGGTGGCTGACGTCGGACTGCATCAGCGCGGTGGAGAGGATGCCCACGGCGGCGGTGAGCGCGAGCGGCATGATCAGCAGCGGCGGATGCTCGATCACGGCGTGGGCGTTGACGCCGAAGGCGACGGCGAGCATCAATGCGAAGGTGACGGCGATGCCGAGCAGCACGCCGCGTGCGGGGAAGCGGGCGCTGAGCGTGACGATGGGAATGGCGAACCAGGCCATGGCGGGCGAGTTGGGGCCGCCGGTCAGCGCGACGCTCACCTCGATCATCAGCTCCGATCCCGCCCAGGCGGCGAACAGCAGGTACTCGGGGTGCGAGACGCGCTCGACGGCGTCGTCGGCGAGCTTGAACACGACGCCGGCGACGGCCAGCGGGATCAGCGTCCACCACCCGAGCCAGGGGCCGCAGATGAGCAGCGCGGCGGCCATCACCAGGAACGAGCGCTGGCGCACGGGTGCCACGATCCGGTCCATGTCGAGCATCCGCTCGCGGTCCATGCCGCCTTCGATCAGCCAGGAGCTGTGCGTGCCGTCGAGCTCGTTGCTGTAGCGCGGCGGGCCGCTGTGCTCGACGAGCGCGGAGCGTGCAGGTGGAGCGATCGATGGAGCTGTTGCTGCCATGGCATGGCCTATCGGCGGGCGCTACCACAATCGAGAACACGCGCCACGACGGCTAGACACATTGACATTTCAATGTTTCTCACCGTGCGGCTGGTGTGACGCGCGGGCGGCACCCGGACGTTCGGTGCGCGGCCGGTGGGTGCGCGCAGCGGCGCTTCAGCCGAGGACGATGTCGGCGGCGGCGCGCAGCGTGGCGGCGTCGCCGGTGATGAGCAGCGTGGTGACGACCGACTCGCGCCACTTGGCGAGATCGTGGCGGATCTTCTCGGGCGGGCCGATCAGCGACAGCTCTTCGATCAGCTTGGCGGGAATCTTGGCGCCGGCCTCGTCCTTCTTGCCGCTGAGGTACAGCTCCTGGATTTCGTCGACCTCGCGCTCGTAGCCCATGCGGATGGGAACGTTGGCGTGGAAGTTGGCGCCTTTGGCGCCCATGCCGCCGAAGTACAGCGCGTAGAACGGCCGCAGCGCGTCGGCGGTGCCCTCGACGTCGTCGGTGACGATCAGCGGCACGGTGGCGCAGACCTCGAAGTCGGCCGCGCCGCGACGGGCGCCCTCGCGTGCCCAGCCCTCCTCCAACGAGGGCTTGTACAGCTCGTCGTAGACGGTCGGGGAGAACAGCATGGCCAGCCAGCCGTCGCACAGCTCGGCGCACAGCGCGATGTTCTTGGGCCCCTCGGCGCCGAGATAGATGGGGATGTCCTCGCGCAGCGGGTGGATGGAGGACTTCAGCGGCTTGCCCAGCCCGGTACCGCCGGGCAGCGGCAGCGGGTAGTGCGGGCCGGGCGCTTCAAGGCGCCCCTGCCGTGCCCAGACGTTGCGCAGGATGGCGATGTACTCGCGGGTGCGGGCCAGCGGCTTGGCGAACTCCATGCCGTACCAGCCCTCCACGACCTGCGGGCCGGAGACGCCGAGTCCGAGGATGAAGCGCCCGCCGGAGAGGTGGTCCATGGTCATGGCGGCCATGGCGGTGGCGGCGGGCTGGCGGGCGGACATCTGCACGATGGCGGTGCCGAGCTTGATGCGCTCGGTGGAGGCGCCCCACCAGGCCAGCGGTGTGAGGCAGTCCGAGCCGTAGGCCTCGGCGGTCCAGATCGAGTCGAAGCCGAGCTTCTCGGCCTCGGCGATCGACTCGGTCACGCCGGGCGGCGGGCCGCCGGCCCAGTAGCCGGTGTTGAGGCCCAGCTTCAGATCGCGTGCCATGGGCGCGAGCTTAGCCCGACCGAGCACCATGGTGAAGCCGTCGTAGCCCTTGTCCCCGACCGTCTGGATGGTGGTGGCGGTGACGCGCCCCTCGGCGGCCAACAGCTCGTGGAAGCGGCGCATGCCCTGCGCGCCGGGGTCGCTGGTGTGGGGGTCGGCCAGCTGGCCGTCGCGCACCACGTTGTCGACGATGATGATGGTGCCGGGCCGCGACATCTGTAGCGCCGCCTGGAAGTAGGCGGGCGTGCTGGCCTTGTCGGCGTCGATGAACACCAGGTCGAACGGGTCGCGGTGCTCGTCGATCAGCTCGCGCAGGCTGTCAATGGCTGGGCCCACCTTGATTTTTATGAGGCCGGCAAGGCCGGCCCGCTCGACGTTCGCGGCTGCAACCGCGGCGTAGCCTGCTTGCAGCTCGAGGGTGATCAGCTGACCGTCCGGGGGTAGTGCTCTCGCCAGCCAGATGGTGCTGTAGCCGCCGAGCGTGCCAACCTCGAGGATGTCTGCGCGCGCGGTGGATCCGCGCGAGCAGCTGCAGCAGCCTGCCCTGTGGCGCCGTGACGGCGATCTGCGGGCAGCCCGGCGGCGGAGCTGTCCTCGATGGCGGCTTCGAGCACGGGATCGTCTCCGATCAGCTGCTGGGTGATGTAGTCGTCGACGGCGCTCCACGTTTGCTGGCTCATACCGCTCCTCCTTGGCTTGCTTGACGCTCATCAGTGCCACGGGCACGGCCAGGCCGGCGGTGCGGCGCAGCGTGGCGATCCTGCGCCCGGGTTGCACGGCCGCGCGCGCCGGCCCGCAGTGCTCGTCCATCAGCTCAACGGTCCTGTCGATGTCGGCCACGAGCAGCGCGAGGCCCCAGAAGTGCGCCGGCCGATCGGGTCCTCCTCCCTGCTGCACCGCCTGCTCGGGTTCCTGCACGAGCTCGAGGATCTCGCTGCCGAGGCGGAAGAACGCCTGGCGCGGCGCTCCGGCGGGCGTGGGCTCCTCGCGAATGCGCCGCAGGTCCAGGCCGGCGTCCGTGAGCGCGCTGACGCTGCGCTGGAACGATGGCGACATGGCCACGATGTGGTCGATCGCTAGCACGCCGTTGGGGTGCTCGGCCGCGGGTGGCGGAGCTCCGTTCTCGGAGATGGTGGTGGGCAGACCGTCGAGCTCGGTGTTGTTCAGATCGCGCAGCGACCAGCCGAGGATCCCGCGCCCGGTGTTAGTACCCGCGAGGCGCACGCGCACTCCGACGAGCTGGCAGATGCCGTCTGTGACGTTGAAGCCGAGCTGCTCCCACTGCTGTGGCTCGTCGGCGATTGCGAGCTCGTCGATCGTGGGTGGGGTCACGGCGCTCCTCTCGGCGTGGCGCATCTTTTTCTGGGGACGCACGCGTAATGCGGCTAGAACTGGGTGCCGTGAACGCTACACCGCAGACGGACGGTCTCAGCCCTTCCGGCAAGCTGGCGATCCTGTCGATCTGCTGCATGAGCCTGTTGATCGTGGCGATGGACAACACGATCGTGAACGTCGCGCTGCCGTCGATCCGGCGCGACCTGCACGCCTCGCTGTCGGGCCTGCAGTGGATCATCGACGCCTACACGCTGGTGCTGGCGAGCCTGCTTGCTGCTGTCCGGCTCGACCGCCGACAGGTTCGGGCGCAGGCGGACCTTCCAGACGGGCCTTGCGCTGTTCGTGGGCGGCTCGCTGCTGTGCAGCGTGGCGCCGACGCTCGAACTGGCTGATCGTGGCGCGCATGCTCCAGGGGATCGGCGGCTCGATGCTCAACCCGGTGGCGATGTCGATCATCACCAACGTGTTCACCGAGCCCAGCGAGCGCGCCCGCGCGATCGGCGCGTGGGGCGCGGTGGTGGGCGTGAGCCTGGCGCTGGGGCCGATCGTGGGCGGCGCGCTGACCGAAACGGTCGGCTGGCGCGCGATCTTCTGGATCAACGTGCCGATCGGGCTTGCGGCGATCGTGCTGAGCGCGCTGTTCGTGCCCGAGTCGCGCGCCGCCCGTGCGCGCCGGGTCGATCCGGTGGGGCAGCTGTTGGTGATCGTGGCGCTGGCGATCGCTGACCTACGCGATCATCGAGGCGTCCGAAAGCTGCGTGGGTCGTCGGCGCAGACGATCGGCCTGTTCGCGACTCTCGTTCCTCGCCGCTGCTGGGCTTGATCGCCTATGAGCCGCGGCGCAGAGATCCGCTGATCGAGCTGCGCTTCTTCCGCAGCGCGCCCGTTCTCCGGCGCCACGCTGATCGCGATCAGCGCCTTCGCCGCGTTCTGCGGGCTTCCTGTTCCTGAACACCCTGTACCTGCAGGACGTGCGCGGCTACTCGCGCGCTGCAGGCGGGGCTGTGCACGCTGCCGATGGCGGTGCTGGCGATGGTCTTGCAGCCCGCTCTCGGGGCGCTTGCTGAGCAAACGCGGGCCGCGCATGCCGCTGGTGCATCGCGGGCGGCTGCATGATCGTCGAGCGCGCTGATGCTGACCGGGCTGACGGCCTGCACGCCGCTGCTGCTGCTGCTCGCTCTCCTACGCGCTGTTCGGGGTCGGCTTCGGCGCGGTCAACCCGCCGATCACCTACACGGCGGTGTCGGGCATGCCCAACGACCAGGCCGGCGTGGCCGCCGGCGTGGCGTCCACCAGCCGGCAGATCGGCCAGGCGCTGGGCGTTGCGATCATCGGCTCGATCCTCGGGCGTCGGCCACCGCCGACGCGCTCGGCAGCTCACCTCGCCGCCGCCAGCCATCCGGCGTGGTGGCTGATCGCCAGCTGCGGCGTGGCGGTGCTCGGCGCTGGGCGTGGCCAGCACCGGCTCGTGGGCGCTGCGCACGGCCAGCCAGCTCCGAGAAACGCTCGCCAGCGCCTAGCATGGGACGTACCTAGTCGTGACCGAGACAACTCCCCCCAACCCCCAGCGCCAGTGGCTACTCATCAGCGTGCGCTACGTGCTGCCGGTGGTGGTGTCGCTGGGCGGCCTGACGATCATGGCGATGGGCAGCGAAACCGATCTGATGGGCGGCGCCAGCATCCGTCAGCGCGGGCCTGGCGATCTACTTCGTCAACTGGCTGTTTCGGATCGGCGCCACGGGCGACCGGGAGCGCGAGCGCGAGGCGGCGGCGCGCGAGTACTACGACCGCCACGGCCGCTGGCCCAGCTGAGCACACGGCGCGCTTGCGCCTTTGGGACATCTGGGCACCCCGCCCCATCGGGGTTTCTCCATCCGTCGATGGTTAGCAATCGCTGGACGGGGAACATCGGAGAGTGTATCTCCCACCGAGCACCCTCCGAACGGACGGGCGCGAGCATCCCTGCCAGCGACGGATACCGCCCGCAGGCGCCGTTCCTGGACGAGCTGTTCGAGGCGACGGCACGCCCAGGCCGACCGCGCGGGCGCTGGTGGAGGAGCTGAAGCGCCTCGGCCCCGAGGGCCTGATCGAGGCGGGCCGCCGCCGCGATGCGATCTTCATGCAGCAGGGGATCACGTTCGAGACCAGCAGCGTGGGCGGCGCCGCGCACGAACGGCCATTCCCGCTGGATCTCGTGCCGCGCGTGCTCAGCGGCGCGGAATGGCGCGACGATCAAGCGCGGCCTGGCGCAGCGCATCCGCGCGCTCAACCACTTCGTCGACGACGTGTACCACGCACGCGAGATCGTGCGCGAGGGCATCGTGCCGTGGCGGCTGGTGGCCTCCTGCTCGCACTTCGCGCGCGCGGTGCACGGCATCCGCCCGCCGGGCGGCGTCTACACGCACGTGGCCGGCTGCGACCTGGTGCGCCACAGCGACGGCACGTGGAAGGTGATCGAGGACAACGTGCGCATCCCCTCGGGCATCTCCTACGTGCTGGAGAACCGCGCGGCGATGGCGCGGCTGGTGCCGGAGCTGTTCGCCTCCTACCGCGTGCGCCCGGTCGACCACTACCCGCAGCTGCTGCTGCAGCGCGCTGCGCTCGGTGGCGCCGTCGGCGGAGAGCGAGGCGACGGTCGTGGTGTGGACGCCCGGGCCCGGCCAACCCGGCCTACTTCGAGCACGCGTTCCTGGCACGCCAGATGGGCGTGGAGCTGGTCGAGGCCTCCGACCTGGTGGTGCGCGACGACGTGCTCTACATGCGCACCACGCGCGGGCCTGGAGCGCGCGCACGCGGTCTACCGGCGCCTGGACGACGACTTCGTGGACCCGCTCGAGTTCCGCCCGCGACTCGCTGCTGGGCGTGCCCGGCCTGGTGCGCGCCTACCGCGCGGGCAGCGTCGCGATCGCCAACGCGTTCGGCACCGGCGTGGCCGACGACAAGGCGATCTACTGCTTCGTGCCGGAGATGATCCGCTTCTACCTGGGCGAGGAGCCGATCCTGGAAAACGTCAAGACCTACCTGCTGTCCGACCCCGAAGTGCTCGAGCACGTGCTCGAGCGCCTCGATCGAGCTGGTGGTCAAGCCCACCGGCGAGTCGGGCGGCAAGGGCGTGATGATCGGCCCGCACGCCGACGAGACGGAAATCGCAGCGTATGCGCGCGCGTGATCACGCGCCCATCCGGAACGCTGGATCGCCCAGGACGTGGTGCGCCTGTCGACCGTGCCGACGGTGGGCGAGGACGGCGTGCTGGCGCCGCGCCACGTCGACCTGCGCCCGTTCGCGGTGTTCGGCGAGCGCATCGACATCGTGCCCGGAGGCCTGACGCGCGTGGCGCTGGAGGAGGGCTCGCTGATCGTCAACTCCTCGCGCGGCGGCGGCTCCAAGGACACGTGGGTGCTCGGAGGACGGCGACGACGCCGACCGCGCGGGGCCGCCGATCGCAGACACCCAGCCGCCGGCCCTGCCTGACCTGCGCTACGGCGCGTGGACCGGCCAGCAGCAGCAACAACAGCAACAGCACCGCAGAGCCGCCAGCGCGCCAAGTCCGCTGCGCGCGATCCTCTGATGCTCGCGCGGATCGCGCACGAGCTCTACTGGCTCGGCCGCAACCTGGCGCGCGCGGAGTTCACCGCCCGCGCCGTCGAGGCCGTGTTCCAGGCCGAGCTCCAGGGCACCTCCGACTCGAAGCCGGGCGTGAGCTTCGGCTCGGGCGGGCTGCTGGCGATGTTCGGCGACGTCGACGAGAGCGCCGCAGAGCAGCCACGCGCTGGGGCAGCTGACGCTCGACGCCGAGCGCCCGGGATCGATGCTCGCGAGCATCGAGCGCGCCCGCGAGGGGGCGCGCACGGTGCGCGACGTGATCAGCGCCGAGATGTGGGAGGCGATCAACACCACCGCGCTCGGCCTGCGCGGCGGCGGCCAGCCGGGCTGGAGCCGCGCCGGCCGGGCCCGTACCTGGCCTCGCAGTACGTCAAGGAGCGCACCGCGCTGATCTGGGGCGTGGCCAACCGCTCGATGCTCCGCGACGAGGCCAAGTGCTTCCTGGACGCGGGCGGGCTGATCGAGATCTCCGACATGGTGCTGCGGATGCTGCGCGTGGCGCTGCCTGCCGGCGATTCTGCCGTCGGCGGACGGCCACGCGCTGATCCTGCTGCAGGCGGTGGGCGGCTTTCACGCCTACCTGCGCGCGGTCACCTCTCCGCCGAACGCGCACCCGGTGGCGCGCTTCCTGCTGTTCGAGCGCGACTACCCGGACAGCGTGGCGGCGTGCGTGGACTCGCTGCACGAGGTGTTCACGGCGGCCGACGCCGGGCCCGCGCAACTCAAAGCCGGTGCTGCGCGTGAGCCGTCTGGCGGCCGACCTGGACTTCCAGCGCAGCGCGCTGCCGGAAGGAGCGGAGCTGACGGGCATCTGCGAAGGCACCCAGCAGGAGCTCGCCCGCATCGACCAGGACGTCGCCGAGCGCTACTTCGCCGGCGCCGCGTCGGCCGGGCTGAGGAGGTGAGCGAGGTGCACTTCGCGATCCGCTTCCTGACCGAGTACCACTACGACGCGCCCGTCACCGACAACCTCAACGCGCTGCGCGTGCGCCCGGCCACGACCTCCACCCAGCGCTGCGACGAGTTCCACACGCGGATCGAGCCCGAGGCGCGCGTGAGCCGCCACCTGGACTACTTCGGCACCGAGGTGATCGAGTTCGGCATCCCCACCAGCCACGAGCAGCTCACGATCGACGTGCGCGCGCGCGTCGTCACCTCGGCCCCGCCCGAGCCGCCCGAAGGGCTCGTGGGACAGCCTCTCGAGCCTCGCCTACGTCGACGCGGCGGGCGAGTTCGCGCTGCCGTGGCAGGACCAGCCGCCGCTGCCCGGGCTGGACGATCTCGCACCGCGCGCTCGAGGCGGACAGCCCGCTGGAGACGCTGGAGCTGCTGTGCGAGCTGATCCCCGACCGCTTCGAATACCGCCCCGGCGCAACCTATGTGGGCTCGACCGTCGCAGACCTGCTGGAGATGGGGGCGGGCGTGTGCCAGGACTTCGTCCACCTGTCGCTGCGTGCTGCTCCGCCGCCGCGGCATCGCCGCGCGCTACGTGTCGGGATACCTGTGGGCTGCGCCCGCAGGAGGGCGGCGCGGACTCGGTGGAGGTGGACACGCACGCATGGCTGGAGGCGCTGCTGCCGGGCACCGACGGCCACGGCGAGCCGGTGTGGGTCAGCGCCGACCCCACCAACCGCCGTCTCGCAGGCGAGACCCACGTAAAGATCGGACACGGCCGCTTCTACTCCGACGTGCCGCCCGTCAAGGGCCTCTACATGGGCGGCGCTCACTCTCAACTGCAGCGGCAGTGACGATGTCGCCGCCTGGACCCGCAGACCAGCGCGCGGGCCTGACACGCTGCGCCAGGTTCAGCGGTGGCCGCGGGGCGCGCCCAGAGCTACTCAGACGTGACGGCGAGCGTGTAGCTCAGCCACGGTTCGCGCACGCCGCCCACCCGGTCGTACACCGCCTGCGCGCGCACGTTCTCGGGCCCGGTCATCCATTCCAGTCGCGCGGCGCCACGTTCCGCACAGCGCTCCACACAAGTCTCGATCAGCCTGTCCGCCAATCCCGACCCACGCGCCTGCGGCGCCACATACAGGTCGTTCATGATCCCGATGCGGCTCGCCTCGGTGGTGTCCCAGCTCCAGAAGATCGTGGCGAAGCCCACCGCGTTCGAGTGCTCGTCGCGCGCCAGCAACTGCACGCCCTCCACGTCAGGGTCGGCGATCAGCGCACGCGAGAGATCGAGCAGCGCATCGTCGCTGGGCGCCACCTCGTAGAAGTCGCAGTAGGCGCGCATCAGGGGAAGCAGATCCTCCAGGTCGCTCCCGGCCACGGGCTCGATCGAGTGGATCGGCGAGGGGTCGCTCACGGTGACGTTTCCATGTCGTGGAGAAGCGTAGTGGCGCAGCCGGGCACGACTGGCTGACCACCGTGAGCAACGTCACGGTCGCGCCGAGCGGCCGACCCTTAAGCTTATGTGCAGAATCGCACCATCAAAACCCGTCACCATGTAGGACCCGCCCGCCGCACCGACCCGGAGAAGATCGCTTGCCCCCCGAACACGTGAACGTGCTGATCGTAGGCGCCGGACTGTCCGGCATCGGCGCCGCCCATCACCTCCAGATTCACTGCCCCAACAAGACCTTCGCGCTGCTGGAGGCCCGCGATCGCACCGGTGGGACGTGGGATCTGTTCCGCTACCCGGGGATCCGCTCGGACTCCGACATGTACACGCTGGGCTACTCGTTTCGGCCGTGGACGGACGCCAAGGCGATCGCCGACGGGCCGTCGATCCTCGACTACATCCGCCAGACGGCCCGCGAGCACGGCATCGAAGATCACATCCGCTTCAACCAGCGTGCGGTGAGCGCGTCGTTCTCGACCGCGGACGCGCGCTGGACGGTGGAGGTTCAGCACACCGACACGCAGGAGACGGTGAGCATGAGCTGCGACTTCCTGATGTTCTGCAGCGGCTACTACCGCTATGACGAGGGCTACACGCCGGACTTCAAGGGCGTCGAGCGCTTCCGGGGGCAGATCGTGCACCCGCAGCACTGGCCGGAGGACCTCGACTACGCGGGCAAGCGCGTGGTGGTGATCGGCAGCGGCGCCACCGCCGTCACGTTGGTTCCAGCGATGGCGACAGACGGCGGCGCACGTGACGATGCTGCAGCGCTCCCCCACCTACGTGGTGTCGCTGCCGGCCGAAGACCGCATCGCCAACGCGCTGCGCCGGCGGCTGCCGGCGAAAGCGGCCTACTCGATCGTGCGCTGGAAGAACGTGCTGCGCACGATGCTCAGCTTCGAGCTCAGCCGCCGCCGTCCGGGCGTGATCAAGGCGTTCGTGCGCCGCGGCCTGGAACAGCAGCTCCCCGCGCGACTACGAGATCGACAAGCACTTCACGCCGAAGTACGACCCGTGGGACCAGCGTCTGTGCGTGGTGCCCGACGGCGACCTGTTCAAAGCGATCCGCCGCGGACGCGCGTCGATCGAGACCGACCGGATCGACACGTTCACCGAGACCGGGTTGAAGCTGGCCTCCGGCGCGGAGCTGGAGGCGGATGTGATCGTGACTGCCACCGGGCTGAACCTGCTGGCGCTGGGCGGCGTGGAGCTGGCGGTGGACGGCCAGCACGTGAACCTCTCGGACACGGTCAGCTACAAGGGCATGATGTTCAGCGGCGTGCCCAACGCGGCGGCGGCGCTCGGCTACACCAACGCGTCGTGGACGCTGAAGTGCGATCTGGTGTGCGAATACGTGTGCAGGCTGCTCAACCACATGGACGCGCACGGCTATCGCCAGTGCGTGGCGCGGACCGGCCCGGACACGATCGCCGAGGAGCCGTTCATCGACCTCAACTCGGGCTATGTGCTGCGCTCGATCGAGCAGTTCCCGAAACAGGGCGCCGAGGAACCGTGGCGGCTGCACCAGAACTATGCGCTGGACATCAGGAACTTCAGGCGCGGCACGATCGAGGACGGCCACATGCACTTCGCCGGCGCGAGCACCCAGGCGGACGAGCCGGCGGGGAACGAGACGGGCCTAGAGCGGGGCGATGACGTCGCTCTGCAGGCCCTGTAGGCCGCGCACCATCGTGTCGGCGGCTATCTTGTGAGCGTCGCAGATACGCCCCAGATGCAGCAGCGAGTCGGTCTCGGCCGCGACCTCGCCATCGCCCAGGCGCAGCACCAGCGGAATGTTCGGCACGAGATCGCTGGCGGCCAGGCCGACGGCCACGTTGACCAGGTCCGTTGAGGTGACCGCGGCCACGGCCGCGCAGCGCTTGATCCCCACCCGCTCGAGGATCTCGCGATCGTCGCCGCGCCCGATCGCCACGGGAATGCCGGCGTGGCGGGCCAGGCGCACGCACGGCGCGTCGGGGTCCTGCTCGACGCCGATCACCGCCACCCCGCGGCGGTGCAGCTCCTGCGCCAGGCGGAAGCCGACCTGTCCGAAGCCCACCAGCAGCACGTGCCCGCGGGCGGGCGCGGCGCGCGGCCCGAGCAGCGTGGTCAGGCGCGGGCGGCTCAGCCGTCTGACCAGGGCGGCGGTGAACACCGCCACCAGCGCCAGCGCGGCCAGCGTGTCAGCGGCAGACAGCGCCTTGTACCAGGCCGAGCCGGATGCGGCTCCGGGCGTGCCCGCCACGGTGGCCACCGAGCGGGTGCTGAAGTAGAGCGCGTCGATCACGCTCTCGTGCAGCGCGATCATGGCGATCGCGGCCTCGAACACGAGCGTGAGCAACAGTCCGCAGCCGGCCACCACCAGCAGCCGCAGCGCATCGTCCACCACGCGGTTGCCGGCGCGCCTGCGCGAGGCGGTGCGTCCGGCCGCTTCGATGCAGAGCTCGGCCAGGTCGCTGGCCACCAGTTCGGCCGGCGAGATCACGTGCACGGCGGGCACCACGTGCTGGAGCTCGCGGGTGATGGTGCGGTCGAACATCGTCACCCACAGCGGCACCTCGGGGCGCAGATGAGCGCTCAGCAGCGTCAGGCGCAGCGCGAGCACGTCGTCGCGGGCGACCACCGCCACGGCGCTCCAGTCGCCGTCCTTGAGGATCGCGGCCGTCTCGCTGTCGCTCAGCGAAAGCGCAGCCTGCACCTTCGTGCCGGCCTGCTCCAGCTTGCGCACCAGTGCCACGCCGAGGCCTCCCTGCTCCCCGAGCACCAACACCAGCTGGCCGTCGCGCCCCCCCGCGCCCTGGAAGTCCACAGCGGCACTATCCCAGACGCTGTCAAAGGGCAGTCAGCGCGATCCCGAGCGCCGGCAGGTTGCCCACGCCGCCGTCGGCCACCCTCACGACGTGCTCCCAGCCGCCGCGACGCAGCAGGCTGGCGGCGAACGCCGCGCGCGCGCCGGCGGCGCACGCCACCGCCACGGTGCCCTGCGGGTCGGATACGTCGAGATGGCGCCCGTCGCCGAGCCGGCCGAGCGGCATGTGAATCGATCCGGGCACGTGGCCGGCGCGCCACTCGCTCGGCTCGCGCACGTCCACCAGCGCGACCGCGTGCTCACGCAGGCCGTCCGCGAGACGATCGAGCGCCCAGGCGCTCTCGGTCACGATCGGCAGTCCGTCCCAGTCGAGCGCGATGCCGAGGATCCGCCACAGGCCGACCGCGTGCAGCGCACGCCTCATGGCGGCGGCACGCTGCTCGTCGTGGGCGGCGATCACGATCGGCTCGCTCGGGCGCAGCGCCCAGCCGGCGCGAGTGCCAAGCGCGGAGGCGCTGACCGGCAGGTTCAGCGCGCCGGCGATGTGGCCGGCGTCGAACTCGGCCGGGTCGCGTGCGTCGAGCACGGTGACGCCGCCGTCGAGCACCTCCAGCAGCTGCTCGGAGTCGAGCAGCGGCGGCTGTGCGGGGAGCACGGCATGGGTGCGCCGGTTGGCCTCGACGAGATCCGCCACGTTCGGCGGTCGCGCCGGGATGCTGCTGGTGACGGCGCGCACGAACTCCGCCTCTCCCAGCGACAACAACTCGTCGTTCAAACGCTCGAAGCCGATCGTGGAGCTGGGCTTGCCGCTGAGGCCCGCTCCGCCGCACAGCGATCCGCCGATGTGCGCCGGCCACACCTCCACGTGGTCGGCCAGCTGGAGCAGCTCGCGGATGCTCGCATGAAGCTTGCGGGCGCCCTCCTGCGCCTCGACGGCCAGGTCGGGGCGGGCGAGGTCTCCGACCAGCAGCGAGTCGCCGCTCAGCAGGAGCCACGGGTCGGGCGAGCGAGACAGGTCGCTGACCAGCAGCGCCAGATGCTCGGGGCGGTGCCCGGGCGTGGCCAGCGCTTTCACGCGGATGTTTCCAACCATCAGCTCATCGCCGGCCGCCAGGTCCTCCGCGCGCGGATCCTCGGGCCGGGCTGGACGGTGGCTGCGCGCTCCGGTCAGCGCCGCCAGCCGCTCGCGGCCGCTGATGTGGTCGGCGTGGTCGTGCGTGTCGATCACGTGCGCGATCTCAAGGCCCTGCTCGCGCGCGGTCTCGACGTACACGTCGATGTGGAAGCGCGGGTCGACCACGATCGCCTGACCGCCGTCGCCGAGGATGTAGGAAGCGCAGCCGAGATCTCTGTAGAGCACCTGTCGAAAGATCATGAATCAGCCTCCTCTGGCAATGTTGCTCACTACCCTTATGAACAAGCTAGCACCGGCCGCCTCCATAAACAAGCGGGAACTATCCGTCAATCCCCGCCCCGCGTGGCTCACGCACGTGGACGCTGGCACCTTCTGCGAAAATCGGCGATATGAGCGTTGACGCCGGCCTGTTTCAAGCTGGATCGGTACCCGACGGCTACCGCGAGCATCTGCAGCCGGTGATATTCGCGCCGTGGGCGCAGCGGCTGATCGACTGGGCGGGATTGGGGCCCGGGCAGACGGTCCTGGACGTGGCGGCGGGCACCGGCGTGGTGACGCGCGCCGCCGCCGGCAGAGTCGGCGCGAGCGGCCGCGTGATCGCGAGCGACATCAGCAGCGGGATGCTGGCCCACGTGAGCAGCGGCCTCGACCCCAGCGGAGCGGCGGTGCAGATCCTGGAGTGCTCCGCCACCGAACTGCGCCTGGAAGACGACTCGGTCGACGCGGTCCTCTGCCAGCAGGGCCTTCAGTTCTTCCCCGACCGGCCGGCGGCCGCGCGCGAGATGCGCCGGGTGCTGCGCCCCGGTGGCACGGTGGCGCTGGCGGTGTGGCTGTCGGGGACGCCGCTGGAGCCGTTTGACACGTATGGGCGCGTGCTCGAGGAGCACGGCGTGGCGGAGAGCTTCCCGCGCGCGTACGACGTCACGAGCTTTGCCATGTCGGAGGACGAGGTCGAGCAGGTGCTGCTGGCGGGCGGCTTCACCGACGTTCAGCTCAGCGTGCAGCAGCTCGAGCTGGCGTGGCCCAGCCCGCGGGCGGCCGCCATCGGCATCACCGGCACCCCGCACGCGCCGGCGCTGAGCGCGCTCGATCAGCAGCTACGCGACGCGGTGGTCGCGGCGGTAGGCGAGCGCTTCACCGACGCGGAGAGCGGTGCGCCGGCGCGCCACGTCATGACGGCTGTGTTGGCGCGCGCTGACGTAGGTAGCGCTTGAGTCCCTGAAAGCTCTGCGCGGCCGACATCGCATGCTCGTAGGTGTCGGCCAGCTCCGCGTCGGCTTCCCGGCGCACTTCGCTGTGCAGCGCATCCACGAACACCCGTTCATCGAGGCTCGATGCGATCTCCTCCATGCGATCGAGACGCTCTCGCAGCAAGGCGATGTGACCCTTCGCGTCCTCCACGCCACCGAAATGGGTGATGGCCAGTTTGCGCGGCCGCCAGGCGTCGATCAGATCGAGTGACTCCCGCCACGCCTCCAGGTCGATGTCGGGCGGCGGCGTGGGAGCGAGCACCGGCCCGCCGCCGATGCGCACGCCGGCCACGTCGCCCGTGAACGCGCGCCCGCTCGGCTCGTGCAGGTAGGACACGTGGTGGGAGGCGTGACCGGGGGTGTAGGCGACGGTGAAGGAGTCGAGCGACTCGCCGCCGCGCAGCACCCTGATGCGCTCGGCCGGCACCGGCAGCACCTCGCCCCACAGGCGCTGCATGTGCTCGCCATACAGGCGCGTGGCGCTGGCAAGCAACTTGGAGGGATCGATCAGGTGCGGAGCGCCGCGCTCGTGGACCCACACTTCCATGTCGGGGAACATCCGCAGCAGCGAGCCGGCGGCGCCGGCGTGATCGAGATGGATGTGCGTCAGCGCGATCACGCGCGGGCGCGTGTCGCCGAGGCCGGCCAGCAGCGACTCCAGGCAGGAGCTGGGGCCGGGATCGACGATCACATCGCCCACCCGCCAGGCGCCGATCGCGCGCGGACGGCCGAGATGCATCAGATCGATGAGCTGGCCATCGGCGGCCACCGGCTCGGGCATTCGTGAGCTGCTGCGCCCGGCTCAGTCGAGCTGGAACTGGCCGTCGCGGTAGATCACGCGCTCGCCGCCGCCGCGCAGCGTTGCGGTGACGGTGCGATCGGTGGTGGACACGATGTCGGTGTGCACGCTGGAGTTGTTGAAGCCGAGCTCATCCCAGCGCTCCTTGCTGACCTCGCTGGGATCACCATCGAAGGCGTCCTGGTAGGAGCGCCCGACCGCGATGTGGGTGTTGCCGAACTCGCCGCCCACGTTCTCGTCGTAGAGCGTGTGGGCCATGAAGCGCGTGATTCGTGACGTGCGCCGGTCGGTCAGCGAGAACTCCCCCACCTTGTCGGCACCCTCAGTGGCGATCATCTCGGTGAGCACGCGCTCGTTCTCCTCGGCCGTGGCCTCGGTGACGCGCCCGTCGCGGAACGTCAGGCGCACTCCCTTGACGAGGTTTCCGTAGCGGTAGAGCGGCTGGTTGCAGTAGATCCAGCCCTCGGTGCCGCGCCAGTCGGGGCTGGTGAAGATCTCGAAGCTGGGGATGTTGCGACCGCGCCCGCCGAGCCAGCGCCGTTTCTCGCCGAGGCTGATCCACAGATCGGCGTCCTCGCCCTCGACGTGCACCCGCTCGATGTCCAGCGCGTCCAGGCGCTCGCGGGTCTCGTCCAGGCGCTGTCCCACCTCGCGCCAGCGCGCCAGCGGGTCCTCCTGGTCCAGGAAGCAGGCGTGGATGATCTGCTCCCAGTACTCGCTCACCTCCATCCCCGCCTCGGCGGCCATGGCGGGGGTGCCGTAGAGGCCGAGCGTCCACGAGAACTTGCCTTCGTTCTCCTTCTCCCCGCGCCAGTCCAACAGCGATCGCATGGTCTCCCCGCGGCGCATGATCTTGGCCGGGTCGACCGAGTCCAGGGCGTGCGGGTCGCTCTCGGCGATGACCGACACCTGGTGATCCATCTCGTCGACCAGTCCGCGCATGTGCAGCGCGGGGAAGTGGTCGAGCTGCTCGGGGCTTGCCAGCTCGTAGAAGTCCCGCGACAGGTTGATGGCGTGATCGTCGTCCGGCTGGTAGCTGCCGATCACGTGCCCGCCGGCACGCCACACCGCCCGGTTCAGCGCGGCATACAGCGGCTTGGCGCTTTCCGGCGCCACCACGCGCACTGTCTCCCCCGGCTTGATTCCCTCACCCCCACCGAGAGCGAAGTTGACGAGGACGGCAGCGTAGCGCTCGAGAATCTCATCCGGCGGTGTGTATGTCATGTGAAAAACCTTATTGGTTCAGGCCTGGGCAAGCGGCGCCACGTAGCGCAGGAACGGCTCTATCTCGAGCTCCCGCCCGGTCGCCTGGCGCACCAGCGGCATCGTGTCCAACCGGCGCCCGTGGCGGTGGACGTGCTCGGCCAGCCAGCGCTGGATCGGCGCTGCTTCGCCCTGGCGCAGATCCTGATCGCGCGGGCCGAGCTGCTGCTCGAGCGTCTCCCACAGCTGCGCGGCGATCAGGCACCCGAGCGCATAGCTGGGGAAGTAGCCGAAGCTGCCGCCGCCCCAGTGCACGTCCTGCAGGCAGCCGAGCGCGTCCGAGGCGACCTCCACTCCGAGCAGCCGGCGCATACCTTCGTTCCAGGCTCCCGGCAGATCGGCGACGTCCAGCTCGCCGTTGATCAACGCCAGCTCCAGCTCGAAGCGCAGGATGATGTGCAGCGGGTAGGTGAGCGGGTCGGCGGAGACGCGGATGGCGGACGGTTCCACACCGACCAGCGTGGCATGCAGGTGAGCTGGCGAAACGGGGAACCCGGCGCGATCCAGTTCGCCGGCCAGCACCTCGGCGAACGCGGGGCTGCGCGCCACGTGGTTCTCCCACAGCTTGCTCTGGGACTCGTGGATCGACATCGAGGTGCCGCGCCCGAGGTTGGTGCGATCGAGCGCTGGATCGATCTGGCGCTCATACAACCCGTGGCCGTACTCGTGCAGCGAGCTGAGCAGCGACTCCACGTCGCCATCGCTGTAGCGGGTGGTCAGACGAGTGTCGCGCTGGCCGACCCAGGAGGTGAAGGGATGCGCGGAGACGTCCACACGCCAGCTGCTGTCAACCACGCCGAGGCGGCGCAAGGTGCCGTTGACAGCGTCGCGCTGGGCGCTGACGGGAACCTCGAGCGTGCGGCGAGGAGTGGCGAGCTTGGCCTCGCCCACGATCGGCGGCAGCTCCACGGCCAGCGCGCCGAACACGCGGCGCAGCTCATCGGTGCAGAGCCCGAAGTCGTAGTCGTCCAGCAGCGCGTCATAGCGGCTCTCGCCCTCGTCGGCCACGCACTCGGCATATGCGCGCGCCAGCTCCACGTTGCGCGCAAGCGCCGGCGCGAACGCGTTGAAGTCGTTCTCTGCGCGCGCTCGCTGCCAGCTCTCCTGCCCGTCGGTGCTGGCGCGCGCGATCTCCACGGCCAGCTCGTTGGGGACGCGACGCGCCCGCTCCCAATCGCGGCGCGCCAGGCGCACGATGTCGCTGTCCACCTCGTCCAATGCGTCCTGGTCGATCTGCTCGAGCCACTCCCCGATCTCCTCGGCGGTGCCACGCTCGTGGCTGATGCGGGCCAGCGTGCCCAGCTGCTGCGCCCGCCAGTCAGCGCCGTCCTGGGGCATCATCACCAGCTGATCCCAGCTGAGCAGCATCTCCACCGCGGCGAGGTCGGACAGCTCTGCCAGTCGCAGACGCAGCAGTCCCAGGGCATCTGTCGGCATAGATGAAATCTATCCGCACGCGCTCATTCGGTGCGGCGACGCAGCGTGGCCGCCCCGAGACCGATGGCGAACGTCGCGAACACCGCCACGGCCACGAAGTCCAGCCGCAGCGCTCCGCCGATGGTGCTCTGCTGGGAGAGATGGTGCACCCCATCCACCGCGTAGGACATCGGCAGCACGTCGGAGATCGCGTGCAGAACTCCCTGCATGTGCTGGCGGGGAGTGAGCAGCCCGCTCAACAGCAGCTGGGGCATGATCGTGGCCGGGAAGAACTGCACGACCTGAAACTCGCTGCGCGCAAAGGCGCTGGCGAGCAGACCGAGCCCCATGCCCAGCAGCGCCGTCAGCAGACACAGCAGGGCAAGTGCCACCTTGCTGGCCGCCACCTGCAGCCCCAACAGGCCGAGGCTCACGCTGCACGCAATCGTGACCTGCGCGATCGCCAGAACACCAAATGCCAGGCCGTAGCCAAGCAGCAGCTCGAGCTTGCCCAGCGGCGTCGTCAACAGCCGCTCGAGCGTGCCGGTGGTGCGCTCGTGCAGCAGTGCCACGGAGGTGATCAGGAACATGGTCATCAGCGGAAACAGCGTCAGCAGCGGCGCACCGGCGGCGTTGAACACCTGCGGACGCCCCTGATAGACGAAGCGCAGCAGCACCATCAGCACGCAGGGCACCATCAGCACCAGCGCCACAGTGCGCGGATCGTGGCGCAGCTGTTGCAGCACACGACGCGCGGTTGCGAGCACGCGCCGGCTCATACCGCCAGCTCCTCACGCGGGGATCCCCGCTCGCGCACCAGCCGCAGGAACGCCTCGTCGAGGTCGTCGGTGCCGGTGCGCTCGGCAAGCCCGGCCGGTGTGTCGCGGGCGATCAGCAGACCGTCGCGCAGCAGCAGCAGATCCTGGCAGCGACGCGCCTCATCCATCACGTGCGAGGACACCAGCAGCGTGGCACCGGCGTCGGCCAGCTGGCGGAACAGCTCCCACAGCTCTCCGCGCAGCACCGGATCGAGCCCCACGGTGGGCTCGTCCAGCACCAGCAGCTGCGGATCGCCCAGCAGCACGCTTGCGAGCGACACGCGCGCGAGCTCACCGCCGGAGAGGCGGCGCACGAGCCTTCCCGAAAGCGCGAGGAGCCGCACCCGCTCGAGCGCGGTCTCGACATCCCCGGCGCCGAGCCCGCGAATCGCGGCGAAGTAGTCGAGGTTCTCGCGCACGCTCAGATCGCCGTACACGGACGGAGCCTGCGTGAGGTAGGCCACGCGACCGCGCAGCGCTGGCGCTCCGGCCTCTTCCCCCAGCACATGCAGGCTCCCCGACACGTTGCGCTGCACCCCCACCAGCGCGCGCATGAGCGTCGTCTTGCCGCAGCCGCTGGGTCCGAGCAGGCCGGTCACCCGCCCGGCGGCGATCGTGAACGACAGGCCGCGCAGAACCTCCACCGCGCCCCTGCGCACGCGCAGTCCGTCAGCCGCTACGGCAGCATCCTGGTCATCCATCGAGTTGCCGGCGCAAGCGCTCGGGCGGGATCAGCAGCACCGAGCAGTGGGCCTCGCCCACAACGCGCCTGCTGACGCTCCCCAGCGCGCGCAGGCCGCCGATGCCGCGGCTGCCCATCACCACTAGCGTGGCGTCGGTCTCCTTGGCGGTGCGCACGATCGCCTCGGCGGCGTCGGCGACCTCGACTCGCAGCTCGCTGCGACCGTCGAGCGCCTCATCGAGCTGGCGCGCCTGCTCTTGAATCCGGTGGGGATGAGCGTGGGACTCGATCCCGGCGGCGCTCACCAGGACCGCTCGCGAGCCGTGCTCGCGGCCGATGCGCGCGGCCAGCGCGACGAGCTCGTCCGAGCCGTCCTCGCCGTCGCTTGCGATCACGATGCGCTGAGCGAATCCGACCTCGTTGTGCGGGGCTCGCGCAACCAGCAGCGGCGTGGTGAGCGACCCCATCATCGCCGCGGAGACGCTGTCGCGGACTTTCCCCGCTATCCACGAGCCGCGGGGCGCTCCGATTGCCAGCAGCTCGTGCGCGGCCGCCCGCTCGAGCACGACCTGTGGCGGCGGGCTGTCATGGTCGAGCACCGAGTCGCATGGCACTTTGGCGTCGTGAGCCATACGCGCCGCCTGCTCGAGGATGCGCTCGGCCCGCGGGGGGCTGATCGAGGCGGTGCGGTATGCGCCGGTGCCGCTCACCGCGGTCACCGACAGCAGCGTCAGGTGGCCAGTGTTGCCGGCAAGGATCGCGGCCTGCTCGACGGCGGCAAAGCTCCTGCGGGTGCCGTTGACGGCGCAGAGCACATCGCTGAAGACGCGCCCCGCCGACTCGCCGCCCCCGGACTTGCCTGCCTCGCTGGCGCCATCATTCTGTGGAAGTGTTCCTAGATCGGTCATGGTCACAAGTTACGTCCGGGCGCTTGGCTCGGCATCCGGAGATTCTCCGGAGATGAACCGGGAAATCCCGCAGCCCCTGCGCTGTCGGTGACGCTAGGCTGAGAGCACCATGAGCGACGACAGCGACGCACTCCACACCGAACCCGGATACCACCTGTTCCTCAACGACAGCGAGGTGCCGGTGGCGGCAAGCGCATTGCGCCTGCTGATCTCAGACGAGGCGCACGAGCCCCAGATCCGGGGGCTGGCGCGAGACGTGCTGACGGCGCTCGAGCCGGCGCCGGACGCTCAGGGGATGCTGACCGTCGAGCTGACTCCGCCGCAGATGAAGATCACGCACAGCGCCGTGCGACTGCTGCTCAACGATCTCCAGCGAGAGCAGGCCGAGGAGCGCGAGATACTGCGAGCGGTCCTGGAGAAGCTGCCGGACGGGCACACGATGCGCGCGATCGCCCTGGACCAGCATCCTCGGTGAGATCGCGGCGTCGCGGCGTCACCCTCTGCGCGTCGCCTTGGCCTGACGGAGACTGACGATCGTGCGCAGCGTGTGTGTGACGCCGGTGGCGTCGCGCTCGAGGAGGGTGGCGTGCACGCGTAGCGCGTGTACGCGCGCCAGCAGCACGCGTGCCCTGGCTGAGAGGTGCAGCTTGACCATCCCCATCTGCCCGCCAGCGACCGTGAACGGGCTGCTGGCCAGTGGCAGGATCGATCCCCAGTAGTCGATCAGCGTGCGCAGGCCGAGCACGCCGGTGCAGGGGCTTGCGCCTGTGGGACAACTCACCCTCAGCTCGACGATCCCCGACCCGGCGACGGTCAGCGTGACGCCGGCCAACTGGGCGTAGGCAGGCGCGGGCGTGTGGCGATCCTGGAACGGCAGCACGCCCCCGCCGGGCAGCGCGCCGAGTAGCACGGATGACGGCGCTGGCACGGTCGAGAACGACTGCGGCGCACCGTAGCTGCTGCCGGCGGCGCTGCTGGCCACGATCCGTGCGTAGTAGGTGACTCCGGGCGCCAGTCCGGCCACGCCGGCGGAGACCGCGACCGCTGCTTCGCCGGCCCCCGGAGACGCGCTGCACGGGACGCTCGACCCGTAGGACGAGCTGGTCCCGTATTCGAAGTGACAGTCGCTCACCTGCTCGTCATTGGGATTGACGGCGCCGTTCAGCTGCGCAACGGCCTGTCCCACCCCGGTCGCCGCTTCGGTGAGGACGGTGGGCGCTTCGAAGGGCGTGCCGTTGCCGGTGAACTCGATTTCGTGCACGCCGGTGGTGTCATTGCCGTTGATGGTCCACTTGTCGCCCGCCACGCCAACCTGGGTGGGTGTGAACGTGACCGACTCGGTCACGCTTTCGCCGGGCGCGATGGTGGTCCCCTCGGGGAGCGAGGTGGTCGCGGCGAACTGGCCCCTGATGGGCGGCTTGGACTTGGTGACGGTGACCGTTGTGCCACCGGTGTTCGTGACTTTGAAGCTTCGCGTGGCGTTGGAGCCGATGCGGACGTCTCCGTATTCGTTGGTCTCGTTGGTGAGCTGCAGCGCGCCGGGCAGGCCGGCGCTGCCGGACAGCGCGATCGCTTCGTTGCCGCCGCTGGTGTCGAGGCCGATCTGGTCGCTGAACTTGCCTGTGGCGGTCGGTTCGAAGGTGACGGTGATGGTGACCGAGGCGCCGGGTTCGAGTTTGGAGTGAACGGCGGGCACGCCGCTGGCGCTGAACGGGAGCGCGGGCAGGTGAACGGCCTGGATTTCAAGCGGGGCGCCGCCGACGTTGCGGAACGTGGCGCCGGCCGACAGGTGTTCGCCGACGATCGTGCCGGGGAACGTCAGGACGAGGGGGTGACTTCGAGCTTGGCGGCGCCGCCTGCCCGACGCCGGAGAGCGCGAACGTGGCCGTCTTCCGGTGCTGGTGGTGGCCTTTACGCTGGCGCCGACTGGGCCGGTGGCGCTCGGCTTGAACGTTACGGGCACCTGGATGATCTGGCCGGTCGTCAGGTTGGCGGGCAGCGCGATCGACGGCGTGCCGAGCGTGAACTGGGAGGAGCTGGAGGCGAGGCTCGAGATGGTCAGCGATTCGGTGGCCGTGAGCGTGAGCGTCTGTTCGCTGGATTCGCCGATCGTGGTGGTGGGGAACGTGACGGGTGAGCCGGTGAGCACCGGCGTGACGGGCGAGCCGAACGCCAGCACGTGGCCGTCGCGGCTACCCA
>CAVRQK010000014.1:0-174523 GCA_963723325.1 uncultured Solirubrobacteraceae bacterium | reverse complement strand
AGCGCATTTTGCCCTGCCAAAGCGCACAGATAGCCCGAGTCGCCAGGCCGCTGAAGTGCTGATACTCCAAAGATATGTTCCTTATTAGCTATTTCCATCAATCGGCGCATAACAATCATACCATACACTGTTTGCGTAAAAGAGGTGCTGCGACAAGAACAATCAGCATAAATGAAAGCGGTTCTCATTTTGCGCGAAATTTTTCTTTCAGTGCTGTCAGGGTTCGCCATTTGGGCTCATCCCGCGCCCAGCCTGAACCTACGGCAGCAGCGTCAGAACCAGATAGCCCCTAAGTCTTTAGATCTGTATGAAGAGATCAAATCCCTTCATAACAAATCTGAGATCTATCTCTTTTAAAGGTTTATAATTTTCCCCGCTCCAGGATATGCCCGCGTGGCCGGGATAAATTCTAGCACATTCAACCTTGCCTACCCCATGGACCAAAACAGAAACCGGGCCTAAAACAACCCCAAGAATATGCCCAACTAAGAGGATAACACTGCCAAAGAAGTGAGATATTCGCGCTCCTGGCGCTGGAAGCCATGGCGTTAAACGCATCAGCTATAGCTACGCCGGCAAGACCGACAGCACAAATGAGATGCAATATATTCCGAAAAATTATTCATAAGGCTTAGGCTGACGTATGGAGTTGGTCTGATGCCTTTTGAGGATTCTTTTGCGGATTGGTAAATAGATGACTTAAGCTTACGTGACGCCGCGAGATTAAATAGCCGATTGCCAAGTGGCGCTCGCCCTGGCGCTGAAGCTCTGCGCACGATCGCCTTGCCGGATGGCCCCGGCGGAGCGCTGCCTGCTGATCGGCGATGAGCGCTCCGCCGAGACGTCGATTCTGGCGCGAGCTGTCGGGTCACGGCGGCGTCAAGGCCGAGGTGGTTGCCGATTTCTACCTGGACAAGGCGGCAGCCCTTTCCACCGACAGCTTCCCCGCCCAGCAGGCTGGCCGAGATCCGCGACCTGGCCCAGACGCTCGACGTGCACCGTGCGATCGCATCCCGCGGGCCGCGCAGCGCCGACGCGGGGAACAGCGTCCAACCTGGTGCGCACATTGAGCGGCGGTCGGGGTGCGCGTCAGCGTGCTGCTGCTCTGCTGCTCGAGGTGGTTGGCTCCTCGGTCGAGTTCGACGACCTGCACGGTGTGACCGTGATGGGCGTCGACAGGCGCTTTGATTTGACCCGCTCCTCCCGTTCGCCGCTTTCAAACGCGGCTTCCGACCTGCTGGGCGCGTCACTCGGGCTGTTGGCCATCTCGCCGCTGCTGCTGCTGATCGCCATCGCCATCAAGCTCGACAGTCGCGGCCGGTGCTGTTCCGCCAGCAGCGCGTCGGCCGTCACGGCAACCGCTTTGGGATGATCAGTTCTGGCACCATGGTGCCCAACGCCGAGGAGTTCAGTTACTCGCTGCGCCACCGAACGTGCGAGGATGGGCTGTTCAAGATCGCCGAGGACCCGCGCATCACACGCGTGGGACGGCTGCTGCGACGAGCGCGCTGGACGAGCTCCCGCACCCGCTGAACATCGTGCGCGGCGAGACGAGCCTGGTCGGGCCGCGGCCGCTGGTGGTGGAGGAGGACCAGCGCGTCGAGGGCTGGCACCGCCGCCGTCTGGAGCTCACGCCGGGGATGACCGGGCCGTGGCAGATCCTCGGCCCATCGCGCGTGCCGCTCAAGGAGATGGTGGCGATCGACTACCTGTACGTGGCCAACTGGTCGCTGTGGAGCGACGTCAAGATCCTGCTGCGCACCGTGCCGCACGTCCTCGGACGTCGCGGGCTCTAGCGCGGTCCTAGCCCGCGCGCTTCTTGCCCTCGACGAGCTGTTCGAGCGCCAGCGAGATCCGCGCGCAGACCAGCTCCGGTGCGAACAGCCGCTCGGCCTCGGAGTGGGCCTTGCTCCGCACCTCCCGCGGCTCCTGCGACAGGCGCTCCAGCGTGGACACGATCGCATCCGACATGCCGGGCACGTTGCCCGGCGCGAGCACGGTTGCGGCCAGCCGGTCGACGCCCTCGACCGCGCCCACCTCGCAGGTTGCCACCACCGGCACGCCGGCCGCCAGCGCCTCGGCCACGGTCAGCGCGAACGGCTCGTACTTGCTCGCCTGCAGCAGCACGTCGCTGTGCGCCAGCTCATGCGGGATCTGCTCGGACGGCAGCATGCCGACGTATTCGGCGTTAGCGCTGGGAAGGTCCTCCAGCAGCTTGGTGTAGTCCGACCACAGGCTCGGGCCGCCGACGATGCGCAAGCGGACGTTGACGTTGCGCTCGCGCAGGGTCTCGGCGATCGCCACCACGTCCTCCATGCCCTTGCGCACGGCGACCCTTCCCAGCACCAGCACCGTCGGCGGAGCTCCCGCCGGACCCGCAAGGTCGATGTCGGCGAATCGCTCCAGCCGCACCGGGTTGGGCACCACCACGTGTGCGGACTCGGGGAAGCGGTAGTCGTGCACGAGATGATCCCTGAAGACGCTGCTGATGCACACCAGCAGGTCGCGCGCCGGATGCGCATACGTTGCAACAGTGCGCGCAGCGACATGATCGACACCACCATCAGCAGCGTCGAGCGGGGCTGGCAGCGCAGGCCAATCGGCGCTCGGCCAGCAGGCAGCGCAGCTCACCGGCGATGTGCGTCTCGGGGTGCATCACCAAAGGCGTCGTCCGGGCCACCCCAGCGGGAACGGCCAGGCTCTCGATGTTGGAGAACTGGTAGATCAGGTCATACGGCTCGCGCTCGTGTCTGCGCGCGATCTCCCGGCGCAGACGCAGCGAGGCCAGGCCTCGCGCCAGCAGCCCCGATGCAAAGGCTCCGATTTTGCTGCGGCTGTACCAGCGGTCCCACTTCCAGGCGCTGGTGCCGGTCACGAACGCCAGGTTGTCGTGTGCCGCGAGGCCCGGCGGCACGTCGCGTCCGGCACCCGGCAGGAAACAGTCGATTCTATGACCGGCGTCCGCCAAGCCGCCGAGCAACTCCCGCGCCACGCCCGGAACGCCCCCGCCCTCGGCCGGCGCCGGCCCGAGCCACGCGATGCGCAGAGATCTGGGCATCGCCGGAGCCTAGTCGCCTATGCGGCGAGCTTGCTCTGGACCGCCTGCGCGATGTGTGCCGACAGCGAGCGCTGGAAGGCCGCCACCGAGAAGCGCTCGGCGTTCTGCGTGGCCTGGGCCGGGTCGAAGTCGAGCCGGTCGATCTCTTCGATCGCCTGCGCGAAGGCGTCCACGTCGTCAAGGCGCACGAGCCGTCCGGTGATGCCGTCGATCACCGTCTTGAGCGCCCCGCCGGCGGCGGCCGCGATCACGGGCCGCCCGGCCGCCTGGGCCTCCACGGCGGCGATGCCGAACTCCTCCATGCTGGGCACGATCACGGCGCGAGCTTCGGCGTACAGCGCGGCCAGCTCCACATCGGTGGGACGGCCGAGGAACTCCGCCTCCGGATAGGCCGCCTTCAGCGCCGCGTATTCCGGGCCGCTGCCCACGACGCGAATCGGCGCGTGCGCCTGCCGGGCCGCATCCAGCGCCACCTGCAGACGCTTGTGACGGACGAGCTCCGAGACCACCAGCAGCGAGTCGCCCGGCTGGCCGGGGAGAAGCGGTGCGTTTCCACAGGCGGGTGCACCACCGTGGACTCGCGGCGAGGTAGCGCCTGATCCGTTCGCGGCTCAGCTCCGAGATCGCGATGTAGGCGTCCACCCTGCGGCTGACCGCGCGGTCCCAGCGGCGCATGCGCCACAGCTGGCGGCGCATCAACGTCCGCAACGCGCGCGGTGTCTCCTCCAGGGCGCGTGCTTCCTCATACCACGCATAGCGAAATGGCGTGTAGCAGTAACACACGTGTACTGCGTCCGCCGGCGCGTGCACGCCATGGGCAAATGCGCTGCTGCTGCTCAACAGCACGTCCGCCTCCGGCGCGCGCAGCCGCTCCACCGCGTTTGGGTACAGCGGCAGCAGCCGCCTGAAAGTCGCCTGATTCACGCCCAGGCTGCTGCAGTTTCGACGTTATGACCTTACGCCCGGCAAAGCGTCCGCTCGTTCCCTGCTCGTCGTACAGAAGCGTCAGAATCGGCGCGTCGGCATACAGGTCGGCGATCGCCGCAAACGTACGCTCGGCGCCACGCATGACCAGCAGGTAATCGTGCGCCAGCGCGATCCTCGGCGCCCGCGGCAGCGGAACGGCTGTGCCGGTCGTGGTCGGCAGACCATTTTCGGTGCTGCGAAATTGCGATGCGTAATCCCTCTGCATGGCAGTCATCAGGCCTCCCTCATCCCCTCGAGCCCGGCTCCCTGAACCAGGTCAGCCCCTCCGACCGACCTGGCCTCAGATGATACCCACTTGACATCAAGAGTACAAGGTGTCCTTGAATGTCGTGCGCGTGTTTTCCGGATGCCACGTGTTGGATAGTCTCTAGAAGTGCCCGTAACAAGGTTAGTTACCTGTGAAGTCAACCCAATCGGCAACAAATCGTGCGCATAGTTGCCACGCTCCCATGGGGCGAGCGTCTCGGCGGGGCCGAGGCGATGCTGCAGACGGTGCTCGACGGCGCGCACGCGGCCGGACACGAGTTCGAGCTGGTGTTCTTCCAGGACGGGCCGTGGCCGGCTGAGCTGATCGACGCCGGCTTCGCGCGTCGAGGTGATCCCCACCGGGCGCGTGCGCGACGTGCACCGCTGGCCGGCCACCGTCGCGCGGCTGGCGCGGATCTTCCACCGCCGCCGCCCGATCTGATCCTCAACTGGGTCTGCCAAGACGCAGCTGTACGGATCGCCGGCCGCCACGCTGGTGGGGATGGCCGACCGGGTGCTGTGGTGGCAGCAGCTGATACCCACCGGCCACTGGATCGACCGCATGGCCACGTTGCTTCCAGCCGCCGCCGTCGGCTGCTACTCCGAGGCGGCCGCGCGCGCGCAGCGGCGGCTGTGGCCCGCTCGCAGCACACGTTCGTCGTGGCCGCCGGCACGCCGATACCGGTTCAAGCGGCCGCCGAGCAACGGCCGCTGGGGCTGCCGGCGGATGTGCCGGTGGTTGGGCTGGTCGGTCGCCTGCAACCGTGGAAGGGCCAGGACCGAATGCTGCAGGCGCAGGCGCTGCTGCGCGAGAGAGGCCAAGAGTTCCACATGTTGATCGTAGGCGGTGACGCCTATGGCTTCTCCAGCGACTACGCCGCGTCGCTGCCCGCCCTGATTGCGCGGCTTGGGCTCGAGGGCTCGGTCACCATGACCGGTCAGGTGCCCGACGCGGGCCCCTACATCGAGCAGATGGACATCCTCGTCAACGCATCGGACCCCGAGCCGTTCGGGATCGTGCTGCTGGAGGGCATGGCCAGGGGAGTGGCCGTGGTCGCGGTCGACTCGGGCGGCCCGGCGGAGTTCATCGAAGATCGCCGCACCGGCGTGCTCGCGCGCTCCGGCGAGCCGGCGGCGCTGGCCGACGCGCTCGAGCTGCTGCTCGCCTCCGAGCCGCAGCGCAGGGCGATCGGCGAGGCGGGCCGCGAGCGCTTCACACAGAACTTCACCGATGCCGCCATGCGCGAGCGACTGTTCGCAGAGCCTGCAGGCGCTGGTGCCGGCGCGACGCTCGCGCAGAGCGAACGCGGCATCCTGAGCGCATGAACGTACCCACTCTCGCACGCTCCGCCGGCGACGCCGAGGACGCTCTCAGGCCGTGCGAGGTGACGATCGTGGCGCACGACCTGGGCCCCGTGGGGGGCATGGAGCGGGTACTGGCCGAGCTCGTGCTGGGACTGCGACGGCTCGGGCACCCGGTGACTGTGATCGCGCGTACATGTGAACTACCGGACAGGAGGGCGTGACCTTTCACCGCGTTCCTGGACCGCCTCGTCCGTTCCTGCTGGCCTACCCGTGGTTCATGCTGCTCGGCTCGCTCGGTGCTGGCCCGCCAGCGGCGGGGGATCGTGCAGGCGACCGGCGCGATCGTCCTGGGTCGCGTCGACGTGATCGCAGTGCACTACTGCCATCAGGTCGGGCCCGCCACGCCGAGCCGCGCCACGCTGCTGTTCCGCGCCCATGTGTGGGCGGTGGCGCACCTGAAGCGGATCGCCGAGCGGCTGTGCTTTCGCGCCAACCGCTCGGCCACGTTCGTGTGCGTGTCAGACGGCGTGGCCGAGGAGGTGCGCACGCACTTCCCCGAGCTGGCCGAACGGGTTATCACGATCCACAACGGCGTCGACACGACCCGCTTCGCACCTGGGCTCTACGCCGAGCAGGCGCGAGCCATGCGCGGCGCACTCGGGATCGCCGACGATCGGCTCGTGGCGGTATTCGTGGGCAGCGAGTGGGAGCGCAAGGGGCTGGGGCCGTCGATCGAAGCGCTCGCGCTGGCGCGCAGACTGGGATCTGGTGGTCGCCGGCGAGGGCGACCGCGAGCGCTACCAGCGGCTGGCCGACTCGCTCGGTGTCGGCGCTTCGGTGCACTGGCTGGGGGTCACGCGCGAGGTCGAGCACGCCTATGCGCTCGCCGACGCGTTCCTGCTGCCCATCCAGCTACGAGACGTTCTCGCTGGTCACATTCGAGGCCGCCGCCAGCGGTCTGCCGATCCTTGCCACCCCTGTGAACGGTGTGCGCGAGCTGATCGAGGACGAGCGCAACGGCTTTCTGATCACGCGCGAGCCGCAGATGATCGCGCAGCGACTGCAGCGCCTGGCAGCCGACGCGAGGTTGCGCGAGCGGCTAGGAGACGCCGCGCGCCAGGACGCTCTGCGCTTCAGCTGGGAGGAGATGGTGGCGGGACACGACCGCCTGTATGCACGGCTGCTGGAGGAGCGTCGGGGGTGAGGGCGCCGGCTGTGCGCTCAGCGCCTGCCTGACGCTGCCGCGCGCTCGAGCATCGCCTCCAGCGGGTCCGTGGCCGCCGAGACGGTGAACAGCCGCTCGACCGCCGCTGCGCCCGTGCGGGCCAGACGCTCGCGCAGCTGCGGCGAGGAGCGCAATTCCCGCAGCGCCGTCGCCAGCGCATCGACATCGCCCTCGGGAAACACGAGCCCGCCGCCGGTCAGCCCGATCAGCCACGGGATCTCGCCGGAGTCCGAGCCCAGCACCGGGACTCCGCAGGACAGCGCCTCCACGATCACGCGACCGAACTGCTCCTTCCACGTGGGCGTCGTGTGCGAGGGCAACACGAGCACGTCGAGCTGCGCGTAGGCCGGCGCCATCCGCTCGTGTGTCAGGTCATCGATCACACGTACACGAGACCCCGGGATCGGCTGTCCCTCCAGCTGCGCTCGCATTTCACCATTGCCCAGCAGCAGCATCTCCACCGGCGCGTCGAGCTGGCGCACGGCGGCCAACAGGTCTGTCAACCCCTTGCTCTCAACAAGCCTGCCGGCGAAACCAATTGTGAAAATTTGTTCACACCGTGTGGGCACGCTCTCCCACATCGGGACCGCCGGCGGAGCGAAGCCGACCTCTCCCAATGCACCCCACGAGCGCACCAGTTGCGCGGCGGTGTCAGAGCGGGCGGCGACGAAAGCGGCGTCGCGCAGCACCCGCGAGCGCATACGCAACAGTGGGGCGGGGAGCGGCCTGTCGATGTTCTCGTAGCACTGGACGCCGAACGGAATGTCAAGCCGGGTGAACGTGCGACCCCACTGCGCCGCTGACAGCGAATACGGCTCGGCCTCCACGAATGCCACATCTGGGCGCGCGCGCCTGCACACCGTGCGTGTGCTGGTCAGGTAGAAGTGGCGCTGCGGGCGCCCCGGCAAGGCCACCGGCGTCGGGCGCAGCGCGCTCTCCATGCCTGCCAGCGCAACGGGCTTGACAGCAGACTTGGAATAGGAGTGCCGCCAGCGACTTGGCACCACGATCGTCACGTCCCACCCGCGCCGGCGCAGCTCGCGGTAGACCTCCTGGTTGACGCTCACGACCGCCGGGTGACTGACGAGGAGAACGCGGCGGGATCGGGGAGAAGTCAAGGGCTCGCCGGGTCGATGTTCACGTCTGTCACGGGCGGCGACATCGTTGCACGCGAGCTTGCCGCGCGTCGCCCCCCGACCGCTACTCTTTAGATCCGGATAAGGCCAGAGCCTATGATCCTGGCGAGTCGCCACGGACGGATCCGCGAGCCAATGAACCAGACAACCGATGCCAGCGCCATCTTCGCGCCCCTATGGAAGCGTAAGTGGCTGATCCTGATAGTGGGCTTGCTGGTTGCCGGCTTGAGCTACCTCTACTACCGCCACCAGCCGCGTGTCTTCTCGTCTTCCACCCAGGTCTATTTGGGTAGTGGATCTGAAGAACAGGGACTGTTTAGTACCAGTCAAGTCAAAAGTACGCTCGGCGACCGCACGGTCACAGACCAGGTGGCGCTGATCAACTCGGCCGCGATCGGTCAGCTCGTTCACGACCAGCTGCGCGCCGAACACGACCGTGGCGCCGCGGCCGGAACCGCCCACGCCAAGGCGGCGACCGGCAGCGACTTCATCACGATCACGACCGAAGCCCACTCCGCGAAAGCGGCCGAGAAGCTCGCCGGCGTCTACGCGCAGGCTTACATCAAACGTCAGCGCCAGGACTATCAGCGCGCCATCAGGAAGGGCCTCGGCGTCGCGCGCAAGCAGCTGCACAGGATCGAAGCCGCGCAGGCCGCCGCCGCGGCGGCGTCGAGCGCGCCCGCCTCCAAAGGCAAGGGAAAAAGCTCCGGCAAAGCGTCCGGAAGCTCCTCGGCGTCGCTGCAGGAGGCCAACATCGCCAGCCGCATAAACCAGCTCGAATCCGATCTGAGCATCGCCGGCGTCCAGCAGATCAGCCCGACCAAAGCAAAGGCAAGCCTGATCTCCTCCTCGCCGAAGCGCAACGCCATCTTCGGGTTCGTGCTGGGGATCGTCCTCGCCTGCGTGGCCGCGTACACGCTGAGTCGCTTCGATCGCCGGCTGCAGTCGCTGTCGGCGATCGAAGCGATGTTCCACACCCAGATCCTGGCCGCGCTTCCGCACGTACGCCAGCCCGTGGTGCGCGGCGACGGGGGATCCAGGCCGGCCAAGCCGCTGCTGGAGCCGTTGCGAAGGCTTCACACCACGCTGCAGCTCGGCGGTGGGCTCGACCAGGACGGCGCCGCGGCGCCGCGGCTGATCCTGTTCCTCAGCGCCGACGCAGGCGACGGCAAGTCGACCGTGGTCGCCGATCTGGCGCTGGTGCAGGCGGAAGCCGGCGAGCGGGTGGCGCTGGTCGAGGCTGACTTCCGCAGACCCGTGCAGGCCAAGCTGCTGGGGATCGAGGCGAGCAATGGACTGGCTGAGGTACTCGCCGGCAAGCGCTCGGTCGGCGAGGCCCTGCAGAACGCGCACTCCGCGCGCTCGCTGGCCGGGGGGCAGGCGAGCCCATCCGAGGCGGGCGGCGTGGGAACCTTGATCGACACCTCCAGCATCGGCACGCTGTCGGTGCTCGTGGGTGGCACAGACGTGGCCAACCCGCCGGCGCTGCTCGCGCGCGCCACCACCGCAGATCTGCTGCGCTCGCTCGCCGAGGATCACGACAGCGTGCTGATCGACGTGCCCGGCCTGCTGGAAGTGAGCGACGCGATGCCGCTGCTCGGCCTCGTCGACGGGATCGTGATCGTGGCTCGCGTTGGGCACACACGCGAACTGTCGGCTCAACGGCTCGTCGAGCTGCTGAACCGCAACTCCAGCGCATCGGTGCTCGGTGTCGTGGTCAACGACGCCCCGCGCTCGGCCCTCGCGGGCTATGGCTTCTCCGCAGAGCCGGGGGGGCGGCGTCTGCGTCCCAATTTCCTGCGGCGATGAGCACCCACCGGCTGCGTCTTGCGACGCCGCTCGTGGGCGTGCATCCGGCTGTCCGCCAACGCCAGCTAAACCAACTGCTGCTGAGTGCCAGCGCCGCGCTGGTGGCGCTGCTGATCGCGCTTGGGATCGCCGTCGGCGTGCCCAACCCCAGCTTCGGCCTCGCCGCTGCGCTGATCGTGGGAGCGCTGGGCGTGGTCGCGCTCGTCTCCTCCACTCGCTATGAGATCACGGTCACGCTGGTGGCGCTGTACCTCGGCCTGCTGGACGGGCCGGTCAAGCTGCTGAGCGCCAGCCAGGCGGCCTCCGCGATCCGTGACGTGCTGATCTTCGCGATCGCGCTCGGCATGCTCGTGCGACTGGTCGTCAAGCGCGAGCGCGTACAGCTGCCGCCGCTGATGGGCTGGGTGATCGCGTTCGTGGCGATCGTGTTGATCCAGGCTGCCAACCCCCAGACCTCCGGCGTGCTGAAGGTCGTGGGCGGCTTCCGCCAGCAGCTCGAGTGGGTGCCGTTCTTCTTCTTCGGCTTCATGCTCATGCGCTCCAAGAGCCGCTTCCGCAAGCTCTTTCTGATCCTCGGCGTGCTTGCGCTCGCCAACGGGCTGGTGGGCGCGTACCAGTCGCGGCTCAGCCCCCAGGAACTGGCTGGGTGGGGCCCCGGCTACGGCGAAAAGGTCTCCGGCGCATCGGGTCTCAGCGGACGCACGTACGTCAGCGAAGGCATCGCGCGGCCGCGGCCGCCGGCGCTTGGATCCGACAGCGGCTTCGGCGGGGCGACCGGCGCGCTGGCGCTGCCCGGTCTGCTGACGCTGCTCGCGCTGCGCAGGGTACGAAGAAAATGGATCATCCTGCTGCTCAGCGCCGGCGCCATATTGGGCGTGGCCACGTCCGCTTCGCGCACCAATCTGATCATCGCGGTCGTGGCGTTGTTGACGTACGGGCTGTTGACGGTGCTGTCCGGATGTCGAGTGAATCGTGCCCTGCTGTCGATGCTGGCGGTGATCGCGCTCGCATTCCCGATCGCCTCGGTGCTGGTGGCGACAGACGGGCAGGGCGTGTTCGCGCGCTACGCCAGCGTGGCCAGTCCCGAACAGGCAGCCAACAAAAGCGTGGAATACAAGGAAAAGACGCTCACGCAGATCCCCAGCGATCTCGTCTACGCGCCGCTCGGCGTCGGCCTGGGCACGTACGGCTCGGCCTCCGGCTTCGGCGGCAAGGTGCCGTTGTCGATCGAAGGCCAAGGCGTCAGCGGCGAGTCCGAGTACAACCTCGTCACACTCGAACTGGGGCTGCCGGGTCTACTGCTGTGGGTGTCGTTCACCGCGTCTTTGATCGTGCTCGTGCTGCGCAGGATCCGCTCGATCGAGGACGTCGAGCTGCGCCTGTGCCTGGTGGCGGTGTTCGCCTCGATGATCACCATCGCCTTCAAGGGCTTCGCCGGCCCCACGATGGCCACCGCCCCGGCCGGCCCGTTCTTCTGGTTCGCCGCCGGTGTGGCCGCCTACTGGCTCGGCGGCGTCGTACGCGAACACCGCGCTGGGGCTCCGGTGCTGGCCAGCCGAACAACCCCGCTGCCGGTATGAACGCCTCCGGCTCAAAGCAGGCGCCGGGGGTGGCGCCCGTTTCCACCACGCGCTCGCGCCTGAAGATGCTGCTGGGAGACAAGCGCAAGCTGGTTGCGGCGCTCGGTGTCAGCTCGATCCTCTCCGGCTTCACCGAAGCGGGCATCCTCGCGATCGTGGCGCAGGTGGCCACCGACCTGGTCAAGCGCGCCAAACACGTGCCGTTGGACATCGGCCCGATCCACACGCACGCGACCGTCGGGCAGCTGATCCTGGTCGCCGTGCTGCTGACGCTGACGCGCCTGATCCTGCAGATACCGATCTCGATCCTGCCCGCGCGAATCGCCTCGCAGGTGCAGGCGGGGCTGCGCAGGAATCTGTTCCACGCCTTCACGCGAGCCTCCTGGGGGGTCCAGTCCAGCGACCGCGAGGGCCATCTCCAGGAGACCATGACCAGCCAGGTCATCCAGGCCACCGCCGGCGCGCTGCAGGCGACAACGCTGGTGACCGCGCTGTTCACGTTCGTCGTGTTGATGATCTCGGCACTGCTGCTGAACGTCGCCGCCGCCGCTGTGGTGCTGACCGCGGCGGTGCTGCTGTTCGGCGCGCTGCGCCCGCTCAACAAGCTCGGCGTGCGTCGAGCGCGCGCGCTGTCACAGGCCCAGATGGAGTACGCGGGCGGAGTCGGGGAGACGATCCGCACGGCCGAGGAGACGCACGTGTTCGGCGTGGCGGGCGCGCAGCGCGAGCGCATCGACCGGCTGGTCGACTCCGCCCGCGACCTGTTCTTCCGCAGCCAGCTGGTGGGGCGCCTGACTCCCAGCATCTACCAGAGCATGATCTACGTGATCCTGGTCGCCGGTCTGTGGGTGCTGTACCAGTCCGGCAGTGGCCACGTTGCCTCGCTCGGCGCCGTCGTGCTGCTGCTCGTGCGCGCCGGCTCCTACGGCCAGCAGGTGCAGAGCAACTTCCAGGCGCTGCAGCAGTCGCTGCCGTTCATCGAACGGCTGCAGGACGCCGGGAATCGCTATTCGTCGAGCGCTCCTCCGACCGGCGAGAAGCCGCTCAGCGAAGTGCGCACGCTGGCCTACGAGCACGTGTCCTTCGCCTACCGCCCCGAGCGTCCGGTGCTGTCGGACATCAGCTTCGAGATCTCCCGCGGCGAGGCGGTCGGCGTGATCGGGCCCTCGGGGGCCGGCAAGTCCACGTTCGTGCAGATCCTGCTGCAGCTGCGCTTCCCCGACAGCGGGCGCTACCTCGTCAACGGCGAACCCGCGCAGGACTGCGCGCCCGCAGACTGGCACCGGCTGGTGGCCTACGTTCCCCAGGAACCGCGGCTGATACACGCCTCGGTCACCGACAACATCCGCTACTTCCGCGACATCGATCAGGAGGCGATCGAACGGGCGGCTCATCTGGCCGGAATCCACGACGACATCGTCGGCTGGTCGCAGGGCTATGACACGATCATCGGCCCCCGCGCCGACGCCGTCTCCGGCGGCCAGCAGCAGCGCATCTGCCTCGCCCGCGCGCTCGCAGCCGAACCGGAGGTGCTCGTGCTCGACGAGCCCACCAGCGCTCTGGACCCGCGCTCGGAGGCGCTGATCGGGGAGTCGCTGAAAGCGCTCAAGCGCGACCTGACGATGTTCGTGGTGGCGCACCGCATGTCAACGCTTGACATGTGCGATCGCGTGATGGTGATCCTCGACGGCAAACTGGCCGCCTTCGACACCGCCGCCGGCCTCAGCGAAAGCAACCCCTACTACCGCTCCGCCTCCACGCTCGCCGCGGGCGCGTCGGGCGGCACACTGCCTTGAGCGGGGCGCTCCCCGACTTCTTCATCGTGGGCCAGCCCAAGAGCGGCACCACAGCGCTGTACGAGATGCTCAGGCGCCATCCGCAGATCCACATGCCCAGGGGCAAGGAGCCGTGGTTCTTCGCCGAGGAGCTGCACGAGCGCACCCCGCCGCGCCCGGAAGGAACGCCGGTGACGCTCGCGGAATATCGCGAGCTGTTTGCCGCCGCCGCGCCCGGGCAGCGCGTGGGCGAGGCCACCGCGCTGTACCTGTGGTCGCGCACCGCCGCCGGCGAAATCGCCGAGGTGCGCCCCGACGCGCGGATCATCGCGATCTTGCGCGAGCCGGCCAGCCTGCTGCGCTCGCTGCACATGCAGTTCGTGCAGACCTACGTGGAGACCGAGACCGACCTGCGCACCGCGCTGGCACTCGAGCCTGCCCGCAGCAAAGGCGAGCAGATCCCGCGCTACACCTACTGGCCACGCGCGCTGGCCTACAGCGAGCAGGTGCGCTACGTGGAGCAGCTGCGCCGCTACGAGCAGCTGTTCGCGCCCGAGCAGATGCTGGTGCTGATCTACGACGATTTCCGCGCCGAAAACGAGGCCACCGTGCGTCGGGTGCTGCGCTTCCTGGAGGTCGACGAGGAGGTGGCGATCGAGGCCACCGAGGCCAACCCCACCGTGCGCGCCCGCTCACAGCGCCTGCACGAGCTGGTGCACGCGGTGTCGGTCGGACGCGGGCCCGTCTCGCGCGCGGCCAAGGGCTCGATCAAGGCACTCACACCCCGGCGGCTGCGGCGCGGGGCGCTGCACGCCACCCAGCGGCACATCGTCTACACCGAGCCGCAGCAGCCCGACGCGCAGCTGATGGCCGAGCTGCGCGGTCGCTACAAGGACGAGGTGGTCGCGCTCGGCGAGCACCTGGGTCGCGACCTGGTGAGCCTGTGGGGGTATGGCGATGTCGGCTGAGGCGCCCACGCAGCGGGTGCCTGACTTCTTCATCGTCGGTCACCCCAAGTGCGGCACCACGGCGCTGTACGAGATGCTCAAGCGCCACCCGCAGATCTACATGCCGGAGCTGAAGGAGCCGCGCTACCTGGCCAGCGACCTGCGCCAGCGCTTCCAGCCCAAGCGCTCCGGGCGCGCTGCCGGCCACCATGGAGGAGTACCTGGCGCTCTTCCAGAACGCCGGCCCGAGCAGCGCGTCGGGCGAGGCATCGCCCTCCTACCTGGCATCCCACACCGCCGCCGGGCTGATCGCCGAGCTGCAGCCGGCCGCGCGGATCATCGCCATCCTGCGCGAGCCGGCCGAGCTTCCTGCGCTCGCTGCACCTGCAGCTGCTGCGCTCGCACGTGGAGAGCGAGAAGGACCTGCGCACAGCGCTGTCGCTCGAGACCGCCCGCAGCGAAGGCAGGAGCATCCCGCGCCGCTCGCACCGCCCGCAGGCGCTGCAGTACTCCGACAACGTGCGCTACGTCGAGCAACTGGCGCGCTACCACGCGGTGTTCCCGCCCGAGCAGATGCTGGTGCTGATCTACGACGACTTCCGTGCCGAAAACGAGGCCACCGTGCGCCAGGTGCTGCGCTTCCTGGACGTCGACGAGAACGCGCCGATCGAGCTGCTGGAGGTCAACCCGATGGTGGCGGTGCGCTCACAGCAGCTGGAGGAGATGGTGCACTCGATCTCGATCGGCCGCGGCGGGGCGGCGCGGGCCGTGCAGGGGCGGTCAAGCTGCTGGCGCCGCAGCCGACTGCGCCGCAGCGCGCTGCGCGCCATGCGCCGGCGGGTGATCACCGCCGAGCCCGCGCAGCCCGACGAGCGCCTGATGGCCGAGCTGCGCAGCCGCTTCAAGGCCGAGGTGGTGGCGCTGAGCGAGTACCTCGACCGCGATCTGGTGTCGCTGTGGGGCTATGACAACGTCGATTGAGACCGAGCGCGACCGCGAGCGGACACGCGGGCGGGTGCCCGACTTCTTCATCGTCGGTCACCCCAAGAGCGGCACCACGGCACTGTACGAGATGCTGCGCAGGCACCCGCAGATCCACATGCCGCTGAAGGAGCCGCAGTACTTCGCGCCCGAGATGCACGTGCGCGCACCGCCGGTGGCAGGCACGCTGCCGCGCACGATCGAGGACTACATGGCGCTCTACAGCGGCGCCGGCGCTGAACAGCTCGTGGGCGAGGCCTCGCCCTCGTATCTGCGCTCGCCGGTGTCCGCGCAGCTGATCGCCAAGGCCAACCCTTCCGCGCGGGCGATCGCGATCCTGCGCGAGCCGGCCGAGCTTCCTGCATTCGCTGCACCTGCAGTTCGTGCAGGCGATCATCGAGACCGAGCACGACTTCGCGCGAGCGCTCGCGCTCGAGGACGAGCGCCGCCAGGGACGCGCGATCGCGGCGCACTCCTACTGGCCGCACGCGCTGCTGTACTCCGAGCACGTGCGCTACGCCGAGCAGCTGCGCCGCTTTCACGACGCGCTCGGGCGCGAGCAGACGCTGGTGCTGATCTACGACGACTTCCGCGCCGACAACGAGGCCACCGTACGGCGGGTGCTGCGCTTCCTGGAGCTCGACGAGGACGTGGCGATCGAGGCCACCGAGGCCAACCCGACCGTGCGCGCCCGCTCGCCCCGGATGCACGAGCTGATGCACACCCTGGCGGTGGGTCGCGGTCCGATCTCACGCGCGGTCGAGAACTCGGTCAAGGCCGTGACGCCAGACGGCCTGCGCCGCCGGGCCCTGCGCACGACGCGCGAGCGCCTGCTCTACATCGAGCCGCAGGCGCCCGACGAGGAGCTGATGAGGCAGCTGCGCCGCCGCTTCAAGGGCGAGGTGCAGGCCGCCGGCGAGTACCTGAACCGCGACCTGGTGAGCCTGTGGGGCTATGACCGACTCGACTGAAAAAGCACCCGACTTCTTCGTGGTCGGGCACCCCAAGTCGGGCACCACGGCGCTGTACGAGATGCTGCGCCGCCATCCCCAGGTGTTCATGCCCGAGCTGAAGGAGCCGCGCTACTTCGCCGGCGACATGTACACGCCAGCAAGCGCGCCCAAGGCTGCCGGCCTGCCGCAGAACCTCGAGCAGTACCTGGCCCTGTTCGCTCCCGCCCGGCCCGGGCAACTGACCGGCGAGGCATCACCGCTGTATCTGAGCTCGCGCGTGGCCGCCGGCGAAATCGCCGAGCTGGCGCCACAGGCGCGGGTGATCGCGATCCTCAGGGAGCCGGCCAGCTTCCTGCGCTCGCTGTACATGCAGTTCGTCCAATCCCACATCGAGACAGCGCGCGACCTGCGCACGGCGATCGCGCTGGAGGACGCGCGCCGCCGGGGCGAGCAGATCCCCGGCTCCTCGCAGTTTCGCCCGCACGTGCTGTTCTACTCAGACCACGTCCGCTACGTGGAGCAGCTGGAGCGCTACCGCGCGGTGTTCGCCCCCGAGCGAATGCTGGTGATGATCTACGAGGACTTCCGCAGCGACAACGAGGCGGCCGTCAAGCGCGTGCTGAACTTCCTCGAGCTCGACGACACCGTCGCCGTCGAGGAGCTGGAGGCGAACCCCACGGTGCGCGTGCGCTCCCAGCAGCTCGACACGCTGCTGCACGCGGTGTCGGTCGGGCACGGGCCGATCTCGCGCGCCGTCAAGAGATCGGTCAAGGCGCTCGCTCCCCGCCCCCTGCGCCGCCAGGCGCTGCGCGTGGTGCAGAAACGAGTGGTCTACGGCAGGCCCGACAGGCCCGATGAGGAGTTGACGCTCGAGCTGCACCGCCGCTTCGAGGCGGAGGTGATCGCGCTCAGCGAATACCTGGATCGTGACCTGGTTAGACTTTGGGGATATGACCGTACCGTCTGAGCAACCCTCCGGCGGGCGGGTTCCCGACTTCTTCATCGTGGGGCATCACAAGAGCGGCACCACCGCGCTCTACCGCATGCTGCGCGGGCATCCGCAGATCTACATGCCCACGCTGAAGGAGCCCAAGTTCTTCGCCAGCGACCTGCCGGCGCGTCTGGAACCGCCGGTCGCCGGACGGCTGCCGGCGACGCTCGAGCAGTATCTGGCGCTGTTTGCCGACGCCACGCCCGTGCAGCGCGCGGGAGAGGCATCGCCGTCATATCTGAGATCCCACACCGCCGCCGGGCTGATCGCCGAGCTGCAGCCGCACGCGCGCATCATCGCGATCCTGAGGGAGCCGGCCAGCTTCGTGCGCTCCATGCACATGCAGCTGGTGCAGTCGCACGTGGAGAGCGAGAAGGACCTCGCCAAGGCGCTGGCCAACGAGGAGGTGGTGCGCAAGGGACAGCAGATGCGCCGCTACTCAGACCACGTGCGCTACGTGGAGCAGCTTGAGCGCTACCGCGCGGTGTTCGCACCGGAGCAGATGCTGGTGCTGATCTACGACGACTTCCGCGCCGACAACGAGGCCACCGTGCGCAAGGTGCTGCGGTTCCTCGACGTCGACCACACGGCGCCGATCGAGACGATCGAGGCCAACCCCACCGTGGAGGTGCGCTCGCTGCGCATGGACCGCATGGTCCGCGGCCTGTACGCCGGCAAGAGCCCCGCCGCGCGCGCCGTCAAAGCGACCGTCCAGACGCTGATGCCGGGCGAGACCAAGACGCGGGTCTCTCAGCTGGTTCGCCGCCAGCTCGTCTACGGCAAGCCCCAGCCGCCCGATCAGGAGCTGATGGGCGAGCTGCGCCGCCGCTTCAGGGGCGAGGTGGTGGCGCTGGGGGAGTACCTGAATCGCGACCTGTTGAGCCTGTGGGGCTACGGCAGTGTCGACTGACGCGCCGGCGCCGGCGCCGGGCGCACAGCCCCAGCCGGCGTCCGAGCAGCCGCTGGGGCCGCGCTGGCGGGCCGCGGCGCACGCCGCCCAGGAGGCAGTGTTGCCGCGTGGGTCTGTCTTCGTCTCGTGCGCCGCGCCGTTCGGCTCAGGCGGCCTTGGCGCACATCTGAAGGAGATCGTGGAGACGCTCGACCGCCTGGGCCAGCCACGACGCTACGTCTGCGCCGATGACCGCGTGAAGGATCCGGGCAGGCGTGCGCTGCTCTCGCGCACCACGCTGATGGCGCCGGTGGCGCGGTTTCACCCCGGCTGGCGGATCTGGAAGCAGCGGGTCGAGTTCGACGCCTACGCGGCCGCGCGGATGACGCCGGCCGAGCACCTGATCGCGTTCAACCGCCAGGCGCTCGCCCAGTTCCAGGCGGCGCGCACCATGGGCTATCGCTCGGTCGGTTTGATGACCGGCAGCCCGCACGTGCGCCGCGTAGCCCGCCAGCACGCCCGCGCCTACGAGCGCTACCCGCTGGAGCGCTCGTTCGGCACGCACATCGTCAAGCGCTATCTCGACGAATACGAGCAGGCCGATCGCATCTACGTGGCCTCCCGCTACACGTGGGATTCGTTCCTCGAACACGGCGTGCCCGAGGACAAGCTGGCGCTGTTCCCGCTGACGCCCGCACCCCCGCTACACGCCCGACCCCGCGCCGCGCGAGGCGAGCACGTTCAACGTTGTCTACGTCGGCAGCCTCAGCGTGGCCAAGGGCGTGCCGCTGCTGATCGACGCGATCCGCCAAGCTCCCCTACGAGGACATGCAGGCTGACGCTTGATCGGCGGCTGGAAAACGCGCGGCATGCGCCGCTTCATCGAGGAGGCACGTGCGCGCGATCCACGGATCGAGGTCTGCGCCGGGCGATCCGCTGCCGCACTTTCGCAGCGCCAGCCTGTGCGTGCACCCGACCTACGAGGACGGGTTCGCCTACGCGCCGGCCGAGGCGCTGGCCTGCGGCGTGCCGGTGATCGTCAGCGCGGACACCGGCATGCAGGACCTGGTCGAGCCCGGCCGCAGCGGACTGATCCTTCCGACCGGCGATCTGGAGGCGCTGGCGGAGGCGATCGACGCCGCCTACCGCGGCGAGCATCCTCGAGTGGTTGACGGGCTGCGCACAGCGGTGGTCGGGTGTGTCGGTGAGCCCCACCTGCGGCGTGCACGACCATGCCACGCTGCTGGCGCAGGCGATGGAGGAGCAGGGCGTGTCGTGTTCGATGCACTGGTTGACGCGCACCGCAGGGCTCACCCCGCGCGGCCGGCGCGGAGGTCAGGTCCTGGACGCGGGCGCTGGCACGGAGCTGGAGCGCGAGCGGGCGCAGGCGATCGTGTTGCACTACTCGGTGTTCTCCTACTCCTACAAGGGACTGCCGCTGTTCGTGCACCCGGCGATCTCCACGCTGCGCCGCTCCGGGCTGCCGATCGTGGCGGTCATGCACGAGCTGGCCTTCCCGCTGCGCAAAGGCGGCGCGCGCGGGGAGGTGTGGGCGCTGACCCAGCGCGCGGCGCTGATCGAGGTGGTGCGCGCGTGCTCGGCGATCGCGCTGACGGCCGACTTCCGCGTGCAGTGGCTGGACTCGCGCCGCTGGCTTCCCGGTCGCCCGCTGGAGCTCGCTCCGGTGTTCTCGAACCTGCCCGCACCGGCGCTTGCGCCGCGGCCGACGCGCGATTTTCAGGTCATGGGGCTGTTCGGCTACCGCTACGACGACGAGGCGATCGCCCGGGTACTCGATGCGCTCGGCCTGCTGCGCGCACGCGGCGCCGAAGTGCGGCTGCGGCTGCTCGGTGGGCCCGGCCTCGCGTCGGCCTCGGGAAAGGCTTGGGCGGCGGCAGCGCAAAGCCGTGGGCTGGGCGGCGCGCTGTCTTTTTCGGGCACGCTTCCCGCCCAGGAGCTCAGCGACGAGCTGGCCGCTTGCGAGGTGCTGATCTTCGCCGACACGCCCGGACCGTCCTCGCGCAAGGGCACGCTCGCCGGGGCGCTGGCATCGGGCAGACCGCTGGTGGCCACCGCAGGGCACCGCGGATGGTCGGAGCTCACCCGCCAGCACGCCGCGCGCGTGGTGGAGCGCAGCGCCGAGGCGCTGGCCGACGCGGTGGGGGAGTTGCTGGCCGATGAGGAGCAGCGCGAAGCGCTGGGAGCCCGCGGCTGCGAGTTCGCCGAACGCGAGATGGGGCTCACGCGAACCGTCGAGGTGGTCGCGCGGATGCTTGACGGGGCGCTTGCGGGACGGAGTGAGCTGGCAGGCTAGGCCGCTGCTCGATCCCAGCCGGCGATTGCGCGGCCGTAAGCGTCGATCAGCGCCGCCACGTGGCGCTCCGCGGTGAAGCGCTCGCGCACCGCCGCCCGCCCCGCCTCGCCCATCGTGCGCTGGCGCTCGGGGTCTCTGAGCAGCTCGTTCAGCGCTCCGGCCAGCGCGCCGGCGTCGCCGGGCGGAACCGACAGGCCGCTGACGCCGTCATCCAGCCACTCCACGATCCCGCCGGTGGCGCTAGCCACGACCGGCCGCCCGGCTTCGAAGGCCTCTATCCCCACCAGCCCAAACGGCTCGGGCCAGCGCGAAGGGACGGCGACAACGGAGGCGTCGGCCAGCTCACGCGCCAGCTCATCGGCGTCGAGCCAGCCGGTGAAGCACACCCGATCGGCCACACCCAGCCGCGCGGCCAGCTGGCGCATGTCTGCCAGCTCGCGCCCGTCGCCGCAGATCACGAACTCGCCGTCCACGTCGCGCGCTGCTTCGATCAGCACGTCAACGCCCTTGGCGTTCACGATCCGCCCCGCGAACACCACCCGCCGTCGCTGATCGTGACCGGTGCCGTGCTGGGGAGCGAGCGTGCCGAACAGCGGGATGATGCTGCGTCGTGCGAGGCCGTTGGCGGTGAGATGCCGGTCGACCGCTTTGGAGTAGGACAGCACCAGGTCGGCCGCGCGCAGCGCCGCCAGGCCACGGCTGGCGTTGCGGAACTTCCTCGGCAACGTCTGGGGATCACGGGTGTGCGCGCAGCCGCGCAGCGCCAGGTTGGCCACACAACCCACGCCGTGCGGGCGCGTGCATTCGTGGCCAGGGCGGAAGTAATAGACACCGGAGGTGCAGGCGGTGTAGCCGTGGGCGCTGATCGCCACCGGGGCGCTCGCTCGCAGCGCGGTCACGATCTCGGGGTCGTCGACCTGGTGCAGGTGGATCACATCGGGCTTGGACGCGAATGCCGCGCCGAAGCGCTCCTGCGTTCCCGCGTGCCGGTCGAACAGCGCCGGGCTGTGATGCACGTTCACCCCGGGCACGAAATCGCTTGAGTCGACCCGTGCGGCCAGCACGCCGACCGCCAAACCGGCCTGCGCCAGCGCCTGCGCGCTGGCCATGGCATGGGTGGCCACGCCTCCGTCGCGCGTCCACCGCGGCGTCACCAGCAGCACCGAGGCAGGGACGGTTGACATGTGATTTGATGCTACTCAATCCAGCCGGGCGCTTGGCGTTGCGGGTGATCAGCACAACCTCGTGATAACGCCCGCCACGGAGGCTGAGGGGAGAATACGCGCATGTCTTTCCTAACACGCGTCACCGGAGGGGTCTCGCGCCGGCTCGGGCGCCCGGAGCTGCTGGCCGCTGTCGACGCCACTGCGCGCGCCGCCCAGCAGGACGCGCTCGGCATCGCCGCCGTGCTCGCCGCCACGCTCACCAGCGAGGACACCTACATCGACATCGGCACCAACCGTGGCCAGGTTCTGCGCGAAGCGGTGCGCGTGGCGCCGCGCGGAAAGCACATCGCGTTCGAGCCGATCCCCGCGCTGGCGGGCGAGGTGACGCGCAGCTTCCCGGGCGTGGAGTGCCGTCAGATGGCGCTGGGCGCGCACGCGGAAGTGACCGAGTTCTGCCACTTCAAGCAGCTCGACGGCTGGAGCGGACTGCGCCGGCGCCCCGAGATCAGCGACGAGCGCGGCCAGCCGGAGTACATCACGGTGAACGTCTCAACGCTCGACGCCGAGGTTGCGCAGCTGACGCCGCGGGTGGTCAAGATCGACGTCGAGGGCGCCGAGCTGGCGGTGCTGGAAGGAGCGCGCGCGGTGCTCGCCCGCGCGCGGCCGCTGGTCATCTTCGAGCACGACCCCGGAGCGGCCGCGCTGTATGACACCGCGCCGGGGGCGCCGTGGGACCTGTTCGACGAGCTCGGCTATCGCATCTTCACCGTCACCGGAGGAGGACCGTTCACGCGCGCGGCGTTCGTCCAGGCGAGCAGCATCATCAACTGGCTGGCCGCGCCCGATGCTCAGTCGGCGGAGGCGGGCACGAAGCAGATGTTCTCGTAGCCGCCCATCAGCTCCATGCGCCCGTCGTGAGCGACGGTGGAGCCGTCGGGCAGGATCCGTTGCGGGCTGTAGCCGTGGCCTGCCATCAGCTCCAGCGTTGCCGGGCCGCTGGCCTCCACGATCAGCGTGGGGCGGCACTCGCGCAGCAGCGAGTCCGCTCCGGTGAGCGCCTCGCGCTCGTGGCCCTCGACGTCCATCTTGATCAGGTCGGGGCGCGCCCGCGTGCGCGCCGCATAGTCGTTGAGCTTGATCACCTCGACCTCCACGCTCACGTCGGTGGGGGTGGCCAGGCCGGTCATGCCGGTGTTGCCCGGGTCCGACAGATACAGCGGCATCGTGCCGTTGTGGTCGCTGCACGCGGCCGCCACCACCTCGATCGAAGATCCTCCCAGCGCCACGCTGCGCAGCAGCAGCGCGCGCACGCGCGGGTTGGGCTCGAACGCGTGCACCCCGGCGCCCAGCTCGGCGGAGGTGATCGAGAAGTAGCCGGCGTTGGCGCCGACGTCGAACACGGTCGATCCAGGGTGCACGAAGCGGTGGAACAGGGCCGTGATCTCGGGCTCGTACTCGCCGTAGAAGTAGATCGCGCGGTGCTGGTGGTCGCGCATCGACAGCGCGATTGGCGATCCGCCCACGGTCCTGCCGATCAGCACGCGGTCGCCCAGCGCCTCGCCGAGCTGGTAGGCGCCGGAGCGCACCAGACGGTTGTGCTTGAAGCGGCGGGTGATCGGCAGCACGATCGCGGCTGGAGATCCGGGCATGAGCGCGTCGTATCTTACGGGATGGCGCATCGGTACCACCGCTGCTGGAACGGTCAAGCCGGATGGGCCGTCGGGCGCGGCGTCACTTGCCGGCGTAGTTGAGTGTGAGTAGCCGTGGGTAGTCGGTGGCTTGGATTTGGATGGTGGCTGTGGTGCCGTTTTGGCTTGTGAGTTGGGTGGGGGTGTTTTGGTTGGTGATGGGGTCGTAGAGGGTGATGGTGGGGGGGTTGGTGGTGTTGGGGAGGCCGGTGAGGGTGATGTGGAAGGTCTCGTTGGGGAGGTCGAAGCGTTTGGTGTCGGTTGTGGGTTGGTTTGGTTCGTAGAGGGTGAGGAGGTCGCGGGTCATGACGTAGATGGGGATGACGTAGCTGGTGGGGCTGGTTTGGAAGGGGAAGACGGCGAGTACGTTGCGGTCGTAGAGGCTGGGGTGTTGGGGGGTGCCGTCGCCGGTGAATTGGGCGTGGTTGCCTTCTTGGGTGATGGCTTGGAGGGTGAGTTGCTGGGCGTTTCCGCCTGTGGGTCCGGGGCCTTGGAAGTGGGTGATGAGGTTGTGCAGGGTGCTCATCGTTTCGCCGCCCTGGTTGTCGCCGGGGTAGGTGTTGGGTTCTTTTTCGAGTTCTGTGAAGAAGTTTTCGTTGATGAGGGAGAGGTTGCCGGGTGCGGCTGCGAAGAAGTACTCGCGGCTTACTCCCTTGGCGATCATCGAGACCAGGCTCCTGAGCACCACCTTGGCCTGGAAGTGCGCTCTGTCGGCGGCGCTCAGCGTGACCGAGCTCTGCGGCGTGTGCCCGTCGGAACCCATGATCGTGCCGGCGCCGCTACCGAGGTTGTACTCCGTCACCCACACCTGCGGTGGGCGCTGGTGCGCACGCGCCACGTAGCGCCCGTGCGGCGCGCGATACACGTGGGTGGTGATCGGCGCCACGTCCCTGATCAGCGTCTCGGCCGAGCCGGCCGTGAGATCGTGCTCGGGGAAATCGGACTGGTATTGGGGGACGAACAGCGGCGTGCGCGCTCCCGCCGAACGGCGCGGCCCGGCGGTGTCGCGCTGCCCGAGCGCGTTGCGCGGCGCGTTGCCGCCCTTGACCTGGAATTCCGCCGGGTAGAGCTTGGGGCCGGCGTAGGGGTGCTTGCTGTAGGCGGTCAGGCCCGCAGGGGCGAACGCTGGCGAGGGAAACGGGCTCTGGCTGGCAAAGCCGTTGGACACTCCGACCGCCGGGGAGATGCCGTTGGCGGGGTTTCGCACGTAGGCCACCGTTTCCTCCAGCAGCGCCCTGGTGACGGCCTTGGTGGTCGCTTTGGAAGCGGCGCGGGCTTCGGTGCCGGACGGCGCGGCTTCGTAGTTGCCGACGTTCAGGAACTGCGAGCCGAAGCCCAGCTCGTTCCACACCTCCATGTCATAGCCGCCGGGGCCGAAGATCGAGCGGGCCTGTCTGGAGACGGTGGCCACGTAGCTCAGCCAGCCGTGGAGCGTGGCCTGGAAGGTGGGGTTGGGGGCACCGTCGGGCAGCGTGGGGTCGGCGAACGGCGCATACAGCAGCGTGCTGCCCTTGTGGGCGCCCGCCGCCAGTGCGGCCGGCAGCGGCTTGGACAGGGTGGCCAGCCCGCTGGAGCTGACCTTGGTGATCAGCAGCGCGGGGTTGCCCGACAGCACCAGCTGGGTGACGCCCGCTTCGCTGCGTTCGCGGCGTTTGGCTCGTCGCGCCAGCTTGCGCGCTCGTCGCTGCGCCGCGCTCAACCTCGGGGCGTTGGCCGCGGCGCGGTGGCGGCGGTGGCGATGGCGCTTGCCGGGTTCGCGGAACACGACCGCGTCGAAGCCGCTCTTGCCGGGCACCACGTTCGCGGCGCTCGCCGGGCTGAGCATCACCGTGGTCGCACCCGCCTGTGCTTCCTGTGTGGTTTCCAGCGTGATCTTCCTGGCTGGGCACGGTGCGCCGCTGTTGGCGTTCAACAGGATCAGCGGCCGCAGGCCGTATTCGTGCAGAGCGGCCAGCCGCGTGCGCACGTCGGCTTCGTGGGTGAAGCGCGTGGGGTTGCTGTACGAGAGCCCGCCCCAGCCCAGTTCGATGCGCGCCAGCTTGAAGCCGATGTCGTGCAGCAGCCTGGCCGTGTCGCGCGCGGCGGCCGGCTTGACGTTGAAGTTGATGCCCAGCCCCGCCTGCAGGCGGGACGCCGGCCACGTGTCCAGGTACGCCCGCCACGGCTGGATCCAGAAGGAGGTCGTCCCGAACGGCACCTCGGTCAGGTAGCGCGCGTCGATCGGCGCGGTCGGGGTGTCGGCCGGCTGGGGGGAATGGGTTGATCGCGTCGTCATGGCGTGCTTGGCGGAGGGTCTCGCGGCGGTGTGCGAGGAGGAGCATCCGCACAACACGGCCACGAGTGCGAGCAGAAAGGCGGCCGAGGCGATCGCAGCATGCACGCGCACAGGGCTGCGCCGCTGCGCGCCGGAGCGGTCGTGGAGACGCTCGGAATCAACGGAGGGGCGCATGTCTGGCTTATTCATCGCTGGCGTATTGACTGCCCCAGCCATCCGCCAGGCCCGTGTTGTCCCTGCGGAGCGGTGGCACCCAGGCTAGGCTGCAGCCAGAGCAGGCGCCAATTCCTCGGCTGTCGTCTCTATCGTCTCAGGGACCGTTATCGAGAGGCGCCCGTTGCGCTCCAGCGTCTGCCGCGCACCTACGACCGTCAGCCCGATCACCTGGCTCGTTCCAGGTGTGTAGCGCAAGACGTGGCCCTCGGGTGTCTCCTCACCCTCACCGGCCTGTGGATCTCCCAAATGGAGGTAGAGCACGTCGTTCTCGGCGTCGTAGTTGGCTCGATCGAACGTCAAAGGCCCGATCGTTATGTTCACACGCTCCATGTCTTGGGGTCCTTCCGGTTGGCGAACACGGAGATGATCCGTGCCGGCGTCTGCTCATAGCTTACGACCACGAGCAGCCAGCGACTCGGACCAACGCCGCGCAGATAGAAGCGCCTGCGCTCCGCCGAACCCGGATCGGCCGCGACGTGATCTGGCGCCGACACAGCCCGCAAGGCATCGTCCTTATGCGAGGCGACCTCCGGGTGGTCGCGGACGATCTTCTCAACCCACACGAGTCCGTCGAGTACGACCCGAGCGCCCGATGGGTCGAGCGTCTCGACTGCTGACGGCTGATGTTCCATAGCGCGTCACCGTATCTAAGTCTTGCGACGGTATTCCAAGCCGGCCGGTTTGGGAGGCGGCCGACGAATTCAGGCATGTACTGATGCTCAGTTGTAGTTGAGTGTGAGTAGCCGTGGGTAGTCGGTGGCTTGGATTTGGATGGTGGCTGTGGTGCCGTTTTGGCTTGTGAGTTGGGTGGGGGTGTTTTGGTTGGTGATGGGGTCGTAGAGGGTGATGGTGGGGGGGTTGGTGGTGTTGGGGAGGCCGGTGAGGGTGATGTGGAAGGTCTCGTTGGGGAGGTCGAAGCGTTTGGTGTCGGTTGTGGGTTGGTTTGGTTCGTAGAGGGTGAGGAGGTCGCGGGTCATGACGTAGATGGGGATGACGTAGCTGGTGGGGCTGGTTTGGAAGGGGAAGACGGCGAGTACGTTGCGGTCGTAGAGGCTGGGGTGTTGGGGGGTGCCGTCGCCGGTGAATTGGGCGTGGTTGCCTTCTTGGGTGATGGCTTGGAGGGTGAGTTGCTGGGCGTTTCCGCCTGTGGGTCCGGGGCCTTGGAAGTGGGTGATGAGGTTGTGCAGGGTGCTCATCGTTTCGCCGCCCTGGTTGTCGCCGGGGTAGGTGTTGGGTTCTTTTTCGAGTTCTGTGAAGAAGTTTTCGTTGATGAGGGAGAGGTTGCCGGGTGCGGCTGCGAAGAAGTACTCGCGGCTTACTCCCTTGGCGATCATCGAGACCAGGCTCCTGAGCACCACCTTGGCGCGAAAGTGAGCCTTGTCGGCCGTGGTGAGCGTCGCCGACGGACCCGTCTGCGGGGTCACCTCATCCGGGCCCACGACCTTCGCTTTGCCGACGCCCAGGTCGTACTCGGTGACCCACTTCTGCAGCGGCACACCGCCGGCGGGTGCCACGTTGCGACCGTGCGGGTAGTGGTAGATGTTGGTGGTGATCGGCGCCACGTCGCGGATCAGGCTCTCGGTGGAGGTGGCGGTGAGCGTGTACTCGGGCAGCAGCGACTGATATGCCGGGGTGAACAGCGGGGCGAAGCTTTTGTTGGAGCTGGTGTCGCGCCCGCCGAGCGCGTCCACGGGCGCGATGTGGCGTTCGCGGTATTCGGCAGGGAACGTCTTCGGGCCAACGTACGGGTGCTTGCTCAGCGCGGTCAGCCCCAGCGGCGCGTCGGCGCCGGACGGGAACGGCGTCTGGCTGGCGAAGCCGTCGGTGATGCCCACTCCGGCGGGGATGCCGTTGGCGGGGTTGCGCACGAACGCCACCGTTTCGGCCAGCAGCGCTTTGCGGATTTCCTTGCTCACCACCCGCTTGTGCGGCGTGGCCGTGTTGGCTTTGGCCAGCGCGCTCAGCGCTGCGACGGCGCCTTCAGCCGGTTCGGCTTCCAGTTCGTTTTCGGTTTCCGGGCCGTCTTCGGCTTCGGTGCCCTGCTCCGTTTCCGGGCCGGCGCCAGCTTCAGCGTTCGCGCCCGCTTCCGTGCTGGCATTCGCTTCCAGGCCGTTTTCGCTGCCCACCGCGTACGCCGCTTCGCCCTGTTCTTCGGGCACCTGCGAGTAGTAGTTTTCGGCGTTCAGGAACTGCGAGCCGAAGCTGAGCTCGTTCCAGACCTCAAGGTCATAGCCTTCCGGTCCGACGATGCTGGCGGCCTCTTTGCAGACCGCCGCCACGTAGCCGAGCCAGCCGGCGAGCGTGGCCTGGAAGGCCGGGTTGGGTTGCCCGTTGGCGAGCTTGGGCGACTGGAACGGCGCATACAGCAGCGTGGCGGCCGGGTGTGGGCCCGCCGGCAGCGGGCCGCGCAGGGGCTTGGACAGCACGGCCTCCTCGCCGCTGATGGAGCTGATCAGGATCGAGGGCGAGCCTTCGAAGGTGAGGTTGTCAAAGCCGGTCTTGCCGGGCACCACAGCCGCCGCGCTCGCGGGGCTCAGCGTCACCGTCTGGGCGCCGGCTGGCGCCGCCACGGTGGTTTCCAGTTTGAAGTGCTTGGCGGGGTTGGGCGCGCCGGCGTAGGCGTCGAGCACGATCAGCGGACGCAGGCCGTGCTTGTGCAGCGCGGTCAGGCGGGCGCTGATGCTGGCCAGGTGATCGGGCAGGAACTGGGTCGGTTCTTCATAGGACAGCGCCGCCCAGTTGATGCCGATGCGCGCCAGCTTGAAGCCGCTGTCCTGCAGCAACTGCGCGGTGCCTTCGGCGGCCGCCGGCGTGACGTTGAAGTTGATGCCCACCGCTTCCAGCAGCCGCGAGGCGGGCCACGTGTCCAGGTACGCGCGCCATGGCTGCAGCCAGAACGAGCGTGTCCCGAAGGGGCTGTCGGTCAGGAAGCGCGGGTCGATCGGGTCGTTGACCGTTTCCCCGGTTTCGATCGGCAGGTTGCCCGTTTTCGTTTCTTTGCCGGTTTTGGTTTTGGTGGGAGCGGGCGCTTCGGCCGGGGGCGAGCCTGGCGTGCCAGCGCCGCCGATCTCTTCCACGATCAGGCCCCGTTTGGAGGGCCTCTTGACGATCCGCTTGGCGCTGACGCACTTGCGTGTCGCGCGCCTGCTCGAAGTGCTTGGCGCGTTTCACGGCTGCGCAGCGGTTTACGGCCACGTGCCGGCGGGAGCTCGCGTGCCCGCGTCTGGAACTGCTGGCGGGCGCCGATGGCGCCGCGATCAGGACGGCGAGCAGCACGAGAGCCGAGGCGATGAGGAGTGAAGCTGCCCGTGCGAGTGCGCGCACGTTGATGAGCTGGGCGGTCATGATCTCCAAGGGGTGGCGGAAGGAGCTGGTCAGTGCGTCCCTCTCCCGATCGGTGGTGTCACCCGCCGGCTTGACAGGAGGTGCGCGGCCACGGACGTTTGTATGCGTGCCGTGCGATGCTGCGCCGGATGAACCAAGCGGCCGCGCCCAGTGGACACGAGAGGAGCGCCGGCTCGCGCGCTGCGATGGCGCACAGGCCGCGGCTGCTGGTGCTCACGCCCGACTTCCCGCCGGCGCGCGGCGGCATCCAGGTGCTCACGCACCGGCTGGTGGCGGGTCTTACGGGCTTGGACACCAGGGTGCTCACGTTCGACCAGCCTGGCGCCGCCAGCTTCGACGCCGGAGATGCGCTCGACACGCGGCGCGTGAAGGTTGACAGCAGGCTCGGGGCCGGGCGCATCGCGGTGCTCAACGCGGCCGCGGCGATGCAGGCGCGCCGCTTTCGCCCGGACGTGATCTTGAGCGCGCACATCGTAACCAGCCCTGCCGCCGCGCTCATCAGGCGCGTTCAGGGCGCACGCACGGTGCAGTACTTCCACGCCAACGAGATCGGAGGCAAACCGCGTCTGTCGGCGTTCGCCGCGCAGCGCGCCGACGTGGTCGTGGCAGTCAGCTCCTACACCGCTCACCTGATCAGGGCGAACGGGGCCGAGCCGGCCGACCTGAGGTTGATCCCTCCGGGGGTGGACATCCCGTCGCCCTTCGCCGCCGAGCCGCTCGAGCGTCCCACGGTGCTGAGCGTTGCGCGCCTGCGCGACAGCTACAAGGGCCACGACGTGTTGATCCGCGCGCTGGCCGAGGTGCGCGCAAAGGTCCCAGACGTGGAGCTGGTGGTGATCGGCGACGGACCGCTGCGCGGCGAGTTGGAGCGGCTGGCCGGCACCGTCGGGGTGGCCGACGCGGTGCGCTTCCTGGGTGCGGTCTCCGACGAGCAGCGCGATCGGTGGCTGCGCCGCGCGGACGTGTTCGCGATGCCCAGCCGCCTGCCCGGAGGCGGTCTGGCGGGCGAGGGCTTCGGCATCGTCTACCTGGAAGCGGCCGCCTACGGCAAGCCGGTGCTGGCCGGGAACGTGGCCGGCGCGCTCGACGCGGTGGCCGACGGACAGAGCGGGCTGCTGGTCGACCCCACCGATGCGCACGCCGTGGCCGGTGCGCTCGGCGCCCTGCTGAGCGACCGTGAGCTTGCGGCGCGGCTGGGCAGCGCGGGCGCCGAGCGGGCCAGGGACTTCGCCTGGCCGCTGATCGTGGCGCGCCTGGAAGCGGTGCTGCTCGAACAGGCCCACGCCGGCCGGGCCGGGGCGCGGCCGTGAGGGTGCTCTACGTCAATCACACCGCCGCCGTCAGCGGCGCCGAGCGCTCGCTGCTGAGCCTGCTGGGCGCGCTGCCCGACACGGTCAAGCCACACGCCGCCACACCGCCCGGGCCGCTGGCGCAGGCGCTGGCGCAGCTCGGTGTTCCCAGCACCCGGATCGTGGGAACGGCAGGCAGCCTGCGGCTGCACCCGCTGCACACGCCGCGCGCGCTGGCCGAGATGAGCTTGGCGGCGCTACAGGTGCGTCGCGCCGCCGTGCGCACACACGCCGACCTGGTGCACGCCAACTCGATCCGCGCCGGCATCGTGGTCGGCCTGGCGCGCCCGCGCGCCGCCACGGTGGTGCACATCCGCGACTGCCTGCCTCCCGGTGCGGTGAGCACCGCCACCATGCGGCTGATCGCGGCCAGCGCCACCACGATCGTGGCCAACTCGCACTACACCGCCCGCTCGGTGCTGGGCGTGGTCCCCTCCGCCCGCGTGGAGGTCGTTCACAACCCGGTCGACATCCAACGCTGGGATCCGGCGCGGATCGACCGCGCGCAGGCGCGCGCGGCGCTGGGCGAGGCGGGCCGGCGCAAGCTGCTGCTGGGCGTGGTTGCGCAGCTGAGCCCGTGGAAGGGGCAGGACACCGCGATCGAGGCGCTGCGGCTGCTGGTGGCCGAAGGGGTGGATGCCCACCTGCTGCTGATCGGCTCGGCCAAGTTCGTGGCCAGGGCCACGCGCTTCGACAACGACGCCTACGTGGCCGGGTTGAAGGCCACCATCGCCGCCGCCGGGCTCGGCGAGCGCGTCTCCTGGCTCGGCGAGCGAGAGGACGTGCCCCAGCTGGTGCGCGCGCTCGACGTGCTGCTGCTGCCGTCGCTGGAGGAGCCGTTCGGGCGCGCGCTGATCGAGGCGATGGCGCTGGAAGTGCCGGTGCTGGCCACCGCGGTGGGCGGGCCGCCGGAGATCGTGGAGGATGGCCGCGAGGGCTACCTGCTGGCGCCCGCGGAGCCGGCTGCCTGGGCGCAGGGGGTCAGGCGCATCGTCGAGCGCGAGGACGGCGGCGCAGAGATGGGCGCTGCCGGTCGCAGCCGGGTTATCGCTTCATTCACAGCAGCGCAGCATTCAGCTGCCATCATCGACGTGTACGAACGTGCCATGCGGGCCGCCGAGGCTTGACAAAACGAATACACGCCGTAAAGTGCCACATTCGACTGTAAGAAATCCTCTAATTTGATTCATCAGCACGGATGCCTGCCACCTACCATCTATCGCACCTGCGCACGCTGGAGGCCGAGGCCGTCCACGTGATGCGTGAGGTGGCCGCCGAATTCGAGCGCCCGGTGCTGCTGTTCAGCGGCGGCAAGGACTCGATCGTGCTGCTGCGCCTGGCCGAGAAGGCCTTTCGCCCGGCGCCGTTCCCGTTTCCGCTGATGCACGTGGACACCGGCCACAACTTCCCCGAGGCGATCGAGTTCCGCGACCGGCGCGTGCGCGAACTGGGCGAGCGCCTGGTGGTGGTCAACGTTCAGGACTCGATCGACAGCGGCCGTGCGGTCGAGCAGAGCGGCCCGCGCGCCTCGCGCAACGGGCTGCAGACGGTCACGCTGCTGGACGGCATCGCCGAGCACAAGTTCGACGCGGCGTTCGGCGGCGCGCGCCGTGACGAGGAGCGCGCGCGGGCCAAGGAGCGCATCCTGTCCTTCCGCGACGAGTTTGGCCAGTGGGAACCGCAGCGCCAGCGACCGGAGCTGTGGAGCCTTTACAATGGACGCATCCAAAAGGGTGAGCACGCGCGCGTGTTTCCGATCTCCAACTGGACCGAGCTCGACGTGTGGCAGTACATCTACGAGGAGCAGCTGGAGGTGCCGTCGATCTACTTCGCCCACGACCGCGAGGTGTTCGCGCGCGATGGGATGCTGTACGCGGTCAGCCCGTTCGTGGAGCTGATGGACGGCGAGAGCCCGTTCACCGCGCGCGTGCGCTACCGCACGGTCGGCGACATGAGCTGCACCGGCGCGGTGGAGTCAGACGCGGCCACGATCGAGCAGGTCGTCACGGAGATCGCCGCCACCGAGATCACCGAGCGCGGGCAGACACGCGCCGACGATCGCGCCACGGAGGCCGCCATGGAGGATCGCAAGCGGCAGGGGTACTTCTAGTGGCGCCGCTCGACCCCGCAGCCGACAACGGCAAGCTGTCGCTGGAGGTTGCCGCCGCCACGCTGCTCGGCAACGGCACCGCCGACGCCTTCCGGGCGCTGACCGAGCGCCCGGCGGATCTGCTGCGCTTCGCCACCGCCGGCTCGGTGGACGATGGCAAGAGCACGCTGATCGGCCGCCTGCTTTACGACTCAAAGCAGGTGCTGTCCGACCAGCTGGCGCAGGTGCAGGAGGCCAGCGAGCGCATGGGCCACGACTTCGTGGATCTGTCGCTGCTGACCGACGGCTTGCGTGCCGAGCGCGAGCAGGGCATCACGATCGACGTGGCCTACCGCTACTTCGCCACCGCCCAGCGCCGCTTCATCATCGCCGACACTCCGGGGCACGAGCAGTACACGCGCAACATGGTCACCGGTGCATCCACCGCCGATTTGGCGATCGTGCTGATCGACGCTCGCAAGGGTGTCATATCCCAGTCCAAGCGCCACGCGTTCATCAGCTCGCTGCTGGGCATCCCGCACATGGTGGTGTGCGTCAACAAGATGGACCTGGTGGACTTCGACGAGGGCATCTTCAACTCGATCGTGGAGGACTTCGACACGTTCGCCGCGCGTCTGGAGATGCCGGACGTGACGTTCATCCCGATCTCGGCGCTGCTGGGCGACAACGTGGTCGAGCGCTCGCAGGCGATGCCCTGGTACCAGGGCCCGCCGCTGCTCTACCACCTCGAGCACGTGCACATCGCCTCCGACCGCAACCTGATCGACGTGCGCTTCCCCGTGCAGTGGGTGATCCGTCCGCCGGCCAGCGGCGTGGCCGACTACCGCGCCTACGCCGGCCAGGTGGCCGGCGGCGTGATGCGCCCGGGCGACGACGTGGTGGTGCTGCCGGGTGGCCAGCACTCCAAGATCGAGAGCATCGACACCTTCGACGGCCCCGTGGCCGAGGCGTTCCCGCCGATGTCCGTGGCGCTGCGCCTCGCCGACGACATCGACGTCAGCCGCGGCAGCGTGATCGTGCGCACCCAGAATCAGCCCTCAGTGTCCAATGGCTTTGAGTGCCTGCTGTGCTGGATGTCCGAGCAGCCGCTGGATCCACGCAGGCGCTACCTGGTCAAGCACACCACCCGCACGGCCATGGTCGGCGGCGTGGACGTGCGCTACCGCATCGACGTGGAGACGCTGCGCCGCGACGAGGACTCCACCACGCTCGGCCTCAACGACCTCGGCCGCGTGCACATGCGCCTGAGCGCGCCGCTGGTGTTCGACTCGTACCGGCGCAACCGCGTGACCGGCAGCCTGATCGTGATCGACGAGGCCACCAACGAAACGGTCGCCGCCGGCGTGATCCTGGACACCGAGGTCGAGAACGAGACGCTCGAGCCCAAGACCGAGCGCAGCCCCAACGTCCGCTGGCAGGGCACGCGCATGACGCGCGAGCTGCGCTGGAGCTCGCTCGGTCATCGCGGTGCCACGCTGTGGTTCACAGGGCTGCCCGGCGCCGGCAAGTCGACCGTGGCCGCCGCCGTCGAGGAGCGCCTGATCGCCGCCGGCCATCCCGCCTTCCTGCTCGACGGCGACAACCTGCGTCATGGTCTCAACGGCGATCTCGGTTTCGACGAGCTGGCGCGCACGGAGAACGTGCGTCGCACCGCCCACGTGGCCAGGCTGCTGGCCGAGTCGGGCACGATCGCGCTGGTCAGCCTCGTCAGCCCCTACGCGGCCGACCGCGAAGCGGCCGCCGCGCTGCACACGGCCGACGAGCTCGGTTTCCTGGAGATACACGTGGACGCTCCCCTGGCGCTTTGCGAGCAGCGCGACCCCAAGGGCCTGTATGCGCGGGCGCGCTCCGGGGAGCTAACCGGGATGACGGGAGTCGGCGCGCCGTACGAGCCGCCCACCGAACCGGATCTGGTGCTGGGAAGCTCCCGTGAAACGGTTGAAGAAGAGGTCCAGCGGGTGATGGACCTGCTGGCCGCGCGCGGGATCCTCGCCAGCGACTAGCTGCTCGCGCCCGGAGCCCCCGCTCGGGGCGCGGAGTGCCCGTGCGGTCGTGCGGCTGGCCGGTGTCAGCCCTTCTTGCCTTTGTGTTTGCGCTTGGTCTTGGGCGCCACGTTGCGGATCACGATGCTGTTGCTGGTGCCGGACAGGAGCGGGCCCTTGCCCAGCTTGACGAACGCGCGGTAGCGACCGGCGTGGCGGATTTCCACGATCGCGCTGAAGCGCGAGTAGGTCTTCCCTCCGCGCTTGAGTTTGGTCGTGGCCGCCGTCACGTACCTGGCGCTGTTTTCGGATTTGCCGCTCGGCCGTACCGCTTTCTGGAGCTGGAAGATGATCGGCGTTCCCAGCTTGGCGGGAGTCACGTCGCCGTACATGCGCACGAACCCCGGGCGTTTGGTGCTGCTCACGTGCAGCGTCACGTTCAGCGCCACCTGCTCGGTCAGGATCGGGCTGTAGATCGGCAGCGTGCCGAGCGTGGTCACGCGGAACTGCGTGCTCATCTGCAGGTTGCTGATGCGGAAGGAGAACGCTCCGGCGGCGTTGGTGGTGCCCGTCGCGCCGACGTTCACAAAGGGTTCCAGGTAGGGGTAGGGGCTCGCCTGCAGCGCGATCGGCGCGTTGGCGCTGCCCAACCCGGACAGGGTCCCGCTTACCAGGAACGGCGTGCCGTACACGTCCGCCACCTTGGATTTGGCGAGTTTGAACACCAGGCGGTTCCTGGGCGTGCCGCCTGCCACGAAGGTCTTGTCATGCTCGGGCACCGTCGTGGCGCCGATCACCAGCACCAGCCTGAAGTGGTAGGTGGTCCCTGCAACCAGGCCCGTGATCGGCTGTCCCACGTCCACCTTGGCCGCTCCATTGCCCGCCGAAGCGGTCGGCGTCTGCGAGCCGTATGCCACGGTCGGTCCGTATTGGAAGTAGTAGCTGGTTGCCACTCCGGCGGGGTAGACCACCCCGGTCAGCAGACCGGAGGAGCCGCGCAGGTGGGTTGCGCGGTTGGTCGAGCCATGGGTCTTGGCGGTAGCGGCCAGCGAGTTGACGGGCAGCGCCAGCGCGACGCTCGTCAGGAGCGCCGTGGCCAAAGCACTGCGTGAGCCGATCTTCCTGCCCCTCATGTCGGAGTCTCTCCTTGTTCTCGCTGCGCTTGACTGTCGCTGTCTTTGAAGCACGCTACAGGCCCCGTGTGATCGGGCTCATCTGTGTAAACCCATATGGCACGAGATCGATTCGGTGCGGGCGAGGAACGATGGCATCGCCCAGTTCCTCAAGGCGGCCAGCATGTTAACGAACACCCGGGCGTGTGATCCGGAGGGTTGACGAGGCGAACGCACCTCGTCTAATTATGTACAAGTAAGGTGATATGCTTAGTGAGGAAACCGTGTCCTCGATGACCCCGGAGCCCCTTTCATGATCCCGTTGCTGATTCTCGCTGTCTGGGCGCTGGCCCTGCTGCTCGTCGTGGGGCTGTGCGTGGCGGCTCGGCTGGGCGATCTCGCGCCGGCCGAGCTGGCCTCGCCGGCCGGCGCTGGGTTTGCCGCGTACGCCGCTTCGCGTCGGTAGAGGCTTCACAAAATCATCACGCCACGGCGGGCCGATACCTCGACCATGTTGCTTGCGGCGCTCCAGGCGCTGACATCTGTACGCCCACACGAAGGTGACCACCCTGTCCATCGAATCGATCGCCAGCTCATCGACCTCGCCGACCATCGCCGGGGACGTCACCAGGTGCGCCAGCTGTGGAACGCCGCTGGCGGCCGATCAGCGCTATTGCCTGCAGTGCGGCGAGCGCGCCGCGCCGATCAGCAGCTTCCTGCTCGGCGCCACGCCCAGCGCCGCCACACCGGCCGCGACGGGCCCCACGCCCAGCTCTCCACCATCGCAGCCGCCGCGGATACCGGCCGCCAACGGGGGGGCCCAGCACGGCAACACGCTGCTGGTGATCGCCGGCGTGGGCGTGCTGATGCTCGCCATGGGCGTCGGCGTGCTGATCGGCCGCTCCGGCCAGGCCAAGCAGGCGCCCGCGCCCGCACCCGAGGTGATCACCGTCGCAGGCTCCGGCTCAGGCGTCGCCAACGCACCCAGCGAAGCGACGTTCACCAGCGACTGGCCGTCCGCCACCAACGGCTACACCGTGCAACTGCAAACCCTCACTCAGACCGCCACCGTCAGCGCGGTCCAAGCGGCCAAGAGCGCCGCCACCGCCAAGGGCGCCAAGAGCGTCGGCGCACTCAACACCGAAGAATTCTCCAGCCTGACCGCAGGCAGCTACTTGATCTACTCAGGCGTGGACCACAAGAAGTCCGAAGCCGAAAAAGCACTGGGCACGCTGAGGAAGAGCTTCCCGGCCGCCAAGGTGATCTCCGTGTCCAACCGCGGCGCCTCCTCGAAATCAGCGGGCGGCTCATCCGGCGGCTCGGGATCCACCGGCGCGGGCTCCACCCCCACCAACCCCGCGCCGGCCAAAGTGCTGGAAGGGCTGAACAGCGCCAAGGGCAAGAACTACGAGGAAAAATCCAAGAACCTCCCCAACGTGGTCGAAACCGGCTGAGGTCATGAGCATGCTCGGAGATTCCATCGGCAGGCAGCCCAGACAGACCCCGGCGCCAACGGCTCCCACGGCGAGTACGGCGCCGCCCATCCCGGCCCCGGCCGCCGCGCCCGTGCAGGCGGACGGGCACTCCGAGCTGCGCCGCCGCCGCGACGCGCTGGCCGAGCAGGTCACCGAGCTGCACTGGGACCTCGGCGGCCTTGCCTACGAGATGGCGATCCGCGACCACTTCCGCCTCGACGTGCTCGTTCGCCGCGCCGCCGTGCTGCAGGAACGCGACGGCGAACTGGCCGAGGTCGAGCGCCTGCTGCGGATGGAGGACGGCGCCGCCGCCGGCGCCTGCCCGCAGTGCGCAGCCCCGCACAGCCGTGGCGCGCTCTACTGCTGGCAGTGCGGCACCACGCTGATGGAGCGCCTGCCAAGCAGCGCGCTTGCCGGCCCCGAGGACACCACCGCCGTGATGGACGCGCTGCTCGTGTCGCACTCGACATTCGCTGACGAGCACGCCGACGTCCACGAGTAGGACATGACGCCCGCCAGCAGCGAGCCTGCGGTGCTCTGCCAGGACTGCGGCTCGCCGCTTGCGCCCGGCCAGCGCTACTGCCTGGAGTGCGGCGCGAGAGCGGGGGGACGCAGCGCGGAGCTGGACGCGCTGCTGGCACGTATTGGCGACCGCGCGCCCGCGCCTTTAAGCCACGCGCCCACTGACGAGACACCGGAAGGGGGGGAGCCGGTGCTCGCGGGCGCCCGTTCATGGGCGACCGCGCTCAGCCTCCCACGCCCACGCATCTCCGCACTGCTCGTGCTTGCCTTCCTCGGCTTTGGCGTGCTGCTCGGCAACGTCGCCAGCCCCGCTCCGCGCGCCACGCTGGCCGCGTCCGCGAGACAGCAGCTCAAGCTGGTGCTGCCCGCCGCCGGATCCGCCACGCCCGCTTCACCGGCCAGCCCGTCATCCTCATCATCCTCAAACACCGCCTCCAACACGGAACCGCCGGAAGCAGAAGCGCAAGAAACGCCAGCCCCCGCGCCGCCCGCGAAAACCACGACCACGCCCGCCAAGCAAACCACCGCAAAAGGCGGCGAAAGCGAAGCCAAGGCGGGCGAATCGGAAAAGGGCAGCTCAAGCGCACAGGCATCGGCGCCCGCCAAGAAGCTGCCCGCCATCAAGCACGTGTTCGTGATCATGCTCTCCGACCAGCCCTACGCCGCCCTGTTCGGGCCTGAATCTCAGGCCACATACGTGGCGCACACCCTGGAGAAGCAGGGCGAGTTGCTCACCCGCTACGACGCCGTGGCGCACGAACAGCTGGCCAACGAGCTGGCGCTGATCAGCGGACAGGGCCCCACCGAAGCCACCGCCGCCAACTGCGCCACCTACAGCGACATCGCGCCCGCCACCATCGCCGCCGACGAACAGGTGCTCGGCAACGGCTGCGTGTACCCATCCTCCACACAGACGCTGGCCGGCCAGCTCACCGCCAAGCACCTCAGCTGGCGCGCCTACATACAGGGCACCGACGAAGGCGGCGCCGTGGCCGCCTGCTCGCACCCCACGCTCGGAGCGCCAGATCCAACCTCGGCGCAGGGCAGCGGCGCCTACGCCACTCCCATCAACCCGTTCGTGTACTTCCACTCCATCATCGACACGCCCGGCTGCGCCACAGACGACGTCGGCCTCAATCAGCTGAGGATCGACCTGGAAAACGCCAGCAAGACGCCCAGCTTCTCCTACATCGTCCCCAGCCGCTGCCACGACGCCAACCCCACGCCATGCACCCCCGCAGCGCCAGCCGGTGTCGCTGCCGCCGACAGCTTCCTGCAGCAGGTGGTCCCCCAGATAACCGCCTCCAAGGCCTACAAGGAAGCGGGCCTGCTGGTGATCACCACTGACGAGGCGCCCTCCAGTGGGGAGTACGAGGACTCCAGCGCCTGCTGCGGGCAGCCGCAATTCCCCAACCTCCCCGCCGCCAGCAACGGGCTCTCCCCGCGCGGCGGTGGCACAGTGGGTGCGCTGCTGCTCTCGCCGTATGTGAAAGGCGCCAGCACCAACCAGGAACCGTCCAACCACTTCGCCCTGCTGCGCACCATCGAGGACCTGTTCAAGCTGGGGCACCTGGGCTACGCCGCGCTGCCGGCCGTCAAGTCCTTCGAACCGGCCATGTTCACCGCCGGCAAGTAACCAGCGCACCCCAACCCGAGTGAGAGCCATTCGAATGGTTCATTTAACCCGGAACTCCGCATGTCAGTGCGAACGTTCAAGTCGCCCTTCCGTGCTGCGCTGAGGCCCTGGTACGGTCAGGTGGCCACGTCACACGACGCGAAAGCGGGAATCGATGAGCTGGTCACCATGGCGGAGCGTTTCCGAAGGCAGTACCACGCCGGGTGCGCCGGTGACCGCGGTCGATGCCGGCGATGGCTTCCTTCAGTTGTTCCTGTCCGACCCAGGAGGGGGCGTGTTTACCGTGCGTGGCAGTGACAGCGCCGGATGGGGGCAGTGGCACAGCGTTTCCGAAGGTAGTACCACGCCGGGTGCGCCGGTCACGGCGGTCAACGCTGGCGATGGCCTCTTTCAGTTGTTCCTGTCCGACCCAGGAGGGGGCGTGTTTACCGTGCGTGGCAGTGACAGCGCCGGATGGGGGCAGTGGCACAGCGTCTCCGAAGGCAGTACCACGCCGGGTGCGCCGGTCACAGCGGTCAATGCCGGTGATGGCTTCCTTCAGTTGTTCCTGTCCGACCCGGGTGGGGGCGTGTTTACCGTGCGTGGCAGTGACAGCGCCGGATGGGGGCAGTGGCACAGCGTCTCCGAAGGCGCCACCACGCCCGGCGCGCCGATCGCTGCCGTCGCCGACCACGAAGGACTGATCGTGGTTGTGGTGGCCGACCCACACGGTGGTGTATACGCAACTCGCGGCAGTGAGAGCGCCGGATGGGGGCAGTGGCAGAGCGTCTCCCAAGGAGCCACCACGCCGGGCGCCCCAATCGGCATCGCCCCCGACGGCACCGGCTCCTATCAACTGCTCCTGTCCGATCCCGGTGGCGGCGTCTACACCGCGCATGGCAGCGTGGGACTGGGTTGGGGTGAGTGGCGCAGCGTCTCTCAAGGAGCCACCACGCCAGGCGCGCCGGTGAGCGTGGTGGCAAGCGGCAACGGCCTGTTCCAGCTGTTCCTGGCCGACCCCGGAGGCGGCGTGTTCACCGCGCGCGGCAGCGAACAAGCAGGTTGGGGTCAGTGGCGCAGCGTCTCACAAGGAGCCACCACGCCCGGCGCACCGATCACCGCGCTGCCCGCCGGCGGAGCGTTCTCCACCGTGTTCTTGGCAGATCCCAAAGGCGGCGTGTTCACCAGCACCAATCGCGTGCGACCGGCGGCCCCAGTCAACCTGTACGTAACCCGTGTGGGCAACGACTTCATCGATCTGGCATGGATCGATGAGTCCGACAACGAGGACGGATTCCACATCACCTACAAAGGGAGCCGACAGGGTGAGCCACACGACGAGGGGACGAAGTCGGTCGCGGCCAACTCGACCAGCGCCTCGTTGAGCGGGCTCCTGAGTGGGTATGAATACCTCATTGCCGTCAAGGCTCACAACGCCGTCGGAGACTCACTGTCATCGAACGCGGTCAACGCAACCACCACAGACACGCCGCACGAGGTGACCGTCACGATGGTACGACTGCACATCGACGGCCCCACGCAGTATCAAGGTGGATATCCCGCCTTCGGCTCAGTTCAGCCGGGGCGCGTGCTCAATATCGCTGTCCCCGCCAGCACCGAGATAGTGGCCGTGCGGTTCCTGAACGCCGGCGGTGAACTCGTGGACGTGGCGCAGGACACCATCGCGAGCCCAGCCAAGATGCAAAAGATCTTCGGCGGCACGGGTCAGCCGGCCTACGCCACAGGTCAGCCCGTGCTGCTCCAAGCGCTGATCGCACAGAAGGACGCCAAACTGCTCGAGCAGGTACAGGTCATGCTGAGCGTCGTGGACGACTGAACACAGCTCATCGTCCCACTTTCACAGGCGGGTACTACGCGTTCGCCATCCGCACGCCGTCTGCGGCGCTCACGCGCCAGCCCGTCACGATTTCCTCGAACGTGATCGCCCTGCGCTGCGGCGCCGTGCGACCCAGCACCCACTCCAGAGCCAGCATGTGACGCGAGTGCTGCAGATCCGACGGGTGCAGATCCACACGCAACGTCTCGCCGCACAGCAGCCCGCCGGCGCGGATCAGCGCCGGCGACAGCACACGGCGCGTCCTGCCCTCAGTCCCCATACCCCACGCCGGCGCCAGGCGCCTGGTGGGATCGCCGTCCGCCGTGGCCGCCGTACGGTGCAACCGCAACAGGCTCGCCCACCACTGGAACCTGCGCGGCAGCACCCCGCGCAACGCCGGTGTGTACGCATAGGCAGGGGCCACAAAACCGTCCGGCTCGATGCCCGCCAGCTTCAGTATCCGCCAGCCAGCCTCCACCGCGCGTCGCGTCTCCTGCTGGTCCAGCCCCACGAACTCCGCTGCACGTCGGCCGCGGCTCGGGAGCACTCTCTCACCGGCCTGACCGCCTCGCAACTGCACGTGATGGAAGCCGTGCTGGGCGATCGAGTCGCCCGCCAGACGGCGCTCGTGCAGCCAGTCCACCATCTCCGGGCAGCGCCCGCCCAACGGGTGCAGGTCGCGCGCCGGGATCACCAGCAGCGTCACCCGGTCCACGCCGTGATCGTTCAGCCAGTCACGGATCAGCGCGCAACGCTCGAACGTGGCCGGCTCCACATCGTGCAGCGCCACCGCGATCTTGGGGTTAGGCCGCACGCGTCAGCTCCGACGGGCGCTCCGCGTTCAGGACGCGCCGGTAGCCAGCCGCCAGGCGCTCCAAAGTCTGCTCCCACGTGCGCTGGCTGGTCGCCGCGATGCCTCCCCGCGAAAGGTGCTCGCGCAGCAGCGGCGACTCCGCCAGCTGCAACAGCGCCGCCGCCAGCTGCGCCGCGTCGGCCTGGCACAGCAGCCCGCTCTCGCGGTGGGCCACCAGCGACAGCGGGCCGCCCTCCGCCACCGCGATCACCGGCAGGCCGCTGGCCTGCGCCTCCAGGATCACCTGCCCGAACGTGTCGGTCGAGCTGGGGAACAGGAACACATCCGCCGCCGCGTACGCGCGAGCGAGATCGTCGCCCTCCAGCCAGCCCAGGAACGTGGCGCTCTCGCCCAGGCGCTCGCGCAGGCGCTCCTGCTCCGGGCCGCCGCCCGCCAACGTCAAGCGCAGGCGCGGATCGCAGGCTCGCGCCAGCAAGAACGCGTCCGCCAGCAGATCCACGCCCTTCTCGCGCGTGATCCGCCCCGAGTACATCACCGTGATCGTGTCCTCGGCCGTCATCTGCGCCGCCGTGCGCAACCGCGGACGAAAACGCGAGGTGTCCACGCCGCGGTCCCAGCGCATCACCCGCTCGGCTCCCATCCCGATCCCCGCCAGCGCCCGATCGGCCGCCGGACTGGGGGACAGCACAATGTCGCACGAGCCGTAGAACGTGGCCACCGCCATCGCCATCGCGCCCGCCACCCGCTGCTCGCCCGAGCGCAGCCCCGCATACGCGGTCAACTCGGTGTGGTAGCTGCCCACCAGCGGCAGCCCCAGCGCACGCGCCACCAGCGCGCCCGCCACGCCCGCCGGGCCCGGCGAACATACGTGCACCGCGTCAAAGCAACCGTCCGCCAGCGCCTGCACCGCCGCCGGCAGGCTCGGCACGCCGATTCGCAGCCCCGGATAGAACGGCACGTCGATTTCCGTCACCGCCGCCAGGCGCCTGTCCACCTCGGGGTCGGTGCCAACCACCTCGATCTCGAAGCCCGGCACGCCGCGCTGGCGGATCTCCTCGATCGTGCGCGTCACGCCGTGCGTGGAGCCGATCCCATCCGCCAGGATCGCCACCCTCGGCGTCTCGCCGTCCTCGCGCGAGCGCTCGCCGGCGGAGCGTCCAAGCCGCAGGCCCGCGGTGGGGATCGCCGCCAGCTTCGCCTGCTCGCCCGCCAGGAACGCCGTCGCCGGCGCATACGGGATCGCCGCGATGCACGCCTCGAACAGCCCCTCCGCCGCACTCATCACATCCGAGCGGCCCGTTGCCGCGCCGACCGCCACATCCACCGCAGCACGCAGCTTGCGCTCGTGCAGGCGGCACGCGCGGCGGTACAACGCCGCGTGACTGAAGGACTCCTCCTGCATCAACGCGATCAGACCCGGCACATCCAAGTGCTCCAGCTCCACCGCAGCCATCCATGCGCGCAGCAGGCAGCGCGCATCCTCCGGTGTCACCGGTGCGCCCGAGTCATCGCCTTCGCGGCGCTCGCCCTCGCGCAGCAGCCGCAACACCATGCTCATCACCCGCTGCGGGTTGGGGCGCGCCGACTCCGAGCCGCGTGTGCGTATGCCGGCCGGTGAGGGTTCCTCCTGCTCCAGCGAGCGAGCCGCCAGCGCGATCGCCGCGTGCGCCCACTTGGCCGCGCTGCCCTGCTCGCCGCGTGCCACCACGTTGCCCGCGCGCATGTGCGCCAGGAACTCCTGCGGCGTGCTCGCCGCCGGCGCTTCCGTATACGTGCGTCCGATGTCCACGCCCGCGTGGTCGTCGCTGCCGCCGATGCCGATCCCGTCGCGCGTGGCCACGTAGGTGGCCGCCGGACGGTTCAGCTCGCGAGCGCGCGCGCCATTGCGGACCTCCCACACCCCAAACAGCTCCGCCAGGCGCCGGCGGTGGCGGGCGGTGAGCGGCGCCGCCACCGTGTAATAGGGGTGCGCCAGCGCGCACGCGATCTCGCGCTCGTACATGTACGCCGCGCACAGCTCCACGTCGCCGCTGTGGGCCTGAAGCCACTCGTGGTCCTCCGCTGTGATGCCGTAGCAGAGCACGTGCACCGCCTGGGGCTCGCCGCGGAAGTGCGCCGTCAGCTCCTCTGACACGAACACGTCGGGGCGATCCGCGATCTCCAACACGCCGGCGATCGTGTCATGGTCGGTGATCGTCACAAAATCCATGCCGCGGCGCTTGGCCAGCTCGTACACCTCTCGCGGAGGTGTGGCACACTCCGGCAGTCCCGCCGCGCGCTGCACTCCAAGCCTTGAAACCTGGGACGCGGTGGAGTGACAGTGCATGTCAACCACCGTCGCCGTCCGCCGCGTGTCCGGTGTCCTCTCCTCACAGTTCATATCACACAGATTTCCCTGCACAGGGCCGTCTTTTGTGACCAAGCGGCAATGATCGTGTGAAGTGACTGTGAAGACCGTACGGACTGTCTCTATCTATTCGTCCAATCGCGCACCTATCGCTGAGCTCAATGCGGGATCGGCGCGCCCAACAGGGCGACAACCAGCCCCACCGCACCGCACGACAAAAGCGTGGCCACCACGCCACGGCCAAGCACCAGCAGCGCCACCGCCGCCGCCAGCGCCAGCGGGTACTGCCAGCTCTCGCTGAGCGCCGCCGTCAACGGCACCGCCGCACCCACGATCGCTCCCGCCGCAGCCGGGGCGGCGCCCGCCAGGAAGCTCGCCGCGCGCCCGTCCAGCAGCAGCCGCTCGAAGCGGGCCGCGCCGATCAGCACGAACGAGAACGACGGGGCGAACGCCACCAGCGAAGCCAGCAGGGCGCCGGGCAGACCAGCGGCCGCGTACCCCACCACCGCCACCGTCTGCGTCAACGGGCCCGGCGTCACCTGGCCGAGCGCCACCGCGTTGAGGAACTGCGCATGCGTCATCCAGTGGTAGGTGCCAACCGCGTCGGACTGCATCAACGGCACGATCACAAAGCCGCCGCCAAACGCCAGCGCCCCCACCTTCAGCGCACTCCACATCAGCGCCGCCGTGCCGCCCGGGTCGGCCACCACGCTCGCCAGCGCCGGCCACGAGGACACTCGCGCCAGCGGATGCAGCCCGATCGCAGGCGGCAGCAGCGCCTGCGGGCCGAACGCGCGCGCCAAAAGCCGCTCACGGGCGAGCTCGACCACACCGCACGCCAGCAGCACCATCACCAGCAGTGGGCCGGTGAACGCCGATGCCAGACCACCCGCAACGCCGTACAGCAGGATGCCCACACGGCGGCGCTCCGAGGCCGCCGACCACGACGGCCCGGCGATGCCCAGCCCGGCACGCACCGCCACCGACGCCACCGCCGCGCCCGCGCCGGCGCCCGCGCCGCGCAGCCACGCCGGCGGCGAGCCCGACAGGAAGGCCACCGCCAGCGCCAGGATCATGATCAGCCCCGGAGCGATGAAGCACAGGCCGCCCAGCAACGCCCCCCTGGGACCGCGCAGCCGCCAAGCGCAATAGATCGCCAACTGCGTGGAGGCCGGCCCCGGCAGAATGTTGGTGGCGGCCACCGCGCGCTCGAACTGCTCTGCGTTGAGCCAGCCTCGCTTTGTGACGCACAGCTCACGAAGCAGCGCCACGTGCGCCGGCGGCCCGCCGAAGCCCACACAGCCGATCCGGCCCCACTCGTGCGCGATCTGGGCGAACGACGGCTCGCCTCGGGACTCCGCACTGGACATGTGAGGAAAGAGTACGGACAGCGCGTCCGGCGCGGCCACTCAATAAGCTCCCATGCCAATGGCGACCCTCGTGGCAGTTCCCATCGGCTCGGCCATCAGCTACTTCCAGGCGATCGTGCTCGGCCTGCTGCAGGGCGTGACCGAGCTGTTCCCGATCTCGAGCCTCGGCCACACCGTGCTGTTCCCCACGCTGTTCGGCTGGAACTCGCTCGTCAAGGCGCAGTCGCAGTCGGAGTCTTTCTGGCTGGCGTTCGTGGTGATGCTGCACGTGGGCAGCGCGCTCGGCCTGCTGGCCTACTACTGGCGTGACTGGATCAAGATCGTGAGCGCCTTCTTCCACACGCTCAGCACGCGCAAAGCCGACACCGCCGACGAGCGGCTGGCGTGGCTGATCATCACCGCCAGCATCCCCGCCGGGGTGATCGGCCTGGCGCTCGAGCACCAGCTGCGGACCCTGACCGCCAAGCCCGCCGTGGCCGCCATCTTCCTGACGGTCAACGGTGGCGTGCTGCTGGCCGCCGAGCGCTTTCGCCGCCGCGCCGAGGTGCGCGAACTCGCGATCCGCGAAGGTGCCAAGCCCGACGGCGCCCGCGAGCTGGCCACGCTGGAGTACCGCGAGGCGCTGGTGATCGGCGCGGCGCAGTCGACCGCGCTCGTGGCCGGCATCAGCCGCGACGGCGTCACCATGGGCGCCAGCCTCGCCCGCGGCCTCGACCACAGCGACTCCGCCCGCTTCGCCTTCCTGATGGCCACCCCCATCATCCTCGCCGCCGGCATCGTCAAGCTCCCCGACATGCTCGGGCACCTCGGCAACGGCATCCGCGGGCAGGCGCTGGTGGCGTGTGCGGTGGCGGCCGTCACCGCCGTCTTCACCGTGCGCTTCCTCGTCGGCTACTTCAAGACCAAGACGCTCACGCCGTTCGCCGTCTACTGCCTGGTGTTCGGGCTGGCGATGGTCATCTACACGCAGAGCTGAGCCGTCGCTGTTGCTACGAGCCAGCTCGCGGCTGATCGCGAGGAGGCTCATCGAGCCCGGGCCATGCTGGATCTATGCCCTCGCTACGCAAGAGTTCGTCCGTGAGGGCCAGAACGTCCGCGGGGGTACGACCGGGGCCGAGCACGTAGCCGTCTTGTCCGTCTACTCCTGCCAGCCGGTCAGTCTCTGTAGGAAGTCGTATATCTCCTGGTCTAGCCATCCTGGTCTCCCCGTATCGCCTCTAATGCGTCGTTCCATCATTAGTGCATATATCTCCGCTACGACCTCGTGGGTGTAGCTGTGCGGACGGTAATCGCCCGCTCGGATGTCTTCGCGTATACCAATTGGACATTTCGAAAGAAGATCACGGCCAGCGAATATGTCCTCCTGTGAGCAGCGAGCGATGCTCAGCGCATGGCCCCACTCGTGCCAAGCGACACGGGCAATGAAGCGCTCAGTGGCAACGTCAGAGAGGCCGAGAAGGTTGGGATGACTCCCGCTGATCACCACCAGACGTAGCTCCTCGACCCAAGCGCCGTAAGCCTCATTGAGGCGCGTCTTGGCCTCCTGCGCAAGACTGGGGAGGCCTGCCGAGATTCGCATGGAGTCGACTTCGGCCCCAATTGGCTGAGAGGCCACGCAGCGCTGGGACGCGCCAATCGTCTCCAGTAGGAGCCGGTGTGCGCTTGGCAGCCTGTGCCACGCTTTCTCGATGATGTCTTCTACGTTTCCTGGTTCTGGCACGGCACGCGAGACTAGCCATCGATTGGGACCCCATCCTGCGTTTGGGGATCCCGGAGTCGACCTTCAAAGTGCCGTGTGTCTGAGTAGACCTAAGAACGTCGTCGGGTTTTCCCGCGATCTGCACCATCATTGACGGCCATGCCTCCTCCCAAGACACCGGCCAAGATGTTCGAGACGCGCAGCCACGCCTGGCAGGAGGTCGGCCTGCTGCGCCAGATCAGCCCGCGTGTGGTCAGGCGCGCCCGTCTGGAGGCGCTGGTGCTGATGCCGCTGTTCGTGGGCGTGGTGGTTCTCTACGACAACCGCGTCAGCCTGTTCGGCGAAACGGTCAAACACGGCCATCACTCCGAAATAGTGCTGGAACAGGCGCTCGAAACGCCGGTGAGGATCGCCACCGTGCTCGCGCTGATGATCCTCGGCTGGGCGATCGCGCGCGACATCGGCCGTGGCCTTGGGCCGCCGCTGTTCCGGCGACTGGACCCGGCCACCGCCGGCACGGTCGGCTTCATGATCCGCCTGCTGACGATTGGGATCGCGCTGCTGGTGGCGCTGCGCGTGGCCGGCATCGAGGCCAGGGAACTGGCGCTCGGCGGCGCGTTCACGGCGGTGATCTTCGGCCTGGCCGCGCAGCAGACGCTCGGCAACCTGATCGCGGGCACCGTGCTGCTGAGCGCGCGCCCGTTCCGGGTGGGCGAGCGCGTGCGTCTGCAGGGCGGGCCGCTGGCAGGGCAGTTGGAGGGCACGGTCAGCTCGCTGGGCCTGCTGTACACCACGTTCGCCACCGGCGAAGACTCGATCTTGGTGCCCAACAGCGTGGTGCTCAACGTGGCGGTGCTGCCGCTGCGCGAGCCCGAGGCGGTCAACCTGCGGGCACGACTGCGGGCCGGCATGACCCCCGGCGACCTGCAGGAGACGCTCGAACACTCGCTGCAGACGCCGCTGCGCGGACCGCCGCGCATAACGCTTGAGGAGCTCGACGGCGAAGAGGTGGTGGTGCGCATCGCGGCCACGCCGCGCGTGGCCGCGCAGGGCCGTCAGCTGGCCAGCGAGCTGCTCAGCATCGTGGCGCGCGAGACGCGTGCGCGCTCGGAGACGCCGTAGCGCAGGAACAGGCCGGAGTCGCTCTGCAGCACGCCCAGCAGCTCCACGTTCAGCGCAGGAGTCAGTTCCTCGCCGGCAAGGATGCGCAGGCACTCCTCGCCTGAATGATCGCCGCCGGCGAGGGTGGGGGAGAGCGACAGAAACAGCTCGTCCACGAGGCCGGCAGCCAACAGCTGGCAGGCCAGGTGCGGGCCGCCCTCGCACAGCACCGTCTGCACGGAGAAGCGCTCGCGCAGCTCGCCGATCGCCGCCCCCAGATCGAGCGCGCCGGAGCCCGCGCGGATGTAATCCACGTGCGCGGCCGTGTGGGGCAGGCTGTCCGCGGAGCTCGTCATCAGCAGCACCCGCGCGTCGGGCTCGCCCAACAGCGGCGCCTGGCCGAGCTCCAATCTCTCGGAGACAACGCACGCAAGCGGCTCCGCCGCCAGGCCGCGCTCGACGCGCAGATCTCTGCGCGCGCTACTCGGGATCATCCGCCCGTAACGCTCCACCCGCACTGTCCCTGCGCCCACCAGCACCGCGTCCACCGCGCTGCGCAGTCCGTGGAACAGCGCCCTGTCGGCGCGGTCGCTCAACGGCCCCGAGCGTCCCTGCAGGGTCGCGCGGCCATCGACCGTGCTGACCATGTTGAGCAGCACACGAGGATGCTGCGGCGCCGGGGTGAGACGCTCCCACAGACCCAGCTCCTCGACGATCTCCGAGATCGTCGCCGGATCGCCTGCTGGCAACAGCCGGCTGAGGGTGACCGGCGCATCCTCGCTCACGACAACATTTCTACAACACATATCGGCTGTTACGTGCTACGGTCGTCGTGAATGGCCGGCGTATAAGACCGGCGAAAGTAGTGCAAGCGCTCGCAGGTCGAAGCTCTAGAAGCATCCTCCGCGTAGCAGCACGCACATACCGTGGAGGAGTACAACAAATGCCAACTGGCACCGTGAAGTGGTTCAGCGACGACAAGGGGTTTGGTTTCATCACCCCCGATGACGGCGACAAGGACCTCTTCGTCCATCACACCGGGATCAACGGCGAGGGTTACCGCTCGCTGCAGGAGGGCGCGAAAGTGTCCTACGACCCGGAGCAGGGCGACAAGGGCCCCAAGGCCGTCAACGTCCAGACGATCTGATCGGACTAGAGCGTAGTTAGGCTCTGCGAGGGCTCGCTTCGGCGGGCCCTCTTCTTGTCTGTAGGGATATTGTCGGCGTGTTGAGCACGCCTCCAGACGCCACAACCGTCCCGATCGGCGCAGCCCCCAGCGTGTCCGTCGGCGCGCGGCTGTGGAAATTCGGCGGTCGCACACGCGCCGAGGCGCACGCGAACGCGACAGCGGGCAAGCTGGCGCTCGGCGCGATCGTCACCCTCAGCCTGCTGGTGGTGGTGATGGCGGCCAACCGTCCCAGCCTGCTCTCGCCGACCACCCACATCGGCTTCTTCCCGCACTGGATGGCCGGGCCGCTGGGCGGCCTGTGGCCGGGGCTGACCAACAACGGCACCACGCTGAAGTACTGGTTCTCGGGCTCGGTGGTGGTGATGTACGCCAGCTACGTGGTGGCGCTGCGCCACGCCGCACGGATGCCGGCGCGCTGGGTGATCGGCGCGATCGTGGCGTTGCACTGCATCTTCGTGCTCTCGCCGCCGCTGGCGCTCACCGACGTGTTCAACTACATCAACTACGGGCGCATGGAGATCGTTCACCACCTCAACCCGTACACCTCGATCCCGATCGTGGAGCCGCACAGCGACCCGAGCTTCATCCTCAGCAACTGGCACCAGCTGTTCAGCCCCTACGGCCCGCTGTTCACGATGCTCACGTTCCTGGTGGTCCCGCTCGGCGTGGCCGGCTCGTTCTGGGCGCTGAAGCTGATCCTGGCCGCCACCAGCCTGAGCACCATCTGGCTGGTGTGGAAGTGCGCCAAGCTGCTCGGCCGCGACCCACTGACCGCGATCGTGCTCGTCGGCTGCAACCCGATCGTGCTCGTGTGGGGCCTGGGCGGCGACCACAACGACTTCCTGCTGCTGGCGTTCGTGATGCTCGGCTTCTACCTGCTGCTGCGCGCCCACGACCAGCGCATGCCGAACGAGGAGCAGCCGGCTGCAGGCGCTGCGAAACGAGGGCGCACCGCTGTCTGATCGTCGCCCGCCTGCGCGGCTGGCTGCTGCCGCTGTCCGCGCTCGAGATCGGCGCCGGCGTGGCGTTCGTGGTCGGAGCCGGGATCAAGGCCTCGGGCGCGGTGTTGATACCGGTCGTGCTGGCCAGCCTGCTGCGCAAACCGCGGACACTGACGCAGATGGGGTTGGGAATGGCGTTTGCGGCGGTGATCGTCGCCGCCCTCAGCCTGCTGGCGTTCGGCCTGCACATCCCCGACCTGAGCACCCAGGGCAAGCTGGTGACGAACGAGAGCGTTCCCAACCTGATCGGACTGGCGATTGGCCTGGGCGGCGAGACCGAAGGGCTGAACCACGTCATGAAGGCGGTGCTCACCGCCTCGCTGTTGGCGTGCTGCTGGATGGCGTGGCGTAGGCGCGAGTCGATCACCGCGTCGGCGTGGGCGAGCGTGGCGCTGCTGCTGACGCTCAGCTGGGTGCTGCCGTGGTACGTGCTGTGGGTGCTGCCGCTGGCCGCGCTGTCGGACTCTCGCAGGATGCGCGCGGCGGTGCTGGCGATCGGCGTCTACCTGATCGTGGCGTGGGCCCCGGTGTCTGCGCTGGTGTGGAACGACATCGGCTTTCACCCCGAAAAGACCTCGCTCGGAAGGCTCCACGCACGCGCGGTCAAGGAGCTGTTGAACTGAAAAATCGGCCGGCGCTCCATGCCGGCCTCAACTAGTCGCTGCTCGGCGGACGCCGCTCCAGCTTGCGCTGGGAGGCCTGGCGCTTCGCATCCAGCCGCCGTGCGCGCGAGGCGGCGGTGGGGCGGGTGGGCCGGCGGCTGCGGGGCACCGCGAGCGCGCGTGCCAGACGTTCGGTCAGCCGTCCCAGCGCCAGCTCGCGGTTGCGCGACTGCGAGCGCTCGTCCTGGGCGATCGCAACCACCCTCGGACCGGCACGATCGAGCAGGCGCGAGCGCTGCGTGTCGCTGAGCGACTGCGAGGCCAGCACGTCGAAGATCGCTTCGACGCGAGACGCGGTCACGTTGGCGTGCTGGCCGCCCGGTCCCGAGGAGCGGCTCGTGCGCAGCATCACCTCCGCCAGCGGAATGCTCAGCGAATCGTCCACACGCAGCCGTCGCTCGGGAGGACCGCTCGCTTCACTCACCGCAACCGTCCGGGCTTCACTTCGGCTGCTCAGAGGAGAGGTCGTGCAACGCCCTGACCCGCTGCTCCTCGCCGGGCGGCACACGCCCGTCACGCCCAACGTAGCCGTCCTTGCCACCCGCGCACAGATACACCGCGTCGATCTCGCCCACGTTGCGGATCTTGCGCACCGTCGGCGCGTCCACACGCGCCATCGCGCCCTCGCCCAGGGTCTGCACCGAGCCGTCGCCGAACTCCATCTCGATCGTGCCGCGATGGACGAAGTACAGCTCCTCCTGGGTGTCGTGGTAGTGGAAGCCCGTTTCGATGCCCGGCGGCAGCACGATCGCGTTGACGCCGAACGCGGTCACGCCCAAGCCCTTGCGCACCTTGCGAAAGCCCGGCCCGTCGCCGAGGTCATCCAGGTGGCCGGTCGCATAGCCCTCGCCGTTCGTCACTCCGGGGTACTCCGCCGATGCCTCCATGTGCTGGCCTCCTGTGCTCGTTGACGTGCGCGTATAACAATGGCGCACGGCGAGCCGAAAGCAAAGCGGGGGATGTGACAGGAAACCGACGTTAGTGCTCGGCCACGCGGCCGTCTTCAGGCTCCAGCGGGCGCTCCTCATCGGCCCAGCGCAACAGCCCGCCGATCATCGAGTAGGCCTCATAGCCCGCGGCGCGAAACGCCTGCGCGGCCATCGTCGAGCGCCCGCCCACCCGGCAGTAGAACACCACCGGTCGCTCGCGCTCGACGCTGTCGGCCTGGGAGGAGAGCTGCACCAGCTGGATGTGCCGCGTGCCGGCGATGTGTCCCGCCTCGCGCTCGTGCGGCTCGCGCACGTCGATCACCTGCAGCGTCGGGTCCTCCGCCAGCCAGCGCGCAACCCGTGCCGGGTCGATGTCGATGTCGCCGTTATGCTCGCCCTCTGCCATCCAGCTATGAGCGTAGCGGCGCGATTGAGACAACGGCGCGCAACAGACGGCTCATCACTAGGATCACCAGCCATGCAAGCGAGCAGCGACGTCTACACGATTCCCCAGGAGAACCTCGACTTCTGCGCCACCATCGGCCAGATCGCGCGCGAGAAGATCGCGCCGCGCTCGGCTGAGATCGACGAGAAGGCCGAGTACCCGTGGGACATCCGCAAGGTCCTGGCAGAGCAGGACATCCTCGGCCTGCCGTTCCCGACCGAGTACGGCGGCACCGGCACGGGCACGCTGATGCTGAACATGGCGGTGGAGGAGATCGCCAAGGTGGATGCGGCCTGCGCGCTGATCCTGATGGTGCAGGAGCTGGGCACGCTGCCGATTCAGCTGTTCGGCTCAGACGAGCTCAAGCAGCGCTTCCTGCCGAAGTGCGCCACCGGCGAGTGGTCGCCAGCGTTCGCGCTGTCGGAGCCCGAGGCGGGCTCTGACCCGGCGGGCATGATCACCACGGCCGTCAGGGACGGCGATGAGTGGGTCATCAACGGCACCAAGAACTGGATCTCGAACCTCGGCGTGGCCGACTTCTACATCACCTTCGCCGTCTCAGACCGCGAGACACGCCGCCTGACGGCGTTCGTGGTCGAGGCCGACCGCCCCGGCTTCAGCGTGGGCAAGCTCGAGCACAAGCTCGGGATCCGCGCATCGCCCACCGGGCAGCCGATCTTCGACGAGGTGCGCGTGCCGCACGCCAATGTGATCGGAGAGGTCGGCAAGGGCCTGTCGGTCGCGCTAGGCACGCTCGAGCGCACGCGCCTGGGAGCGGCCGCGCAGGCCGTGGGCATCGCCCAGGGCGCCACCGACTACGCCGTGGCCTACGCCCGCGAGCGCCGGCAGTTCGGCAAGGCGATCAACGAGTTCCAGGGAATCCAGTTCAAGCTGGCCGACATGGAAACACGCACGGCCGCCGCGCGCGAGCTTCTCTACAAGGCCTGCGCGATGGCCGATCAGGGGCATCCACTGCGCGCAAAGTACTCATCGATGGCGAAGGTCTTCTGCTCCGATACCGCGATGGCGGTCACCGTTGAGGCGGTCCAGGTGCTGGGCGGCTACGGTTACGTCAAGGAGTATCCGGTGGAGCGAATGATGCGAGACGCCAAGATCACACAGATCTATGAGGGCACCAACGAGATTCAGCGTCTCGTGATCGCCCGCACGCTCAAATAGGATCTGGCTCACCCGGCGATGCGTCAGCCCCAGCCTCCCGGAGCCTCTCCTCACGTGCGACGCGTCGGCGTGGCCGCGCTGATCGCAATGTCGATCGGCCTGGCCACGCTGGTGATCGCGCAGGGCTTCAGCTCGATCGGCGTTGTCCACGCGCTGGAGGACGTGGCGCTGGGCGTGATCGTGGCGGCTGCGCTGATGGGCAGCGTGGCGTTCGTGGCGGTGCGTCTGGCCAACTGGCGCGACCCGGAGTCGGAGTCGGAGTTCGAAGAGATCGTGCGCAACTCCGAGGCGCTGGCCCGTGAAGGCCTGGCGGTGGCGCCGCAGGAAAGCGAGTTCATGGAACTGGACCCGCTCAACGACGCCGACTTCGAAGAGCTGGTCCGCGACGCGCTGGACGATCTGCCGGATCTGCTGCGAAACGCGCTGACGCACGTGGCGGTGGTGATCTCCAATGGCGGGCGCCGGCGCGGCGCCTACGGCCTCTACGAAGGCGACGGCGCCGCCCGCGACAACTACCCCGACCGCATCGTGATCTTCCGCGACACGCTGCGCCGCGACTTCGGACACGACCCCGACCTGCTGCGCGACCAGGTCACCCGCACGGTGCGCCACGAGCTCGCTCATCACGTGGGCTTCGACGAGTTGGGCGTCAGCCGCCTGGACCTGTGAACAGGCCTCAGACGGGCCTGTTCGGCGCCTATACTTAGACGGGATGACAACGCCAGAACAGGGGGAGCCCGAGAGCTCAACTGGCGCTGTGGTCGGCGAGGCCGGCGGCGCCGCGGGTGCTATGGCGCAGGCCAAACGGGTGCCGGACTTCTTCATCGTGGGGCACGCCAAGTGCGGTACCACCGCGCTGTACGCGATGCTCAAGAACCACCCCCAGGTGTTCCTGCCGGACGTCAAGGAGCCGCGCTTCTTCTGCTCGGACCTGTGGTCGCGCTTCGAGGTCGGCAAGGTGCCACCGAAGCCTCAGCACACGATGGATGGCTATCTCTCTCTGTTCACCGGCGCCACCGCCGAGCAGCGCGTGGGGGAGGCGTCCCCGCAGTACATCCGCTCCGAGGTAGCGCCGGGCGCGATCGCGCAGGTGCAGCCCAACGCGAGCATCATCGCCATCCTGCGTGAGCCGGCCAGCTTCCTGCGCTCCTTCCACATGCAGATGGTCTCCAGCAACGTCGAGTTCGAGCGCGACTTCGCCAAGGCCATAGCGCTCGAGCCGGCAAGGCGGGAAGGCAGGAACATCCCGAGCCAAACCCATCACCCGGACGCGCTGCTCTACTCCGACCACGTGCGCTATGCCGAGCAGCTGCGTCGCTACCACGCCGTCTTCCCGCCGGAGAACGTGCTGGTGCTGATCTACGACGACTACCGGCGCGACAACGAGGGCACGCTGCGCCAGGTGATGCGCTTCCTCGACGTGGACGAGAACGCGCCGCTGGACACACTGGACACCAAACCGGTCAACGCGGTCAGATCGCCCACGCTGCACGGGCTGGCCAACGCCGCACGCGTCGCTCGCACCAACCCGGACAGGGCCAGCCCGCTGGGAAGGCTCGTCAACACCGCCACCTCCAAGCTGCTGGACAACGACACGTTCAAGTCCTCGTGGCGTCGCCTGGCCTACCGTGCGCCCGCCCCGCAGGACGAACGGCTGGCGCTCGAGCTGCGCCGTCGCTTCAAGGGCGAGGTGGTGGCGCTGAGCGAGTATCTGGATCGTGACCTGGTGGCCTTGTGGGGCTATGACGCGATCCCGTAGGATTTGCCTCCCGCGCGCCTCACCCTTCGGCGCCGGCTAACGACCAAGGAGAAGAACCTCACATGCCTGACGCCGTAATCCTCGACGCCGTGCGCACGCCCATCGGGCGGGCCGTGAAGGGGTCGCTCAAATCGGTTCGCGCCGACGACCTCGCCTCGCTGCCGTTGAAAGCGCTGTTGGAGCGCAACCCGCAGCTTGACTCGAGCTCGATCGTGGACGTGATGATGGGCTGCGGCTTCGCCGAGGGCGAGTCGGGCTACAACATCGGCCGCAACGCAGCACTGCTTGCCGGCATCGACTTCCACGTGCCGGGCACCACCGTCAACCGCTTCTGTGCCTCCTCGCTGCAGACCACCAGGATGGCGTTCCACGCGATCAAGGCCGGCGAGGGCGACACCTACATCGCCGCCGGCGTGGAGGCCGTCTCCAGGGCGGGGGAGAGCGCACCGTTCGAATTCCACCCCAAGCTCGACGGCTCCGAGGGCTCGATCTACAACGTGTACATCCCCATGGGCCTCACCGCCGAGAACGTGGCCGAGCAGTACGGCGTCTCGCGCGAGGCACAGGACGAGTGGGCGGCCCTCTCACAGCAGCGCGCGGTGGCCTCGCAGGAGTCCGGCCACTTCGACAAGGAGATCATCCCGGTCACCGCTCCCGCCCACAAGGACAAGGACCGCGAGGGCAACGAGATCGACGTGCCCGAGCAGGTCGTCACCAAGGACGATGGCCCGCGCGCGGGCACCACGGTCGAGAAGCTGGCGGCATTGCGTCCGGCATTCAAGCCCGATGGCACCGTCACGGCCGGCAACGCCTGCCCGCTGAACGACGGCGCGGCGGCGCTGCTGATCACCTCCGAGGAGCGCGCCCGCGAGCTGGGGATCGCCCCCAAAGCGCGGATCATCGCCTCCACCGTGGTGGCCATCCGCCCCGAGATCATGGGCATCGGCCCGATCCCCGCCATTCAGCAGCTGCTGAAGAACACCGGCATGACGATCGGCGACATCGACATCGTGGAGATCAACGAGGCGTTCGCCGCGCAGATCGTGCCGTGCAAGGACGAATTGGGCATCGACGAGGACAAGCTCAACCCGTTCGGCGGTGCGATCGCCCTCGGCCACCCCTTCGGGATGACCGGCGCGCGCATCATGACCACGCTGCTCAACGGCCTGGAAACGAAGGACGGCACGTTCGGCATCGAGTCGATGTGCGTCGCCGGCGGCATGGGCATGGCGATGCTCGTGGAGCGGCTCAACTAGAGAACGTATGACGGCGCCGGTGTGCATGTCTGAGGGCATTGCACATCGGCCCGTCTCGCTACTACGGGTGAGCGAGCGCTTTGCGGCTAATTATCAACTCCGGGAATTGAGTCAATCGGCAGCTCGCCATGAACCTCTGACAAGCCAAGGAGGTCGTTGCGATCACGTGCACGATTCGCCAGACGCTTGAACCCCACAATGCTGCTCAGACCTGCGATAGCGAATTCAACGTTGCCATATGAGGCGTGCATTGCGCGTTGCTCGACAGTCTCGAAGTCGAGAGGAGGCAGTCCTCCTCGCAGGATGTCGATCACACCGGCGCGAGTCTTTGTTCTCAGATGAGCTTGGCCAATGAGGTGTTCATCGCAAAGCGGCAAATCATCGCGAAATCAACGTCGAGTTCAGGATCGAGGGCTGGCACTTGCTCGCTCGACAGCACGCAGCAAGCCTGCCGCTTGGGCCGAGAGATGCTGACCGCGCCTCAGAAGCTCCTCTACCGGAGTATCGGACGATGGTGTCAGTGCGCGGCGCTTTTCCTCATTGAGTGCTGCCCATTCGACTTGATGCCCGGGCTCAAGGAGCGTGATGTGCGAGTGAATGCTCATGGTCACATTTTAGCGTTGGCTGCGGCAGCGCCTACAGCGCTGGGGCCGGTGGCGCCTGCACGGGAGTCACGGCCGGCGCCGGCGCCGCTGCCAGCGCGCCGCCCATCTCGCCGACCCAATCGTCGAGCTCCTGCCAGCGCGCATACAGCCAAGCGATCAACTCGTCGCGGTCGCTGGGCACCTCGGCGGCTGGGTAGCGCCAGAACTTCAGCTGCACCGTGGTGCCCACCAGGCCTCCAGCCCAGATGTCGCTGATGTACTCAAAGCCGTCCAATCCCACGTGCCCGAAGATCACCACGTCGGCATTGCGCGCCGCTTCCAGCAACGTCAGCGGGCCGCCCAGGCGTGGTGGCAGCAGGTTCTGCAGGCCCGCCGCAAGCGGCGCTATCTCCGGCTGGCGTTCGGCGATGATCTCCTTCGCCCGCGCGATCTTGGCGGGTGTCGCGCGCGTACCCTCCGGATAGATCAAGAGGCCGTCATGTGCGGACATGTTCACCGTCAATGCCCGCATACGCTCCAGTTCCGCCTCGGGGTCGCCTGAGGCCCGGCGCACGAACAGCGTGGGCACCCAGCGCCCGCCGATGTCGATCGTGGGAAGCATCTGCAGCTCGCGCTTGATCACGAAACGGAAGCCGATCTCGTGGGCACGGCCCACGATCGCGTCGGGGAGTGCGTTGTCGATGATGCTGGCATGACGGATCATGATCAGCACCGGTCCGGGGCCGGCCAGTTCCAGGCCCTCGATTTGCAAGCGCAGGCCGAACAGCACTCGGATCCCGGCCAGGTGGCTGATCAGCCAGCGGCGCTTGAGCTCATATACCCGATTGCGACGGCGTTCGCTGTCCCTGCCGCCGGAGATCGCCCAGATCGCGAACAGGCCGATCAGCCCATACAGCTCACCGAGCAGGAACCACCACGCCATCGCCAGCAGCCGTACGGCCATCCAATGCTTGCGCCGGCGCAACCACAACGTCCCATCGACGAGCACTGCCGCGATCGCCAGCAGCGGCGAGAGCACTGTGATCAGCACGAAGGCCCCAACGGTGACCGCGATCCCGCGTGTGCGACGCCATACCCGGGGGAAACGGGCGCTGTCGTCAGAGATCAGCGGCCCCAACGGACCCTGCGGTTGCATCCTCCGGTGATCCTACTCTTCCGACTTCTTCAGCGCGGCGGCATCCGCAGCGCGCCGTCGAGCCGGATCGTCTCGCCGTTGAGCATCCGATTCTCGATCAGCTGGCAGGCCAGCTGCGCATACTCGGCCGGCATTCCGAGGCGCTGCGGGAAGGGAACGCCTGCTCCGAGCTTCAGCCGCGCCTCTTCCGGCAGCGCCGCGAGCAGGGGCGTGTCGAACAGGCCGGGGGCGATCGTGTTGACCCTGATCCCATACTGCGCCAGATCGCGCGCGGCCGGCAGCGTCATGCCGACCACACCGCCCTTGGAGGCCGAGTAGGCGATCTGGCCGACCTGCCCGTCGAACGCGGCGATCGACGCCGTGTTCACGCACACGCCGCGTTCTCCGTCCTGCAGAGGCTCGTTGGCGATCATCGCCGCGGCGGCGTGGCGCAGCACGTTGAACGTGCCGATCAGGTTGATCGAGACGACCGTCTCGAATGGCAGCAGCGGGTGCGGGCCCTTCGAGCCGGCGACCTTCTGCGCCCAGCCGATGCCCGCGCAGCACATCGCGATGCGCAGGCCACCATCGTTGCCCGCCGCTGTCTCCACGGCCGCCTGCACCTGTGCCTCCTCACGCACGTCACAGGCCACGAACTCGAGCCCCAACTCGGATGCGAGGGCATTGCCCTTGTCGGCGTTCACGTCCGCGATCGTCACCGTCGCACCGCCCGCGTGCAGTGCGCGCACGCTGGCCTCGCCGAGCCCCGAGGCTCCGCCCACCACGATCGCCGCCGATCCATCTAGCTGCATGCAGCAGAGCCTATGCGATCGCGGCTGACGGGTGGTGGCGCGGATGCCAGCCGGCGTCAGGCGCTGGTGCGCAGGCGCGAGAGCGTCAGTGCGAACTGCTCCTGCGGGTCGGTCAGCCAGCGCACCAGCTCGAGTCCAGCGGCCGCCAGATCGCCCTCCAGGCGCTCCGGCGTGAACTTGGCGCTGATCTCGGTGCGTAGTTCCTCGCCTTCGTCGAAGTGCACCGCCAGGTCGAGCTCGCCCACGTGCGAGTCGAGCTCGCGCCGCGCGCGCAGGCGCATCTCGATCCACTCGTTCTCGCGGTCGAACAGCGCCACGTGCTCGAAGTCATCGGGGTCGAAGTTGGCCCGCAGCTCGCGGTTGAGCACCGTCAGCACGTTGCGGTTGAATTCGGCCGTCACACCCTGGGCGTCGTCATAGGCAGCCTCCAGCACGCTTGGATCCTTGACCAGGTCGGTGCCCATCAACAGGTGATCGCCCGGAGCCAGCAGGCGCGCCACATCGCGCAGCACGCGCCGGCGGCTGCCGGGGGGGAAGTTGCCGATCGTCCCGCCCAGGAACGCCACGATGCGCGGGCCCAGCGCCTCCGGCACGTGCTGCAGGTGGCGCTCGAAGTCTCCGATCACGCCGTGCACCAGCAGCCCCGGATACTCGCTCGTCAGCTCGGTGGCGCAGTCGCGCACCATGCTCTCGGTCACGTCCACCGGGATGTAGCGCTCGAGCGTGCCGGCCGCGTGCAGAGCGTCGAGCAGCACACGCGTCTTGGCAGCCGTACCCGAGCCGAGCTCCACGAGCTCCACGGCGCCGGTCAGCTGCGCCAGCTCATCGGCGCTCTGCTCCAGGATCGCGCGCTCGGCGCGGGTGGGGTAGTACTCGGGCAGCTCGCAGATGCGGTCGAACAGCTCGGCGCCGCGGGCGTCGTAGAAGTGCTTGGGTGGCAGCTCCTTGAACGGTCGTGTGAGGCCGTCCAGAACATCGTCCGCCAGCGATCGTTCCTGCGAGCCGTCCAGGTGCGAGTCGATTTGGATCGCTGCCACTGCTAGCGGCGTCGGTGCGGATGGCTCCATCAGGTCTCCTTTGCAAGGCGTACGCCAGCAAAGATCTGACGCCGCTGTGGCAGGTCCCAGTTGCGGAATGTCAAGCTCGCCACCCGCGGGTCCGTCGCCCACGAGCTGCCGCGCAGCACGCGGTAGCGATCGCCGAAGAACACCTCGGAGTACTCGCGATAGGGGTAGGCCCGGAAGCCGGGGTAGCCGTCGAAGCTCGACGCGGTCCACTCCCACACCCGTCCCACCGCTTCCAGCGCCGGCGGGGTCTCGTGAGTCCAGGTCGCCGCCCTCTCCCACTCGACCTCGGTGGGCAGGCGCGCATCGTGCGCGCGGGCGAAGGCGTCGGCCTCGAACCACGAGACGTGACGAGCGGGGGCCTGCGGATGGCCCGCCGTCACACTCTGATGGTGCGTGATGTCGTGCTCCTCCTTCCACGCCCAGCCCTCATCCGACCACCACTCGCGACGCTCATAGCCGCCGCCCTCGCTGAAGCTCAGCCAGCTGGCGTTGCTCACCGGTCGGCGCGCGATCGCGAAAGCGCCAACCTCGACGCTGTGCCGCGGGCGCTCGTTGTCATAGGCGAAAACTTGCCCGTCGGCGCCCATCTCAAACGTGCCAGCGGGGATCTCGATCCACCGCTCGCCGGCGGGCGCTCCGAGCGGACTTTCGATCGCCGTGCGATCCGCATCGCAGAGCAGCTCCGCGATGGCCATCGTCTGGCGCATGGTCTCGCAGTGCTGCAGCTCGTGGCGCAGCACCATCTCGCAGATCGAGCCGTCGCCAACGCCCTGCGTGGAGATCGCCTCGCTGGTGCGTTCGCGCACCGCCGCCAGGTAGTCGCGTGCCGCGGCCGGCCCGAGCGCCTCGATTTCGCCGCGGATCGCTCGCGGCGTCTCGAACGCGTCATACAGCTGCGCCAGTTCCGGGCGCAGCAGCTCCAGCCCGCCGAGGCGCTGCGCCAGCCACAGGTCCTCGTATGCGGCGATGTGGCCGAGGTCCCACACCAGCGGGCTCATGATCGGGGAGTGCACGCGCTCGAGGTCGCGCTCGCTCAGGGGCGCCACCAGCTCCAGCGTGCGCCCGCGCGCCGAATCCATGGCCAGGAGCATCTGCTCGGCGTCGGAGGAGAGGGGGCTGATCTTGACCGCGCGGGCTGCCATGGATGGCTGTGCTGCCTCACTCTAGAAGGTTCCACGCGGACAGGATGGCCGTCTGGCGCTCGTGTCCCAGTACACAGATTGCGCCTGTTGACAAGCCAAGGTGCGATCCCTGCTCCGGGCCCAAGCCGATCCAGCGGGCGCCGAGCACGCGCAGCAGATGACCGTGGGAGAAGATCGCCACCGGGTCCTCGCTCGCCATCAGCCCGGCGATCACGGCGTCGGCGCGCGCGCCGACCGCGGCCGCGTCCTCGCCGTCGGGGCAGCCGTCGCGCCACAGCTTCCAGCCCGGACGCTTGGCGAGGATCTCCGGGGTGGTCAGGCCCTCGTAAGCGCCATAGTCCCACTCCAGCAACTGCTCGTCGATCTGCGCCCGACCGTCCATGCCGGCCAGCTGGCAGGTTTCAAGCGCCCGCACCGACGGGCTCACCAGCACCCGCGCGAAGTCCCAACCGCGGAGTCGCCCGGGCAGCGTGAGGGCGGCTTCGCGGCCCTTCTCGGTCAGCGGGATGTTGATGCGACCCGTGTGCCGCCCGTCGCGGCTCCACTCGGTCTCGGCGTGGCGCACCAGCACGATCGGGCCGGCGCCGGGAGTGCTGCCTGGAATCACACGCGCGGCCCCGCCGGTGCCGCTGCGTCGTCCATCATCACCGTCAGGCGCTCGCGTGTGAGCAGGCTGGCCGGCACGTGGCGGCTGGGCTCGGCCAGCATGGCGCTGACCGCATCCGCCTTGCTGGCGCCGGTGGCCAGCAGTAGGCAGCTGCGCGCCGCGCGCAGCACGGCCAGGCTCAGCGTGATCCGTTGCGGCGGCGGCTTGGGCGAATCCTCCACGCCCACGCACACCGCATCCTCGCCGGCATCCAATGTGTCGGCGCCCGGAAACAGCGAGGCGACGTGGCCGTCGGGCCCGATGCCCAGCACGATCAGGTCGAGCACCGGCACTTCGTGAGCGCCGCCAAAGCTCTCGGCCAGCTCCTGCACATACTGCGCGGCGCCCTCCTGTGGGCCGAGCTCGCCGCGCATGCGGTGCACCTGTCCGGCGGGAATGGCGGCCGGCTCGAGCAGGGTCTGGGCGGCCAGCAGGTAGTTGCTCTGCTCGTCCCGCGGACCGACGCAGCGCTCGTCGGCGAACCACAGCTGCACCGCGCTCCAGTCCAGCGGCTCTCCCGCCAGCAGTTCAAACGTGCGCCCCGGGGTGGTGCCGCCGCTGAGCGCCAGGTGCGCCACGCCGCGCTCGGAGATCGCGCGGCTGAGGTGACGCGTCACGTGCTCGGCCGCCCGTGTTGCCACCGTCTCCGCGTCCGGGCATGTGGTCAGCCGCGTCACGTCAGCATCGCGCGGGCAGCTCTCAGCGCCGGTACATAGGTGGGGTCGCGCAGCAGCGCCTGGCGGATGCCCTCGCCGAGCACCCCGGTCTCGCCGCGCGAGGCGCCGGGGATCGTCCAGCGACGCTCCTCGCCACCGGCGTCGAGCGCGTGCGCGTGCAGCCCACCCGGTCCGCGGTCAAGATCCAACAAGCGCCCGGACGCGGTCTGCAGAGTCACTCCCTCCAGGCCTCGCACCCGCAGTTCGGGCGCCGCCTCCAGGCGCACCTGTACGTCCTGGCCACTGGTGCCCGCCGTGCCCACCAGCGCGTCGCCGTCGCACGCCAGCGGGCTGGGCCTCCAGCCCAAACGCGAGGCCAGCCAGCCGGACAGCAGCATCGCCGCAACGGTCGAGTCCGGGTGGTGGCGCACGGTGACGGCGCTGATCGAGTGCAGCTCCTGGCGACGGTGCGGCTGGTCGAAGCTCGCCGCCACGCGCTCGCGCCAGGGGGTGGTGCGCAGCCACGCCAGGTCGACGACATAGGCGCTGTTGCTCAACTGGCACGCGCGCTCCAGCGCCTCGTGCGGGCTGGGTTCGTCGACCGAATCCAGCAGCACCGCCTGCGACAGGTCGAGCAGCTCGGCGATCACCTCGTGGTGGCCGTGCGGCGACCACAGCAGCGTCGGCAGGTCGGTGACCACCAGCGGGTCGGCGATCGTGAGCAGGTCGTCCAGGTGGCGGTCGCCCAGCTCCACCACCACCGTCTCGTGCAGCAGCGACAGCTCGCCGGGTCCGCGCTCGCCTTCGGAGGCGATCATCACGCGCGCGTCGAGGCGCTCGCGGCCGGGCTCGTAGGACAGAACCACCAGCCGCGATGCGTGGTAGCGGCCGACCCCGCGCAGGCGGTTGGCGATCTCACCGCTCCATTCGCGATCCACGAACGCGATCATGTTCAGCACCCGCGCCGGGACGAGGCTTTCGTCTTCGGCGTGCACATCGACCAGCAGCTGTCTCAGCGCCGCTTCGATCGCGTCGGGTGTGGTGCCCTGAGCGCTCCACACCGCGTCCATGCGCGTCTCCATCAGATCGCGCGCCAGCGATCGTCCTCGCGCAGCAGCCCCTCCGCCTCCTTCGGTCCCTGCGAGCCCGCTTCGTAGCTGGCCACCGGGGCATGCAGGTCCTGGTCGGGCGCCCACGCTTTGACGATCGGATCGCAGATCCGCCACTGCGCCTCGACCTCGTCGTTACGGGTGAACAGCGTGGCGTCGCCGCGCATGGCGTCGGTGATCAGCCGCTCATAGGCCTCCGGGGACTGCGACAGGAAGGCGGTGCCGTACTGGAACTCCATCTGCACGGGGCGGATGATCATGCGCGTGCCCGGGATCTTGGCGCCGAGGCTGAGCGACACGCCCTCGTTGGGCTGCAGCGTCAGCACCAGCTGGTTGGGCTGCACGCCCAGCGAGCCGTCCTGGCTGAAGGCCAGGTGTGGGACCGGCTTGAGCGTGACGGCGATCTCGGTGACCTTGCGCGCCAGGCGCTTGCCGGTGCGCAGGTAGAACGGCACGCCCGCCCAGCGCCAGTTGTCCACTTCCAGGCGCAGCGCGGCGTAGGTCTCGGTGATGGACCCCTCCGGCACACCCTCCTCGTCCAGGTAGCCGGGCACGTCATCGCCGCCGGCATGGCCGGCGCTGTACTGCGCGCGCAGCGACATCTTGGGTATGTCCGCGGCGGTGGGCTGCGGGATCGACTGCAGCACCTTGACCTTCTCGTTGCGCACGTCTTCGGAGGTGAAGCTCACCGGCGGCTCCATCGCCACGTGGCACAGCAGCTGCAGCATGTGGTTCTGGATCAGGTCGCGCAGCGCGCCCGAGCTGTCGTAGTAGTCGGCCCGCGAGCCGATGCCGAGGTCCTCGGCTGCGGTGATCTGCACGCTGTCGATGTAGTTGCGGTTCCACAACGGCTCGAACATGCCGTTGGCGAAGCGGAACGCCATCATGTTCTGGACGGTCTCCTTGCCCAGGTAGTGGTCGATGCGGAACACCTGGGTCTCGTCGAAGATCGACAGCACGCTGCGGTTGAGCTCGCGCGCCTCCTCGAGAGTTGTGCCAAACGGCTTCTCGATGATCGCCCGCACCTTGCCGCCTTCGTGATGGGCGAGTTTGGAGCTGCCCAGCTGCTCCACTATCACCGGGAAGAAGCTCGGCGCGGTGGACAGGTAGAAGGCGCGGTTGAGCGTTTCGCCCGCTTCCTCGTCGAAGCTGTCCAGCACGCAGCCGAGCTCTGTGTAGACCTCCGGGTCGTCGAACGTGCCCGGCACGTACTTGACGTTGTCCAGCAGGCTCTTCAGCACGTCCTCATCGGGCGTGCGCCGCGAGAAGCGGCGGATCGCCTGCTCGCACTCGGTGCGGTAGTCGTCGTGCTCTTTCCCTTTGCGCGAAACCCCAACCAGGTGGAAGCGTTCCGGCAGCGCCCCCTCGTGCGCCAGGTTGTAGAGCGCCGGGATCAGTTTGCGTCTGGCCAAGTCGCCGGTGGCGCCGAAGATCACCAGCGTGGTGGGCGCCACCGGCAGGCGCTCCAGGCCCGCCACCAGCGGGTTCTCAGGTTCGGTCTGTCCGGTGGGGCGACCGGCTGAGACCGCCACGCTCAGCCCCCTCCGCCGCGCTTGGCGGCCGGTGCGCTCTTGACCGCATGGCCGCCGAACTGGTTGCGCAGCGCTGCCAGCACGCGGTCGGCGAAGTCGCCGTTGCCGCGTGAGCGGAAGCGCTCGTAAAGCGATGCGGTGATCACCGGGGTCGGCACGTCGTGGGCGGTGGCGTCCTCGATCGTCCAGCGTCCCTCGCCCGAGTCCTCGGTGTAGCCCTCGATCGCTTCCAGCTTGTTGCCGTCGGCCTCGAATGCGCGCGCGGCCAGTTCGCACAGCCACGAGCGCACCACCGAGCCCTGTCCCCACAGGTGCGCGATCTTGGCGTTGTCGAGCTCGTACTCGCACTTGTCGAACAGGTCGAAGCCCTCGGCGTAGGCCTGCATCAGGCCGTACTCAACGCCGTTGTGGACCATCTTCACGTAGTGCCCGGCGCCGGAGTTGCCAAAGCGCATCCAGCCGCGCGGGCCGATCGCGGCCACGCTCTGCTCGTTGGTCTCGGGCGCCAGCACGTCGAGGATCGGCGCCAGGCGCTTGACCGCTTTGGGCGGGCCGCCGACCATCATGCAGTAGCCCACTTCCAGGCCCCACACGCCGCCGGAGGTGCCCACGTCCACATAGTCGATGCCGCTGGATTTCAGTTCCGCGGCGCGGCGCTTGTCGTCGGTCCACTTGGAGTTGCCGCCGTCGACGATCGTGTCGCCTCGCTCCAGCAGCTTGGCCAGCTTGTCCACCGTTTCCTGCGTCGGCTTGCCGGCGGGGACCATGATCCACACGATCCGCGGCGCCTGCAGCTGCTTGACCAGGTCCTTCAGCGTGCCGGCTCCCGAGGCGCCGTTCTTGACCGCCTGCTTGACGGCCTTCTCGTCGAAGTCGAACGCCACCACCTCGTGGTCTGAGTCGCGGCGGATGCGGTGAACCATGTTGCCGCCCATCTTGCCCAGCCCGACGAACCCGATCTGCGTCACTTTTGCTCCTTGATCGTTGCGGTCAGAGCGATCGCTCACGCCACGATCGTAGTGGCAGCGGCACTCGTATAAGTTGCAGGCATGATGAACCTCTCCGAATCGGCTCAGCTTCCCGACCGCAACCTCGCACTGGAGCTCGTGCGCGTGACCGAGGCCGCGGCGCTGGCCGCTGCGCCGCTGGTCGGCATGGGCGACAAGCTGGCCGCCGACCAGGCCGCCGTGGACGGCATGCACTACATGCTGCAGTCGGTGCAGATGGACGGCATCGTGGTGATTGGCGAGGGCGAGAAGGACGAGGCGCCGATGCTCGCCAACGGCGAGCACATCGGCGACGGCTCCCCGCCGCAGGTGGACATCGCGGTCGATCCGCTGGAGGGCACCACGCTGGCCGCGCACGGGATGCCAAGCGCGCTGGCTGTGATCGCGCTGTCGGCCAGGGGCACGATGTTCGACCCCGGGCCGTGCGTGTACATGGAAAAGATCGCAGGCGCCCCCGACATCGCCGACCTGCTCGATCTCGACCGTCCGCTGGGCGACACCGTCAAGCTGGTGGCCGAGCGCCGCAAATGCCCGGTTGGCGACGTGATGGTCGTGGTGCTGGACCGGCCGCGTCACACCGAGGGCATCGCCGCGATTCGCGCCGCCGGGGCGAGGGTTCGCCTGATCGCCCACGGCGATGTGTCGGCGGCGCTGCTGGCCGTCACCGAGCGCTCGCCGGTGGCGCTGCTGTGGGGGATCGGCGGCACGCCCGAGGGCGTGATCTCGGCCGCGGCCGTCAAGTGCCTCGGCGGCCAGCAGCTCGGGCGCCTGTGGCCGCGCGACGAGGATGAGCGCAAGGCGGCGCTGGACGCCGGCTATGACCTCGAGCGCGTGCTCGACCGCGACGATCTGGTGGCCGGAGACGATGTGTTCTTCTCCGCCACCGGCATCACCGACGGCGACGTGCTGCAGGGCGTGCGCTACCCGCATGCCGGCGGCGCCACCACCGAATCGCTCGTCACCCGCTCGCGCTCGGGGACGATCCGCCGCATTCGCGCCACGCACGACCGCGCCAAGCTGCGCGCGGTCGGCGCTGCACGCCAGGGTTAGAGACGCCTCGTCGCAGCGGCGGGCAGCCGCGGCAGCGCGTGTCACCCCCCGTTGAAGCGCCCCACGCGCGACTCGGCTAGGTCCAGGCGCGCCAGCGAACGCAGGAAGCCGTAGGTGACGATCACGTGGATGCGCGACTGGGTGGCGTTGTAGACGTGGCGAGAGAAGCGGTTGGCGATCGTGGGGTAGAAGTTGGCCACCTCGACCTCCACGTGCAGCTGCGCACGATGTGGATCGGAGGTCGGTGCGCGTCGCACTTCGATCTGCAGGTATCCGCCGCGGTCGCGGCCACGCCGAGCCACCAGCAGACCCCGCTCGATGCGCCAGCGGACCAGCCCCCGTGTGGCGTCCATCTCGTATTCGGGGGCCTGGAAGCTCAGCAGCTTCAGCGGGCTGATCAGTAGCACGACGTAGCGCTCGCGCTCGGTGTAGTGGACGCGGATCAGCCCCAACGTGACGCGAGTCAGGAAGCGCCAGTAGGTGCGTGCCAGGCGCTCGAGGTGCATGGGGGTCCAGATCGCCGTGAGCGCGTCGGTGTCGAGCAGCACCTCGGCGCGTTGCACCGAGCGCACCGCTCCGGTGTCGAGATCCAGCGTGGTCGAGTCGCCGAGGTTGGCGACCGTGGCGAGGCTCTCTCTTCGTCTCGAGCGGCCTCGCACCCACACGGCGGTCAGAGCACCAAGCAGCACGGCGCCCACCGTCACCCACGACTTGGTCATGTGATCGGGTCTCTCGCCACTGCCATGCAGGCTATCTCCGGCGCCGCTCACAACACGCTACGCGCCGCTCGATGTGCTGAACTTCAGCGTCATGCCAGGCAAACCCGCCGCATATGAGGGCCCGCGCGCTCGGCCGGTGGCCGATCTGCCGCTGGACGCGTTGATCGAACGGACGGAGGAGCTGGCCAGGCGCTGGGCGATTGCGCTGATCTGCAGCCGCCCACTGTCGAGCATCGGCGAGATCCCGCTGGTGGAGCTCTCACGCGACGCTCCAAAGCTGCTGGCGCAGATGCTGCGCGCGATGCAGTCGGACCTCGAGCTGGATCGCCTGACTGGGGCTGGCGAGGCGAGCGCGCGCAGCGCGGTGACCACGGCTCGGGGGCTGGCCGCCACGGCGGGCGCACACGATTCCGGCGCCGCGGTGGATGCGGTGGAGGCCATGCGCGGCGTGCTGTGGGAGGCGATGCTCGACGAGTTGCGCCAGCCCGCCGTTCGGCAGGTCGGCGACATCGCCGACCGGCTGGGCTATGTGTGCGCCCGTGCCCTAGCCGTGACGCTCCCCGCATCTGCGCCGGCGGCGGTCATCGAAGGCTCGCGCTCGGCGGGCACCGGCGATGTCGGTGGCGGCGACGGTTCTGTTCCGCGCCCCAGCCCCACGCGCAGCAGGGGAACCGAGGCGCTCATCATCGACGAATGGACCGATCTGCCGGATGCGGCGAAGGTGTCGCGTCGGGCGGCCCGGAGCGCCGCCGTGGCCGAGCCGCATCGACCGGCCGCCGAGCGTCCGCTGTCGTGGGACGAGTCGCCACCGGTGCCCCCGCCCAGGCGCGCCCCTGAAATCGAGATTCGCGACGAGCGGCGCGAGGAGGGGCCGGCCGCGTGGATCCGATCGATCGGGCGCGAGCTGGCCCGGTTCGAGCACGATGAGCGGCCGTTCGCGGTGCTGCTGGTGGAGCTGCGCGGGATCGACGCGATGCGCGGCACGGAGCCGCCTGGCGAGCTTGCTCGCATCACCGGCCTGATCGAGAACGCGCTCGAACACGAGCTTCAGGCGCGCGGATCCGGCTCGCTCACGCGCGAGTTTCCGGGTCGCTACTGGCTGTTGGCGTCAGCCACCGATCGTTTGGGCGCCGAGGCGCTGGCCGAGCGCGCGCGACGGGCGGCGGCGACGGTCGCCTACCGACACGAGCAGCTGGAGGTGCTGGTCGGCACTGCCATCTGCCCGGAGGACGGGCACGATGCGCCGGCGCTGGCTGCGCAGGCAGACGTCGAGCTCTACGGTGCGCGCTCGAACGCTGCCCGCTCGAGCGACGGCGCCCGGCGCGGTTCGCTGCTAGCCAGCCTGCGTTCCGCCCGCGAGGGCGGAGCTGGCTGACGTGGCGGGCAGGCCCAACGTGGGAACGTTGGCCGTGCTGCCCGCCAGGTGCGTGTGAATGCGCACCGTCTCTGTGATGCCCAGCGCTTCAGCGGCGCCGGCGGTCAGGTCCCAGCTGGCCCCGATGCCGCTGTAGGGCCCGCGGTCGATGACCGGCACGACCAGCGTGTGGGCGCCGTAGGAAACCTTCACGAGCGTGCCGCAGGGAAGCGTGCGGTTGGCCACCCCGACCACCGCCGGAGTGAGCGTCTGCCCGCAGGCGGTCTGTTTGCCGAAGAAGCCGGGGCCAAACCAGGTGGCGATCCCGCTGGAGTGGATCTTCGGCTGGGTGCTCGTGGACGTTGGGGTTGCGGGCGCGCTGGTGGGTGCGCCCACGCCGCCGGCGCTGTCGGCCCCAGCGCTGACCGCCGGCGCGCCGAGGCAGGCGGCGATCGCCAAAAGGGCGAGCAGAGTCGTAGCTGTCTTTACGTTGAATCGCATCGTCTTCGGCGCCTACGGGGTGAGCTGACGGGCTCGCGCTGCACATGAGTGCTGCGCTACGGCCCTCGGTGGGCCGATTCGCCCCAGCGGATCGATGTGATCCGCATTGGGTCCCCCGCCTGCCGCGATCGGAGTCGCAGCAGTTCGGCGTGGGCAGCAGTATACAGACGCGCTCAGGAGAGCGGCAGGCGCGACAGGACGTCTCTGAACAGTCGCTCGCCGGCCGAAACTCCGGCCTTGGCGAGCTCACCGAGGATCTCGGTGGCCGATCCGAGTATCTCGGCGCCGCTGGGCGGATGGACGGCGCCGTGCATGTTGTCGGCTTCGGATTCAAAGCCCTGCGCCGGCACCGGCTCGCTCACCGGCGGGACCTCCGCGCGAGGGCGTTTGGATGCTGTGCGCGTGCGCGTCTTGGCCGGCGTCTTACGCGCGGCGGGCGCTTTGGCGGGGGCGTCGGCCTTCGAAGCGGCGCGTTTGACGGGCCGCTTGCGTGGTGTCGCCTCGCTCGCCGCTCGCGTGGGGGACGCCGCCGGGGAGGCGGTGCTCCCAGCCAGCGCGTCGCGGGCGGCCGTCCGGCGCGGAGTGGCTCGCTGCGGGCGAGTGCGAGGCAGGTTTGAAAGCAGGCTCGCGGCCTGCTCGGGGCTGCTCGCTGCGCCGTTGCTGTCGCTGGGTACGCTCACCGCCACATCATTGCTTAACGGCGGCAGCACTGTGCGGGGGAGAAAAACCTGTCCGATCTCAGCGCCGACGCGTTAGCATGGTGAGCAGGAGAACCGATTTTGGATGTAACGTTGGCAGGGTTGCGGCCGTATGTGAGGCGTAGCGGGTGCAACCAGCTGTGGTCTTGCGGGGCCCCCAAGCGGCCGTCTGGGGGTTGTCGATCGACGGAAGAAATGGAAAAAGGGAATGTCAGTAGTCGAGCTTCAGGAGCTGGATGAGGTCAAGGGTCTGCTGGCCAAGGGCCAGCAGGTGGGCGTTCTCTCCTACGCGGAGATAACCAAGGCGATGTCTGAGCTCGACCTTGATGAGTCAGACGTCGAGGAGCTGCACGGATTCCTCGAGAAGTCCGAGATCGAGCTCGTGGAGGACATCGACCCCGCGATTGCGGCCTCCGCGCAGCTGGAGCGGGCACCGGACAAACGCGGTCGACGCAAAGCCAAAACGGCGCTCGACCTCAAGCCGGACATGACCACCGACTCGTTGCAGCTGTTCCTCAAGGACATCGGCAAGGTGCGCCTGCTGACTGCCCAGGAGGAGGTCGACCTGGCCAAGCGGATCGAGCGCGGCGACCTCGACGCCAAGCAGAAGATGGTCGAGTCCAACCTGCGCCTGGTGGTGTCGATCGCCAAGAACTACCGCAACCAGGGGCTTCCCTTCCTCGACCTGATCCAGGAGGGCACGCTCGGCCTGGTCAGGGCCGCGGAGAAGTTCGACTACCGCAAGGGCTTCAAGTTCTCCACGTACGCCACCTGGTGGATCCGCCAGGCGATCGCCCGTGCGCTGGCCGACAAGGCGCGCACCATCCGCATTCCCGTGCACGTGGTCGAGAAGCTCAACAAGATCGGCCGCGCCGAGCGCAAGCTGGTGACCGAGCTGGGGCGCGAGCCGACCGCCGATGAGATCGCGGAGGTGACCGGGATCGACCCCGAGGAGGTCGACTCGATCAAGCGCTCGGCGCAGGCGCCGGTGTCGCTGGAGAAGCCGGTCGGAGACGAGGAGGAGTCCGAGTTCGGCCAGTTCATCGCCGACGAGCGCGCCGAGTCGCCGTACGAGCGCGCCGCCGAGATCCTCACCAAGGAGGCGCTGCGCGAGGCGCTCGAGAACCTCTCCTACCGCGAACGCCGCGTGCTGGAGCTTCGCTACGGGCTGGGCGGGGAGCACCCCCGCACGCTCGACGAGGTCGGCCGCACGTTCAACGTCACCCGCGAGCGCATCCGCCAGATCGAGAACCAGTCGCTGAAGAAGCTGCAGTCTCTGGCAGAGGCGCAAAAGCTGAGAGACGTAGCTTAGTTTCGTCCAGCTGACAGATCGGCATTCAAGCCCTGGCGGCTTGGTGCCGATCAGCAGGGCATGTTCGACGTCAAGAGCGCTCTGCGCGACCTGGTTGCGAAGGAGGGCTCGGATCTCCACCTGAAGGTCGGTGCGGCGCCGCTGTTCCGTGTGCACGGCGAGCTGTCGCCGGAGCATGGTGTGCCGGTGCTGACGCGCGACGACACCGACGGGGCGTTGCGTGAGCTGCTGAGCGACCCGGTCAAGGTCGAAGAGTTCGCCCAGGAGCACGAGGTGGACTTCTCGTTCGAAATCGAGGGTGTGGCGCGCTTCCGCATCAACGCCTTCCTGCAGCGTGGCTTCACATCGCTTGTGTGTCGCGCGATCCCTCACCGCATCAGCACGATCGACGAGCTCGCGCTTCCGCCGGTGATTCGAGAACTGGCAGAGGAGGAGCGCGGCATCATCCTCCTGACCGGCACCACAGGGTCGGGAAAGTCGACCACGCTGGCGGCGATGATCGATCACATGAACAACACGATGAGCAAGCACATCGTGACGATCGAGGACCCGATCGAGTTCGTGCACTCGGACAAGCGCTCGGCCATCAACCAGCGCGAAGTGGGCATGGACACCGCGTCGTTCAAGCGCGCCCTGCGGCGCGTCCTGCGCCAGGACCCGGACGTGATCCTGGTGGGGAGATGCGCGACGAGGAGACGGTGCAGACGGCGCTGTCCGCGGCCGAGACCGGACACCTCGTGCTCTCCACGATCCACACGGTGGACGCCACCGAGTCGATCAACAGGCTGCTGGACTTCTTCCCTCCCCACCAGCACGGTCAGGCGCGCAGCATGATCGCCGGCACCGTCAAGGGCGTCATCTCCCAGCGTCTGGTCCCGGGCGCCGAAGGCGGACGCGTGGCCGTGTGCGAGATCCTGCGCATGACCGGGCGCGTGCACGACATGATTCTCGACCCGACCCAGACGGGCAAGCTGGTCGAGGTGATCAGCACGGGCGCCTACTACGGCATGCAGACCTTCGACCAGGCGCTGTTCGGCCACGTGAAGGCCGGTCGCGTGACGTTCGAGGCGGCCATGCAGGTGGCCTCCAGCCCGCACGACTTCAAGCTGCTGATGCAGTCCGACGGCCGCAAGGGCACCACCATGGAGGACGTGGCCTCAGCCGAGGCCAACCGTGAGGCCGCAACGGCGCCGCAGACCACGCAGCCGTCGTCGCTTTCCGTCGCCTGAAGCCGTTCGCCAGCATCAAGCGTTACTTCAGTTGGTAAAGTAACGGTTGAAATGGCCGTTGATGAGACATGCCCGGTATGTATGACGGCGCAGATCGTGTGCGGCAAGTGGACGCTGCTGCTCGTCCGCGACCTGGCCGCCGGATGCTCCCGTTTCTGTGAGCTGGAACGCTCGCTGTCGGGAATCAGCCCCCGCACCCTCTCGCTGCGCCTGCGCGCGCTGGAGGAGGAGGGCATCGTCGAGCGCCACACCTTCCCCGAGGTCCCGCCGCGCGTGGAGTACGCGCTGACCGAGAAGGGCCGCGCGCTGCTGCCGATCGTGGATCGCATGCGCGCCTACGGCGAACACTGGCTCGCCGAGGAGTGCGCCGAGCAGGGCACGCTCGGCGATCAGGCGCTCGCCGTCGCCTGAGGCGCGTTTCACCGGGATCGCCGTGCCGAGCGAACAGCAGCGCCCGCCGGCCACCGGCGTGAAGCTGCAACGCAGGGTGCGCCGGCAGGAGCACGCAGAGCTCCCGCGAACAGCGCAGGATGCGTTCAATCCAGCTGCAGGCAGCGCTCACCGAGTACATCGAGGCCGCCGCCGGCTACCTCCAAAGCGAGATCGCGGCCGGCGCCGAGGTTCCTTACGAGCTCGGGCAGCAGACGCGCCGCCGACGCGCCGGAGCGGCCACCCTCTACTGCTACGAGCCGCTCACCGGCCAGTTCATCAGCGAGCGCGACAAAGCGTTGGAAGGTCTGCCCAGCTTCGCGCCGGCCGCCAGCCTGCTGGCCGGCTTCGAGGGCCTGGGGCGTTACCTGGCGAGCATCGGCGTGGACGTCGGCCCGGGGGCTGGGCACAGTGGCGTTCGCGCCGCCATGCGCGCGCTGCTGGGAGAGGTCTTCGCCGGACAGAGCGACTTCGAGTTGCATCCCGAGCGCCTGCGCGTGGCGCTGGAGCGCCTGGAGCAGTCCACGCTTGCGGGCAACAGCGAGTTGACGCTGGTGGCGACGCTGCACGGGCTCACGATCACCTCGCCCGAGCTGGCGCTGACCAAGGGCTTGACGATTGCCCAGCCACACGCGCTGGACGGTCTGCCGGCGGGCGCCGGCGGCGAGCACGAAGAGGGACAGGCCGGCCACCTGGTGGTCGTGCTCAACGCTGAGCAGGAGGACCCGAGGCGTGCGCTGGAGCGCGGCCGCGAGGTGTTGAGCGACCTGCTGCGCGCGCTGCGGCTGTTCGGCGACGGGCGGGTGACGCTCGGCGCGCTGGCCTGGGCCGGGTTGGGGACGGCAGCTGGAACGCGCTGGCACTGGGGGCCGAAGGACAGCCCCGCGGGCTGCTGGTGGTCACCGCCGAGCAGGAGGACGAGCTGCGCGCCTTCTGCAACCTGGTCTCACGGCGTACACCGCACGGCAACGAGCTGGCGTGGGCGCTGCGACGCTTCGAGTTGGGATGTGAGCGTCACGACCCGCAGGAGGCGCTCACCGACCATCTGCTGGCGCTGCGCGCGCTGCTCGAGCCCGAGGGCCCCGGCAGCTGGCTGCTGGCGCCGCGTCTGGCTGCGCTGTGCGCCACTCCCGAGAACCGTGAGGAGCTGATCGATCGCACCCAGCAGGCGATCGCGCTCGAGCGCGCGGTGATTGCAGGTACTGCCGTCCAACACGCCGGCGCCGACAGCGTGGCCAAGGACGTGGCCGACCACCTGCGCGCGCTGCTGCGCGACGTCATCTGCGGGCACCTGGCGCCCGAGCTGGTGGCGCTGGCCGACGAGCTGCGGCGTGAGCCCGAGCCGGAGCCGGAGCCGGAAGCGGCGCTGGCGGTCCCCGCCTTCTTCAGCTCGTCCAGGGCGCCCTCCTCAGGCGAAGAGATGCTCCGCGACATGAGCCAGTCCGAGGAGATCCTGGAGATCTTCATCTAGGTAGGGCACCAGGATCGCCTTGCGCCCGTGAAGCGTGCGCGAGAGGCTCTGCACGGTTGCGCGATCGCGCTTGGCCAGCGCGTCGAAGTCGGCCAGGTTGTGCGCCACCTTCAGCGCCAGCGCGTCGCCGAGCTCGGGAGCGAGCAGCTGCGCGACCTCCTGCGCAGAGTGTCCGTCCAGGCCCTCGCTGTGCATGCGGTTGACGATCAGCTCGCTGCCGTCCATGCCGCTCTGCGCCAGCTTCTCGGCCAGGTAGGAGGCCTCGCGTGCCGGCTCGGCCTCGGGCGAGGTCACGATCACGAACGCCGTGTGGGGGTCTCGCAGCAGCGCGGCCACACCGCGGGTGCGCTCGCCGAAGCTGTCGATCACTCCACCCAGCGAGCGAAAGAACGTGGACAGATCGCTCAACATGTCCACGCCGGTGACGCGCGCGAAGATCGCGAACACGAGCGCGGTGCCGCGCCCGAACAGGCGCGCGGTGAGCCCGCCGGGCGCCAGGAACACCTGCAGCGCGCGTCCTTCCAGGAAGCCCAGCAGGCGGGTCGGGGCGCTGAGGAAGTCCAGCGCGTTGCGCGACGGCGGGGTGTCCAGCACGATCACGTCGAAGTCGTGCTCCTCATACAGCTCATACAGCTTGGCGATGGCGCTCAGCTCGTGCGAGCCGGCCACCGCGCTCGAGAGCTCGCGGTAGATGGGGTTGGCGAGAATCTCCTCCCGCGCGTGCTCGTCCGGCGCCAGCCGCGCCACGATCGCATCGAAAGTTCCCTTGGCATCCAGCATCAGCGCCCACAGCTCGCCCTCGATCTTCACGCCCTCGGCCTCGAATAGTCGCGGCTCGATGCGCGTGGGCTCGCCCGGCAGCTCTGTGAGGCCGAGCGCCGAGGCCAGCCGCTTGGCGGGGTCGATCGTCACCACAGCCACCTTCTGCCCGCGCATCGCCAGTCCCAGTGCCAACGCCGCCGAGGTGGTGGTCTTGCCGACACCGCCCGCGCCCACGCACACGATCACGCGCTTGTCCCTCATCCGGGCGCTCAGCGAGGCGCCGGCCGCGGGTCTCTTCGTGGCGGTCATCTCCGGATCGTAGTTCCCATGCAGGAATCCGCCCTCACCATGCGAATACCCACCGGACGGGCTTTCCATCAACCGACCCATCGGAGCCAACCGTGGAAGGTAAGGCCAAGGTCATCGCGTTCGCCAACCAGAAGGGCGGGGTGGCCAAGACGACGACTACGCTCAACCTGGCCGCCGCGTTCGCGGAGGAGGGTCACCGCGTGCTGTGCGTGGACATGGACCCGCAGGGCAACCTGACGATGTCCCAGGGCATCGACCCGGACACGCTGGAGCTGTCGATGTACGACGTGCTCGTGCACAAGGTCTCGATCCGCGAGGTGATCCGCAAGCGCGAGATCGACATCGCCTGCGCATCGATCGACCTGGCCGGCGCGGAGATCGCGATGTCGACGATGATCGGCCGCGAGCGCTCCCTGCAGAAGGCCTTCGAACCGATCCTCGAGGACTACGACTTCATCTGCATCGACACGCCCCCCAGCCTGGGTTTGCTGACGATCAACGCGCTGACGGCCGCCCACAAGGTGATCGTCCCCGTTCAGTGCGAGTATCTGTCGATGCGCGGGCTGATCCAGCTGCAGAACACGCTTGCCATGATCCGCGAGAACCTCAATCCGGGCGTGGACATCGAGGGCATCCTGCCGACGCTGGTGGACTCGCGCACGATCCACGCCAAGGAGGCGATCGAGATCCTCGAGGAAAACTTCGGGGACCGCGTGTTCGCCTCGCGCATCCGCAAGACCGTGCGCTTCGCCGAGGCCCCGGTGAAGGGAATGTCGGTCCTGAAGTACGAGCCTGACGGGGTCGCGGCTCAGTCCTACCGCCAACTCGCGCAGGAGGTTCTCACCAATGGCCAACGCTAAGCGCGCGAGCATGCGCGAAGGACCACTGGCTGCACTGTTTCGCAAGACCGAAGGCCTCGAGGGCGAGGCGCCCGAGACCGAGGCGCAGGCGCAGACCTCGGCTGCACGCGCAGCCGAGCCCGACTCGCCGATCTCTGGCCCGCAGACTCCCGCGGCACGCCAGCCCCACCAGCAGCAGCTGACCGCCGAGCCGACACAGCACGAGGACGAGCTCGCAGCCGCGCACCCGCGCCAGAGCGGACTGCCGCACCCGGCCTTGAGCCCCGCGCCGCGGGAGCCCTCCCAGGACACGCACATCCCCAGCCCGCAGGAGCGACTGCGCCAGGCGTTCTCCTCGGAAATTCCCGAGAACCTGCTCGAGCGCCCGGCCCCGCGACCGCGTATGGACGAGTACGTCCGCGACCGCCCCGTGCTCGACTACACGCCCGAACGGACCGCGCCGGCCAACGCCGGGCAGCCCGTCATCCGTGTGGTCGGAGTGGGCGGCGGCGGCGTCAACGCGGTCAACCGCATGGTCGAGGCCGAGGTCGAGGGGATCGAGTTCCTGGCCGTCAACACCGACGTACAGTCGCTGCAGCAGTCCACCGCCGACCTCACGCTTCACATCGGCGCCGAACTCACGCGCGGGCTGGGCTCCGGCTCGGACGCCAACGTCGGCCGCCAGGCCGCGATGGAGGACTACGATCGCATGAAGGCGCTGCTGAAGGGCTCGGACATGGTGTTCATCACCGCCGGCGCAGGCGGCGGCACGGGCACCGGCGCGGCGCCCGTGGTGGCGCGCATCGCTCGCGAAGTGGGCGCGCTGACGGTGGCGATCGTGACCAAGCCGTTCGGCTTCGAGGGCACCCGCCGCCGCGACCAGGCCGAGCGCGGCGTGGCGGCGCTGGCCGAAGAGGTGGACACGCTGATCGTGGTGCCCAACAACAGGCTGCTGGCGGTGCTGGACAAGCAGACGGCGATGGTCGAGGCGTTCCGCGTGGCCGACGACGTGCTGCGCCAGGGCGTGCAGGGGATCTCAGATCTGGTCACGCTCCCCGGCCTGATCAACCTGGACTTCGCCGACGTGCGCACGATCATGAGCGAGGCCGGCAACGCGCTGCTGGGGATCGGCATGGGCGTGGGCGAGAGCCGCGCGATCGACGCCGCCGAGCAGGCCGTCTCATCGCCGCTCTTGGAAACGTCGATGGAAGGCGCCCGCTCGATCCTGCTGTCGATCACCGGCGGCGTGAACCTGTCGCTGTGGGAGGTCAACGAGGCCGCCAAGTCCGTCTCGGCCGCCGCCCACCCCGACGCCAACATCATCTTCGGAGCGATGGTGGACGAGAAGCTCGACGACCAGGTGTGGGTCACCGTGGTGGCCACCGGCTACGGCGATGAGGGTCGGCGCAAAAGCGCCAACCGCTTCAAAGAGCCAGCGTTGGGCGAGCTGAAGGTGCAGCGCGCGGGAGCGCCGAGCATCAGCCGCGCACCCAGGCGCAGCGGGCTCGGCGTCGATGACCTCGCAGTTCCCGAGTTCATCCCCAACCGCTGATCACACCAGGCGCTCCTGTCAAGCCCAGCTGTGGTATCGCTCTGTGATGGGCGCAGCTGACAACGGGGTGGTGGCGGCCGGGCATCCGCTGACCGCGCAGGCGGGCGCGGAGGTGCTGCGCGCGGGCGGAAACGCGGTCGACGCGGCCGTGGCGGCGATGCTGATGTCCTGCGTGGCGGAGCCACTGCTGACCGGGCTGGGGGCGGGCGGGCACATGCTCGTGGGAGGCGGCGGCGTTGAGCCGGCGGTCCTGGACTTCTTCGTGGAGGCGCCCGCCGCGCGCGAGCCGAATGGCCAGCACGCCGAGCTGAACAGCATCGACGTGTCCTTCGGCGACGCCGTGCAGGCGTTCCACATCGGGCCCGCCTCCTGCGGCGTCTACGGGGTTCCGGCGGGCGTGTGCGAGGCGGCGCGCAGGTGGGGCAGCATCGAGCTGTCAGAGCTCACAGCTCCGGCGGCCCGGCTGGCGGAGGAAGGGGTGCAGATCAACGTGGGCCAGGCCTACGTGGCCAAGATCCTCTCCGCCCTGCTGACCTCCACGCCGGAGTGCGCCGCGCTGTGGGCGCCCAATGGGCACATCCTGCGCGAGGGTGAGACGCTGCGCAACCCCGAGCTGCGCGACGCGCTGCTGCGCCTGGCCGAGGATGGGGCGGAGCCCTTCTACAGCGGCGACATTGCGGCCGCGGTGCACGACTGGCTTCACACGCGCGGGTCCACACTGAGCGCAGAGAACCTCGCCGGCTATCGCGCGATCGAGCGCCGTCCGGCGCAGATCGCCTACCGCGACCGTGAGATCCTCACCAACCCGCCGCCATCGGCCGGCGGCACGCTGCTGGCATATGCGCTCGGGCTGCTCGACCGCGAAGCGCCGCCGCCGACGCTGGCCGGGATCGTGGCGGCTATGTACTCGGCGCAGTCGGAGCGCACCGCCGAGTTCGTGGACGGACTCGACCAGGACGGATTCCTCGAGCGCTTCCTCGCCAAGCGCCTGGGCTCCACCACCCACATATCGGTGATCGACTCCAGCGGCCGGGCATGCAGCGTGACGTGCACCAACGGCGAGGGCTCGGGCGTGGTGGTGCCGGGGACGGGCATTCACATGAACAACGTGATGGGCGAGCAGGACCTCAACCCGCTGGGCTTTCACCTGCACCCGGCCGGGCGCAGGATGCCGAGCATGATGGCCCCGACGATCGTGATGCGCGATCAGGCGGTCGAGCTCGTACTGGGCAGCGCCGGTTCCAACCGCATCCGCTCGGCGCTGCTGCAGACGATCGTGGGCGTGGTGGACCACGGCCTGGGAGTGCAGGAGGCTGTCGATGCGCCGCGCGTGCACCTTGAAGACGGGGTGCTGTTCACCGAGCCGGGTGTCGACCTGCGGGCACTGGGCGCGGCTATGGAGGTGGTGGAGTTCGGCGCGCGCAACCTCTTCTTCGGCGGCGTGCAGGCCGCGCTCGCTCGCCACGGCAGCCTCAGCGGCGCCGGGGATCCGCGGCGTGGCGGCGTGGCGGTGAGCGTGTGAGACGCGCCGGCGTGCTCGGGGTGTTGGCCGCGCTGGCACTGGCGCTCGGCGCCTGCGGCGGGGGTATCAAAGCGGCCGACCTGTTCATCGTCTACCGCAGCGGCTCCTCGGCGCACGCGCGCCTGAGCCTGCTGGTCAACGAAGAAGGCGGCGTGAGCTGTAACGGGGGGCCAACGCTCAAGCTCGGCGACCACGCGCTGGTGATTGCCAAGGCCACCCAGGAAGAACTACAGGAACAGGCGTCGAGCCATCTATCGCTGCCGCCGCGCCCGGGGTCGGTGTTCCACTACTACCTGCGCGATGAAAACGGCACGGTCAGCTTCAGCGACAACTCCGCCAACCAGCCCGGTGTGCTGCGCCAGCTGCAGTTGTTCATCCTGGAAACGGCGCAGAAGGTGTGTCACTCACCCGAATAGCGGGCGGTGCTTCGACGGCGGTTCTTGCGGGCAGTGGGCTCAGCAGCGTGGTGGTGATCGTGCGGGCCTTGCGGCGGGTGCGGTGCATGAGCATCCACGGTCCCGCCATCGGGGCGAGTTCGCTTTCGATGCTGTCGGCGGCCTGCCTCGCCGCCGGCTGCTGGGCTTCCGGCGTGGCCAGGTAGAAGCTCGACATGCCGGCCAGGATCAGGGCGTGCTGTTTGCCGTGTGGGAGCGAGTGTGTGGCCTGCATCGACTGCTTGGCCAGCATGCTCATGCGCTCCGCCGCTTCGTGCGGCGAGGAGTAGTAGTCGAGCAGGCTGAACCTGTTGCTGTTCGCGTCCTCCTGCAGGTCGACGAGGCTGTCCAGCAGGGTGTTGAGCGCTCCGATCCAGGGGAAGTAGGCGTGCTCGATCGCGTCGGTGTCGCTGCGGGTCGAGGCGGGATCGGCTGCGGTGGCCATCAGCGCGAGCACGGCCAGCGAGGACGCGCTGGCGGCCGCCACCTCCCACCATCTGACGGGAAGACCAGGGGGGATGTGCGTCTTGGCCCAGCGCGCAAGCGGCGCCTGGTCGTTCTGGTTGAACGCTTGATAGTCGACTATGCGTGTCGCCGCGCGATGGATCGGGCTCCTCACCAGTTGACGACGGGGGAGCGTGACAAAGGTGTTTCGGGCAGTGCGGATCAGGTCTGCCAGATAGTCGCCATCCTGGTGATGGTCGAAATGGGCGTAGTAGTCCTCGCGCAGCGGGGCTGCTTTGAGCGCCTGCAGCAGGGCGAGGTGCAGCTGCCGTCCATTGGTCTGAGGGTCGGCGCACGGCTGCTCGGAGACGCTGTCGATGTAGTCGTAGGCGGCCTGCCAGGCGACGATCAGGCGGATGGCACGCTGGCGCCGGGCGCGTGGGACCAGCGCGGCGAAGATCGCGGCGCCCTCCACGTGGCCGCGCTTGGTGCGGTGCGCGTCGAGCGCCAGCTCACGCAGGAGCGGGTCGGGGATCTTGCTCGCCCGCATCTTCCAGTAGCTCATCTCGCGCGCGACCCGCGGGTAGACCTTCAGCCAGTAGCGCAGCGCGAGATGGGAGAAACCCCTTGTTGCTTGCAGTCTGTTGTATGTGCCGTTCTTGTCGTATATGCCGTTCACGCAGACAGCATGCTGCGGGCATCGGCCGGCCTTGGAGACGCTTACTCTTGAAAGCTCGCGCGTGCGGAGATCCGGGCGGCTGCGATGCCGGGGATCGTGACGATCAGCAGCGCCACGCCGACCAGCAGCGCGAGCGTGCCGAATATCTCGGCCGGGTCCAGCGCGAACGGCGCGGGAAACCCGGTCTGGAATCTCAGCCAGCGATCCTCCAGCGCATGACCGAAAACGCCCAGCAGCGCGCCGTCGACACAGCCGATGGCGATCACGATCGTGCTCTCCAACAGCACCGAGCGCCAAAGTTGGCGGGCGTCGAAGCCCTGTGACTTCAGCGACGCGAGACGATCGCGGCGCTGCCAGATCGCTGTGCTGAGAGCCAATGCGATCGACAAAGCGGCCACCAGCAGCAGTAGGGTCGATATCTGCCCCAACGTCCGCAGGGCCTGCTGGGCGTTGGCCCTGAACTGGGTTTCGCGTTGCGCGCGGGTCTGGACCGACAGCGCGGCGTTGTTGCCGATTGCGCCACGGACACTGCGAGCGCCGTTCTGAGGGGAGACTCCGGCACGGAGGTTCACCTCGATGGCGGATGGGTCGTCTGTCAGCCACGCACGCCGGTAGTCGCTCTGGTTGAGGGTGATGGCTCCGCTCGGCCATCCTGTGTTGGTGGTGAGCGCCGCAACGTGGAGCCGCAGCTCCCCCGATGGGGTGGGAAGTTCGACAACGTCTCCGACTTTGACGCGATGTTCCTTGGCGAAGGCCGCCGAGACGGCTGCCCAGCCACCTTCCCTGATGTGCTGAGTGGCGGCGGCGAAGCTCCCTTCGACCACCTGGCTCGACTGCAGCATCTGGCTGTCATGAGCCGGTCGAGCGCGTATCCACAGTCTGCGGCTGCCGTCGTCGAGCAGCGAGCCCTGGTAGATCCGTGCCGAGCTCACGCCGGGCGCATGGGTCACCCGAGCCAGCGCTCCGTTGTCACGGAAGCTGTCGGTCGTGAACACGTTGGCGCCGGTGGTGACCCACACATCGGCGGTGGCGAGGTATTGGGTGATCGCGGATTGCAGGCCGGTGGTGAGGTCCTGTCGCGCGCTCTGGATCGCGATGCTGCCGTAAACGGCGAGCGCGGCCACGCTCGCGAGCGCCACCGAGCGCGTGGCCGTGGCGCGCAGTTCGACGACCGCGAGCGCAAGCATGCTGCCGTGCATCCGCTCGCTCAGCGGCGCCAGCAGCGCTCCCGTCGCGGCGAACGCCGGGGCCACCAGGCACACGGAGGCCAGCGCCAGCAACACGGCCCCCAAGAGCGTGAAGCTGGGCACGAGCACGACCCCGATGCTCACCAGCGCGAGGAGCGACACGCCGATCAGGCCAGTGGCGAGCATCGTTCGTCTGCTGATTGCGTGCCCGGCTTCGCCATGGCCTCTGAGGACCGCGTCCACAGGGCGGTGCGGGAGCACGTCAAGCATCGCCGGCGTCGAGGCCAGGAGCGCCGCCAGCAGGCCGGCGCCGGCGGCCAGCAGCACGTCGCTGAGGTGAATGAAGCGCTGCGCGCCGATCGGGAACGCGAACGTGAGGTAGCTGGGGACGGCGCGGAACAGGGTGTGCGACAGCGCGATGCCCGCCGCGATCCCGGCCAGCCCCGAAACGGCTCCCAGGATCAGCGCCTGCGAGGCGAGGATCACCAGGACCTGCGCTGGCCCGAAGCCCTGGGTGCGCAGCTCCGCGACGAACCGGCGGCGCGCGGGGACGGTCAGCAGCATCGCGTTGAGGGCAAGCAGGAACCCGACCATGGCGCTGATCGCCGCGAACAGAGTGGTCGACTGCCTGGTGGGAACGCTCGCCTCGTTCAGCAGCGCGAGCTCGTGATCGGCGGGCTCGATGTTCAGCCGCCCGGCGGCCAGGCTGCGCATCTCGCGTTCCAGTGCCAGCTTCCTGCCGGGTGCAGGCTCGATGAACATCTGCGTCACACGCCCGGGCTCGTGAATGATCTGCTGCGCAACCGACAGCAGCGCAACGACGACCGGGCTTTCGGCGACCGCGCCGATCGACTGGCTGCCGAGCACCGCGTGGACCACCGCTTGGTGCGCTTCGCCGTTGGTCAGCAGCGTGACCGGTTCCGAGGCGTTGGCGCCGATGTTGGACGCGACACTGGATGGCAGGCCGACGCCGCCGGAGGCGAGCTCGGTTCCGATGTCGTAGTTGCGTGTGGCCGATCCTTCCAGCAGCGTCAGGGCCGGAGTGACGCCGAAGATCTGCACCAGCTCGCGGCCCTTGGGCCCCACGATCGTCATGTCCTCGCGCAGGATCCGTGCGGCGACCTTGACACCGGGCAGCGTCGTGAATTCGTGGGCGGTGTGTTCGTCGAATCCGTTGGAGGATCTTGCGGTGACCTCCAGGCTCGCCTTGCCGGTGACGGCGTGAAGGAACGAGCTGGCAGAGCTGGTGATGCTGGTGTTGGCGACCAGCACGCCGAACATCAGCGCGACACCGGTGGCGATGCCAACGGATGCCAGAACCTCCTGCATGCGGTGCTCGCCCATACGCCAGCGGTAGAGGTCGATCAAAGCGCTGGGGCGTACCCCGAAGAACGTCAGCGCCCGGGTGCGACGATGCTTCACGACTCAGATGGCAGCGCGAGGTCAGGGTCCAGGCCGTCGTGCAGGCGGCCATCCTCGAGGGTCAGGACGCGATCCACCAGCCGGCTTGCCTGAATGTCATGGGTCACCAGCAGCCCGGGGATCCTGTACTCGTGGCACAGCTCGCGCAGCAGCTCCAGCGTCTGGCGGCTGCGCCGCGAGTCGAGATTGCCGGTGGGCTCGTCCGTCAGCAGCAGCCGCGGCTTGTTCACCAGCGCCCTGGCGAGTGCGACCCGCTGGCGCTCCCCCATCGACAGGCTCTCCGGAGTGTGCTCGGCACGAGCACCGAGACCGACCCGATCGAGCCAGGGGAAGGCTTTGCGGCGGGCCTCCTTGAGCGAGACTCCATCCGCCAGCAGCTTGACGGCGGCGTTGTCGAGCGCCGTTGCGCCGGGGATCAGCTGAAAGGATTGGAACACGAACCCGACGTCGTGGCGCCTGTACTCGGCGCTTTCGGCCCGCGTCAGGCGAGAGATGTCGCGCCCGGCGAAGTGGACGCTGCCGCTGTCCGGTTGCAGCAGGCCTGCCGAGATGAGCAAGAGCGTCGTCTTGCCCGAGCCGCTGGGGCCGTACAGCGCCACGAACTCACCCTCGGTCACGGTCAGCGAAACGCGATCGACGGCGCGGACGGTGTCCGCTCCGGTCGTATAGCTCTTCACCACTTCGGAGAACTTGAGGGCACTCACCAGTGCCTCTCAACCATCTAGGACGCGGTCCGCGCCGCGCCGTGCTGCCCGGGGAAAGGCAGCACCTGCCCGCTTCCCTGCGTTATCGAGCGGACGCGGCCTCTGTCGATCGAGAGCATCAGCTGGGCATTGCGAAGGGGAGCGATCTCTTCAGAGGCGATCACAACGGCGACGCTCGAGTCCGCTCCCAGCGAACGCAGCAGGTCGTACAGTTCCACGCCCTCGCTCGGGGGCAAGAGGACGGCGGGCTCGTCGACGAGCAGCAGCCGCGGACGGCGCACCAGCGCCCGCGCGAGCGCAACCCGAATGCGCTCCGCCGATGACAGCCGCTCAGCCGGCAGGTAGGCGCAGCTGGAGACGCCCGTGCGTTCGAGCGCCACGTGCGCCGGGCCCTTTGCCTCCTGCAAGCTCAAGCCATCGCTCAACAGTGGCAGTGCGACGTGCTCGACGACCGGCTTGTTGTAGATGGGTCGCCAGTCGGCGGCCACGAGCGCGATGCCCTCGAAGCGGTGCAGCTTGGCTCGTTCGCCGGCGGACATGCTGGCCAGATCGCGACCGTCGAAGTAGACGTTCCCGCCGTCCGGCGGCTCAACCGAAGCGGCGACTCGCAGCAGCGTTGTCTTGCCCGAGCGCCGCAGTCCCCACACGCCCACGAACTCGCCGTCGTCGACCTGGAGCGAGACGTCCTGAAGCGCCGTGATGCTTCCGCGGCCGTCGCGGTAGCACTTGCTCACGTGCTCGAGGACAAGGAGACTCATCGGCCCTCCCCGGTTGCGACGAACTCTTCGATCCACTGGCGGGCGAGCGCGATCCAGCGCAGATCCGCCTGCAGGCTCTCATCGAAGGCCGCGCGTGTCAGGTTTCTCGTCACAGCTGTCCACGAGCGCCTGGAGATCTCCGCTTCTCGAGTGGTGGGCACCAGCTCCAGGCATTCCCGTTCATAGCCATCCAGGGCGCGCAACAGTCGCGGCGCGTCCTGTGGGCGCGACACCGCGATCTTCGCCTGCAGCTCGGCGCGCATCGGCTCCTTGGCGATGGGCGAGTCCATCCACAGATCGACCGCCCTGTGTGCGAGCTCGGTCGCGGAGTACAGCCGCTGTCCCTCGCTGCCCCTGCCGCCATCGCTGAAGGTGTAGGAGATCAGCCCGTCCTCGGCCAGGCGTTCGAGGATGCCGTAAACGCTTTGGCGGGTCACCCGCCAGCCGGGTCCCAGCCGTCGCTCGATCAGGGTGCCCAGGCGATAGCCGCCCAGTGGCTGCTCGCCCTCGCTGACGAGCATGGTGAGAACCGCACCACGCAATGGGGACCCTCCGATCAGCTTCCTGTCGGGTGCCCCGTTTGGCACTACATCCCCATCCCCACACGCACTCCCATGAGCCGGAACGATACGAGGAATGCTCAAAAACTGGAGTTACACAGTCTGTCAGAGGCGATGGCGGGCCGGGCGGGCGGGGGTGCCCGGCGATCGACGAGTCAAACGATGTGTCTCTCTAGAGTCAACCCATCACGTATGACCTATGCAAGATGACCCAACTAAGCAAGGCTCTCATACGTGAGCACGCTGACCTACCAAGTCCTCGTCACGGAGAACGCCGACGACGTCCTCGTGGCCATCGACGAGCTCGACTGCTTGGCTGTCGGCATGACCAGGACCGAGGCGCTCGCGGATGTCAGACAGCGAGCCGAACGTGTGCTCCAGCGGTATGAGAGCGCCGGTATGGGCCCTCCGATGCCGGTGATGCGAACGCTCGTGCCCATGCGCCTGCGCGCGCCGGCCGTGGTCGCATCGGGTGCCGAGCGCATCGGTGGCAGCGGCGCCCATGCCGATCACGGCGATCCCAGCGTGATCGAGCGCGCGCTCGTCACGCAACTGCTCGGCGGTGGGCGCCCGCAGCCCTGGTCGAGGGCGGAGCTCGAGGCCGAGCTGGCGGATGCGGATCCGATCGAGATCAGCGAAGCGCTCGAGCGCCTGGCTGCCGCGGAAGTCATCCGCATCAGCGGCGATCTGATCTATCCGTGTCCCGCCACCCAGCATCTGGGCATGCTCGGAATGGGCACGATCCACTGACGCACGAGATCCACTGACCTTCAGCCGAATCTGACCTTGCCGTTGGAGAGGGCGCGCACCTTGGCTCGCTCCACCAGCTCCAGGTGCTGGAGCGCCGCCCCCAGCAGGTGCACCAGCAGGCGCATACGTGCATTCTCCGAGCGCAGCTCCAGCAGTTCCTGCTTGGCGTGCAGGTCGAATTCCACGGTTGCGGCTATCTGGTAGGAGTCCATCGCCGTCAGCTCGGGCTCGGCGATGTCGCGGTCGGTGGCCTGCGCCAGCAGCTCGCGGTAGAGCTCGCGCGCCGCGCGCGCGGACTGCTCGTCGCGGTCCTCCTCGACCTCGTCGAGGAACTCCACCACGCCGGCAGGGTAGGAGTGGGCATCCTCGCGCTCGAGCAGGCGAAACGGCCGGTTGCCGCGAGCGAGGATGTTCATGCGCCCGTCGTCCATACGCTCCAGCACCCGTTCGAATTCACACGCGCACCCCACCGGGCTGAGCTGCTCGTCGGACAGCCAGATGATTCCGAACTGCCGCTCCAGGCCGCCTCGCGGAGCGGCCATGCAACGCTCGATCATTCGCCGGTAGCGCTCCTCGAAGATGTGCAGCGGCACGCTCTCGTTTGGCAGCGCCACGATGCCCAGCGGGAACAGCGGGAAGCCCTCCATCGTGAGGTCGGACATACCTTCGAGTCTAGGCGTGTGGGCGCGCGCGTCCAGGCCCGCGAGCTGGCGCTCAGGAAGCGGCCGGCTTGCGCGCGGAGATCATCAGGTTGTAGAAGATCGCGGGCGGCAGCCGCGACTCCAGGAACCTGCGGTCGAGCTCCTGCAGCAGCAGGTAGCCGCGGTAGGCATAAAGTCGCCACGCCCACGGCACTTCCTCGGGCACGGCGGTGGCCTCGAGCGTGCGGTTGGTCCAACCGAACCAGTTGGCAAGCAGCTCCTCACCGCCCACCCGCACGTCCTGCAGGCCGGCCGCGCGGGCGACCTTGGAGAGTTCTGCCGGAGCGAACGCGTGCACGTCCACCACGCTCTCCAGCGCCGCGTCCGGCTCGCCGTCGTGGCCCAACGGGGCCGCTTTGGCTTTGATCGCACGGCGCCACAACGGCGCGATGGTGCCGGCGAAACGCTTGGGCACGTTGGCCAGGCGGTCGCCGTAGCGCGAGGGCTCACCGGCGAACAGCACGGTGCCTCCGGGTGCCAGCACGCGCTCGAACTCGCGGAATGCGCACGCCAGGTCGGGGATGTGATGCAGCACCGCATGGCCCAGCACGAGGTCGAAGCTGTTGTCGGCGAACGGCAGGCGCTCGGCGTCGGCGGGCGCGGTGGACACCGTCAGTCCCAGGCGCTCGGCGTTGGCGGACAGCGTCTCCAGCATGCCCGGTGAGATGTCGCTGCAGGTCGCCTCGCCGATCAACCCGGCGCGCATCAGGTTCAGCGTGAAGTAGCCGGTGCCAGAGCCGATCTCCAGCGAGCGTGCATAGTGGCCGGGCTCGTGGCCGAGCGCCTTGCGCACCTTGGTCGTGACCTGGCTGAGGCCCAGCTCGGCGAAGTCGATGCCCCACTTGGAGTCGTAGTGATCGGCCGCCACGTCGTGATAGCGCGTGTTGGCGTCGCGGATCTCCTCGGCACTGAGAGTTGGTGGCACGGTGCGGCACCATATACTCGCGCGCCGTGCCCGCGCCTTGCTCCCCGGCAGTGAACTTCTACATCGGAGCCGTTTCTTGACGTCAGCCCAGCCGACCGTGTACCTCCAGCAAGACCAGCCGCAGGGCGTGCCCCCGCTGGCGCTGACCGGCGAGCGCACGCTGCCGGACGTGCCCGAGGAGAACTACTGGTACCGCCGCCACCTGGTGGTCTATGAATGGATCGCGCGCCAGGTGGGCGGTGTACGTGTGATCGACATGGCCTGCGGGGAGGGCTATGGCTCGGATGTGCTGGCGCGGAGCGCCGTCAGCGTTGTCGGCGTGGACGCCAATCCGGAGGCTCACGAGCACGCACGTCTGCGCTATCCCCGCGCCAACCTGCGCTTCGCGCGGGAGCTGGTCGACACGTTCTCGGAGGAGGCCGACGCGGTCGTGTTCCTGCAGACGATCGAGCACCTCGAGGACCCGGGCGCGGTGCTGGAGCACTTTCGCTCGCTGATTCCGCAGGGCGGCAGCGTGTTCGTGTCCACGCCCAACGTGCTGACGCTGGCGCCCAAGGGCGCGCCGCGATCGGACAACCCGTGGCACATCCACGAGTACCGCCGCGAGGAGTTCGAGCGGCTCTGCCGCGAGCACTTCGGCACGGTCGAGCTGTACGGGCTGTTCCACGCGCGCAAGCTGCGCGTGCACGAGCTCGCGCTGCGGCTTGGCTGGGATCGCGTACATCCGCCGCTGCGCCTGACCAAGCCCTTCTACGACTGGTTCACTCCGGCGATCGCCTGCTCGGACTTCGCGCTGCGCCCGGCGCACGCGGCCGACCTGGAGGAGGCGCTGGACTTCATAGCGGTGTGCCGGCCTTGAGCGACGGACGCGAGCGCGGGGCGCTGGCGATCGTGCTGCATACGCACATGCCCTACGTGGAGGGCTTCGGCACGTGGCCGTTCGGGGAGGAGTGGCTGTGGGAGGCGATGGTGGGCTGCTACCTGCCGCTGCTGGACCTGCTCGATGAGGGCGCGCCGCTGACGCTTTCGCTGACGCCGGTGCTGTGCGACCAGCTGGAAGCCCCCGGGCTGCTCGAGCGCTTCACCACGTTCATCGAGCAGGTGCGCGGTGGAACCCACCGCCAGGATGCGGACGGGCTGCGGGCCGGCGGCTTCGAGGAGCTCGCCCGCGAGGTGGAACGCGCCGGCGGCGACTACACGGCGGCACTGGAGAACCTGCGCGGGCGCGGGGGGGATCTGCTCGGCTCGCTCGCCCGCCACGCCCAGTGGGCATCCTCGGCGACCCACGCGATCCTGCCGCTCTTGGCCACCGACACCGGCGTGCGCATGCAGGTGCAGACCGGCGTGCGTGCACACCGCGGCCGCTTCGGCGAGCACTGGCGTGGCGGCTTCTGGCTGCCGGAGTGCGCCTACAGCCCGTGGCTGGAGCGGGCGCTGGAGGACGCCGGCGTGAGCGCCGTGTGCGTGGAGCTGACCAACCGCTTCGGTCTCGGCGCACCCGAGCACCTGCGCTCGATCGCCACCGGGTCGGGCGTGCAGCTGGTGCCGATCGACCGCAGCACGATCTCGCTGGTGTGGAGCGACGACGGCTACCCGGCAGCCGGCGCCTACCGCGACTACCACCACCACACCATCCACCACCACAACCCGTGGAACAACGGCGGCGAGGCCTATGAGCACGAGGCGGCGTTCGCGCTCGCGCGCAGGCACGCGGCCGATTTCGTCACGCGCACGCTGAAGCGGTTGGAGGACCACCGATCGACAACCGTCGAGGGAGATGCGGTGGCGCCGCTGGTGGTGTGCGCTGTGGACACGGAGCTGTTTGGGCACTGGTGGTATGAGGGGATCGAGTGGCTGCGCGCGGTGGTGCAGGAGTGCTCGCGCCAAGGTCTTGAGCTGTTGCGTCTGGACGACGCGCTGCAGCGCGTCGAGCCGGTGGAGGCGGACGTCGAAGCGGAGGCCGGGCAGTGGCAGGCGTGCACGTGGGGCGCAGGCGGGGATCTCTCGACGTGGTCGGCCCCGGTGGTCGGCGAGATGGCGTTTGCCTCGCGCGCGGCCGAGCTCGACGTGCTCGCTGCCAGTGCGCGTGCCGGCACCGCGGCCATCCGCGAGCTGCTGGCGCTGCAGGCAAGCGACTGGGCGTTCATGGTTTCGCGAGATGTGGCCGTGCCTTACGCACGCGAGCGATTCCAGGGCCACCGCGCAGCGCTGGAACAGGCGCTCGAGGACGGTCACGACGCCGACACGAGCGCGCTGCGCAACCTCGCCGTGTACGCCGATCGCGCTTCGCTGCTGGTGCCGCTTTAGTAGCCGACGCTCTGTTTTCCGGGGCGGCCCGTGATAGGGATTGGCCACAAATCGAGGCGATCCAAGGAGGCAGAATGGCTGCAATAGAGGCCCCGCAGCAGAGCCCGGCGACGGCCGACCCACTGCGTTACCATCAGCACTACAAGGACAGCGAGCAGGGATCCTCGCCCTATGCGGGCGGCAGCAGCTTCATGGAGCGGGTGGCCGAGGCGGTGGCAAGCGGCATGGGCACCGTGGCCTTCCTGCTGGTCAGCTCCACGATCATCCTCGGCTGGGTGCTGTCCAACCACGTGGTGCACTTCCTGTCGAACTCGTGGACCGGCCTGCTCAACGGTTCAGGCTTTGATCCGGCTCCTTTCATCCTGCTCAACCTGGTGTTCTCAGCGGTCGCGTTCTACACCGGCGCGCTGGTGATCATCGCCCAGAAGGCACAGACGCGCACCGACAAGGCCAACGAGGAAGCGGCCGCCAAGCACCGCGACGAGCTGGCCCAGTATCAGACCGATCTGCTCCAGAAAAACACCGACCTGACCGAGCAGATCCACACCTTGAGTGAGCGTCTCAGCACGCTCACCCAGGAGGTACACGAGGCCACATGCAGGCACGGGAGATCGCCCGCATGAGCGATCGAGCTGCGCTCACTCCCAGCGCATCGAGCGCGGCTCGTCGCGCATGCGGATCACACGTGCGGGCACGCCGCCCACGACCGCGTTGTCGGGCACGTCGGCGGTGACCACCGCACTGGTGCCGATCACGCAATTGTCGCCCACCGTGACCCCTCGCAGGATGCAGGCGCCGTAGCCGATCCACACGTTGTGCCCCACGCGCACGTCGCGCTTGTAGATGCCCTGCTGGCGGATCGGGCGCTCGACTTCGGTGACGCCGTGATCGAAGTCGATCAGCATCACGCGGTCGGCCACGATGCACTCGCGTCCGATCGACACGTGCTGGTAGGCCGAGATCGTGCACTCCTGCCCGATCACGGTCTTGGCGCCGATCGACGCTTCGCCCTCGTGCACCCGGACCTTGCAGCCGTGTCCCAGCCACGCCCAGCGGCCGATCGTGAGCGTTGCGCCCGGATCGATCTCGAGCTGCACTTTGGGGCAGATGAAGCACAGGCCGTCGGTCTGCAGACGCTTGCCCAAGCGGATCTTCAGGAACAGGAAGCGCACGATCATCGACGCGTACTGGCGCCTGAGCATGTTGTGCGAGCGCATGAAGCGCAGCATCGTCAGAAGGCCTCCATGTCGAGCTGCGGGGGCACGGCGCAACCCGTCGGCGCTCGTGTGGCTCGAGTCCGGTTCGGCGGTGAGGTCGGCGGCGAGCTGCATTGCGCTGGAATCGTAAGGGACCGCCGTACGGACGGCGCCCTGCGATGATGCGCGCTCCATGACCGAGTCATCGATGGCACAGCGTCTGCTCGACGGCGACCGCCGCGCGCTGGCGCGCGCGATCACGTGGGTGGAGGACGATCGCCCTGAGGGTTGGGAGCTGGTGCGCGAGGTCTATCCGCACACCGGCCAGGCCGAGGTGATCGGCTTCACCGGCCCCCCCGGCGTGGGCAAGTCGACGCTGATCGGCGCGCTCACAAAGGCGCGACGCGAAGCGGGCCGCACAGTGGGCGTGCTGTCGGTGGACCCGTCCTCGCCGTTCACGCAGGGCGCGCTGCTGGGCGATCGCATCCGGTTGACCGAGCACTTCCTCGACCAGGGCGTGTTCATCCGCTCGATGGCCAACCGCGGAGCCCTGGGCGGGCTCTCCGAGGCGGCGCTGCAGGCAGCGCTGCTGCTCGATGCTGCCGGCCGCCAGGACGTGTTCGTGGAGACGGTCGGGGTGGGGCAGGCGGAGATCGACATCATCGACCACGCCGACACGATCGTGCTGGTGCTGATGCCCGGCTCGGGCGACTCGATCCAGGCGCTGAAGGCCGGCGTGATGGAGATACCGGACGTGATCGTGATCAACAAGGCCGACCATCCCCTGACCGACACCATGGTCCGCGAGATCCGCGGCGTGCTGTCGCTGGCCAACCTCGACCGCTCCCCCGAGGAAGTGCGCGCGCGCTGGCGTGTGCCGATCATCAAGACCGAGGCCACCAGCGGACGCGGCATCGACGAGCTGGTCACGAGCCTCGGCGAGCATCGCGCTCACATCGTGGCCGCCGGGCAGCTGCAGGAACGGCGCGGGCGCAACCTGCGCAACGAGGTGATTGCGATCGCCACCGCGCGCATGCGCCGTCGCCTGGAGGAGGAGCTGCGCGACGACGCGGAGTTCCAGCGGCTGCTGGACGAGGTGGTGCAGCGCCGTCTTGATCCGGCCAGCGCGGCCACGGAGTTGCTGGAGCGCGCCGGGCGGGCGGGAGCGCCCGTCGAGTAGGCTGGCCGAACGATGGACTATCTCGATCTGGTGGAGCGCAGCTGGTCGCTGCTGGGCCGTGTGACGCAGGCGCACACCGCCATCTATCGCGCCACCGGTGGACGCGTTGGGCATCGCTTCCCAGGATCCCCGCCGATGCTGCTGCTCGACCACGTGGGCGCCAAGAGCGCCGTCAAGCGCACCAGCCCGCTGGTGTACGGGGTAGACGGCGAGAACCTGATCCTGGTGGCATCCAAGGGCGGCTATCCGAAGAGCCCTGGCTGGTTCTACAACCTGCGCGCCAACCCCGATACGACCGTGCAGGTCGGCTCCGGCAAGCGCAACGTCCATGCACGCGTCGCCGACGCCTCCGAGCGCGAGCGCCTGTGGGCGCTGATGGTGAAGGTGTACTCGGGCTATGAAAGCTACCGCCGCCGCACCGAGCGGGAGATCCCGCTCGTGATCCTTGAGCCGCGGTAGGGGAGCGCTACGCCCCGAGCGCGCGGGCGATCACCATCTGCTGCACCTCGTCGGTGCCCTCGCCGATGGTGAGGATCTTGGCGTCACGGTAGAAGCGGCACACGGGGTACTCCTCGATGAAGCCGTAGCCGCCGTGTATCTGCACGGCCTCCTCGGCGCAGCGCACCGCCAGGCGGCCGGTCTTGAGCTTGGCCTGGGCGGCGGTCAGCGTGAAGTTGCGCCCGGCGTCCTTCTCACGGGCGGCCTTGTATACGAGCAGGCGGGCGGCGGCGATCTCGGTGGACATGTCGGCCAGCTTGCCCTGGATCGCCTGGAACTTGGAGATCGGCTTGCCGAACGCGCGGCGCTCCTTGGCGTACTTCAGCGCCTCGTCGAGGGCGCCCTGTGCGAGACCCACGCCCATGGCAGCCACGCCGATGCGGCCGATGTCGAGGATGTGCAGGAACTGCTTGAAGCCGGCCCCGCGCGGGCCCAGCAGGTTCTCCTCCGGCACGCGGCAGTCGGTGAACGTGAGCGGACGCGTGTCCGATGCGTTCCAGCCCATCTTGCGGTAGGGCGTGCCCTGCTCGTAGCCCGGCGTGCCGTTGGCCACGATCAGGTTGGAGATCTCCTTGGGTCCGTCGGCGTCGTCGCCGGTCACGGCCGTGATGCACACCACCCCGGAGATGTCGGTGCCCGCGTTGGTGATGAACTGCTTGGCGCCATCGATCGCCCACTCGCCGTCCCGTAGCCGTGCCCGCGTGCGCGTGTTGCCGGCGTCCGAGCCGGCCTCCGGCTCGGTCAGCCCAAAGGCGCCCAGCTTTTCGCCCGAGCACAGCTGCGGCAGCCACTCGCGCTTCTGCTCCTCGCTGCCGAACAGGTACAGCGGCTGCGTCCCCAGCGAGGTGTGCGCACACAGCGTGATCGCCACCGAGGAGTCCACGCGTGTGAGTTCCTCCACCGTCAGCGCATACGCCAGCGTGTCGCCGCCGCCGCCGCCGTACTCCTCTGGGAACGGGATCCCCATCAGGTTCAGCTTGGCCAGCTGTTTGACGATCTCGTAGGGGAAGGACTTGGTGCGGTCGAGCTCCTCGGCCACCGGCGCGACCTCGCCCTCGGCGAATTCTCGGACGGTGCGCCTGATCAGCTCGTGATCTGGGGAGAGGTCGAAGTCCACAGCCCGCGCATTGTCACAGGTCGCGACGGTGAGCTGCCGTCTGCAACCATCTCGCCCGTGAGCCGCGCGCGCCTGACCGCAGACCTGCTCAGGCGCGGGCGCACGTTCCGTTACGGCATCGACCGTTCCCAGCGCGCCGACCTGCGCCTGCCGCCAGGGGCGGGGCCGCATCCGGTGGTGGTGCTGATCCACGGCGGCTCGTGGCAGGCACGCTACGGCCGTGTGTTCATGCGCGGGCTGGTCAGCGACCTGCTCAGACGAGGGTGGGCGACCTGGAACATCGAGTACCGGCGGCTTGGCAACGGCGGTGGCTGGCCGCACACGTTCGCGGACGTGGCCGGCGCGATCGACTACCTCGCCACGCTGGACGCGCCTCTGGACCTCGAGCGGGTGACCTTTCTCGGGCACTCCGCCGGCGGGCACCTGGCACTGTGGGCGGCCTCGCGCGAGCGGCTCCCGATGGGCGCCCCCGGCGCGATGAACGGCACGATGCCGGGTGCGGCCGTGCCGAGTGATCTCTCAGGCCGGCGTGGCGGACCTGACCGGCGCCTACCGGCGATGGCGTGGAGGTGTGGTCGACACGCTGATGGGCGGATCGCCGGAGGAGCTTCCCGAGCGCTATGCAGCTGCCGACCCAATGCTCCTGCTGCCGGCCAGCGCGCCCGTGCTGCTCGTGCACGGCAGCGCCGACGAGACGGTCTCGGTGAAGCTGAGCCGCAGCTATGCGAGCGCGGCTGGCGTGGCCGGTGCTCAGGTGGAGCTGGTGGAGATCGCGGGGGAGGGCGGCCGTCACCGGGCCCACCTCAACCCGCTTGGCGCGGCATGGGCGGCCGTGACAGAGCGTCTGAGCGCCTGAATCGTTCGCCGATCCGATTTATCGGATGCTCAAGTGTCGGCTGCTGGAATCCGAAGATGCATCGCATGGGTCTGGTTCGCATCCACTGCTACGGCTGCTCGAACACCGTCTCCGTCGATGAGGGCGCGATGGCTGGCGGTCTGCAACGGGCGGCGTGGGCGCTGTCACACGGTGAGACCTACTGCCCCAGTTGTGCCGCGGCGCGAGGACTGGAGGTGCTCGGCGCCGACGTGTCCGAGCCGGTAGCGCAGGAGTCGCCAGCGGGTATCGACCCAAACGTCCCGCTCGAGCCGTTCTTTCCCAACGCCGGCGTCCTCGGCGAATCGCGCAGTCAACGAGCCTGGCGACTGCTGCGAGCCAGCGGCAAAGTCCTGCGTGAAGACCCCGAGCTGATCGTGTTTCCCGCTGCCGCCATGGCCCTCAGCCTGCTGCTCGGCGTCCTGGCCTTTGCGCTGTCGCTGTCGAGCACGGGGCCGGCTCACGGGGGACGCACAACGATGCTGGTGGCCAGCCTCGTCTCCGCCTATCCCGTCACCTTCGTTTCGCTCTACTGCGGCGTGGCGCTGGCGGCCGTCCTCGGCGGTCGTCTCGAAGGCGAGCAGCTGACGGCCAGCGATGGCTGGCAAGCGGCACGCGAACGGGTGGGGATCATCGCCGCATGGACGCTGCTGTCCTGCACCGTGGGTGCCGTCCTGCGCCTGATCGAGCAGTATGTGCCGATCGGCGCCAAGATCGTGGTGGCACTGGTCGACCTGTCGTGGTCGCTGACCACGATGTTCGCGGTGCCCGTACTGGCGTACGAGAAGCTCGGGCCGATCGACACCTTTCGCCGCTCGGCGCACATCTTCAGGCAGCGGTGGGGAACTCAGATCGGTGGCACCGTTGGGATCGGTGTGGCCAGCGCGTTCTTCTACATCCCGTTCGTGGTGCTGGTGATGATCGGCGTTGCCACCCCGGGCTCGACCGGCGTGCTGCTGGTGATCCTCGGCGGCGCAGGCCTGTTCGCGGCGATCGCCGTGCAGGCCGCGCTCGACCAGATCTTCAGGGTGTTCGTCTACCGCAACGCCATCGGCCTCGACACCACACAGGGGCCGTTTGCGGCGAGCGACCTGCAGACGCCGTTCGCCAGGCGCCGACGCAAATCGTTCTAGACGAAGCTAGGCGCAGTAGGACTGCGCGAGCTCCACCAGCAGGCGCACGCCAAAGCCGGAGGCGCCCTTGCCGACATATGCGCGATCAAGGTCCCAGGCCGTGCCGGCGATGTCGAGATGCGCCCAAGGCACCTCGCCGACGAAGTTGGACAGGAACGTTCCGCCGGTGATCGTGCCGGCTTTGCGTCCTTCGGGTGCGTTGTCCAGGTCGCCGTATTTGCCCTTCAGCAGCGCCGCGTACTCCTCGTGCATCGGCAGCCGCCACACGATCTCACCGGTGCTCGCGCCGGCATCGAACACGCGCTCGGCGAACTCGTCGTCGTTGCTCAACAGGCCGGCATAGGTGGAGCCGAGCGCGACGATAACGGCGCCCGTGAGCGTGGCCAGGTCCACGAGCCGCTCGGCGCCCTCGGCCGACGGCGTGGCAGAGGCAGTCCGCCAGCACCAGCCGGCCCTCGGCGTCGGTGTTGTTGATCTCGATCGTTTTGCCGTTGCGCGCCGTCACGATGTCCCCCGGCTTGATCGCTCGCCCGCCGGGCAGGTTCTCGGTGGCGCCCACCACCGCCAGGACCTTGACCGGCAGCTGCAGGCGCGCGATCGCGGCCACGGCCTCGATCACGGCGGCGCCGCCGGACATGTCGAACTTCATCTCCGCCATCTTCGCCGCGGGCTTCAGCGAGATGCCGCCGCTGTCGAACGTGACCGCCTTGCCGACAAGCCGAGCGTCGGGCCCGTGGCCTCGCGCCCGTCCGACCCTCGTAGCGGATGGTGATCAGCGCCGGCTCCTGCTCGGAGCCCTGGGCCACGGCGGCGAACGCGCCCATGCCGCGGGCGATGATGCCGCTGCGCCCCTCGACCTGTACCGAAAGAGCCGGGGATCTCCTGCCCGAGCGACTGCGCGTACTCGGCCAGCGCGGTTGGCGTGAGATCGTTGCCGGGGCGGTTCTGCAGATCACGTGCGCGGTTGACCGCTTCGCCGATGACGGCGGCCTGAGCCACGGTTTCCTCCAGCGCCCCCTCGCCGGCGACGATCAGGCGCCCGAGCCGTCTTGGCGGAGTGCCCTTCTCGGCGCCAGCTGGCCGCCGACTTGTGCCGCTCGAAGCGGTAGTCGCTGAGCAGGGTGCCCTCGACCAGTGCGCCCGCCACCGCTGGCTCGCAGGCAGCCGGCACGAGCCAGCACAGCGTGCTCGCCGCGATCTCCTGGGCACGGCGAGCAGACCACCGACGCGGCCACGCGGGCGCGCTCGGGGGTGAACTCCGCGCGAGGACCCAGCCCCACCAGCAGCCAGCGCTTGCCGTCGACGTGCGTCTGCGCCAGCGCCTTGAAGGAACGGCGCGCCTCACCGCTGCCGAGCAGCTCGCCGAGCTGTGCCGGAGCGAGCGCCGGCGGGTCCTCGCCATCGAACACGCCGACCGCCACCGTGTCGGCATCGCTGATCCCGGCAGTTTGGACCGTCGCAGATACGTACATCGCGCGCACCATATCCAAGCGTGCGGAACTTACGCAACGTGAGTGTTTATGACACAACCTTGATGAGCTCGGCAGGGGCCGCCCGCGCGGGCCTTGCACAGCGGTCCACTACCATTCTCGATCTCCCGTCCCTTCGTACCCAACTACAGGAGAAGACCCGCTCCCATGCCCAAGACCGTGATTCTCGGTACCGCACGCACCCCCATCGGCAAGATGGGTGGCGGTCTGTCCACGCTCGACGCGACCGACCTCGGCGGTCTGGCGATCGCAGCGGCACTCGAGCGTGCGGACGTCGACCCGGAGCAGGTCGAGCACGTGGTCGTCGGGCAGGTGCTGCAGGCCGGCCAGGGCCAGATCCCTTCGCGCCAGGCGCAGATCAAGGCCGGGATCCCCAAGGAGGTCTCCTCGGAGACCGTCAACAAGGTCTGCGCATCGGGACTGCGCGCCAGCGTGATCCTCGACCAGGCGATCCGCGCGGGCGACCTGCAGGTCGGCGTGGGCGCAGGCATGGAGTCGATGTCCAAGGCTCCCTACCTGCTGCCGCAGGCGCGTTTCGGTTACCGCATGGGCGACGCCAAGATGCTCGACGCGATGGTCCACGACGGTCTCACCAACCCGTTCTCGGGGAAGCAGATGTTCGTGGAGGCGACCGAGATTGGAGACGAGTTGGAGATCACCCGCCCCGACCTCGACCGCTGGGCGCTGCGCTCCCACGAGCTGGCGCTGAAGGCGATCGACGAGGGTCGCATGGCGGAGGAGATCGTTGCGGTGACGATCAAGGGAAAGAAGGGCGACACCGTGGTCGACACCGACGAGGGACCACGCCGTGACACCTCGCTCGAGCGCTTGGCCGCGCTGCCGGGGCTGATCGGCAAGGAGGGCTCGCACACGGCCGGCAACTCGCCCGGCGTCAACGACGGCGGCGGCGCGCTGGTGCTGTCCTCGGAGGAGTGGGCGCAGGCCAACGGCAAGGAGATCCTGGCCGAGATCGTCGCGCACGCCCAGAGCGCCAACGACTTCGCCTATCTGGCCACCACGCCGGGAGCGGCCGCCAAGAAGGCTCTGGAGAAGGCCGGGCTGCAGCCGGGCGACATCGACGTGTGGGAGATCAACGAGGCCTTCGCTTCGGTGACGATCAATTCGATCCGCATGCTCGGCATCGACGAGGACCGCGTCAACGTCAATGGCGGAGCGGTCGCGCTCGGCCACCCGATCGGTGCCTCCGGCGCGCGCATCCTCGGCGCCATCGTGCACGAGCTGCGCCGTCGCGGCGGCGGCTACGGCTGCGCCGCCATCTGCTCCGGCGGGGGTCAGGGCGACGCGGTCATCCTCAAGGTCTGAGATGACCGTGAGCGCTTCGCCATACGGCGCCTCGCTCGCTCGCGTGCCAGTAAGCACGCCACGCTCGCTGCGTCCTGCGGCGCCGACCCGGTCGTGTCTGGCTCGACTCACGGCCATCTCGGCGTGCGGTGACTACCGAGGCAAACGAAGGCAGGGCGGCGGCGCTGGCCACGGAGCTGCGCGGCGCCGCCTTCTTCGACCTCGACAAGACGCTGATGGCGGGCTCGTCGGGGATCTTCTTCGCGCGCGCCGCCTATGAAACGGGAATGATCACGCGCGGGCGACTGGCCCGCGACGTGTATGAAAACGTGCGTTTCCGCCTGCTCGGCTCGACTGACGATCGCGCCGATGACGTGCGCAGGCGCGTGGGGGAGATGATCGCCGGAGTACGCGTGCGGGATCTCGAGCGGCTCTCGCCGCGGGTGCTCGCGGGGGTGCTGCCGCGGCTGTATCCGCAGATGCTCGAACGCGCCTACGCGCACCAGGATGCGGGAGTGCCCGTGTACATCCTCACGGCCGCTTCCCAGGAGATGGCCGACCTGTTGGCGCACGTGCTCGCGTTCGACGGCGGCCTGGGGTCGCGTTCGGAGATCGTCGACGGCCACTACACCGGCAGGCCGGCGGGACCGTTCAACTACCGCGAGGGCAAGGTGCTCTCGATGCGCGAGCTGGCCGATCGGGAGGGCATCGACCTGGAGGCCTCCTACGCCTACTCGGACTCGGAGTCCGACCTGCCGATGCTGCGGGCGGTCACCCACGCCGTGGTCGTCAATCCCGACGCGGTGCTGCGGCGAATCGCGCTGGAGGAAGACTGGGAGATAGTCGAGCTGGATCGCCTGGCCAGGCGCCTGAAGCTGCTCGGCGCGCTTGCCGCCGCGGCGGCCATCGGTGGCCTCGGCAGCGCGGTGCGTGGACGCGTGGGAGCGCGAATCGGCCAGCGGGCATAATCTGTCGAGCGATGTCCGCGACTCAACTCCAGAGCAAGATCCGCGTTGTGGTGGCCAAGCCCGGCTTGGATGGCCACGATCGCGGCGCCAAGATCATCGCCCGCGCGCTGCGTGACGCGGGTATGGAGGTGATCTACACGGGTCTGCACCAGACGCCCGAACAGATCGTCGAGACGGTCATCCAGGAGGACGCGGACGCCGTCGGGCTCTCGATCCTGTCGGGCGCCCACATGACGCTCGTCCCGCGCGTCGTCGAGCTCCTGCACGAGCAAGGGGTGGACGACGTTGTGATCACAGTCGGCGGGACGATCCCGGCCGAAGACATACCGGAGCTGAAGAGCCTCGGCGTGGCCGAGGTGTTCACACCCGGAGCGCCGACCCAGGCGATCGTGGATTTCATCCGCGGAGCCGTGGCCGGGCGCACATCAACACGCTGATTGACTCGTCAGTCAACCGCGCAAAGCGGTAGGATCTCGCTCAACAGACCCCAAGGAGTTGCTTGAGAATGAAGATATGCGTCCTGGTTAAGGAGGTACCGGACGCCGCCGTCGAGAAGAGGATCGACCCCTCGACGGGGCGCATGGACCGCAGCGGCGAGAAGAACCTGAACCCGTATGACACGCACGCCATCGAGGCGGCGATGCAGATCAAGGAGGGCGGCGCGGTTGCCGGTCGAGGAGATCGTGGCAGTGACGATGGGCCCCGACAGCGCGGTGCGCGCGCTGCACAAGGCGGTGTCGCTCGGCGCCGACCGTTCGGTGCACCTCAGCGACGCGGCTGTGGCCGGCTCCGACGTGGCGGCTACCGGCTACGCGCTGGCGCAAGACGCTCAAGCGCGAGAGCCCGGACCTGGTGCTGCTCGGCCAGCAGTCCGACGACGGCGAGTGCTACACGATCGGCGCAGTCGTGGCCGAGCACCTGGGCATGCCGTCGCTGACGCAGGTGATCAAGATGGACGTGGACTCCGAGAGCCTGCGCTGCGAGCGCCAGGCCGAGTACGGCTACGACACCGTGCAGATCAAGCTGCCCGCGGTGATCTCCGTCGGAGACGCCATCAACGAGCCTCGCTACCCGTCGCTGAAGGCGATCATGGGCGCCAAGAAGAAGCCCCTCGACACCGTCAGCGCCGAGCGACGTGGAGATCGACGCCAGCAAAGTCGGCGGCGAGAACTCGGCAGCCCAGTGGGTCGCCGCCAAGGCCCCGCCGGCCAAGGCAGCCGGAGAGATCATCGAGGACGAGGACACCGGCGAAACGGTCGAAAAAATCGTCGCCTGGCTCGACGAGAGGAAGCTGATCTGAGATGGCAAACATCCTGGTTTACGCGCTGCACTACGACGGCGCGATCAACAAGAACTCTCTCGGCGCCGTTTCCGAGGGCGCCAAGCTCGCCGCCGAACTCGGCGGCGAGGCGCACGCGATCCTGCTCGGCGAGGACGTGCCGCAGGATCTGGCCGCATCGCTGGGCAACTACGGCGCCAAGAAGGTGCTCGTGGCCGAGGGCCCGGAGGGCTTGGCCCAGCCGCTCGTCGACGCGATGGCCAAGGCGATCGCCGACGGTGGCTACTCCTACGCGCTGTTCGGCGGCGGTCTGCTCGGCTTCGAGATCGGCGCCGGCCTGGCGGCGCGGCTTGGTGCCGGCGTGGCGATGGAGGTCACAGCTGTGCGTGCGGAGGGCGGCGAGCTGATCGCCGAGCGCCCGATCCTGGGCGATTCCGCGATCTCCGAGATCAAATACCGCTCCGAGCGTCGGGCATCATCATCGGCCGCCTGAACGCGTTCGAGATCAAGGAGACCGGCGCAGGTCCGGCGCTCCGTCGAGCAGCTCGACTTCGAGCTGAGCCCGCAAGCCTCGCAGGCCACGATGGTCACGCGCGGCGAACAGCGCGGCGCAGACGTCGACATCGAGGGCGCCAGACATCCTGTCGCCGGCGGTCGCGGTCTCGGCAAGGCCGAGGGCTTCCAGCTGGCCGAGGATCTGGCGGCGGCATTCGGCGGCAACGCCGCCGTGGCGGCCACGCGCGCGGTGGTCGACGCCGGCTGGTACCCCTACGCGGCGCAGATCGGCCAGACGGGCAAGACCGTCTCGCCGAAGCTGTACCTGGCGGCCGGCATCTCGGGCGCGATCCAGCACAAGGTCGGGAATGCAGAGCTCGGAGAACATCGTGGCGATCAACAAGGACGCCAACGCTCCGATCTTCGAGTTCTCCGACCTCGGCATCGTGGGCGATCTCAACAAGATCCTGCCCAAGCTGACCGAGGCTGTGAAGGCCAAGAAGGGCAGCTGAGCATGTCCGGGCACGGCGGATCCAGCAACGGGAAGGTCGCACCTGCGGCCTTCCCGCCCCCGGTCGACTCGCAAGCAAGGAGTTCATCAAGCGCGGACTCGACGACGAGGACGAGCTGATCGAGGTCGGCGTGGCGATCGTCGGCGGCGGCACCGCCGGCCTGGCGTGCGCCAACCGCCTGCTGCAGCTGCTCGGCTGACGATCCGGAGACGATGGAGCGCCTCGGGCGAAGTGCCGGTGGCGGTGGTCGAGAAGGCGAAGACCTGCGGCGGGCACAACCTCTCCGGCGCGGTCATGCGCCCCGGACCGCTGCTGGAGCTGTTCCCGGAGATGACGCGCGAGGACTGGCGCAAGGAGGGCTTCGCCTACGGCGAGGTCAAGAAGGAGGCCGTCTACCTCACGCCCACGTCCAAGCTCTCGCTGCGGATCCCAACGCCGCCGCCGTTCAAGAACCACGGCAACGAGGTGATCTCGGTTTCGGCGCTGGCCCGCTACCAGCAGCAGCAGGCCGAAGACGCGGGCGCGTACATCCTCACCGAGACCGCCGCCACCCAGCTGATCGTGGAGGACGGCGCGGTGGTGGGAGTGCGCTCCGGCGACAAGGGCCGGGGCAAGGACGGCGAGCCACTCGGCAACTTCGAGCCCGGCACCGACATCAAAGCGCACGCAACCGTGCTGGCCGAGGGCTGCTGGGGGCACCTGACCGGCGCCGCGATCCAGGAGTTCGACCTCGGCGAGGGACGCGAGCCGCAGGTGTGGGAGCTCGGGGTGAAGGAGGTCTGGAAGGTCCCCAAGCCGCTGGACCGCCTGATCCACACCATGGGCCCGTGGCCGCTGAAGATCTCGCACAAGTACGGCCAGATCGGCGGCACGTGGATCTACCCGATGAAGAACGAGAAGACGGGCGAGGATCTCGTGTCGATCGGATTCGTGGTCGACCTCGACTACGCCGACGCGACCACCTCGGCCCACGATTTGCTGCAGACCTTCAAGACGCACCCGCTCGTGCGCAAGATCCTCGAGGGTGGCGAACGCGTCGCCTGGGGCGCGAAGGCGTTGCCGGGCGGCGGCTACTGGTCGATGCCGAAGCTGTCCATGCCCGGGGCGCTGCTCGTCGGCGATTCCGGCGGCATGGTCGACACGATGGCGCTGAAGGGCGTGCACCACTGCATCAAGTCGGGCATGCTGGCGGCCGAGTCGATCTACGCTGCGCTGAAGCGCGGCGAGAAGAGTTTCGAGTCCTACGAGCAGGTGATCGAGGAGTCCTCGGTCGGCAAAGAGCTGTAGGAGGTGCGCAACGCGCGCCAGCCGTTGCAGAAAGGGCTGCTGCTGGGAGGTCCGTTGAGCGGCTTGCAGCAGATCACCAAGGGCAAGCTCCCCGGCCGGGCGGCCTGGCATCGCAACGACGGCAAGCCGGTGTTCATCGGCAAGACCAAGGATGTGCTACCCCAAGCCCGACGGCAAATACACCTTCGACAAGCTCTCCTCGGTGTTCATCACCGGCAACGCCACCCGCGACGACGCGCCCAACCACATCCGCGTGCAGAAGCACGTGCCACGCGAGGTCGCCGAAACCTGGAAGTGGATGTGCCCGGCCGGCGTGTACGAGATCCCAGAGGATGCGCCGGAGACAGGCGATGTGGACGTGATCGTCAACTACACCAACTGCGTGCAGTGCGGCGCAATCACCGCCAAGGGCGGTCGTCTGACGACTCCCGAGGGCGGCGATGGGCCGCTGTATCAGATCACCTGATAGGCAAGCTCGGCCGCATAGATAGAAACGATGAGGGGTACTGGTGCGCAACCTCTGCGCACTTGGAGTGTTATGTGGATGTGATGATGATCACTTCCCGACCATCTGCCTCGCGCATGCGGCGCGCACTCCTCACGCTGGCTCTGACATGCGTGATCGCATCGATGTGCGCGATGGGCGCCTCGATCGCCGCTGCCACCAATACGGGCACCGCGCAGGCCGTCCAGGGAGAAGGCACGCAGACCAAAGCCAACCCCTCGGCCACGCTCGCGGAATGCCTGGTCGTGGGTGCCCAGGCCGAACGCGCGGCCACCTTCGAGGGTGAAATGGCCGCGATCCCCGGGACCGCGCGCATGGAGATGCGGGTCAACGTCCTGGAGAAACTGCCCCGCGAACTGGCCTTCCACATGGTCACCGCGCCGGGGCTGGGCGTGTGGCGCAAGTCTGCCCCCGGAGTCAAGACGTACACCTACCTCAAGCAGGTCACCAACCTGTCGGCCCCGGCGATCTATCGCGGCGAGGTGCAGTTTCGCTGGATGAACGACAAGGGCCGCCCGATCAAGGCCGCGCTGCTGCTGACCACCCGTTGCAGGCAGCCGTCGGAAACATCGGCGCCGGTCACCGAACCGCCGGCAACCGCCCCCGCGGAAACCACCGGCAAGGCCACCACTGCAACCCCGGGCGCCGCCTGACAGCTCTCTGAGAGCGGCCGTTCGACGGCCGCTGGTCCCGCCCTACGCGTCGCCGCCCGGCAGCCGGGTTGGCACGCCCGCTAGAATCGAATGACGATGAAGACAAAGATACATCCAACCTACGCAGCGGCTCACGTGCGTTGCACTTGTGGCAACGAGTTCGTCACCCGCGCAACCCGCAACGAGCTGCACGTCGAGGTCTGCTCCAACTGTCACCCGTTCTACACCGGCCGCCAGAAGTTGATGGACACCGGCGGGCGCGTCGAGCGCTTCCAGCGCCGCGTGGCCAAGGGCCGGCTGCACACCGCACAAGCCCGGTCCTCCAAGTAGCGCGATGTCAACGCGTCTGGCCGCGGGTTCCCCGACGACGCCAGGCGCGGTGAGCGCCACGGTGGCAGTGGCCGTGGACGCACCGGCGGCCAGCAACGGCTCGGCTCCTACACAGGATGCCGAGCTGGACCTGCTGGCCAACGTCGAACAGGACGAGCACGGCGAGCTGAACGCGCAGCGCGACGCTCCCGTGGGCGGGCAGGCGGTGCTTGAGGGCGTGATGATGCGCGGCGTGTCCAACTGGGCGGTGGCCGTGCGCAAGCCCTCGGCAGAGCAGCTGCAGCAGGGCGAGCTCTCGCCCGAGCAGGCGGCGCTGGGGGAGATCGCGGTCACCACCTATCCGCTCGACTCGGTCATGAAACGCCACCGGCTGCTGCGGCTGCCGATCGTGCGCGGCGTGGTGGCGCTGGGAGGCTCGATGGCGATCGGCTTCCGGGCATTGGAGGTCTCGGCCAACGCGCAGCTTCCGCCGGAGGAGGGCGAGCAGCAGGAGGAGCAGGAGATCCCCAAGCTCGTGTGGATCGGCACGGTGGTGGTGGCGATGGCGATGGCGATCGTGCTGTTCTTCCTGATACCGGTGGGGATCACCAGCCTGATCAAGCACCAGCTCGGCTCATCGTTCCTGTTCTGGCTGGTCGAGGGTGTGATCCGTACCACGCTGTTCCTCGGCTACATGTTGCTGCTGTCGCGGATTCGCGACCTGCGACGCGTGTTCGAGTACCACGGCGCCGAGCACAAGACGATCTCGTGCTTCGAGGCCGGCCTGCCGCTGACGCCGCTCAATGCGCAGCGCTTCTCGCGCCTGCACCCGCGCTGCGGGACCAGCTTCCTGCTGGTGGTGATGATCGTGGCGATCTTCGTGTTCGCCCCGCTCGGGCTGCCCGCCTGGTACTGGCTGATGGCCACCCGCGTGCTCGGCGTGCCGATCATCGCCGGCATCTCCTTCGAGCTGATCAAGTTCGCCGGCCGCAACCGCAGCCGTCCATGGGTGCGCGCGGTGATGTGGCCCGGGTTGAAGCTTCAGCTGCTGACCACCCGCGAGCCGGACCTCGATCAGCTGGCGGTGGCCATCGCGGCGCTCGAGGCGGTGCTGGAGCTGGAGAAGCCGGGTGACCTTTCCTCGCTGCGGATTTGGTCGGCGTAGAGGTCGTCGCTTAAAACTTTCGGCTCGCGCGGTCGCTGCCGCTCCGGCCCACACAGCGTGGGCCACCTACACTGCCCGGCATGATCGAAGAGCTGGTCAACCAGATCGAGTCGCGCTTCGCCGAGTTGGGGGAGCAGATGAACGACCCCGAGGTGATCTCCGACCGCAAGCGCAACGCGGAGGTCGGCCGCGCCTACAGCCAGCTCGAGCCGGCGGCCAAGTTGGCCACCAGCTGGCGCTTGGCCCAGGACGATGCGGCTGGCGCCGAGGAGCTGTTGGCGGAGATGGGCGAGGATCCCGAGATGCGCGAAGAGCTTGGCGCGGCGCGTGAGCGCATCGAGGAGCTGGAGGAGGAGATCCGCTTGGCGATGGTCGAGCGCGATCCCAACGACGACAAGAGCGTGATCGTGGAAATCCAGGGCGGTGCAGGCGGCGAGGAGGCCGGGCTGTGGGCCGGGGACCTCTACCGCATGTTCGTGCGCTACGCCGAGCGTCGCGGTTGGCAGACCGAGCAGATGGATGTTGGCGACGGCAAGTACACGTTCGCCGTCAAAGGCGACGGCGCCTACTCGGTGTTCAAGTTCGAGGGAGGCACCCACCGCGTGCAGCGCGTGCCGCAGACCGAGTCCCAGGGTCGCATCCACACCTCCACCGCGACCGTGGCGGTGCTCCCCGAGGTGGAGGACGTGGAGGTGGAGGTCAACCCGGGCGACCTGCAGATCGACGTGTATCGCTCCTCCGGCCCGGGCGGGCAGTCGGTCAACACCACCGACTCGGCGGTGCGCATCACGCACAAGCCGACCGGCATCGTGGTCTCGATGCAGGATGAGAAGTCCCAGCTGCAGAACCGCGAGCGCGCGCTGCGGGTGCTGCGCGCGCGGCTGTATGAGCGGGCGCTGGCCGAGCAGCAGGCCGAGCTGGCGGCCGATCGCCGCTCGCAGGTCGGCACCGGCGACCGCGCGGAGAAGATCCGCACCTACAACTACGGCGAGCGGCGCGTGACCGACCACCGCATCAAGTTCACCGTGCACAACCTCGACCAGGTGCTGGAAGGCGAGCTGGACGAGCTCACCGACGCGCTGCAGTCCGACGAGAAGCGCCGGCGCCTGGAGGCGCAGGCGGCAGCGTGAACAGCGGCTTCGGCGGGACCCCCGCGAAGGACGCGCTCGACAGCGCCGTGATCGCCATCACCGCCGCCGGCTGCGAAACGCCGCGCCTGGACGCAGAACTGCTGCTGGCCGACGCGCTCAGGGTCAGTCGCGAGCAGCTGATCACAGATCGCGAGCTGACCGTGTCAGGGCCGGCAGTGCGTGTCTTCCAGGACGCTGTGCGCCGTCGCGCCGTGCTGCGCGAGCCGGTCGCCTACATCCTCGGGCGCCGCGGCTTTCGCCGGCTGGAGCTGGCGGTTGACGCCCGCGCGCTGACGCCGCGCCCGGAGACGGAGCTGCTCGTTGAAGTGGCCCTGTCGCTGCCCGCCGGCGCCCGCGTGCTGGACCTCGGCACGGGCAGCGGCGCGGTGGCGCTGGCGCTCAAGGACGAGCGCCCCGACCTGCACGTGACCGGCAGCGACATCAGCGCCCGGGCGCTGGAGCTGGCGCGCGCCAACGGGCGCGAGCTCGGCCTGGAAGTCAGCTGGTTGCAGTCGGACCTGCTGGGCGACGCGCCGGATGAGTTCGACGCGGTGCTGTCCAACCCGCCGTACGTGGCCGACGGCGAGCGCGCGCAGCTGGCGCCGGAGATCGTGCGTCACGAGCCCCACGGCGCGCTGTTCGCCGGCGCCGACGGGCTGGATGTGATTCGCGCCATGCTGGAGCAGCTCACGCAGCGTGAGCGGGTGAGGCTGGTGGCGCTCGAGGTGGGCGCAGGGCAGGCGCCGACCGTCGCCGAGCTGATCCGCGCGGCCGGCTTTCCCAACGTGCGCGCCGAGCGCGACCTGGCCGGCATCGAGCGGGTGATGGTGGGGGAACGGGGCTGATCGTGAGCGGCGCACAGCTGCAGGAGAGCGATGCGCGCGCGCTTGAAGCGTGCGTGGCCGACGGCGGCGTGGCCGTGTTCCCAGCGGACACCGTCTACGGCGTGTGCTGCGATCCAGACAACGAGGATGCCGTGCGGCGGCTGTACGAGTTGAAGGGATACCCGCCTGCGGACACGCCCGCGCGCCCGGCTGCGGTCATGCTCTTCTTGCCCGAGCGCGCGCTGGAGGCCGTGCCGGAGCTGGAGGCCAAGGAGCGGCGCGCGCTTCAGGCGCTGCTGCCGGGGCCTGTGACCCTGCTTCTTCCAAACCGTGCGGGCCGCTATCCGCTTGCCTGCGGTCCCGATCCGGCGACGCTCGGGTTGAGGGTGCCGCGCCTTTCCGAAGCGCTGGCCGCTCTGAGCGTGATGCGCCTGCCCGTGATGCAGTCCAGCGCCAACCTGTCCGGTCAACCGGATGCACGCAGGCTCAGCGACGTCCCCAAAGCGCTGCTGGACGGCGCCGATCTGGCGCTCGACGGCGGCGAGCTGCCAGGTATTCCGTCCAGTGTGATCGATCTTCGCCACTATGCCGAGCGCGGGGAGTGGCGCTTGCTGCGCGAGGGGCGCTGTCGGCGAGGACTGTTGAGCGGCTGTTGGGTTTGCCGCGAGCTAATCGCCTATGAACCGTGCGTTGGCAGACCAGCCCGCCCCCGCCGTGCTAGCCTCGTGGCAGCTGCCGCAACTGGCGCCCTGAGGTGGAATCGACCACCGGGAAGCGGCTAGCGCACCCGCCGCGCGCCTGGGCACCGATGTCGTCACCCGCCTGGGAAGGAGAGCGCTGTGAACGAGCTGAGCCCCGACTACTTCAACCGCCCGCTTGCCGAGGTGGACCCCGAGATCGCCGCTGTGCTGCACGGCGAGCTGGAGCGCCAGCAGAACACGCTGGAGATGATCGCCTCCGAGAACTTCGTGCCGCGCGCGGTGCTCGAGTGCCAGGGCTCGGTGCTGACCAACAAGTATGCCGAGGGCTACCCCGGACGCCGCTACTACGGCGGCTGCGAGTGGGTGGACGTGTCCGAGCAGCTGGCCATCGACCGCGCCAAGGCGCTGTTCGGCGCCGAGCACGCCAACGTCCAGCCGCACTCCGGCGCACAGGCCAACACAGCGGTCTACCACGCTCTGCTGCAACCCGGCGACACGCTCATGGGCCTTTCGCTCGCCCATGGCGGGCATCTCACGCACGGCATGAAGATCAACGTGTCCGGTCGCCTGTACGACATCGCCGCCTACGAGGTCGACCGCGACAGCAGCACGATCGACATGGACGAGGTGGCGCGCATCGCCCGCGAGCACAAACCGAAGATGCTGCTGGCCGGCTGGTCGGCCTACCCGCGCCAGCTCGACTTCGCCCGCTTCCGTGAGATCGCCGACGAGGTGGGAGCGCTGTTGATGGTCGACATGGCGCACTTCGCCGGCCTGGTGGCCGCAGGGCTCCACCCCAACCCGCTCGACTACGGCGCCGACGTGGCCACCACAACCACGCACAAGACGCTCGGCGGTCCGCGCGCGGGGATCATCCTGTGCAAGGAGGAGTACGCCAAGAAGATCGACTCGGCCGTCTTCCCCGGCCAGCAGGGCGGACCGCTGGAGCACGTGATCGCGGCCAAGGCGGTGGCGCTGAAGATCGCCGCCAGCGAGCTGTTCGCCGAGCGTCAGCGCCGCACCATCGACGGCGCCCAGGCGTTGGCTCAGGAGCTGCTGAAGGCCGGCCACGGCGTCAACGTGCTGAGCGGCGGCACCGACGTGCACCTGGTCCTGGTGGACCTGCGCGACACCGACCCCGGCCTCAGCGGCAAGCAGGCCGAGGACCGCCTGCACGAGATCCAGATCACCGTCAACCGCAACGCCGTGCCGTTCGACCCGCGCCCGCCGATGGAGGCATCCGGACTGCGCATCGGCACGCCGGCCTTGGCCACTCGCGGGCTGCAGCGCGAGGACTTCGAGGAGATCGGCAAGATCCTGGCGGTGGCGCTGACGCCCGAATTCGAGAGCCGCGCGGGCGAATTGGCCGAGCGCGTGGGCGCGATCGTGGAGCGCTATCCGCTGTATGAGGGTCTCGCCGCGCACGCAGCGGTTTAGTGACTCGAATGCTCGCGCGGCGCTGGCGACCCCGGCGCGTGCGATGCTGTGCGTGAGTCGATGGAACTCGACGCGCTTTATGCCTTTCTGGTTGCCGCGGCTGTTACCGCGTTGCTGACCCCCCTCACCATGCGGATCGCACGGGCGGTCGGCGCGATCGACGAGCCGCGCGAGCGCGGGCTCTCAGAGCGTGCAACGCCGCTGCTGGGAGGCCTTGCGATCTTCGCTGGCGTGCTTGCGGCCAGCTTGATCTGGCTGCCCGCCGGATACCCTGCCGGGCCGGCAAGCAAGGCCCCACAGTTGTGGCACGGCATGCTCCTCGGCGCCGCGGTGATCACGCTGGTCGGCGCGCTCGATGACCGCTTCGACCTGCACCCCGCCTGGAAGCTGGCGGGACAGGTGCTGGCAGCGGTGATCGTGGTGCACTACGGCGTGGGCGTGAAGGCGATCAGGCTGCCGTTCATCGGGCTGCTGTCGTTTCCCAACGCGGGCGTGACCAACGCCGGACCGGTGCTGACGGTGGTGGGCCTGGTGGCGATGATGAACGTGGTCAACTTCTCCGACGGCGTGGACGGCCTGGCGGCGGGAGTGTGCGCGATCCTGGCGCTGGCGATGGCAGTGATCGCATTCGACCTGAATCGCGATCCGCCCGGGATCCTCTCCGCGCTCACCGCCGGCGCCGCGCTCGGCTTCCTGATCTTCAACTTCCCGCCCGCATCCAGCTTCATGGGCGACTGCGGCGCCAACCTGCTGGGTCTGCTGATGGGCGTGATCACGGTCGAGGCCGCTGTCAAGACGACCGCCGTGCTGTCGTTCGTGCTGCCGTTGATCCTGCTGGCGGTGCCGTTCCTGGACACCACGTTCGTGGTGCTCAAGCGCCTGAAGTACCGCCAGGCGATCTACCGGCCGGACAGCGAGCACTTCCATCACCGCATGGCGCGCATCGGCTTCAGCAGCCGGCGCACCATCGCCTATCTGTACGGCTGGACGCTGATGCTGGCGGGGCTGGCGCTGGCGCTGCGGTTCGTGCCCTACAGCGACCACAAAGGGCATCTGCGCACGGGCTGGGCGCTCGTGATGCTCGGTATCGGCCTGGCGGTGGTGGCGGCCAGCGTGTACCTGGTCTACGTGCTGGAGATCTTGAAGTTCAGGCGCCTGGACATGGCCCGCCTGCGCCACCTGCGTCCCGACGCCTCACCAGCTGAAATCGACATGGACGTGGCCAAGGATCTGGAGACCGGTGAGTTCGAGGCGGTATCGAATGCCGGGAACCTTCAGGTGCAGGTTGTGGGCGACGGCGCGGGTGGTGGGGCTGAGCAGCGGGTCGGCCAGCGACAGGTGGATGAGGACCGCATACGCGCAGAAGGCAAGGGTGGCGCCGCGCAGGCGCCGATCGCCGCTGACGGCCGCTAGCGGCAGCAGCCAGATCGCATACCAGGGCAACAGCCAGGCGGTGGACAGCAGCAGCGCAAGCGTTGCCCAGCCGGCGGTCACGCGCCAGTCGGCTCCCCTGGCGGTGCGCCACAGCGCCGCCGCCAGCGCAACCAGGAAGGCCGCTATGTAGAGGTGGCGCCACCAGCCGGGGGTGCCACTCAGGCCGAGGAGCCTGGCGGTCTCGGCGGGGATGCTGTGTGTGGCGACCAGCTGCTGCTGCTCGCCGACCGCGTCCAGGAAGCCGAGCGCGTGAATGCCGAAGCCCACCACCCCGAGCGCCACCAGCGCAAGCAGCGCCACGACCGCGCTCAGCGCCGTCCCCACGCGCTCCCGCGCCGAAGCTCTGGACAGCACCAGGAACGGCAGCAGCAGTCCGGCCGTCAGCTTCACGCCCACTCCTGCGGCCAGCGCCGCCACGCCCCCGCGTACACGGGGGCTGGTTCCCGCGGTCGCCGCCAGCGCCAGCGCGGTCATCAGCATCACCAGCGTGTCGTTGTGCGCGCCGCCGACCGCCATCACGAGCAGCACTGGGTTCAACCCCACGAACGCGGCAGCCCAGCGACCGTCGTGTCCAAGCCGGCTGGCAGCGCGTGCGATCAGCGCGATCGCTGCCAGGCTGGCGCTGGCCGCCAGCGCCTTGAACGCCCACAGCCCTGTGGCGATCGAGAAAGGAGCGGTGAGGTAGCTGGCGAGCGTGAACAGCGGCCCGTAGGGCGAGTTCTGAAAGGGCCAGCCCACGTACCGGTAGACGGGATCGCTCGGCGCTTCGGCCGCGAAGTGGGTGTAGGGGTCGAGCCCGTGCAACGCGCCCATGCGCGCGAAGGCGAGATAGCCGAACACGTCCTGGGAGATCAGCGGCGCTCCGAGCACCAGGATCAGGTGCGCTCCCACGATCGCGCCCACCAACGGCCCGGCTGGAAGCGCTCGCCCACCCAGCAGGACCAGGGCATAGCCGGCGCACATCAGGAGCATCAGCGTCTGGAAGCCCGAACTCCCCAGTCCGCTGCCCAGGTGGCGCAGCGGCCCTGCCAGCCACACCGGCCAGCCGCCTTCCCGCGCCGGCACGTACTGCGACGGTTTGGAGGCCGCATCGGCGCTCAGCAGCGCCACCGACACGAGCACCCCCAGCAGCCCCAGCACGACAGCTGCCGTGCGTATGAGCCCCTGCGCCGGCGATCCTCCGGGCGCGTCGGTCCTGCGCGGCCCGTCGCCATGCGTCCCCGCGCGGGTTCTCGGAGTGACGGCCTGCATTGAGAGCATTGTTACGTCTGCCGCGGGTGCCAGTGTTTTGCACGCTCGGTACTCTGTATTCACAGCTGCGCCCGCCGGGGGCTCCCGTGTGTGGGTGCCCATCTGCGGTGAACCCGTCCAACATGGACGTGCTCGAACCCCTTATGCGACGTCGCCACCGTAATCGCACAGAGTCTCTGAGATCCGGGCCCACCCGTGTCCTGATCCTGTCCGCCGACGTCGGCGAGGGTCACGCCGCCGCCGCTCGTGCCCTGGCCGAGCAGATCGATGCCTCGCCGGAGCAGGCGGAGGTCACGATCATCGACGGCCTGGCGGCGATGGGGCCGTTGTTGCGTCCGGTGGTCGAGGACGGTTACCGCGTACAGCTGCGCTTCTTCCCGTGGACCTACACGGCGGTCTACTGGATGCTCGAGCACGTCGTGCCGGTGCGCCTCGTGGCCCGCCGGCTGCTGTGCCTGCTCGGCTCCAAACCGCTGGCGCGCACGATCGAGGAATACGAGCCGGACGTGATCGTGTCGACCTATCCGGCGGTCACGGTGGTGCTCGCACAGCTGCGGCGCATGGGGGTCGTGGACTGCCCCACGGTTGCCACCATCACCGATCTGACCGGCCTGTTCTTCTGGGCACAGCGCGGCATCGACACGCACCTGGTCATGTATGGCGAGTCGATGTCCTCGGTCGAGCGGATCGCCGGGCAGGGCAGCGTGCAGCTGGTCTCGCCGCTGATCTCAGCCGAGTTCCTGTGCCCCCGCAGCCCGACCGATGCGCGCCGCGCGCTCGGTCTGCCCGCGGACGGGCGCATGGTGGTGGTATCCGGCGGCGGCTGGGGGGTGGGAGACATCGCCGGCGCAGTCCACGAGTTCACCAAGGTCTCCGAGGTCAGCAGCATCGTGTGCCTGGCCGGGCGCAACGAACAGCTGGCCGAGAAGCTGCGTGCCACGTTCGCAAAGAACCCCCAGGTGCACATCTACGAGTTCACCGACAAGATGCCCGACCTGCTGGCGGCGGCCGACGTGCTCGTGCACTCGACCGGCGGGGTGACCTGCCTGGAGGCGATGGCGGCCGGCACACCGGTGGTCTCCTACGGCCTGCCGGTGGGCCATGCGCGCCTGAACACACGCGCGATGGCCGATCTCGACCTGGTGCGCCTGGCCAACAACACCGACGAGCTGCGCGAGCACGTCCAAGCGAGCTTCCGCAACAGCGACGATGTGGAGGAGGACGCGCAGCCGATCGCCGCCCCATCCGACGGCCCCACCGCGGTCGAGGCGGTGCTGGGGGTCGAGCGCCGGGTGCGCCCGATCCCGATGTGGCGCCTCGGGCTGGTGACGTTTGCGACCTGGGTGGCGCTGCTGCTGGCGGTCGGCTCGTGGATGGCCTCCACCGACGAGGTGACGGCGGTGTGGGCCAAAGTGCTGCACGTCCACGAACTGGTGCACGTGACGACCAACCAGCCAGACGTCGGTGTGATCGTGCAGGCGCCGGCCGCCGACATCCCAGAACTGGCCGCAAAGCTCTCATCGCGGGGCATCCACGTGTCCTTCGCGGATGACTTGAGCGTGCCCTCGCAGGCACGCATCGGGCAGTTGCGCAGCTTCCGTGACGAGCTGCTGCCCGAGATCCCCGGCTCGGCGCCGCTGCACTGGCTGCGCACCCGCAGCCTGCTGAGGGCGCAAGCCAAGGCGCTCGGCCTGCGCCACCGCTTCTACTACCTACGACCCCCGGGCGGGCTGTCGGTGGGACAGCTGGTGCTGGCGCGCACCGACAACGCGATCCCGGTCGAGGGGGCGTTGCGGCTGAGCGCCACCGCGCCCCTGCCTCAGCGCGCGCTGCGGGCCGGCGACGTACTGGTGGTCGAGCTGGACGGCTCGCCGGCGTCGGTCACGGGGCTCGAACGAATCGTCTCCTGGCTGTCCTCCTACAAGCTCGGCGTGGAGCCGCTGGACTGGTTGACGGCCTCGCCCTCCATCAAGGCCAACAGCAGCGGGGAACGCGCCAACAGCGCGGCGCCCACCACCAGCAGCGCGAGCGAGAGGCCCAGCGGGAGCCCGCCGAGCGGCGTGTTGCTGAAGCTCTCGCCGAGCAGCAGCGGCGCGAGCAGCACAGGTATCGCCGTCTGAGTGACGAACACCACCGGCGCCACCTGGATCGCCGGTCGCGATTGCAGCGCGCTCATCTCGCTGAGCACGCCCACGCCGGAGGCGGCGGCGGTCGACAGCGCCCACAGCCCGGCGGTGAGGAGGTGTGGATGAGGGCCGGCGAGGTCGTCGGATGCGAGCTTGGTGGCCACACCGCTCCAACCGAACGCCAGCCCGGCACCGAGCATGGTGATCTCCGCGCGCGTCCGTCCGAATGCGCGCAGTACATAGGGGAGCATGCTGGCCAGGCCGAGCCCCACGAGCACGAGCGTGATCGTCAGCCGCTCGGCGGTGTGGCTGGAGTGGCGAGACGGCGCGCACAGTGCTGCGCCGAGCACGCCGAGCACGATCGCGCACACGGCCACGTACTCGTAGCGCCCGGCGTGCTCGTCCAGCATGCGCTCGCTGACGAGCAGCAGCACCAGCAGTCCGGCGGCCAGCGCCGGCTGCACGACCACCAGCGGCGCCAGCATCAGTGCGATCACCTGCAGCGGCCAGCCGAACAGCGACAGGCCCGTGCCGAGCAGCCAGCGCGCGCGCCGCAGCAGGTTCCACACGAGCGCCACGCGCAGGTGCTCCTCGTGCGGCGCCTCGCGGGCGTCCACCGCCTGCAGGGCAATCCCTAGGCTGTATAGGGTCGACGCGCCAACCGCCGCCGCTATTCCCAGCACCAGATCCATGTCTACCTACGATCATCGCACTCCGCTGGCCCCGATCGCGGGCGTGCTGGGCGTGGGCGCGCTGGTCGGCTACCTGCTGCCGGGCCTGGCGGGCGCCTGGCCGCCGCTGCGCGGGCCGCTGGGAGTGCAGGACAGAACCGCCAGCGGGGAGGGCTACGCGCTCACGTTCGACGACGGCCCGCACGCGCAGGGAACCCCGGCAGCGCTCGAGATCCTCGCCCGCGAGCACGTGCGTGCCACGTTCTTCCTGGTGGGCGAGCAGGTGCGGCGCAACCCCGGTGTGGCGCGCGAAATCGTGCAGGCGGGGCACGAGGTGGGCCTGCACTGCGACCGCCATCGCAACCTTCTGCGACTGACTCCATGGCAGGTCCGCGAGGACATCTCAAGGGCACTGGACACGATCGAGCACGCCACCGAACGCTCGCCCAGCCTCTACCGGCCACCGTACGGCGTGCTCAACGCCTCCGCGCTGAAGATCGCGCGCGCCCACGGGTGGCGCACGGTGCTGTGGAGCGACTGGGGGCGGGACTGGGAGCGGCGCGCCACGCCCGAGTCGATCGCCGCGCGGGTCAGCGACGACGCGCGCGCGGGCGCGGTGCTGCTGCTGCACGACGCCGACGACTACTCGGCGCCTGACTCCTGGCGGCGAACTGTGGCGGCGCTGCCGCGGGTGTTCGAGAACCTGCGCCAACGACAGCTGGAGGCGACTGCTCTCTAACGGGCTGCTCAGCGGTGTGCTCGGCCTGCGCCGGTCCGGCGATCTGCGGCTGTGGCTAACATCGATTGCCTTGTCCACCGCCGTTTCGATCGATACGAGCACGTCCGTCGCCGAGCCCGTAGCCGATGCGTCCACCGTAGCGACGCCGCTCCACACCCGCGCGCAATGGTGGGTGGAGGCGCTGGTGGTGGTGTGGCTCGGCTGGGTGTATGACGCGATCACCAACCTGGCGCCGCTGCGCCAGGCGGCGGCGCTCGCCCACGGGCGCGGCATCCTCAGCCTCGAGCGCTCGTTGCACATCGATCCCGAGCACTCGCTCGATCGCTGGCTGGCCGCCCACCACACGCTCGGGCTGGCGCTGTCGGACTACTACGACAACGCGCACTTCGTGGTCACGCTCGGGCTGCTGGGCTGGCTGTGGTGGCGGCGAGCGGACCTGTACCGGCCTCTGCGCAACATGCTGGTGCTGGTCAACGTGCTGGCGTTCGTGGTGTTCTGGCGCTACCCGGTGGCGCCGCCGCGGATGCTTGCGGGGTTCACCGACGTGGTGGCGTCCAGCGGAGCGATCGGCTCCTGGCACACCGGCTCGCTGGCGTCTCACGCCAACGAGCTGGCGGCCATGCCGTCGCTGCACATCGCCTGGGCGGTGTGGTGCACGCTCGTGGTCTGGCGCCTGTCGGAGCTTCGCTGGCTGCGTGCGCTGGCCGTGGCGTACCCGTTCGTGACCGGCTTTGCGGTGATCTCGACCGGCAATCACTACGTGCTCGACATTCTCGGGGGGCTGCTCACGATCGTCGCTGCGGTGCTGATCGTGGAGGGGCTCGGGCGTCTGCGCAGACAACCGGCCAAGGCGTCCGGGGCGCCCAGCTCTTAGCGTTCGGGAGCGCCTCTTTTGTCGCAAATTGCGACAAAGTGGAGTGCTGCATGTCACAAACTTGTTACGAAGTCCAAGACCAGGTAGACTGGCGTCGCCGCCGCAGATTGTTGAGGGACAATTCGACGGCCCCGCGGCATCCGGCGCGGGGTGTTTCTCGTCTGTAGGGTGGCCCTACCAAATGTGTGACTTCGACGCCAACGAGGATGCTGTTCGCCTGCCCGGTGCAAACCCCGGAGGCTTCCTCGACCCCATAAGCGTACGCCGGCTGTCCGGCGTGCGCGCCGGCTTCGACTCGGCCGCCCGTCGCGTCAGCCACCGTGGAATGCACAGGATCAACACGCTGAGCTCGACCCCGCGCAGCCGCGCTGGCGAGCAGGGCGCCTGCGTTCGCCGGGGGTGCTCGTTCGCCTGTGGCACACAACCCCGCCGTTGCCGGCGTGCCGCATCGTGGACGATCGGCCGCGGACCGCTCCCCGGATCACCACGCTGACGTGTTCCTCCTACGCTACCTCGACGTGTGCCTCGTGCTCGCGACAGCGCCCTTCGTGCTCGCGGCCGGCCTGCCGCTGGACGGCTACCTGATCGGTGCGGGCGCCTGGCTGCTGACGAGGCTGAGCACCGCTGTGCTACACGCCAAGGCCCGCCAGGTAGGCGATTACAAGCTGAAAGCGGGTCTGCACGTGGCGGCCATGATGGCGCGCGTGTGGCTGGTGGCGCTGGCAGTGATCCTGGCGCGCTACATGGTGGGCAAGGACGATGGGATCATGGCGGCAGCCTTGGTCCTGGCGGCGTTCACTGTTTACTTCCTGATGTCATTCGTGACACGGGAAGGTCCGCTGCAGAGTAGCGTCGGCGCGCACGGGAGGCCGAGCACCTCATGAGCGCGGTCATTTTGGAAAAGGGACGGCGATGAGCAGCGCAGAGAAGAAGGGCGGACTCAGCACCAAGCAGAAGCTGCTGGCGCTCGCCGGCGTGTGGATCGGCGGCATCGTGGTGCTGGGAGCGGTCTACGGCTTCAGCGGCAAACGCAACAGCACCTTCGAACCCCAGAACGAGTTCAAACTCGACACCTGGGTGAACCTGGGCATCTTCTCGATCAACAAGGCCGTGCTCTACCTGTTCCTCGCGGCGATCGCCACCTGTGTGAGCATGATCTACATCGCCAAGCGCATGCAGCAGCGGCCGAACAAGGTCCAGACGGCCGTGGAGATGCTCTACCAGCTGATGCACGACAACATCGCGGCTGGCAACCTGGATGAGAAGATGACCGCCCGCTGGTTCCCGTTCATCGGCGCGCTGTTCCTGTTCATCATGTTCTCCAACCTCGTCGGCTACATCCCGCTGCCGACCAACACCGAGCATGAGATCGCGGTGTTCGGGCTGCACATTCCGGCCTTCTCGCTGTACGCCGCCACCGCCAACCTGTCGATCCCGCTCGTGCTGGCGCTGCTGGTGTTCATCTCCTACACCTTCGAAGGCGTGCGTGCCAAGGGTCCGATCGGATACCTCAAAGGGCTCGTGCCCGGCGGCGTCACCGGTGGCATGGCCGTCGCCATCTTCTTCCTCGAGCTGCTCTCGAATTTCATGCGCATCCTGTCGCTGACCATTCGTCTCTTTGCCAACATCCTCGCGGGCCACCTGATCATCCTGTTCATGGCGGGCGCGCTCGCTGTGATCCTGGGTATCGCAGCGCTGGGCTGGTTCACGATCCCCTTCGGCATCCTGCTGTTCGCCTTCGAGGTCGGCCTGGTGGCCGCCCTGCAAGCGTTCATCTTTGCCACTCTCACAGCTATCTACCTCGGCGGCGCGGTCGCCGAAGATCACTAAAAGGAGCCAATCGCCGTGCATATAGCTTTCATCCTCATCCTTGGGGCCGTCGAAGAAGTCGCCAAGGCAGGCAAGTCGATCGGACTCGGAGTCGGCGGAGGCCTCGGTGCAGTTGGCGCCGGTGTCGGCATCGGCATGATCTTCGGCAAGGCGATCGAGGCCATCACGCGCCAGCCGGAGATGCGCGACGAGATCACGCAGCATCCAGTGGCTGGGCTTCGCCCTGACCGAGGCCTGCTTCTTCTACGGACTCGTGGCCGGCCTGCTCGCCGCGTTCATCGTCTGAGTCGATGCTCGCCTCGCTCGCACAAATCCCCGGCTCGGGCGTGACCGTCCTGGCTTCCAGCGGCGGCTTTTTGATCGAACCGGGCATCGGTTTGATGGTCTGGACGCTGCTGGTGTTCGGGGCGACGATGTACCTGCTGTCGAAGCTCGCGTTCCCGCGCATCAGCGACGCGCTGGAGCGTCGCCAGAAGGCGATCGAAGACTCGATCGACACCGCCGAGCGCACACGCACGGAAGCGGACAGATCCTGGCCGAATACCGCGAGCGGCTGAAGGAGGCGCGGGTGCAGGCGGACGGGATCGTCGAACGCGCGCCGCCAGGCCGCCGACGCACACAAGCAGGAGGCCAAGGAGCAGGGGCAGGAGATGCTCGTCCGAGGCCGCCAAGAAAGCCGAGCGCGACATCGACGCGGCCAGCAAACGGGCGCTCGACGACATCCGCAAGGAGGTCGCCAGACCTCACGATCCTGGCCACCGAGAAGGTCACCCGCAAGACGCTCAACGACGCCGATCAGCGTCGCCTGGTGGAGGAGGCTCTGAGCGAGCTCGACTTCTCCGGTCTCTCGATGGGTACGCCCAGCGACAACTGATGGAGGAGCTCGCCCAGGTATACGCACGCTCGCTGTTCGAGGTGGCGCGTGAGCAGGACAAGCTGGACGAGCTGCGCGAGCAGCTCGCCCAGTTCGCCGACGCGCTCGATCGCAACCGCGAACTGGCGGTGTTCTTCTTCTCGCCGTACTTCTCCACCGCAGGAGAAGCTGGACGGGCTGGGCAGGATGCTGGACGGGGCCGATGAGGGCCTGCTGAACTTCCTCGGCCTGCTGATCGAAAACCACCGCATGCCGGTCATCTTCCGCATCCGCCACGAGTACGAGCGGCTGTGGGACCAGGAGAACAAGACGCTGCCGGTGGAGATCACCAGCGCGATCGAGCTGGACAGCGCCACCACCGAGCGCCTGGGCAAGACGATCGGCGAGCGCACCGGCCGCAAGGTCACGCTGGCCGCGCGCGTCGACCCCGACATCCTCGGCGGCATCGTGCTCAGGGTCGGCAACTCGATCCTCGATGCCTCTATTCGCAACCGACTGGAGCAGCTGCGCAGGCACGTTGCCCAAGGAACTTAGAGGACCGGCACCAGCCGGCCAGCAGGCGGCCGTAGGCCGACCAGCCGGGCCCCTCTTTTTCAATAGGAGAAATAATGCAGATCAACCCTGACGAGATCACAAGCATCCTGAAGAGCCGCATCGAGGGGCTCGACGGCGGCACGCGCCGAGCTGACCGAGGTCGGCACCGTGCTGTCGGTGGCCGACGGCATCGCGCGCCTGCACGGCCTGGAGAACTGCATGTCCTTCGAGATGCTCGAGCTCCCCCACGGCGTCACCGGCCTGGCGCTGAACCTCGAGTCCGACAACGTCGGCGCGGTGCTGTTCGGCGAATGGGAGCACATCTCCGAGGGCGACACCGTCAAGCGCACCGGCTCGCTGCTGGAGATCCCCGTCGGCGAGCAGATGCTCGGCCGGATCGTCGACCCGCTCGGGACGCCCGCTCGACGGCAAGGGCGAGATCGCCGTCACCGAGACGCGCCCGGCCGAGTTCAAGGCCCCCGGCGTCGTCCAGCGCCAGCCGGTCAAGCAGCCGATGCAGACCGGCCTGAAGGCGATCGACGCGATGATCCCGATCGGCCGCGGCCAGCGCGAGCTGATCATCGGCGACCGCCAGACGGGCAAGACGGCGATCGCGATCGACACGATCATCAACAACAAGGACACCGGCGTGGTGTCGGTGTACGTGGCGATCGGCCAGCGCATGTCGACCGTGGTGGCGCTGGCCCAGACGCTGGAGGAACACGGCGCGCTGGAGAACACGATCATCGTGGCCGCGCCAGCGGATGAGGCGGCGCCGATCAAGTTCATGGCGCCGTACGCCGGCTGCGCGATGGGCGAGTACTTCCTCTACAACGGCAAGCACGCGCTGTGCGTGTACGACGACCTCACCAAGCACGCCTACGCCTACCGGCAGATGTCGCTGCTGCTGCGCCGCCCGCCGGGCCGCGAGGCGTACCCGGGCGACGTGTTCTACCTGCACTCGCGCCTGCTGGAGCGCGCGGTCAAGCTCAACGACGAGCTCGGCGGCGGCTCGCTGACGGCGCTGCCGGTGATCGAGACGCAGGCCGGCGACGTCTCGGCGTACATCCCCACGAACGTGATCTCGATCACCGACGGGCAGATCTTCCTGGAGTCCAAGCTGTTCAACTCGGGCGTGCGCCCGGCGATCAACGTGGGCATCTCGGTCTCGCGCGTCGGCGGAAACGCGCAGATCGGCCCGATGAAGAAGGTCGCCGGGCGCATCAAGCTGGAGCTCTCGCAGTACCGCGACCTGGAGGCCTTCGCGCAGTTCGGCTCCGACCTGGACGCCGACACGCAGCGCACGCTGGCCCGTGGCGAGCGCCTGGTGATGACGCTCAACCAGCACGAGCGCGCGCCGCTGCCGGTGGAGGATCAGACGGTGCAGATCTTCGCCGCCACCAACGGCTTCCTGGACCGCCTGAACGTGGAGCGCGTGGGCGAGTTCCTGCTCGGCCTGACCGAACGGATGCACGCCCAGCACGACGACGTGCGCGCGAAGATCGCCGGCGGCGACTGGTCCGAGGACACGCAGAAGGCGGTACGCGACGCGGTTGAGGCGTTCGCGCAGGACTTCGGCTATGACCTCGACGAGGAGGGCCAGCCGCTGGACGAGGACGACCCCACCGCACGACGCAGGCCGCAAAGGTCGGGGAGCCCCAGGCGGCCTAGCGCCACCACAGGTAAAACGCCATGGCATCTCAGCGCGACGTCAAGAACAAGATCGCATCGGTCAAGAACATCCAGAAGATCACGCGCGCGATGGAGATGGTGGCGGCCGCGCGGCTGCGGCGCGCGGAGCAGCGGATCGCCGCGCTGCGTCCCTACGCGGAGGCGCTGCGGCGCATGACCCGCCAGGCCGCGCAGGCGGCCGGCGCGGAGGCCTCGCGCCTGCCGCTGCTGAGCGAGCACGAGACCGAAACCAACGTCGGGCTGCTGCTGGTGACCGGCGATCGCGGCCTGGCGGGAGGCTTCAACTCGCAGATCGTGCGCGCCGGGCTGCGCCTGTCGGGCGAGCTCACCGAGCAGCGGCCTGCAGCAGCACGTGGTACGCCACCGGACGGCGCGGCGTCTCCTCGCTGAGCTTCCGCGGGCACGAGCTGCGCGGCAGCTACACCGGGCTTCGCCGACAGACCCTCCTACGCCGACGCGCGCACGATCGCCGACGACCTGATCCAGGCCTATATCGACGGGCACCTGGATCGCGTGGAGATGATCTACAACTCCTACGTCTCGCCGCTCACGCAGACGGTCACCCACGAACGCTGCTGCCGCTGTCCCCGGCGGCGCATCACCGGCGAGGACGGCGAGCGACGGCGAGGAGCAGCACGGCCCGCGCGCGCTGGTCGACTACGAGCCCGACCCCGAGAAGATCCTCAGGCGGCTCGTGCCCGACTACGTCGAGATCTCGATCTACCGTGCGCTGGTGGAGTCCACCGCCGGCTTCTTCGGCGCCCAGATGACGGCGATGCGCAGCGCATCGGAGAACGCCGGCGAACTCATCACCGACTACACGCTGCAGATGAACCGCGCCCGCCAGGCGGAGATCACGCAGGAGATCATGGAGGTCGTCGCAGGCGCCGAGGGTCTCTGCGCTGAGCCGAGCTCTCAGATACGCACACACCACGTCACTACAAACTTGAATAGATAAAGAGGAGAATCGAACGACAATGGACGCCACCACCGCCACAGAGCCGACCGGCCCGACCACAGCCACGGCCGAGCGCAACGTCGGGCGCATCGAGGAGATCCAGGGCGTCGTGATCGAGGCGGTCTTCCCCGACCGCCTGCCGGAGATCAACCACGCCATCACGATCGCCCGCCCGGCGGCGGCCGCCGCCGAGGAGGCACCCGGCGTCAGCCCCGGCGGCGATGACGCGCTGCTCGTGTGCGAGGTCCAGCAGCACCTGGGCGACGACCGCATTCGCGCGGTGGCGATGGACACCACTGACGGTCTTGCCCGCGGCGCGGAGGTGCTCGACACCGGCGCCCCGATCACGGTGCCGGTGGGCGAGGCGACGCTGGGACGCATCTTCAACCTGCTGGGCGAGCCGATCGACCTCGGCGAGGCCGCTGCCCAAGGACATCCAGCGCCGCTGCATCCACCAGCCCGCTCCGCGCGTGGAGGACCTGACGCCGACCACCGAAATGTTCGAGACGGGCATCAAGGTGGTCGACCTGCTCGCCCCCTACGCCAAGGGCGGCAAGGTCGGGCTGTTCGGCGGCGCCGGCGTGGGCAAGACGGTGCTGATCCAGGAGCTGATCCACAACCTCGCCAAGGAACACGGCGGGCTGTCGGCGTTCTGCGGCGTGGGCGAGCGCTCGCGCGAGGGCAACGACCTGTGGCTGGAGATGAAGGAGTCGGGCGTGCTCGACAAGACGATGCTGGTGTTCGGGCAGATGAACGAGCCGCCCGGAGCGCGTATGCGGGTGGCGCTGTCCGGCCTGACGATGGCCGAACACTTCCGCGACCAGGGCCAGGACGTGCTGCTGTTCATCGACAACATCTTCCGCTTCGTCCAGGCCGGCTCCGAGGTCTCGGCGCTGCTGGGCCGCATGCCCTCCCAGGTCGGCTACCAGCCGACGCTGGAGACCGAGATGGGCCAGCTGCAGGAGCGCATCACCTCCACCAAGAACGGCTCGGTCACCTCGATCCAGGCGATCTACGTGCCGGCCGACGACTACACCGACCCGGCGCCGGCATCGGTGTTCGCCCACCTCAACGCCACCACGGCGCTGTCGCGTGCGATCTCCGAAAAAGGCATCTACCCGGCGGTGGACCCGCTGGAGTCGACCTCCACGATCCTCAAGGCGGACATCGCTCGGCGAGGACCACTTCCGTGTGGCCAACCGCGTCAAGGAGATCCTGCAGCGCTACAAGGAACTCCAGGACATCATCGCGATCCTCGGCATCGACGAGCTCTCCGACGAGGACAAGCTCACGGTGCAGCGCGCCCGCAAGATCGAGCGCTTCCTGTCCCAGCCGTTCTTCGTGGCCGAGCAGTTCACCGGCACGCCGGGCGCCTACGTCCCCATCAAGGAGACGATCCGCGGCTTCGAGGAGATCATCGAAGGCAAGCACGACGAAGTGCCCGAGAGCGCCTTTTTCTTGAAGGGCACGATCGAGGAAGTCGTCGAGGCAGCCAAGAAATAATGGCCCGCACCAAGTTTCAAGCGGAAGTGCTGACGCCCGAGGGCGAGGTGTTCTCGGAGGAGATCGAGATGCTCTCCACGCGCACGGTGGTGGGCTCGATGGGCATCCTGGCCGGCCACGAGCCGGTGCTGGCGATGCTCGAGCCGACGGAGCTGCGGCTGTATCGCTCGGAGTCCGAGGTCGTGCGCTTCGTGCAGGCTGAGGGCTACCTGCAGTTCGCGGACAATCACGCGCTGGTGCTGGTGGAGGAGGCGATCGAGCCCGGAACGCTTGATCGCTCGACCTTCCAGACCAAGCTCGTCGACGCTCGCTCCCTGGCCGAGCGCGCCGAGGACGGCACAGAGGAGCAGGCCCGCGCGCTGCGCGACATCCGCCGCTACGAGGCGTTTCTGGCAGTGGAGTCCTGAGCGGACCCCCAGCCCGCACACCGCGTTTTTCGACTCAAGCCACTAGCCTTACCCGCTCTATGACCACTCCAAGAGAGCCAATCGGAGTCATCGGCACGGGCTATGTGGGGCTGGTGACGGCGGCTGGATTCGCCGAGCTGGGCAGCCACGTGTATTGCGTGGACATCGACGCGTCCAAGATCGAGCGCCTGCGTCGCGGCGAGGTGCCGATCTACGAGCCGGGGCTTGAGGAGCTGCTGGCGCGCAATTCCGAGCGGCTGCACTTCTCCACCGACCTGGCCGAGGCGCTGGAGCAGGCGCGGCTGCTGTTCGTGGCGGTGGGAACGCCTCCCACCTACTCCGGAGACGCCGACCTGTCGGCCGTGCGCGCGGTGGTCAACTCGATCCCCGCCTCCAAGGACCACGCGCTGGTGATGAAGTCCACCGTGCCGTGCGGCACCGGCGCATCGCTGCGGCGCGTGTTCAGCGAGCAGGGCAAGGACGAGCTCGGCTACGTGTCCTGCCCCGAGTTCCTCAAGGAGGGCTCCGCCGTCCAGGACTTCCTGCACCCCGACCGTGTGGTGGTGGGCGATCGCGGCGACTGGGCGGGCGATGCGGTGGTGGCGCTGTACGAGCCGCTGAACGCGCCGCTGGTGCGCACCGACATCGCCAGTGCGGAGATGGTCAAGCTCGCCTCCAACGCCTTCCTGGCGACCAAGATCTCGTTCATCAACGAGATCGCCAACGTCTGCGAGGAGACCGGCGCGGACGTGGTGGAGGTGGCGCGCGGGATGGGCCTGGACGACCGCATCGGGCAGAAGTTCCTGCAGGCTGGGATTGGCTTCGGCGGAAGCTGCTTTCCCAAGGATGTGGATGCTTTGAAGCAGCTGGCCGGCAACTCCGGCTACCACTTCCAGCTGCTGACGTCGGTGATCGAGGTCAACGAACTGCAGAAGCGACGCGTGATCGGCAAGCTCCAGAAGTACCTGGGCAAGCTGGCCGGCAAGCGCATCGCGCTGCTCGGCTTGGCGTTCAAGCCGAACACCGACGACATGCGCGAGGCCTCATCGCTGGTGCTCTCCGCGCGCCTGCACGCGGACGGAGCGACCGTCAGCGCCTATGACCCGGTCGCGGGCGAGGAGGCGCGCGAGCTGATCGCCGACATCACGTTCGCCGATTCGCCGCTGGAGGCGGTGGCGGGCGCCGATGCGGTGGTGCTGGTGACGGAGTGGAAGGAGTTCCTGGAGCTGGACTACGCCAAGGTGGCAGAGGCGATGCACGGCAAGGTGCTGATCGACGGGCGCAACGCGCTCGACCCCGAGGCGATCCGTGGGGCCGGCCTCATCTACGAGGGCGTCGGCAGGCGGTGAGCGCATCCAGGCGGTGATTCTCGTCGGGGGGCAGGGCACGCGCCTGCGCCCGCTCACCTCCACGGTCCCCAAGCCGGTGGTGCAGCTCGTGGACCGCCCGTTCATCTCGTTCATGCTCGAGTGGCTGCGCGGCCACGGCGTGGACGACGTGATCATGTCGTGCGGGTTCCTGGCCGACGGCGTGCGCAAGGTGCTCGGCGACGGCTCGCAGCTGGGGATCGAGCTGCGCTTCGTGGAGGAGCCCGAGCCGCTGGGCACGGCCGGCGCGTTGAAGCTGGCCGAGCCGATGCTGGACGAGCGCTTCCTGATGCTCAACGGCGACGTGCTCACGGACATCGACCTGACGGCCCAGATCGCCCAGCACGAGTCAAGCGGCGCGCGCGGCACGCTGGCGCTGGTGGCGGTGTCGGACCCCACCGCCTACGGCGTGGTGGTGCTGAACGAGGACCGTGCGGTGAGCGACTTCGTCGAGAAGCCCAGTCCCGACAGCGTGCCGTCGAACCTGATCAGCGCGGGCGCGTACGTGCTCGAGCGCGAGATCCTCGATCTGGTCCCGCCGGATCGCAACGTGTCGATCGAGCGCGAGGTCTGGCCGCGGCTGGTCGGAAACGGCCTGTACGGGTTTCCCTCGCAGAGCTACTGGCTGGACATCGGCACCCCCGAGCGCTATCTGCAGGGGACCTTCGACATCATCGAGGGCAACGTGCAGAGCCCCGTCCGCGAGCGGCTGGGCGACGGCTGGCTGGCGATCGCCGACGGTGCCGAGGTGCACGGCAGAGCGATCCCGCCGGCGCTGCTGGAGCGCGGTGTGACGGTGGCGGAGGGTGCTCACGTGGGGAGCCTGGTGGTACTGGCGGAGGGGGTGAGCGTCGGCGCTCGCAGCGTGGTTGAGCGCGCGGTCATCCTCCAGGGCGCGCAGATCGGCGAGGACTGCGAACTGCGCGATTGCATCGTGGCACCGGGCTGTCGCGTGGGCGACCGCACCAAGATCACCGGCGGGGCGATGCTCGGCGAAGGGGTCACCGTGGGGGCTGGCAACGTGATCACGCGCGGGGCGCGTATCTTCCCTGGTGTGGAGTTGCCCGATGGCGCGATCGACTTCTAGCCGCGATCGCCGTCCAGAGCCCCTCCAACGACCCCGATCCCACAGGCAGATGTCCACCAACACCACCACATCACAGGAGGCGAGCAGATGAGCGACGGCGGCGCTACCGCGACACCAACGGCGGCGGAGCTCTCGCGCGCTGCGATCGCACGGATCGACCCTTCAGACCAGCTGGGCGACGTGCTGGCGCTGCCCGAGCACCTGCGCGACGCGGTCTGGCGTGTGGAGTCGGCCATCATGCAGGATTGGGACACGCCCGCCGGCCTGGTGGTGGCGGGCATGGGCGGCTCGGCGATCGGCGGAGCGCTGGCGCGCGCGGCGCTCGGCGACCACGCCTCGCGACCGATCTTCGTGACTCGCGCGTACGGCCTGCCGACGTGGACCACCCCGGACACGATGGTGTTGTGCGCCAGCTACTCGGGCAACACCGAGGAGACGCTGGCCTGCTACGAGTCGGCTGGCGCGCTGGGGGCCAAGCGTACGGTTGTGACCACCGGCGGGCGGCTGGCGGAGATGGCGCGCGCGGACGGCGTGCCGGTGATCCCGCTGCCCGGCGGCTTTCAGCCGCGCGCGGCGGTGGCCTACATGATCGTGGCGGCGCTGGAGGTGGCGGCGCTGTGCGGCGCCGGCTCACGCCTGACCTCGGAGATCGACGTGGCCGCTTCGCATCTCGAGCAGCTCGTGTCCGAGTGGGGGCCGGACGCCCCGGAGGACTCGCTGGCCAAGGAGACGGCCCGCACGCTGCTGGGCACCACGCCGGTGATCGCCGGCGCGGGTCTGACGACGCCGATCGCCTACCGCTGGAAGACGCAGATCAACGAGAACGCCAAGCAGCCGGCTTTCTGGCACGAACTGCCGGAGCTGGACCACAACGAGATCGCCGGCTGGGAGGGCGCCCGCGACGTGGGCCGCTTCTCGGCGGTGTTCCTGGACGACTCCGACGCCCACCCGCGGGTGAAGGAGCGCATGGACCTGACCGAGCGCCTGATCGCCGGCAACGCGGTCGCCAGCTTGCGCCTGGAGACACGCGGCGAGACGGCCATCGAGCGTGTGATGTCGCTGGTGCTGCTGGGCGATCTCGTGTCGATCTATCTCGCCGCCCTGCGCGGTGTGGACCCTGGCCCGGTGCGCCTGATCGACGAGCTGAAGGCCGCGCTCGCCGACCGCTGAGCTGCGCGGAGCTGTGATAGCGTCGAGGATGGTCGAGGAGCGCTGCGACGGGCTCTGATCCGCCACGCTCGGCCTGTCTCTGCAGCAAGGGCGCTCACCTGACCAGACAGGAGAATGCCCCATGTCAGCAATGACCCCCACCGCAACACTCACCGACACGGACTTCAAGGTCGCCGACCTCTCGCTGGCCGAGTTCGGCCGCAAGGAGATCACGCTGGCCGAGCACGAGATGCCCGGCCTGATGGCGATCCGCCGCGAGTACGCCGACGCGCAGCCGCTGAAAGGCGCGCGCATCACCGGCTCGCTGCACATGACGATCCAGACGGCGGTGCTGATCGAGACGCTGGTGGCGCTGGGCGCAGAGGTGCGCTGGTGCTCGTGCAACATCTTCTCCACCCAGGACCACGCGGCGGCGGCGATCGCCGAGGCGGGCGTGCCGGTGTATGCGTGGAAGGGCGAGACGCTGGAGGAGTACTGGTGGTGCACCGAGCAGGTGGTGCGCTGGCCGGACGGCGCCGGCCCCAACATGATCCTGGACGACGGCGGCGACGCCACCATGCTGGTGCACAAGGGCACCGAGTACGAGGCGGCCGGCTCCGTGCCCGACCCGGCCGAGGCCGAGTCGGAGGAGTTCACCGTGTTCCTCACGCTGCTGCAGCGCTCGCTGGAGGAGGACCCGCGGCGCTGGACCAAGATCGGTGAGGGCGTCAAGGGCGTGACCGAGGAGACCACCACGGGCGTGCACCGGCTGTATGAGCTGGCCAAGACCGGCGGGCTGCTGTTCCCGGCCATCAACGTCAACGACTCGGTCACCAAGTCCAAGTTCGACAACCTGTACGGCTGCCGGCACTCGCTGGTGGACGGCATCTTCCGCGCCACCGACGTGATGCTGGCCGGCAAGGAAGCGGTGGTGTGCGGCTACGGCGACGTGGGCAAGGGCTCGGCGGCCTCGCTGAAGGCGCAGGGCGCGCGCGTGGTGATCACCGAGATCGACCCGATCTGCGCGCTGCAGGCGCTGATGGAGGGCTACGACGTGAAAACGCTGGACGACGTGGTGGAGACGGCGGACGTGTTCATCACCACCACCGGCAACCGCGACATCATCACGGCGGCGGACATGGGTCGCATGAAGCACCAGGCGATCGTGGGCAACATCGGCCACTTCGACAACGAGATCGACGTGGCCGGCCTGGCCAAGGTGGCTACGCGCATGAACATCAAGCCGCAGGTCGACCAGTGGACGTTCCCCGACGGCCACGGCATCATCCTGCTCAGCGAGGGCCGGCTGCTGAACCTGGGCAACGCCACCGGGCACCCGTCGTTCGTGATGTCCAACTCGTTCTCCAACCAGACGATCGCCCAGATCGAGCTGTGGAGCAAGAACGACGAGTACGACAAGCAGGTCTACGTGCTGCCCAAGCACCTCGACGAGAAGGTCGCCAGGCTGCACCTCGGCGCGCTCGGCGCCAAGCTGACCAAGCTGCGCCCCGAGCAGGCCGCCTACATCGGAGTGCCGGTCGAGGGTCCGTACAAGCCGGATCACTACAGGTATTAGTCACCGATGAAGGCCATGGTCCTGGCAGCCGGGCTTGGAACCCGGCTGCGCCCGCTGACGTACGAGATCACCAAGCCGATGGTGCCGGTGCTGGATCGCCCGGTGATGGAGCACATCGTGGAGCTGCTGGAGAAGCACGGCTTCGAGGATGTGATCGCCAACCTGCACTATTTTCCGGAGACGATCAGCGAGTACTTCGGGGAGCGGCTCTCCTACCGGGTGGAGGAGGAGCTGCTGGGCACGGCGGGCGGCGTGCGCGCATGCGCGGACTTCTTCGGCGATGACGCGTTCCTGGTGATCTCGGGCGATGCGCTGACCGACATCGACCTGGGCGCGCTGGCGCAGCGCCACCGCGACAGCGGTGGGATCGCCACGCTGGCGGTCAAGAAGGTGAGCGACACGCGCGAGTACGGGGTGGTGCTGCACGACCGCGCGGGCCGGATCACGGGCTTTCAGGAGAAGCCTGCGCCGGAGGAGGCGCTGTCGGATCTGGGCAACTGCGGGATCTACGTGTTCAGCCCGCAGATCTTCGACTACTTTCCGCAGCGCCCGTTCGTGGACTGGGCTCAGGACGTGTTCCCGGCGCTGTTGGAGAACGACGTGCCGTTCCACATCCACGAGGTGCGCGAGTACTGGAACGACGTGGGCTCGCTGGCGGAGCTCAGGCAGGGCACGTTCGATGCGCTGCGCGGCGAGCTGCGCCTGCAGGTGGAGGGCGAGGAGATCAGCCCGGGCGTGATCGTGGCCGGCGACTCGTCCACGCTGAACGACGCCGACGTCGAGGGTCCGGTGTGGATCGGCCACGACGTGCGGATCGGTGCTGGCGTGCGGCTGATGGGCCCGGTGGTGGTGGGCGACGGTGTGGTGATCGGCGATGGAGCGCAGCTGCGGGAAAGCATCGTGTTCCCCGGCACCAAGGTGGCCGCCGAGTCGATCCTGATCGGCGCCATCGCCGGTCACGGCGGCATCCTGGAGAGCATGCGCCGGCGCGGATAGCGTGGGTTCTGTGGCGTTCGCCAGAACGCGAAAGGGCCCGCCTGAGCGGACCCTTTCCCGGGAAAGCGAGACTATGAAGTCGTCTGAGCGATACCGTGCGCTCAGACGGTTGTCAGCATAACATTGTTGATACACGGATGCATCAAGGCCGCGGGGAGAGTCGCTGCTCAGAGCTCACACGAGCTCGTAGCGCTCGCGCCGCTGCTGCTCGCGCTCGGACTCGCTGAGCGCGCGCACGAACAGCAGCACGAGCGCGATGCCCATCACGATCGACTGCTCCACGGCCATGACCAGCCCGGCGATGGACTGGTCGGAGATGGCCGAGATGCCCCACACGCGCACGTGGTGCTCGTAGTAGGGGTAGAGGGCGGAGGGGGCGAAGGCGAGTCCCATGCCGAGGGCGCCCACGAACAGCTTGGTGGAGACCATGTAGATCACGGGGCCCATGCCGTCGAGGCGCAGCCGGGCGCGGATGGGCGAGAGCAGGTGCCACCAGTACAGCGAGCCGACCAGCACGAAGCTGACGTGCTCCAACACATGCACGGTGGGATGGGTGACGGCGAAGTCGTAGGCGCCGGGTACGTGCCAGACCCAGATCACGGCCACGTACAGGATCACCGCGAAGGCGGGATGGGCGAGCGCTCCGGCTTTGCGCTCGACGTCGTGCACGGCGCGCGTGACGGGGCGCAGCAGCACCTTGGTGAGTCCCAGGATGGCGAGGATGGGAACGATGTCCAGCAAAAGCATGTGCTGGATCATGTGCATGAAGAACAGCTGGTCGGCCAGCCCGTCGAGCGGGGAGAGCAGCGCGATCAGGGCGATCGCCACGGAGCCCATGAAGCAGCACAGGCGCCACACGGGAGCCTCGCTGGCGCGCAGGGGCGAGGAGCTGAGACGTACCTGGCGCCAGCGGCGCACATAGGCGCCGCCGACGAGCGCTGCGCCGATGAGCACGCCGGGGCTGAACGTCCAATAGAGCTGCGGGCTCACCGCTGCGATTGTCCCACTTGCCGGTATGCGGGGTAACTACGCGTTGTGTCCACCCTCATTTACATCCGCCGCAAACAGGCGTAGCATCGCTTTCACAGCCACACAAAAAGGACGACCGAAGGGAGCCTGTGATGCAAATCGACATCAAGGGTAGAAACGTCCCGGTCACCGACGACTTGCGCACGCACGCCGAGCGCCGTCTGACCAAGGTCACGCGTCAGGTCTCAGACCTTGCTCGCCTGGAGATAGAGATCTTCAAGGAGCCAAATCCGCGAGTGTCCGACTGCCAGGTGGCGGAGGGCACGCTGTATCTGAAGGGCGTGACGCTGCGCGCGCACGACGCATCGCCAGAGATGCTGCACTCCCTGAACCTGATGGTCGACGAGCTCTCGCGCCAGGTCAAGCGCCACCGCGACAAACTGCGCCACCGCCGCGAGGCGCACGCGCTTGCCGCCCGCGCGGCACGCACGGCCGCGCAGGGCTCCAGCCTGCCGTCGTTCTAGGCGTCGAAGGCTCCCGTGGGCGCGGTGTAGGCCGCGAGCCGGAAGAACTTCCGGCTTGCGGCTGAACGCGCGGGCGGTGAGAGCTATCCTTGGCTCATGCCATCACTGCTCGATCGCGCGCTCAACGTAGGCGAGGCAAAGAAGTTCAAGACTTACCAGAAGCGCGTGGCGCTGATCGGCGCGTTCGAGGCGGAGCTGGAGCACGACAGCGACGCCGAGCTGCGCGAGCGGATGGACGCGCTGCGCGAGCGGGCGGTCGAAGGCGAGGACCTGGACGCGCTGCTGCCGGAGTGCTTTGCGATCGTGCGGGAGACGGGCAAGCGCACGATGGGGATGCGCCACTTCGACGTACAGTTGATCGGCGGAATGGCTCTGCACGAGGGCCAGATCTCGGAGATGAAGACTGGTGAGGGCAAGACGCTGACGGCGACGCTGGCGGTGGTGTTGAACTCGCTGGCGGTGCACGAGCCGGACCCCGAGAATCCAGAGGCTCCGCCGCGCCGGCGCGGCGTGCACGTGGTCACGGTCAACGACTACCTGGCCAAGCGCGACGCGGAGTGGATGAGCCCGATCTACGACGCGCTGGGCGTGACGGTGGGCATCCTCCAGAACAACCAGCCGTACGACGAGAAGCAGGTTGCGTACGCATGCGACGTGCTGTACGGCACCAACTCGGAGTTCGGCTTCGACTACCTGCGCGACAACATGGCCAAGGATCTGGGCGAAAAGGTCCAGCGTGGCCACTACTTCGGCGTGGTGGACGAGGTGGACAACATCCTGATCGACGAGGCGCGCACGCCGCTGATCATCTCGGGCGCGCCCGAACAGGCGGCCGACCTGTACGTCAAGTTCGCGCGCCTGGCGCCGCAGATGGTGCTGGGCAAGACGCCGGAAGGCATGGATCCGCGCACCAAGAAGGGATTCACGGCGGACTTCGACTTCGAGGTGGACGAGAAGCACAAGACGGTGTCGATCACCGAGCAGGGCGTGGCCAAGGCGGAGCGCTTCCTGGGGATCGACCACCTGTATCGGGCGGAGAACGGGCACCTGGTCAACCACCTGATCCAGGCGCTGCGCTCGGAGGCGCTTTACAAGCGCGACGTGGACTACGCGGTGATCGAGGGCGAGGTGAAGATCATCGACGAGTTCACCGGGCGCATCCTGGACGGCAGGCGCTGGTCGGAGGGTCTGCACCAGGCGGTTGAGGCGAAGGAGAAGGTGCCGGTCCAGGAGGAGAACCAGACGCTGGCCACGATCACCTACCAGAACTACTTCCGGCTCTACGAGAAGCTTTCCGGCATGACCGGCACGGCGCTGACGGAGGCGACGGAGTTCATGAAGATCTATGAGCTGCCGGTGGTCCAGATCCCGACCAACCGCGACATGGTGCGCGATGACCGCAACGACCAGATCTACAAGACCAAGGAGGGCAAGTGGAGCGCGGTGGTCAGGGAAATCGCCGCTCGCCACGAGACCGGCCAGCCGGTGCTGGTGGGAACGATCTCGGTGGAGGTTTCAGAGCTGCTGTCCGAGCGCCTGACCAAGGCGGGGATCAAGCACACGGTGCTGAACGCCAAGCCGGAGCACGCGGCGCGCGAGGCGGACACGGTGGCGGAGGCGGGTCAGCCGGGCGCGGTGACGATCGCGACCAACATGGCGGGCCGTGGCGTGGACATCAAGCTGGGTGGCAACGCTGAGCATCTGACCGAACAGCAGTTGGCTCGCGAAGGCGTGGAGCGGGCGGACGCCGAGGAGTATCAGCGGCGGATGAAGGAGATCCTGCCGGAGGTGGAGCGCAAGCTGCAGGAGAGCCGCGAACAGGTGATGGCGGCGGGGGGGATGTTCATTTGCGGCACCGAGCGCCACGAGTCGCGGCGCATCGACAACCAGCTGCGCGGTCGTGCGGGACGTCAGGGCGACCCGGGCGAGTCGCGCTTCTTCCTGTCGGCGGAAGACGACCTGGTGCGCCTGTTTGCGGGCGACCGCATCTACAGGATCCTGGACAAACTGGGCGGCGTTGACGAGCACGGCAACGAGGAACCGATCGAGGCTGGGATGCTGTCCAAGCAGATCGAGAAAGCTCAGAAGAAGGTCGAGGAACAGAACTTCCTGCTGCGTAAACGGGTGCTGGAGTACGACGACGTGATGAACGAGCAGCGTCGCGTGATCTATGCCTATCGCGACGAGGTGCTGGAAGGCAAGAGCATCGGCGAGGAGGCCAGGGAGGAAGTGTCGAAGGTGATCGAGCGCACGATCGACCAGTACACGCCGGGTGACTTCCTGGACGACTGGGACCTGGACGGCCTGTTCGTGGCGCTCAGCCAGTTCTTCCCGCTGGATCTGAGCATGGACGAACTGAACAGCGAGACGGCCGATCGCGGCGCGCTGAGCGACCGCATCGTGGATACGGCCATGAGCCTGTACCAAGCCCGTGCGCAGGCGCTGGGCGATGAGCTTATGGGGGCGCTGGAGCGCTTCCTGCTGCTGCAGATCATCGACGAGCGCTGGCGCGAGCACCTGTTCGACATGGACTACCTGCGCGAGGGCATCCACCTGCGCGGCTTCGCCCAGATCGACCCGCTGGTGGCGTACAAGAACGAGGCGTTCAACCTGTTTGGCGATTTGATGAACAGCGTGTGGACCGACTACGCGCGCATGATCTTCAACGTGCAGGTCAACGTGGAGGGCCAGGAGAACGGCGGGCCGCCGGCGGTGCCGGCGTTCGGCGCGTCCGGCAACTCCACCCGCGCGGGACGGGTGTCCTACTCAGGCGGGCACAGCTCCGTCGGCTCTGGCGCGCTGGCTCAGGCGGCGGCCGCGGCCGGGCTTGCAAACGGCGCAGGCGCGGCAGCACAGGCGTTCGGGGAAAGCGAAGGCGGCGAAGCGATGCCGGTGGTGGAGCAGCGCGTGCTCGACGAGGAGCATCAGGTGGGGCGGAATGACCCCTGCTGGTGTGGGTCGGGGAAGAAGTTCAAGAAGTGCCACGGGACCTAGACGGCCGTGGACGCGGCGCGGAGCTTCCTGCGGAGATCTCGCAGGACCTCCAAGAGCAGGATGCCACTGTTGATGCGATCGACCGTGCCATCGCTGGACTTCCAGGCGAGCGGGCGTTCACTGACGCAGCGGCTAGGTCCATGGCGCTGGCACTCGCCCAGAAAGGTTGAGCGGACGCCCTGGCTCCAGCCTTGCCAGTAAGACTGCCGCGATGAAGGAGACCAGGTCAACCAGGTCTGATATCATGAGGGTATGTCCGAGATCGTGACGGTGACCGAGGCCAAAACGCAGCTCTCCAGTCTGATTGAGCGTGTGACCGGCGGCGAGGAGATCATCATTCGCCGGGGTCAGAGGCCGGTGGCGAAGATCGTTGCCTACACCGTGGAGCCAAAACGGCGCAAGCCTGGGGCGCTGCGAGGAAAGATCTGGATGAGCGATGACTTCAACGAGCCGGATGAGGAGATCGAGCGCCTCTTCGGCATGCGCGATTGACCCCGTCGCTGCTCCTGGACAGCCACGCGCTGCTGTGGTGGCAGGCTGACGATGCGCGTCTCAGTGCTCGTGTCCGCGAAAGGATGGAAGAGCCTGGGGTAGCGTTGCTCTTCAGTGTGGCTTCGGTGTGGGAGTTGGCAATCAAGCAGGCGCAGGGCAAGCTCGATCTTCCGGAAGGCTTGCTGCTGGATGCGCTCGCCGACGAAGGCTTCATCGAACTGGCAATCTCCAGCACCCAGGCTCTGATCGCCGGGGCGCTGCCGCCGCACCACCGTGATCCATTCGACCGCATGCTGGTCGCACAGGCGCTGAGTGAGCGCCTCACGTTGGTGACCAACGACGAGCGGATCACAGCGTACGACGTTCCGGTGCTGTGGTGATCGGCTCAGCCCCGACCCCCGCCTCCAGCCCCGCCCACTGATAGCGTGACCTCCATGGCCACAGCCGCCCCCAGCGAATCGACCCCTCAGCGCCTGGCCGCGATCCGCGAGCAGATGTCCCTGCTGGCGGATTATCTTTGACCCGGCTTCGCTGGGCGAGCGCGTGGCGGCGCTCGAGGCGGAGATGGGCGAGTCGGGCTTCTGGGATGACTCAGACCGAGCGGCGACGGTTTCAGCTGAGCACTCGCGCGCTTCCGAGCGCCTAGAGACGTTCACGTCGCTGCGCTCGGACGTGGAGGACCTGGACGGCCTGGCGGAGATGGCGGAGGAGGACTCGACGCTTCAGGCGGAGGTGGACGAGCAGATCGCGTCAGTTGAGGAGCGCCTGGCGACGCTTGAGGAGCAGCGGCTGTTCTCCGGGCCGCTACGACGCGGGCGATGCGCTGGTGACGGTGAACGCGGGCGCGGGGGGACGGACGCGCAGGACTGGGCGGAGATGGTGCTGCGGATGCTGATGCGCTGGGCCGAACGCCGTGGCTTCGAGGTGGAGCTGCTGGAGGCGAGCGCGGGCGAGGAAGCGGGCATCAAGTCGGCGACGTTCCGCGCGTCGGGCGAGAACGCCTATGGCCTGTTCGGGGCAGAGCGCGGCGTGCACCGGCTGGTGCGGCTGTCGCCGTTCGATTCGGCGCACCGCCGCCAGACGAGCTTTGCGGGGGTGGAGGTGGCGCCGGTGGTGAAGGACACGGGCGAGATCGAGATCAACGAGGACGACCTGCAGGTGGACACGTACCGCGCGTCGGGTGCGGGCGGTCAGCACGTGAACAAGACGGACTCGGCGGTGCGCATCACCCACCGCCCGACGGGGATCGTCGTGCAGTGCCAGAACGAGCGCTCGCAGTCGTCCAACCGGGCGACGGCGATGGCGATGCTGCGGGCGAAGCTGCTCGAGCGCAAGGAGCGCGAACGCCAGGAGGAGATCGCGCGCGGAGAAGGGCGAGGCGCAGGACGTGAACTTCGGCTCGCAGATCCGCTCCTACGTGCTGCACCCGTACACGATGGTCAAGGACCACCGCACGAACTTCGAGATGGGCGATGTGCAGCGAGTACTCGACGGCGACCTCGACGGATTCGTGCGCGCGTACCTGCTGTCCAGCGGCGCCGGAGCGGCAGTAATGGTGGACGGACGCTCTCGCGGCAGCTGGTTCGGCGCGCGCTGGAAGAGGACGTCGGCTCGGGCGACGTGACGACGCTGGCGACGGTGTCCGAGCAGGCGCGGCGCGCGCGCGCTGATCACCCAGAAGGCGCCGGGCGCGATCTTCGGGCTGGAGGCCGTGGAAGCCACGTTCGCGCGAGCTCGATCCGGCGATCGAGGTGCGAGCGGCTGGTGGAGGAGGGCGTGTGGCGCGAGGACGGCGGCCCAGTGCTCGACGGTCGACGGGCAGCGCGCGGGCGCTGCTGACGGGCGAGCGCACGGCGCTGAACTTCCTGGCGCACCTGTCGGGCGTGGCGACGCATGGCGGCACGGGCGGCGCGCGCGGTGGAGGGGACGGGCGCGCGGGTGCTGGACACGCGCAAGACCACGCCGGGGCTGCGGACGCTGGAGAAGCGGGCGGTGGCGGCGGGCGGTGCGGTCAACCACCGGGTGGGGCTGTTCGACGCGATCCTGATCAAGGAGAATCACATTGCGGCGGCGGGCGGGATCGCGCAGGCGGTGGAGCGCGCCCGCGAACTGGCTCCGGAGCTGGCGGGAACGCTTGAGGTGGAGGTGTGCAACCCGGATGAGATCGAGCAGGCGCTGGCGGCGGGCGCGCCGCGGATGCTGCTGGACAACATGGACGAGGCTCAGCTGCGGGCGGCGGTGGCGCAGGTGGCGGGCCGCGCCCAGCTGGAGGCCAGCGGCGGGGTGACCCTGACACGCTCCGGACGGTGGCGGAGACGGGGGTAGAATGGATCTCGATGGGCGCCTTGACCCATTCGGCGCCCGCCCTCGATCTGTCCCTCACCCTGGAGGCCCTGCCATGAACCTCCCTATGGCCCCCACACTGCCGATGGCCCCGACCTCAGCGGCGCCGCTGGGCTGTCGCCGGATGAGCTGGCGGCGATGAAGGATGAGGTGCGCGCGCTTGCGGCGGAGCGCGGCGCGGTGATCCTGGCGCACAACTACCAGGTGCCGGAGGTGCAGGACGTGGCCGACTACGTGGGCGACTCGCTGGGGCTCTCGCGCAAGGCGGCTGAAACGGACGGCGAGACGATCGTGTTCTGCGGCGTGCACTTCATGGCGGAGACGGCGTCGGTGCTGTGCCCGCAGAAGACGGTGCTGATCCCCGATCTGGACGCGGGCTGCTCGCTGGCGGCGTCGATCGACGCGGAGCAGCTTGCGGACTGGCGCGCAAAGCTACCCGCGGGGCGTGGTGGTGATGTACGTCAACACCACCGCTGAGGTGAAGGCGCTGACCGACTACTGCTGCACGTCGGCCAACGCGGTGGACGTGGTGCGCCACATCTACGAACGCACGGCCCCGACACGGAGATCCTGTTCGGCCCGGACATGTGGCTTGGCGCGTACGTGGAGAAGGAGCTCGGCAAGCGCATGCACGTGTGGGACGGCGAGTGCCACGTGCACGCGGGCATCCGCCCGGCCGACATCGAAGCGACGCGCGCCGCGCACCCGGGCGCGGACTTCCTGATCCACCCCGAGTGCGGCTGCTCGACCAGCGTGATGGAGTACGTGGCCGCCGGCGACGTGTCGGCGGAGGGCGTGCACATGCTCTCGACGGGCGGCATGCTCCAGTACGCGCAGGACGCGGAGGCGGCCGAGCGCCAGCTGCGACGCCGGCGGCCCACCGCCACCAAGCGGTGGTGGCGACGGAGATCGGGATGCTCTATCCGCTGCGGATGGCCGCGCCGGACGTCGAGTTCATCCCGGCCAACGCCGAGGCGTCGTGCCAGTACATGAAGATGATCACGCTGCCCAAGCTGCGCGACGCGCTGCGCGAGATGCAGTTCGAGGTGCGCGTGCCGGAGGAGATCGCTGTGCGAGCGCGGGTGCCGATCGAGCGCATGGTCGCGATCGGCTGAGTGCCGCGGATACGCTAACGAGATCTAAAAAATGGTGGCGAATATGGTATGCTCTCGCTTATGTTTGTGAGCAACGAGCGCGCCGCGGGTGAGCTGATCGCGGAGATTCGACACACCGCCGGGCTGAGCCAGGCCGAGCTGGCGCGTCGCTGCGGCGTTCAGCGGTCGGTACTCAGCGCATATGAGCACGGCCGCCGCCAGCCCTCGGTGGCAGCGCTGGCCCGAATCGCCAGGGCGGCGGGCATGGAGCTCAAGCTCTCGCACCTATCCGACGAGGCGGCTCTGGAGCGGGCGGGCAGGGTCCTGATCGACGTAATCGAACTCGCCGATCGGATGCCGTCTCGGCAGCGCGGCGAGCTCACCTATCCGCCGCTGATTCGGCTGGCGGCGTGAGCGGACTCGCAGACCGGCTGCTGGCGGTTCACGACGCGCTTGATGCGGCGGGATTCCCGCACGCGATCGGAGGAGCGATAGCGCTCGGGTATTGCACGCTCGAACCAAGGGCCACTCAGGATCTCGACGTCAACGTCTTCGTTGCGCCGAGCCGGACTTGAGAACGTCTTCGCCGCGCTGCCGAGGCAGGTCGCAGCGACGGGCAGCGACCTCGAACAGGCAGAACGCGATGGCCAGGTCAGACTTCGTTGGGAGGAGACGCCGATCGACCTGTTCTTCAACGTGCTGCCGTTCCACGACGAGGTCGAGAAGAACATCCGCCATGTGTCGTTCGGCGATCGCACGATCCCGGTGCTGAGCTGCACCGGCCTCGCGGTGTTCAAGGCGATGTTCGACCGTCCTCGCGACTGGGTCGACATTGAAGCGATGGTCGAGGCGCGGGCGGTCGATCTCGACGAGGCAAGGGGATGGGTCGTAGGGATGGTTGGCGAGGATGCGCGCGCTGAGAAGCTGAGCGCGCTGCTGAGAAGCTGAGTACCTAGAACTCCTCGACGGTGTGCGGCCCCACGCAGGCCACGGCGAGGTTCTCGGTGATGCCGTCGGCGATCTCGCGAACCTCGTCGAAGGTGACCGCGTCGAGCGCGGCGATCGCGGCGTCGGGGTCGATGTCCTCGCCGAAGACGATCTGCTGGTGGCCGCGTAACGCGCCACCGCGTTGGTGTTCTCGAAAGCCAAGCACCAGTGCGCCCGGCGGCGTACGCGCGCGCCCGCGCCACCTCCTCCTCGGTCGGGCCGTCGCGGCGCAGCTCGTCGACGATCTCGCGCATGCGCGTGTACGCCTCCACGCACTTGCCGGACTCAAGGCCCGAGCCGAGCTGCAGGATCGGCACGTCGGCGAACGCGTGGTCCATGCGCGGAGACCGAGTAGCACAGGCCGCGTTTCTCGCGGATCTCATCGAACAGGCGCGAGCCCATCGAGCCGCCCAACAGCGTCGAGTAGATCGTCAGCGCCGCCCGCTGGCGCACGTCCTTGATGGCGATGTCCGGGCCGGTAGATCATGCGCAGGTGCGACTGGTTGGTGTCGCGCTGCTCCACCAGCGTCTGCGGCGCGAACGTCCGGCGCCGGCACGTACGGCTCCGGCTCGGGCAGCGACGGGAAGCGGGCGAAGCAGCTCCTGCAGCTGCTGCTCGGCAGGCAGGTGCTCGAGGTTGCCGGCCAGGAACGCGCCGCCGCGGGCGCCCGACCAGCGGCGCTGCGGAAGGCCACGATCCCCTCGCGGGTGAAGCTGCGCAGGTTCTCCTCCGGGCCCAGCACGGTGCGCCCGAGCGGGTGCTCGCCGAAGGCGGCGCGGTCGATCAGGTACTCGGCCACCATCGACGGCTGGTCATACGCGCGGTTGATCTCCTGGATCACCACGCCGCGCTCGCGGTCCAGCTCCTCCGCGTCCAGGCGCGGGCGCCCCACGAAGTCGCTCAGCAGGTCGATCGCCGGCCCGGCGCTCTCGGCGCGCACGGTGATGTGGAAGGCCACCAGGTCTGGCTGGTGTAAGCGTTCAGCACTCCGCCCAGGCGCTCGGCGGTCTCGTTGACGTCGCTGTAGTGCGGGTACTTCTCGCCGCCCTTGAACACCAGGTGCTCGAGGAAGTGCGCCATCCCGTTCTCCTCCGGGCGCTCGTTGCGCGCGCCGGCGTCGAACGCCACCAGCACGGTCAGCGCGCGCGTGCCCGGCAGCTCGATGTGGTGGATCGGAAGTCCGTTCTGCGGGACCACGCTCTGTGAGATGTTTGCCATTGACTGCACCCTAGAAGGTTCGCGCTGATCCTGGGATCGAGCCAGTCTCCACTACGCTTGCGGGCAGGCATGACTCCCGCCAACAGACAGCCGTTGATCGCCGTGCTCGCGGTGCTGTTGCCGGTGCTGCTGGTCGTGGGCCTGTGGCTGGGCGGGCACCCGGAAGACCTGCCCGGCTTCCTGCGCAACACGTTCGAGGCCGACCACCAGACGCAGGTGGTGGACGAAGCGATCCAGCGCATCGGAGAACGACTACTACCGCCCGATCCCCGCCGGCCAGCTGGCCGGACGCGTCGATCTCCGGGCTGGTGGCCAACCTCCACGACCGCTTCTCGCACTACCTGTCGCCGAGCGAATACAGCGAATTCGACTGCCCGCCGCACTTCACCGGCATCGGCGTGTCGGTCGACCCGGAACTGGTGTCCGGGCGCGCGCTGCTGATCGCGCGCGTGTTCAACTCCTCGCCGGCGGCGCACGCCGGCCTGCGGTCGGGCGAGCTGATCGTGGCGGTCGACGGGCGCAAGCTGAAAGGCCTGTCGATCGATCAGGCCACCGCGCTGATCAAGGGCGCGCCGGGCACCGACGTGACGCTTCAGATCGAACGCCCCGCGGCCGGACCACGCCGGCGACAAGCGTCCCCACTCCTCGCTGAGCGGACGCGAAGATCACCCGCGCGGTGGTGTCCGAGCCGGTTGTGGCGTCGCTCACCAAAACCGTGCACGGCCTCAAGCTGGGTGTGGTGGCGCTGGCGTCGTTCAGCCCCGGGCGCGCACGCGGAAGTGCGCGAAGCGGTCGAACACCAGCTGCACGCGGGCGCGCGCGGGATCGTGTTCGACCTGCGCGGCAACGGCGGCGGCCTGGTTGAGGAGGCGCAGCTGATCGCCAGCATCTTCATCCCCAAGGGCACGATCGTGACCACGCGCGGGCGCACGCAGCCGACCGTCAGACGCTGGTGGCCACCGGCGACGCGATCCCCGCCGTCGATCCCGGTGGTGGTGCTGGTCGACGCCAACACGGCGTCCGCCTCGGAGATCGTGACGGCCGCGCTGCAGGACCACCACCGCGCGACGGTCGTCGGCACGCACACGTTCGGCAAGGGCGTCTTCCAGGAGGAGCAGCCGCTGTCCAACGGCGGCGCGCTGGACATCACGGTCGGCGAGTACTTCACCGCCCAACGGGCGTAACCTGGGCGGCGGCGGCGTGAAACAGGGCGCGGGAGTGATCCCGGAAGTGCTGGTGCGCCACGGCGTCGACACCGAACACGGCCTCGAAGTGGCGCTGAGCACGCTGGCAGCGAAAGTCAAGTGAGCGGCTCTCAGCGCCGCTCAGCGGGCGGCGCCGGCGAGCCGGTGGGGCCGGCGCCGGCCAACGCGATCGTGGCGGTGCTCGAGCGACGCGGACGCTTCCTGACGGCCGAGCGGCTGTTCCCGTACGAGCAGCCCCGCGACGGTTCGCCGCGCCGCGGCGGCTCCTCGCAGATGGTGGTGGGCTCGCCCGGCTCCGCCCGCGGCAGCGCACGGGCGGGCGACCTGGTGCTGGTCCAGCCGGCGCGCGGAGCCGGCGGGCGCGGCTCGCAGGGCCGCGGGTCGGGGGCGCGGATCCTGCGAGTGCTCGGCCGCCCGGATGTGGCACGCGACGTGATCGAGGGGCTGATGCTCGACCGCGGCCTGGCGCGCGCGTTCGACCCGGCGGTGGAGCGCGAGGCGCGCGCGGCGGGCGAGCGGGTGCGCCACGCCAAATACGACCGCCGCGACCTGCGCGCGCTGCCCACGTTCACCATCGACCCGGCCAGCGCCCGCGACTTCGACGACGCGATCTCAGCCGAAGCGATGGACGGCGGCGCCGCGCGCGTGTGGGTGCACATCGCGGATGTGGCCGCGCACGTGCCGGAGGGCTCGCCGATCGACCGCGAGGCCCGCCGGCGCGCCACCAGCGTGTACGTGCCGGGGGCGGTGGAGCCGATGCTGCCGCACTCGCTGTCCAGCGACGCGTGCTCGCTGATGCCGGGCGTGGAGCGCGCGGCGGTGACGGTGGAGCTGGAGTGCAGCGGCGCGGTGGTCACGCGCGCGGCCTTCTACCGCTCGCTGATCCGCTCCGACGCTCGCCTCGACTACGAGCAGGTCGATCGCATCTTCGACGGCGGCCAGCGCGCGGCCGAGCCGTGGGGCGAGCCTCTGCGCGTGGCGCGTGCGCTGGCGGCGGAGCTGCAGCGCAAGCGCGAGCAGAGCGGCGCGCTGGTGGTCGACTCGGAGGAGCCGGAGTTCTCGTTCGACGAGCACGGCAACGTGAGCGACATCGCCGGGCGCGTGCAGACGGAGTCCCACCGCCTGATCGAGCACCTGATGATCGCCGCCAACGAGGCGGTGGCCGGCCTGCTGGCCAGGCGCACCGTGCCGTGCCTGTACCGCGTGCACGAGCGCCCCGCAGTCGGAGCGCATCGAGCGCCTGGTGGAACAGCTGGCGTCGCTGGAGGTGCCCACGCCGGCACTGCCCGATCTGCTGAGCCCGTCGCAGGCAGCGGAGTTGGTGGGCGAGATCTCCAGGCGCGTGGACGACTACGTGCGCGCCAGCGGCCGCGGGCGCATGGCGCTTGGCTCGCTGGTGCTGCGCTCGCTCAAGCAGGCCTACTACTCGCCAAACAACCTCGGCCACGCCGGCCTGCACTCGGCCACCTACTGCCACTTCACCTCGCCCATCCGCCGCTACCCGGACTTGGTGTGCCACCGCGCGCTGCTGTCCGCGGTGGGCGGCGGCGAGCGCGAGCCGCGCGCAGGCGAGCTGGTGGAGCTGGGCGCATGGTGCTCTGAGCGCGAGCGCGCCGCCATGATCGTGGAGCGCGACTCCGACGACGTGGCGCGCTGCTTCGCGCTGGAGCAACTGCTGTTCCAGACGGGTATGGATCAGGTGTTCGCCGGCGAGATCACCGGGCTGATCTCAGCCGGCGCGTTCATCGCGTTCTCGCCAAAGGACACAGGCGAGGACATCGCCGACGCCGGCGGGCCGACGTTCGAGGGGATGCTGCCGGTACGGCTGATGCGCGCACCGCAGCCGGTGGCCAAGCGGCCCAGCGGGGCGCAGCGCGGGGGAGGCCGAGGGTCGGCCGCCGCCGCCCAGCGCGAGTCCCAGCGCGAGTGGTGGGAGCTGAACGAGCAGGGCACCATCCTGCGCGGCGAGCGCACCGGTGCCACGCTGCGGCTTGCCGATGAGATCGAGGTACGGGTGGCGCGGGTGGACTCGATACGCGGACGCGTTGACCTGGAGCCGGCCGGCTGACCAGCGCCGCGCACGCCGCCGCGGAGCCCGGTAGGGCGGAGCCCCTCAAAATCGAAGCGCGAGATGATTGATTCCACGGCGCTGCACCGCCGGTTGGCACGTCTGGACTTCGCCTGCCTTTGTCCTCGGCCTTGCCCTTGCCACCAGCAAGGGCTGCGGCCTGCGTCCGCGGCACGCTCGACCATCCGCACCCCCGGACCACGGCACACCGCCGTGGAATCAATCATCTAGTCTCGGAGGATGGCCAAGGGCAAGGGCAAGCGCAAGATCGGCGCGGGGGACGTGGCGTCCAACCGCTACGCGTCGCACCGCTACGAACTGATCGAGCGGCTGGAGTGCGGCATGGTGCTGGAGGGCACCGAGGTCAAGGCGCTGCGCACATCGGGCGCGCAGCTGAAGGACGGCTACGCGGCGGTGCACGACGGCGAGCTGTTCCTGCACTCCATACACATCCCGCCATACGGCCCCGCGTCGCGTGAAAACCACGATCCGGAGCGCACGCGCAAGCTGCTGCTTCACCGTCGCGAGCTCGACCGCATCTCCGCCCGCACCAAGGAACGCGGGCTGACGCTGGTGCCCACCCGCATCTACTTCTCGGGCGCCAACGCCAAGGTGGAGATAGCGCTGGCGCGTGGCAAGGACCTGTACGACAAGCGCCAGAGCCTGCGCGAGCGCGAGACCAAGCGCGACATGGAACGTGGGATCAGGGAAGCCAGGCGCTGAGGCGCCCGGGGGCTTGGTCGTTGTTTTATGCCAAACGCTTGGCGCTTCAGCCCAATACCATCAGGGGACTTGATCGCTCGAGTCGCTGTATTGGTCGCGGTTTCGATCGCTGTAAGCGGGTGCGGTAAAACGCAGTCGACCAGCGCCCAGGTACGCTCCGTCGTCGAGCGGTACTTCGCGGACATCGAGGCCGGGAAAGGCGCGGCGGTCTGTGAGTTGTTCACGAATCAGGCCAGGGAAGAACTGCGTCCACTGTACGGATTTGCCGAACTCCTGCACAGCGGCTCCGGTTGTGGCGGGCTGATGACGCTGGAGGTAAAGGCGCTCGCCACCCACAGCACGCGCCTGAAAGAACTGAGAGACACCCAGGTCGGCGCTGTGACGCTGAACGGCGACCGGGCAACGGTCGTTTTGGACGACCCTGCCAGAGGTCTGCATGAAGCCTCGCTGGTCAGGACGTCCGAGGGCTGGCGCATCAGCAAACAGATGTTCGGAGTGCGCAAGCCGATTGGCGGATGACTTGACGGCCCGCGCGTTCCGGGCTGGCCAGCGGCGGTCTGTGTCGGGCTACAGGTGCGTGAAGCTGTGGCCGGCGGAGGTCAGGATGTGCGTCTCATACATCCCAAACGCCAGCGCCACGATCAGGCCGATGTACACCGCCCCCACCAGCATGCGGTTGCGCGGCGACACGCGGTAGTAGGCGGCCTGCTCCAGCGAGCGGGTGCCCCTCAGCTTCCACCGCCGCCACGTCTCCATGCCGCCGAAGAAGATGATGATGAACAGGATCGGGCTCGGCACGATCAACACCAGCGCGATCAGCGCGCCGAACCCGATGAACCACATCCACGGCGCCATCGCCGCCATCGCCCGCCCGCCGTCCAGCGGCACCACCGGCAGCAGGTTGAACAGGTTGAGGAAGAAGCCCAGGTAGGCCAGCGCCCGCAGCATGTCGCTGTTGGTGGCTTCGCCGATCGCCCAGCAGGCGCCGGCGCCCATCGTTCCCAGTATCGGTCCCGCAAGCCCCACGCGCGCCTCCGCCAGCGCGTTGTCGCCGAGCGACTTGGAGAAGATTGCTGCGCCCATGAACGGGATGAACATTGGCGCGCTGGCCTTGATGCCCTCGCGTCGCAACTGCAGCACGTGGCCCATCTCGTGCACGAACAGCAGCACCACGAACCCCGCCGCGAACTCCCAGCCCCAGAACAGGCTGTACGCGGCCACCGACACCAGCGCCGTGCCGGCCGTGGTCAGCAGCTTCAGTTTGGGCAGGAACAGCAGCGCGCCTTTCATGACCGCCCAGAACTTGGCAAACAGCGCCACCACGGCCGCCAGCGCGCTACCGATCCGCTTGCGCAGGTTGCCGGCCGGGCCGCTTTGCTTCTGCCCGAACGGGTCCTCGCCGGGATGTGTGGGAAACGCGCCCGGCGTGTCAGCGCCCGCGCCGGTCAGCGGCGCCATGGCTGGCGGAAGCGTGGAAGCGGGGACGGACAGGGAGAACTCGGAATTGTCCACAGCTCCATTGTGGCACCGCTGCTAAGCGTTGCCTAATGGCTTGCCAGCGGGTCTTCCCCGCGCGCCGCTGTGGGCTCGGATGTTTTTCTTCGGAAGGTGCGGCAACATCGCGCCGGAGGGGTTGCACGGGGCGGTTACGCGAGCTACTTTGAATCCAGACGCGGGATCGAGTCGCAAAGAGCGAGGCCACCGAGGTGTGAGGCCGCGCCACCTAACCGGACGAGCCTTCGGGCGCGACCGGAAGGGTTCCTCAAGCGGCGCGGTTCCGCGTCGTTTTCGTTGTTGGGCCGTGTACGCGGAAACGGCTGTCGGCCATCGCAACAACGCTGGCCGCGCGGTTGGTGGCGCTACACTGGACCTGCAGGAACATCCCCGGGGACGACAGGCTTCGACGCGGTTGGCTCGTGGGGGTGGTTGCGAGTCGAGGTCCCGGGCGGCCTCGTAAAACACCCGGGAAAAACATAAGTGCGGACTCACACGAGTACGCCCTCGCCGCTTAGTCAATAGCTAAGCCGTGAGGTTTCGGGCCCTGCCTGCCTGCCGCGGGGGTCACCCGGAATCAGAATGCAGGCTCACCCGGTGCGGTACGTGTCTGCCAATCCAGGGAAAACCAAGGACACTGGTCCCCCACAACCCCGCCGGCGAGGCGAGTAGGGGATGAGATCAGAGCGCCGGCTACGCTCGTAGACGCCATCTTCACGCGATTGCGGACGTGGGTTCGATTCCCACCGTCTCCATATTCGGTCGCGGGTGCGAAGTGATTGGGCTTTGCGCCCGCGTACGGGACTCGCATCCGGCGCGATGCATCTTGACTGTAGGTCCCGGGTGTTCGCTGGTCCGACGGGCGCAGCGGTGCTTGCCGGCGGCTGATCTTGGCGTTACATGGCTGTCCGGTGGCGGCGCGGCGGCGCTACCGTATGGGCATGTTCGATGAGGCGGTCATAGCTGAGGCTGCCCGGCGTCTGTCTGCTGCGGCACCGGATGCGCAGGTGATCCTGTTCGGCTCGCACGCCCGTGGCGATGCCGGCCAGGGCAGCGACCTCGACTTCTTGGTGGTCGAGCCCGCGGTTGAGGATGTGGTGGCTGAGTCGGTGCGCTTGCGTCGGACGCTGCGAGGGCTGGGCCTGTTTGCGGACATCTTGGTCGTCAGCGAGATGGAAGCAGAGCAATGGCGCGACGTGCGTGGCAGTTTGGTTCACGAGGCGCTTTCGGACGGTCGCGCAATGGCGGCTTGATGGCGCCGGGCGATCTTCCGCGCGTGTCCCTACTGGGCCTAGGCGGCGCTCCGCTTTGATGAGCGTTGGTTGCGGTGGGGTCCGTTGCGGTAGCGGATGTGGACCGCCCCCGCGGCTTGTAGCAGAACTGCTACCATAATGCTATGGCGAGCATTCCGCAGAAGGAGTTGAGGAACAATGTCGGAGAGGTTTTGCGTCGTGCGGAAGCCGGCGAGCATCTGACGATCACCGTTTCTGGACGAGCTGTCGCGGAGTTGGGGCCGGTGCGCACGCGACAGTGGGTTCCCAGCCCTCAACTTGCAGATCTTTGGGCGACCGCCACCGACGTAACCTTGGAGGCCGATCTTGGGCAGCTTGCCGGCGAGGTGCTCGATCCGTGGGCGACCTAGCTCGTGGCGGTGTTGCTTGACACTTCGGTGCTGATCGCTGCTGAGGACGGCCCGGACGAGGATGCTGCGATCAGCGTCATTTCGCTGACGGAGTTGCACTTCGGCGTGCTGGTCGCGCGCGACGAGGAGGCGCGAGCGCGCAGGGTCGTGCGACTCGGTGCGATCGAGGCTCATTTTGATGCGCTTCCGTTTGACGCCGTGGCGGCACGTGAGTGTGGGCGGCTGCACGCCGCGGTGTCACAGCGCGGCGGTCAGCCTCGCAGGCGCGCGCTGGATCTGGCTATTGCCGCGACCGCGAACGTGCATGGGGTGCCGCTGCTTACCTACAACACCAAGGACTTCGAGATCATCGCCGACCTCGTCGATGTCAGAGCGCCATAATCCCGCTCGCAGTGTGCGTACGCACAGCGTACGCAAGCCAGTTCGAGATGAGCCCGGAATCCGGCATGACAGAGCCAGTCTCTGCCGGGATTTCGCACCCGTCGAACCCACCGTCTCCATAAAGAGCTTGAATAGCTGGGAGGAACAGGCTATTCTAGTCCGATAGTGGTTGCAACCATCACCGATGCCAAGAACCGGCTCAGTGCTCTACTCGATCAGGTGCGAGCCGGCGAGTCGATCCTGATCATCGATCGTGGGACTCCGGTCGCACGGTTGGAGTCCGCGGTGAGCGCTGCCCCCGATGCTGAGGGACGGATCGCTCGACTCGAGCGGTCCGGAGCGGTTCGATCCGCACGCAAGCCGCCGGCGATCGAGTTGGTGTCGACCAAGCCCCCGGTTCCGCTGCACGGAGCAAGCGCCGTGGCGGCCCTGCTCGAGGAGAGGCGCGACGGCCGTTGAGGTTCTGGGACAGCTCGGCGATCGTCCCGTTGACCGTTGCCGAGGAGACCACCGAGGCGCTGCAGGCGATCGCCCTGCAGGACCCGGTGATGTGCGTCTTGGTGGGCGACGGAAATCGAGTGCGTGTCCGCGCTGTCGAGACTTGAGCGGGAGGGAGCGCTCACGGAGGCCGCCACCGCGACTGCCCTCGAGCGCTTGGTCTCGCTGGCCGAAGCGTGGAACGAGGTGCAGGCGACCGCGGCGGTACGAGGCGCCGCGCGGCGTCTTCTCCGCGTCCACGCCCTGCGGGCGGCTGACGCGCTGCAGCTTGCCGCGGCCGTCGTCGTCGCGGAGGGCTTGCCCGCATCGCTGCACATCGTCACCGCCGATGACCGGCTCGCGACCGCCGCGCGACGCGAGGGCTTCGCGGTGGATGACATCGACCGTACGGCGCGACGGCGGCGTGCTTGAGGGGCTCCAGGTTCGGTGTAACGCTATTGGCGGAGCAGCAGTTACCGAAGGCGTGCCGGGCTCAAGAGAGGGAGCTCGTGGCTGCGTGCTTGTCGTTCCGAGCACTCGGAGTTTCGCTCAGGGTCCGAGGAGTGCGAGCGGAATGGCCGCGACGCCATCGGGTCTACGGTAGGCGAATCTACCCGTGTAGACCACGATCCGGTCGACCAATCTGTCGCCGATCTGCTGATAGAGCCAGTTGAGGTGCGCCACGTCGCGGTCATTTACGGTATTGGCCAGCTTCGCCTCGATCGCGATGCACGACCGGTTCTCGCCTTCGACGATCAGATCGATCTCGTGATCGCCGTTCTTGGTGCGCAAGTGGCCGACCCTCGCATTGGCGGCATCGGCGTAGATCCGGACCGACTGGGTCACGAGCGACTCGAAGAGCGCGCCGAGCCACGTGCCGGTGGCCGCCGAGATGCGGTTGCCTTGGCCGCGCAGCAGACCGGTCTTGTCGATGCCTACGAGCCGCGCGGCGATCGCCGGATCGACCAGATGATGCTTGGGTGTGTAGGTGAGTCGCTTGAGAGGGGCAAAGGTGGGGATCCACGCCTCCAACGGATCGAGGACGAAGATCCGTTCCAGGTGCTCCCGATATGTCGTAGCGGTCTGGCGTGCGGGCTTGTCGCCTTCGCCTGGGGTGGCCGCGTGGAGGATGGTGCTGTAAGCGGCGTTCGTAGCCGTTGCCGCCGCGTACGCGGCCAGCCATGCCCTCAGCGCGCTAGGGCGGCGAACGCTGACCCCATTCTCCGGCAACTCACGCTCAACGATGCGAGCGACATAGCTGTCGAGTTGGAGCTGCCGCGCCCGCGTGGGCAGATCGCGGATGCCGGGGAAACCGGACCGGAGGATCTCGTCGGCGTATGTCGGCACGTCGAGATCGGAGGTTCCGACGATCTCGTGCGACCCACCATTCAGCAAGGCTCTAATCGAGACGGTTGGGTGATAAGCGCCACGCTCGCTAAATGCCATCGGTCGCATCGCCATACTGACGATCCGGCCCGCACCGGAGTGGATGCGGACCCCTGGGGCTACACCCGCGGATCCGGCCAGCAGGAAGCGTCCTCCGGTTGGGTCATCGTCGACCGCTCGGCGAACGCGGTCCCAAACACCGGGCTCGAGTTGCCACTCATCGATCAGCACCGGCGATGGTACCTGCGTAACGAGGTCGAGGTTGCCGGCGAGGGCTGCGTGCTCGTTCGGGTTGTTGAGCGACAGAACCGTCGAGGCACGCTGAGTTGCCGTAGCCGTCTTGCCTACGCCCTTGGCCCCCTCCAAAGCGATCGCCGCCAGGTGGGGGAAAAGCTCGTCGAGCGCTTCGTCGATGATCCGTCGCCTGTACGTCATGCATACAAACTAACATCTAGACGCACTTTATCTAACATTTCGTCGCCAATCTGCTTGCCTCCTCGACACCGCTCCGCTACGGCGCGACCTTGGAGCGCCCGCTGCGTCAGGCTGAGCGTCGCCTCCTTCTCGGAGGCCTCGAAGTAGCGAGCGGTTGAGTGTTCGGTGCGGGTGATCTCGGTCGGCGGCGATTGCTTGACGGCGTTCGTCGAGCGCCGGGTGCGCGCGCTTCTACCGCTGCAGCTCAGCGACAAGCGGCACGCCGGTATCGAACCAGTAACGGTGCAGGCCGCGGATCTTGCGGGCAGACGGTCGGCCCTTTAGGTGGATCACGCACTCGGGGTAATCGACCAGGTGAACCGGCTCGCAGAAGATCTCCCGTGCGCGGGCCAGTTCGACGGGGTCCGCGATCTCGCGCATCGTTGCGGCGCAGGTGCGGCGGCCGATCTTGAGCTGCACGTGCGGGTTGGCGCGGATGTTCAATACCCAGGCGGCGACCGCCAGCGGGGTGTCGACCGCCACCGCGGGCGGGCGTAGCTGCACGATGTACACACGGTCGCCCTGCGGGATCGCACGAATCACTTTGTGCCGCGGCTTGCCGGTCTTGCGACCGGTGGTCGTCAACACTGCATGGCCGGAGGGCACCGGGCCGAGGGTGTAGCCGGGCCGCATCAGCCCACTGAGAATCTGACCGTGTGTGGGGGAGGTGATCAGCCGACGGTGTTTGGGCTCCTCGAGCATTGCGGCCGCACGGATCACGCCCGCACGGTCCGGCTGGGGCTTCTGAGCGCTGGTGACCGCTGTGCTGTCAGCCGTTTCGTCCACCGTTGCACGATGCTACGCCCCATCGAGGCTCTTCGCCATGGCACTCGAGATGGGCTGGTGTCCGCGCTCTCGCGTGGCGTGCGATCCATGCCCATCGTCATTGTGCGGCCATTGGAGAGAGGATGTAGTCGCGCTCGACGGTCTTGGCGTCTACTTCCTGCTCGTCGGCCATTCGTGTGGAGTGGCTGCGGGGGATCACGGGGCGATCAGCTCGCGACCTTCCCGCCTGGACACCGGCCACCTGACACGCCAGCGCTGGTCCGTCCACGGGTCTTCGGTGGGCGCGCGGGGGTCGAGCGCGAGCACGCTCGCGTTCTCGCCGGGTGGGGGAATGCTGCTGGCAATGCGATCCAGGTCCAGGGCTTCGCTCATGGAGCCGAGACGTCGCAGAGCCGGCTCGGCGTGCAGCTCGCGTGCGAGCTCGCTCAACTTGAGCGGGTCGGGCCGGGCCTGGGTGAGCGCGCTCGCCACGACGGTCCATCCGCCGACGAGCGAGGGGCGCGCGGCGCTCTCGAGTAGGGCTCGCTCGACGCTGGACACGCTCGCGCCGGCGCTGGCTCCTTCGCTGCCGATTGCGATTGTTGCGACGGGCTCGTGGATCGCTTGCAGGCGTCGTCCGCTGATGTGCTGGAGTTTGACGCGCCGGGGCATTGCCACCTGGATCGTGCGGGCGGGGTGGGCCAAGAGGTCGTGGTGGTCCAGCGCGGAGCGGTAGGCGATGCGGTGTGGCTCCGGGGCGAATGCGGCGGCGACTGCGAGCGCGATGTCGTGCGAGGCGGCGCGGGTGCCAAGTTCTCCCAGTGGTCTCGGGGCGTACGCTCCGCGTGCGACGCGGTCAAGGAGTCCGACGTCCACGAGCCTCTTCATCAGGTTGGAAGCGGACTGCTCGGAGATCCCGAGGTGTTCGCGCACTTCGGCGCTCGTTATGCGGCCACGCTCGTTCGCGGCGAGATCATCGAGCAAGTTCAATACATCTTGGCGCATCTTATGCTCCTCAATACATCTTGCGCGTGTATTCGTGTACAGCATAACATGTATTTAGGTGGCAATGTACGCTAATACACCTTCAAGATGTATTAGCGTACATCGCGGCCCGCAGTTTAGGTCGTCGGCTCGGTGTTGGTCTCCACTGGTTCACCTCATATTCCGATGGTCCGTCAGCTGTGCGACGGTGAAAGCGGGCGGTTGAGGCCAGCGAGCTCGTTCGTCGTTCGGAGGATCAAGCCCTGTTCTTCTGCTTCTGCCGGCGTGAGTAGCGCGTGCGTACGCTCAAGGTCCGCCCTAGCCGAGTTAGCCGATGACCAGTCGATGCTTCCGGCCCATTCCTGGGCGCGCGAGAGGACCCTTATCAATGCGGCCGGTGCCTCCAGGCGGGACATCGCGCGCAGCGCTTGTAGATAATCATCCCGGAAGACAATCGGGATCACAAGCCGTTGCTGGCCAGCGGCGGTGAGCTCTGCGTTCGCGAACGCTCTAGCGACACGCCCGTTCCCATCGCCGAAAGGATGCACCTCAGCGATGAGGAACATGGCGAACACCGCTCGGGAGAAGCCGGGGGGGAGAGCACCGTAGCGTTCATATCCTCGTCTCAGGGTGCCCCGGACTCGGCTGGGGGCGACGAACTCAGTGTTGCCAGCTCGGTTCCGCTTGGTCTTGAAATGGCCTGGTCGCTCCTCTGGCCTTCCCGTCATGATCCGCGCATGGAAGGTGCTCAGCAGCGAGAATGGGTCGTCGGCGTCGGCTGGTGTCTTACCGCGCAGCGCAGGATCACTGACGAGGTCGAAGGTGCCGAGGACGTCGTGGGCGTCTTGTGGGCGGTCGGCTGGCATCGCGCCCTCGAACACGATCTCCCGGGCCTCCTCGACGGTGAACTCGGTTCCCTCGATGAAGTTTGAGAAGTACGCCTCATAAAACGAGAAGTTGGGGCTGATGCGTTCCGGTACCTCCCGATTCATCGGAACGTATTCGTGTAGGGCGGCAAAGAGCACGTCGAACAGGGCGAGGCGGTCCTCATCCCAGCTCTCGCCGGCTCGCGTTGCCCTGCCAACCGCGCTCACCAAGGGAGTGCCCCGCGTTCCCATCAACGCACCAATGAGCCCCGAGAGCTCCCTGGCCTCCTCCTCGCGGTCGATCAGGGGCGCGATGTTGGCGGTTTCGTCACGCAGCCTGTTCAACTCATCCTCGCCGCGGTTGGCGAGTAGACGCTCGAGTTGTACCTTCGAGCTCTGCTCTACTCAGGGTTCGTTTCATGCCCGACCGCGCGCGAGATGGACGCATGTTGTCCAGGAACCGACGCGGCCAGGAGCTCATGTGGAGCGCTTCGCCCATGAACGGCGTGTCTCCCGTAATGGGTCCTGGGCCGCGACGGCAATTCAAGACCAGGCCCGGTAGCCGCACGACCCGGCTGGTGTCTGAGCAGAGGAAGATCGAGCCCTCCGGACCAGACGGTCGCGCATCAAAGGCAGTTCTGTCGACGATCACGGCCCCGGGGAAGATTCCCGCGGCGATGGTCCAGGCTCGGCGTCGGACCACTTCCTCCAACGGGTCATCGAGGTTCTTGGTGTAGAGCCGGCCGGCGACGTGACGGATGCGGCCTTCGCGCATCAGCGCGCGCACCGCGCGGGACCTTGCGGTCGAGCTGAAGAAGGCCTCCTCTTGGTCGGCTAGCGAAAAACGGGTCGTAGCGGCCATGGTTGTCCCAGTATAGAAGAAAAAATCGCCATAAGGGCCAGGAGATGTAGAAAACGAGCGCTTAAAGACAGCTTCAGCAGTATCAATGGTTTATTATCATTTTTTCGTCATGGTGCAGCCGTTATAGGAGCGATATCGTCTCTGGCACCCCTTCCAGGTCTCGTTACGGCGAAAAATGAGGCTCGGAGCCGCAACTCCGTCTCAAGCGAATCTCGCCCCCGAAACGCATGTTCCCCCGCCCGTCGCGTTCAGGGTATCTTCGCTGCCGTGAGCTTTGAGCGCAACGAGCGACGGCGTGCGGAGCGCGTTCGGCGTCGTGCGGCGCGCCGGCGCCGGCGCGCGTGGGGGCTCGTGGCGATCGTCGCGGGGTTGGTCGCGGCCATGGCGTTGCTCACAGGTGGCGGCGATGGCAAGCGCTCGGCCGGGGCCCGCCGCGAGGCGCCTGTACTTGCTGTCGCGTCACATCTGGCGGCCGCCGCCGTACCTCGCCGCGCTCGCGCACGGCTGCGCCATCACGTGCGGGCGGCCTCCGATCTGTCGCAGACGCACACGTTGCCATCGTCGCGTAGCCGACAGTTCCGTTCGTTGATGGATGCGTTTTGGGAAGGGGTCAGGCAGGGGCGGGTTGGTCCGGCGCTGGTCGCCTTCTTTCCGAAGGACGCCTACGTTCGATTGAAGGCGATCTACGGCGCGGCCTCGGACTGGCAGAACCGGCTCCTCTACGACTACGGTCTCGACATCCGTGCGGCGCATCGGCTCCTTGGCGCGCGGGCCTCGCTTGCCAGGTTGGTCCGCGTCGTCGCCCGTTCCTCCTATGCGCACTGGGTCGAACCGGGCGTCTGCTCCAACGACCTCGGCTATTACGAGATGCCGAATGCCCGTGTCGTCTACAGCGAGGGTGGCCATACGGGCTCCTTCGGCATCGCGTCGATGATCTCTTGGCGCGGCGAGTGGTATGTGGTGCATCTCGGAGCGGTCCTGCGGTCGGGTGAAGTCGGCGAGGTCGACGAACCGGCCGCCGGCGCAGGGACACAGGCCTACTCGGGCACCTGCTGAGCGACGCCTGCCGGTGCTCCCTGACACCTCGCGGCGCCGCTGCACATGGATGAGTTCTCATCGCTGCTTGAGAGAGTCGTTAGGCTGCGCCGGCAGACTCGAGCCGATGGTGAGCAGGCTGACAGGACTGATCGTTGCGGCGTTGCTGGCTGTCGCCGCCTTCTGCGCGCCCGTCGTGGCATGGGCTTCGTCCGCTGCCGACGCCCGGTCGGCGACACGCTCAGAGCGCGCTGCGATCCTCTCCGTGTATGCGCGCGAAGACGGAAACGCCTCGCGTGTGCGTGGTGTGTACGTCTCCCGCGCGAACGGCTCGCTGGCGGTGGCATGCGCACGTACTCCGGAAGCGGGGACACTCGCTTACGTGTTCGCCCGCTCGCACGGGCATTGGCGCTACGCAACGAGCGGCAGGCCCGGGCATGCGGGCAACGCGGCCGAGCGCAAGCTCGAGCTCGCGTGCAGCTGAGATGTCTGCACGGGGTGTCACTCCCGCCCAAAGTGCGCGGCTGCTCGCGCTGAGCGTCGTCGTTGTGGTGCTCGCGGGCTGCGGCGCCACGTCGACCGCCGCTACCTCCACGTCCAGTGGCCAACGCACGCGTGCCGGTGCCGCCGCGCCGGCGCGACCCACGCCGCCACCGCTCGTGGTGAGGCCACTGCGCGAATCGGGGGCGTCCTGGCGGGTCGTTGCGCAGGTTCACGGTCAGCCCGCGGTGTGGGAGGAGCAGCGCGTGGGTGTCACCCTGCTGCGCTTCGACCAGCGATACGTGCGGTTCGACCTGCACGCGGGCGAAGGGGAGCCGGAAGGCGCATGGCGCTACGGGGCGCGGATCGCTCCGAGTGAGATCCACCACGTGGTCGCTGCGTTCAACGGTGGATTCAAGTTCACCACGGGCGACGTGGGGTGGATGTCGGATGGCCGCGTCGCCGAGCCGTTGGTGAGCGGCCGTGGCTCGATTGTCACCTACCGCGACGGGAGCACCGCTGTCGGGGCGTGGCACCAGGGGGTTCCCGCCCCCGGGCGGCCGGTCTTCTCGGTCCTGCAGAATCTCTCGCTGCTCGTGGACCGCGGATCGCCGGCGGCGAACGCGGAAGGCTGCATCCAGAGCTGCTGGGGGGCGACCGTTGGCGGGGTGAACGTCGTCGCGCGCTCCGCGCTCGGCGAAGCGTCCAACGGCAACCTCATCTGGGCAGCCGGCGAGCAGCTCACGCCGCTGGTCTTGGCCCACGCTCTGGTGGCGGCCGGCGCCGCGCGCGCCGTCGAGCTCGACATCAACCCCGACTGGGTCGCCGGCTATCTGTATACCCACGGGGGCAGTGGCCCGAAAGCCGTGCCCGTGGTGCCCGGGCAGCTCGGCATCGCTGGCCAGCTGCTCCAGCCTTACGGGCGTGACTTCTTCGCGGTCGTCGCGCGGTGACGGAGCAGCTTCACGAGCTGCCGGCGCCGCTCGACGTGAGGGCTTCACCGTGCAAGCGGTCTAGTGTCCCGCGCCGTTAATTCGTTTTAGAAGTCGTGCGATGGAGTCGAGGATTTGCTCGGCGGTCTTGGTCCAGATGAATGGTTTGGGGTTTTCGTTCCAGGCTGTGATCCAGTCGCGGATGTCTTTCTCAAGCGCTTGGACGCTGCGGTGGTCTGAGCGTCTGAGTAGGTCGTCGGTGAGGTAGGCGAACCACCGCTCGACCTGGTTTATCCAGCTGGAGTATGTCGGCGTGTAGTGCACGTGAAACCGCGGGTGTGCCTGCAGCCAGCTGCGGATCGCGGGGCTCTTGTGGGTGCCGTAGTTGTCACACACCAGATGGATGTCGAGGTGTTCGGGGACTTGGCTGTCGATCTTGGCGAGGAACTTCTTGAACTCGATCGTGCGGTGGCGGCGGTGTGTTGAGCTGATCACGCTCCCATCGGCGACGTTGAACGCCGCGAACAAGCTGGTCGTGCCGTGGCGTAGATAGTCGTGGGTTCGTTTCTCGCACATGCCGGGCATCATCGGAAACGCTGGCTGGGAGCGCGCCAACGCTTGCACCTGGCTCTTCTCATCAACACACAAAACGACCGCCGCCTCGGGCGGGTTCAGATACAGGCCGCAAATGTCATACACCTTCTCCACGAACAACGGGTCGGTGGAAAGCTTGAAGGTGTCGGCGCGGTGGGGCTTGAGTTCAAACGCCCGCCAGATCCGTCCGATCGTCGACGGCGATAGCCCGGAGCGCTCGGCCATCTTCGCCCTGGACCAGTGCGTCGCGTTCTCCGGCGCAGACTCCAACGTCGCGACCACCACGTCCTCGACCTGTTCAGCGGTGATCGTTACCGGACGCCCCGGCCGCGGATCATCCGAGAGCCCATCCAGCCGCAGCTCACAAAACCGTCTACGCCACTTCCCGACCGTCGGCAGAGACACCCCACACGCCACCGCTACATCCTTATTCGAACACCCCGCCGCACACTGCAAAACGATCCGCGAGCGCAACGCCAACGCCTGCGAAGACTTCCGCCGCCGCTCCCACCTCACCAACTGATCACGCTCCGCGGAAGTCAGCTCCAACACCTGCTTCGGCCGTCCAGTTCTTGGCATGCCACACCATACCACACTTAAGCAACGAACTAACGACGCGGGACACTAGTCGAACGCGAGCTGGATCTTGGGATCGGCCTGCTGTGCGGCCAGCAGGGACGCGCCCAGCGCCGCGACCAGGAGATCGCGCAGCTTTTCGCGGGGCACGTCCTTCGAGCCGGTCCAGTCGAGGATCGCCGCGTCCATGTAGCCGAGCCAGCCTCTGATCGCGATTCGCAGGGCCGGCCGCGGGGCCCGCCGTCCGATCAGCTCGCGCAGCAGCGTGTTCATCGTCTGCTGGCGGAAGCCCTCCACCAGCTCGCGTGCCTCCGGCAGCGTGGTGGCGCTTTGCATGAGCTTCACCCACACCTCCGAGTTTTGCTCGATCCACGCCAGGTACGCGTCGATGCTTGCCGCCAGCTGGTCGAACGCCGGGCCCTCGCCATCCGGCTCGATCGCCGCACGCAGCTCCTGCGCCTTGGCGCTCACCGCCGCCTTGAACAGGTCGATCTTGGAAGGGAAGTAGTGGTAGAGCAGCGCCTTTGAAACACCCGCCGCCTCGGCGATCTCTCGCATCGAGAGCTCCTCGTAGGCGTGCCGGCTGAAAGCAACCGCGCCGGCATCGATCAGCTGCTGACGGCGCTCGTCGACCTGCAGTCTGGTGTATGCCGGTTGGGCCATGGCTAACAGTCTAGGGCAGTTGTTGACCGGCGGTTGACAAGCTGTCGATCGGACGCTACCGTGTGCCTTGTCAACCGCCGGTCAATAGGAGGCCGAAGAGCATGTCAGGCACATCGCAACCGCCAAATGTTGAGGACCGCATCACGGCGCTGGAGAAGAGCTCAGCGGACACGGTCTGGACGCTGCGCCAGGAGCTCGAGGCGCTGCTGGAGCGGATCGACCGGCTGGAGGCGGCCGCGCCTGTTCCGCTGCGTGTCGAAGTGGACTCGGGTGCCACGCCGGAGCCCAGAGTCTCACGGGTGAAGAGCCCTGAGCCGCGGCTCGACAAGCCCCTTGCTCGAGCGGCGCGTCACGCCTCGCGGACGTCGGCGACAGCGTCGGCGGGCGAGTCGCTGAGCGATCTCGTCGGCGGGCGTGTGCTCGCTTGGGTGGGCGGGATCGCGACGCTGATCGGAACCGTGCTGTTCCTGGCGCTGGCTGTCGCTCGCGGCTGGATCGGGCAGGAGGCGAGGGTCGTCATGGCTGCGCTCGCGTCCTCGGCGCTGATGGGCGCCGGCGTGTGGCTGCACGACCGGCGGGGCCGTACGGAGGCCTCAGCGGCGATGGTCGGCGCTGCCTCCGCTGCCATGTTCGCCACACTCGTCGTCGCGGCCCAGGTGTACGGGTTGCTCCCGGTCGCGCTCGCGCTGCCCGCAACACTGGCGGTCGGCGCGCTCACGACCGCGCTTGCCGTTCGCTGGGCCGGAAGGGCGGTCGGGGGCATCGGTCTGCTCGGCGGCTTGCTGTCACCGGTGCTCGTCGGCGCATCCCCGAGTGCTCTCACGGTCGCGGTGCTGGGGCTCACGGCCGTATCTGTCACCTGGGTCGTCGTGCGTACTGGATGGGGGTGGCTCGGCCTCGCGAGCGTCATGGTCTGCACGCCTCAGTGGGGAGCATGGCTGCTGAGCGGCCAGGCCGCCGCGGGCGACCTCGCCGTGCTCGCTTTCTTCGCGGCGCTCGGCCTCGCGGGCGCGATCGGGGTGCAGGCGCGCTCGAAAGAGGAGCGCCTGCGCGCGCCCGCGGCTGCGCTCGCAACGCTGAGCGCACTCTCCGCGGCGCTCATCGGCCGGGTGGGGCTCTACGAAGTCGCCGGCGGCCCGATGGCGGACGCCTGGCTGGCCGTGCTTGCGCTCGCCCACCTTTGGGTCGCCGCGGCGCTGCTGCGTCGTCGCGCGCTCGCGCCGCCGCTCGGCCGTCTGCTGATCGTGATCGGCGTAGTCATCGCCGACGTTGCACTGAGTCTGAGTACCGGCGGCCTGCCATTGCTGATCGCCTGGAGCACGGCGGCAACCGGGTTCGCGTGGCTCGCACGCCGGACCGCGAGTGGCGGCGCAGATGAGGCGCTGGTGGGAATCGGACTGGGAGCCCATCTTGCGCTGGCCCTCCTGCGAGCTCTGCTCGCCGCGCCCCCGGACGCACTCGGTGTCGGCGACCAGCAGCTGCTGCCGCTGCTGTCGGTGTGCTTGCTCGCCGCGAGCTGCCTGGGCTCGGCGCACCTGCTCGGAGTTGCTCGCCCGGCCTGGCGAGCGACGCTAAACGGCCTCGGCCTCGCCACGCTCGCCTATCTGACCGCAGCGAGCCTGAGCGGCCCGGCGCTCGTGTGCGCCTGGGCGATCGAGGCACTGGCGCTCACCCGCATCGCGCGGGACAGCGGCGACGTGGCGGTGCGCCACGGCGGATTCGGCTTCCTTGGCTTGGCTGGGCTGTACGCGTTGATCGCCGAGGTTCCGCCCGACGCGCTCGTCGTGGGGGCCCCCGACATCGCAGGAGCGTCCTTGAGCCTCGGCGTCATCGCCGCTTCGATGTTGGGCATGGGACGACTCTGCGCGCCCGCCACTCGCCAGCGCGCATACGTACTGACCGGCGCCGCGGCGAGCAGCGTGCTGCTCGTGTCCGTCGCGCTCGTCAGCGTCTTTCAGCCGAGCACAGGCGCAGCTTCGGAAACGCTGCTCGATCTCGGCGTGCGCCAGCAGGGCCAGTTGCTGCTGAGCATCGTGTGGAGCGTGGTCGGGCTCGCGGCTTTGATCGCGGGTCTCAAGCGCCGGCTGCCGATGCTCCGCAGCGCAGCGCTCGTGTGGCTGATGGTGACCGTCGCGAAGGTGTTCCTGTATGACCTGTCGACCCTCACCTCGCTGTATCGCGCCGCGTCGTTCATCATCCTCGGACTGCTGCTGCTTGCAGGTGCGTTTGCCTACCAGCGCCTGCGCCCGCCCCCAGCTCCCGACATGCGCTCCGTTCACCCGAGTCAGCTCTAGAAGGGACATGCTCGTGTGATGCGCTCGGAGGGGCTTCTTACCGAGCGTCCGGCTTTTGGCGTGTGCCGCGGATGCGGCTGCGAGCCACCTCGAGGGATTCGATATCGATCTGGTCTTGTGGGCGTCCTGCGGCGCGCTTCATCTCGATGAGGTCCTCGAGCGATGCGATGCGTACGGAATCTCCGTCGAGATCGATGATGTCGGCGTGGCGGCGCAGGGCGGGATAGCCCGGTGAGCCAGGTGGATCCACGAGCAGATCGAGGTCTCCATCGCGCGTCGTGAGAGTGAGCATCTGTGTGTGGCGCAGCGTGCGTGCGTCGGGCGTGAACGGTACGTCGTCCTCGACGCTGCGAAGTCTGGCGTCGAGTGCAACGAGCAGGGCGCCAAGCTTGTTGAGATTTGCGGTGTCGGTGGCGTAGCTGATGTCGAGGTCGCGTGTGAAGCGTGGGCTGGCCTGGACTACAACGGCAACGCCGCCGATGACCACAAAGTCGACGCCCGCTCGCACGAGTGCTGCGATCATCGCGGTGGGGCGAAAGTCAGGCCAGCTTGCCACGGTGCATTTCGCCAGCGGTGGTGAGCTTGCGAGCTTGCTCGTACATAGCTTCCAGGCTGCGGAGTCGCTCTGCGGGCTCCAGTTCGAGCTGCTGGCGGATTAGGCTTTCGTCGACTGTCGCTCGTCGTGGGCGTGTTGTAACCACTAGCTCCACGCCCGTTGCTCGCAGGGCGCGATCCAGGGTGGCCAGGCGCGGGTTGGAGTCGGCTCGCTCAAGCTGAGCAACGGCTGCCTGGCTGATTGCCAGCCGTTTTGCGAGATCGGCTTGGGTCAGCCCTGCACGTCGTCGAGCATCTGCGAGCAGCGCGCCGGGGACCGAAGCAGAGCCTCTGGTGCGGGTAGGGGTTGAGTCGGCTACCTCCATAGCCCCGATTATAACTAAAAACTTATGTTGGCGATTGGTTGTCGCGGTCTGGTTGGCCGAGGCGATGTTGCGCCCCTACCTGCGCGGCGTCACGCGGCCCTTGACCCGGGAGCGCTTGGGTTGGCCAGTGATCCGCTGGGTTGCTTGGCTGCTCACACTTCGCCCTCGGGCCACGGAGTTGAAATCCACCCCAGTGCGCCCAGGGCATCTCGAATGCGCGCGGAAATTAGGCCCTCGTTGCCAGAGCAGTAGTAGTCGAGGTAGCAACCTCCCTTGCAGGCAAGGTGGGAGACGACGCCGCCTGCATGGCGCCAGCTCATCGAAACAGGCTCGCTGTTGGCATCTCGACGGCGCCAGCGCATGTTGCAAAGCGCGCCATACAGTTCATGTGCGAAGGGATCGTCCGTCCGCACGCGCTCGGACAGCGTTCGAAGTGCCACTTCGAACGCCGCGCCCCAGTGGGCAGGGCTTGACGACGACGCCTGGAAAGTCGGCCAGCTGGATCCCGCGAGTTGCTCTGGCGCTGTGATCGCCGCGCACGCACAGCGTACGCAAGCCGGTTCGACATGACCCCGCGATCCCGCATTCCAGAGCCAACTCAGCCTCGATGATGGGCTACGCGTAAACCCCGTCCAGCCACGCCTTGAGCGCCGCCTCGCTTGTCGAGGCGTCGACGTCATCCACGAACAGATGTGCGCTCATCCCAACGACGCCGCCGAAGTGGTTGCGCCCGAAGAAGCGATACAGACCGTCGACGGTGCGGACGCCGAGGAACTCCGGCGTGGAATAGTCGATGACGCCTTCGAGTATGCCCGCCTCGCCCAGCGACGCATGGACAGCATCGCCCACGGTTGCGTTTGATGAGACGCCCAGGGCGGCGCGCAGCACATTCATCGCGTCCGGCGCTGCGGCGGCCTGTGGCCCCAGAATGCCGGCCGAGGGCTGGCCAACGTAGGTGACGTGGCGGCCGTTGAAGTGCTCGAGGTACTCCCCAAGCGTGTGGAGGTAGAAGTCCGTGTGGCCGTCGATGCCGTCGTACTGGTCCTCCCATCCGTCGGCGAGGATCCCGCTGTGGACGTAGCGCACATGCGCCGTGCCGCCATCGCGGGCCTCGATCGCATAGTCGAGGGCGTTGAAAGTCCCGTCTGGCGACTCCATGCGAATCACGAGGCGATGTGGCGGATCCCATGTCTTGATCGGACCCCCCTCGGGCGGGGCGCCGCCGGCGGACGCCTCCATCCCAGTCGGGAACTGCCAGGCGGCGCTATCAACGGTGATCGCAGTCCACACGTCGTCCGGGGCAGCGGGCAGGTCGACCTCGCGGGTGATCTCAAAAGCACGGCTCATGACTGGCGCTCCTTGTCATTTGTGATGGTGGGGTGCAATGCCACGACGAATCGGTGGCGACGACCGCCGGGGGCAGCCGCGTCGTGGTACTTCGCCACAAGGCCGTTGACGGCGTCCGCCAGCTCGACCGCGAATGCGGCCCGCTCCTTCGCCGACGCGAACCGCACCTCGCTGTCGATGCCGAGCGTGGCCAACGGCTTGCCGGCGGCGCTCGCCCCGGTGATCAGCTCGCCCACCTCACGCACCATGCGCCCGGCCACGGCCAGCAGCCAGCGCGCCGACCGCTGATCCGGCGCGCGCGATGGATCGGGCGCGACAGCCGCGAGGGCGCTCGGCGAGATCACATAGGACGCGGCCGTCGCCTGGAGTACGCGCTCGGTGCAGTTGCCCTTGCGGCGCTCCTCGACGAGCTCCACCAAGCCGTGGCGCTCGAGTGCTCTCAGGTGGTAGTTGGCCTTCTGGCGGGTGAGCCCCACTCGCGCCGCGAGCGTGCTCGCCGACCCGGGCTCGGCCAGCTCGGCAAGCATGCGGGCGCGGATCGGGTCCAGCGAGGCCTCGGCCGCTGCCGGGTTGTCGATGACGGTGACGTCGTGCATCGACATACCCTCCCACCGACAATAAATTTTGTCAAGGGCAGTTTTCTTGTCGGACGTTTGCCGGTCAAAGTCGCCTCGTCATGCTCACGTCGCCGGCGGCTGGTCGATGCGCACCATATTGCCGGACGGGTCACGCACGGCACAGTCCCGTGTGCCCCACGGCTGGTCGGTGGGCTCCTGCACGATCTCGGCGTCCGACGCCTGCAGCTTCCGGAAGGTGGCGTCGAGGTCGTCGGTGTGGAAGTGCACGCCGTTCAGGGCGCCCTTGGCAAGGAGGGCAGCGAGCGCGTCGCTGTCGGCGGGGCTGCCGTTGAGGTAGTTGGTGAGCACGATCGCCACGCCGGGCTGAGAGGCGGCGCCCACGGTTATCCAGCGGAAGTTTTCGCGGGCGACGTCGTTGCGCAGCTCCAGCCCGAGCGTGTCGCGATAGAAGGCCAATGCGAGGTCGGGGTCATGGACCAGCACGAAGCATGTGGAGAGTGTGAGGTTCATGCGCCCCACGCTAGCGAGCGATGGCCAGGCGCGTTTCTTCGATCCTGCTTGGCTTGCGGCTCGGGCGAGTGATGTCCTTGGCGAGACAGCCCGGCACGCTCGCCAGCGCGCTGTGGTCGCGGGATCGGTAGGCCGTCGGCGTTTCGCCAACCAGCTGGGTGAAGCGGGCGCTGAACGAGCCGAGTGACGTACACCCGACCGCCAAGCACGCCTCGGTGACTGACAGCCCGCCGCCGCGCAGCAGCGCCTTCGCCCGCTCGATTCGCCGCGTCATCAGGTAGGCGTAAGGCGTCTCGCCGTACGCCGCGCGGAACTGCCGCGAGAAGTGCGCGCTCGACATCAGCGCAGCACGGGCCAGCTCGGCCACAGCGAGGGGGCGCGCATACTCGCGGTCCATCAGATCGCGGGCGCGTCGAAGGTGCGCAAGGTTGGCGAGCTCCTCTGGCGTCACGAATGCCAGTGTAGGGGCGGCGCTAGGCTTTTTCGGCCGCTTCGGCTGCGTGGCGCTTTGCGGCGGCTTCGCTTTCCAGCTGTTCCGCGAGTGTCTTCAATTCGGCGGCTTCATGTTCCTTTTTGGTCGAGCTGGCTTTGTCTTCGCTCGCGTCCGTTTCATCGTGTTTCGCGATTTCTCTTCCTGCTTTTGCCTGTTCTTCCAGCGTCGACGCTTCTTTTTCATCTTCCGACGCTTTTGCTGCATCGACGGCCTCTTCGGCTTCGTGTTTTTCCGCAGCTTCGCCTTCTTGGGCGGCTGCCGCGTCGTCTGAACCTGCGGCGGCGCGGTCCGCTTTGGCTCGATTTTCGTCGTTTACCGCTTCTACTGTGTTTTCTTCACTCCACGCGAACGCGGCATTCTGTTCTTCGCTCTCTGCGTCCCGTTCCAATTCTTCGGCTTCCTGGTATAGGAAGCCCTGGTTGTCCTTGTCACTTTCAGCCGTTTCTTTGTTTCCTTGCGCCTTTGTCTGTTCTTCTTCGCCCGATTTCTTGGCGATACTGGCTTCGAATTCGTTTTCTTCGGCACGTTCCAAATATGATTCGGCTTCGCGCTCGCGTTCAAGGGCTTCGTTGAGGAGCTGCGGGGCTTCGCTTTCGTCGGTGGCCGCGGCTTTCTTGTCAGCCGCTGCTTCCGCTTCGTCATGTACCGCGACAGCCTTGTCCGCAGCTACTTCTTCGGCTTTTTTCTTGGCCGCGGCGGCTTCTTCTTCAGCTTTCTTCTTGGCCGCGGCTTCTTCTGCAGCTTTTTTGTTGGCTGAGGCAGCTTCTTCTTCGGCCTTCTTCTTGGCGACGGCTTCTTCTTCGGCTTTTTTCTTGGCGGCCGCTTCGGCTTCCTGGGTCGCCTTTTCCTGTTCTTTGGCCTGCTGTCCCGCCGCGAGCTTTTCTTCGGCGCGCTGTGAGCCGTTGACGCCGATCGTGGCGGTGCTGGTGTGCGTGACCACGTAGCCCGGCTGCGGTCCCGAGGTCGTGATCAGAGCCAGCTGAATCTTCACACGAGGATGCTTCTTCTTTCGCAGTAGCTTCCTTCCCGCGCGATCGGGGGAGAGACGCACGGACAGCGAGGAGACCGAGTTCAGCTGGCGTTTGAATTCCTTGGCGTATGCCGGCGTGGCCTTCACCTCCAGCAGGCCCGGGCCGCACTGCTTCAGAACCACCGTGATCACACCGGCGGCCGACGAGCGAACGCTGGCGAGCTCACACGTGGGTCGCGTCGCCGGCGTGGACACGGCGTCTGCGGTCGCAGGAACAGCAGCAGCGACGCTGATTAGCGCGAGAGGGAGAGCCGAGCGCAGGGCAACTCGACGGCCACTCTTACGAAGTTCAACCCCCATTGAAATCGACACGCTATTTGGAGCCGTGGACGGCGTCAAGGGTTCTCAACACATAACGATCGATTCGGGTAACGGTGCGGTAGTTCACCACTCCTACAGCGAACCGCTTGCCTTCCGTGCGATCCTGCGATCAGGGCACGGCTGCCGCAGCGCGCAGCGCGGACGCGATCCCGCCGGCCCACGAGCGGATCTCCTCCCAGTCACGCGTGTCGCGGTACTGGGCGGGGGTGTTCTTGACCATTGCGTGCTCGATTGGCCCCCGCGGATCCACCGGCATCCTGCCACCGAAGATCACGTGGTCGCGTACGCCGAGGCGCTCCGCCCGCGCGATGATCCGCGGCGGCTCGAGCCATGACGGATCGGATGCCTCGCTCGGGTCTCCCACGGGACCGGAGCTGAACACCCAGAACGGCAGCCGGGAAAGCTTGTCGGTGTGCTTGCGCAGGAAGTGCTTGGCGTCGCCCTGCCAGCGCTTCATGTAGACCGCGCTGCCCAGCACCACCGCATCGTAGGAGTCGAGATCTCCCACCTCACCCGCTGCTCTGCAGTCGACCTCCAAGCCGGCTTGGCGCAGCGCGTCGGCAATCGCCTCGGCGATCTCCGCGGTGGCGCCGCGCTTGGATGCGTATGCGACGAGAACGTGCGTCATGGGTACAGCTTCTCGCTGTGCTGGAGCCGCGTCATCCGCGATCGGGCGCAGTCGCCGTCCGTAGTCGGCCTCGTGGCGCTGCTTGCCAGTTGAGCCGTGGCCGTGGAGAATTCCGGCCCGGGGAGATGAGACATCTATTTTGATGGTTTAGGGACAAAAATATAGATAGGACATCATTTTTGATCGATATGCCATATCTGTGGTATCGTCTGCATCAGATTCGATGTCTTTGCCGTCAGAACGCCTATAAAACATCAAATTAGATGCATCTAGACGAACTCATGACAGATGCGGCCGTGCTCAGTGAGCTCGGCCGCCGGTTGATGCGCCACCGTCTCGAGCGCAACTTGACGCAAGCCGAACTGGCGGCCGAGGCGGGGATCGGTCAGGCGACCGTGCAGCGCGCCGAGCGGGGGGAGTCGGTGCAGATGACATCCATGATCAAGCTGCTGCGCACGCTCGAGCTGCTCGGCGGCCTCGACACGGCGGTGCCCGAGTCGATCGAGCTTCCAATCGCCCGGCTCGAGCGAGAGCAGCGAAAGGTCCGGCAGCGGGCCCGCCCGCGCGCCACATCCAGCGAGCAGCCGTGGACCTGGGGCGATGAGCCCGGTGCGGGTGGATGACCGTCGCCGCAGTCACGCTGTGGGGAACCCGGATAGCGGCGGTCTCCGTCGATCCGGGTGCTCGTTACGCAACGTTCCAGTACGACCCGTCGTTCGCCCGCAGCGGCGTCCAGGTGGCGCCCGTGCGGATGCCGCTGCGCACGCAGACCTACAGCTTTCCGGGCCTGCCGGCGGACGCCTTCAGCGGCCTGCCCGGCCTGTTGTCGGATTCCCTGCCCGACCGCTGGGGGACCGCGCTGGTGAACGCCTGGCTGGCATCGCAGGGCCGTGAGGAGTCGAGCTTCGACGTGGTTCAACGCCTCTGTTACGTCGGCACTCGTGGCGTCGGCGCGCTCGAGTTCCGCCCGGCTCACGAGCCCGATTCCCCCGCCGGCGAAGACCTGCAGGTCGCTGCGCTGGTGCGTCTGGCCAGCGAGGTTCTCGCCCAGCGCGAGGAGTTCGTGGCGGAGTTGAGCGAGCACCCCGACGAGGAGGCGATGAAGGCGATCCTCGCCGTGGGCAGCTCCGCCGGCGGCGCGCGCCCGAAGGCGTTCATCGCTTACAACGACGCCACCGGTCAGGTGCGCTCCGGGCAGGTCGACGTCGCTCAGGGCTTTCGCCACTGGCTGCTGAAGTTCGACGGGGTCGCGAGCTCCGGCGATCACGGGCTCGCCGATCCCCACGGCTGGGGCGCGGTCGAGTACGCGTACTCGAAGATGGCGCAGGCGGCAGGCGTGGAGATGACCGAGTGCCGCCTGCTGGAGGAGAACGGCCGCCGGCACTTCATGACCCGCCGCTTCGACCGACCGGACGGTGGCGGCAAGCTGCACATGCAGACAGCCGGCGCGCTCGAGCACGTCAGCTACAACGAGCCGGGCGCCTACAGCTACGAGCAGGTCCTCCAACTGGTCCGGCGCCTGGGCCTCGGCACGCCCGTCGTCGAGCAGCAGTTCCGGCGCATGGTCTTCAACGTGGTGGCGCGAAATCAGGACGACCACGTCAAGAACATCGCCTTCCTGATGGATCGCCGGGGCGCGTGGTCGCTGGCTCCCGCCTACGACGTGATCTGGGCCTGGAAGCCGGGCAACATCTGGCTGGACAGCCACCAGATGTCGATCAACGGCAAGCGCGACCGCTTCACCGTGGCCGACCTGCGCGCCGTCGCAGAGGTCGCCGGGCTCAAGCGCGGGCGCGCCGAGGCGATCTTGGCGGAGGTCGGCGACGTCGTCGCGGGCTGGACCGAGGTCGCTGCAGAAGTCGGAGTCGAAGAGCGCATGATCGAACAGATCGCGCGCTCGCACCGGCTCGCGCTCCCCGCCTCCTGACCCTCGCAGCAGCCGCGCCGGCGGTCGCGCTTGATAACAACCCCTAACATTTCGCAGTTTCCCCACTTGCAAAGTGAGCATTTTTCGGGTACAAACCGCGCCATCGAGGCTACCCGTGACCCGACCCGCTCAAACAACCACGCTGGACCCTGGCGCGACCGCATCGGCTGCCGCGACCGCGCTGCGCGTGGGGATCCTCGACCGAGACTCAGGGTTCGTGGTGGTGCTCACCAACCGGCTCGAGCAGGCCGGCTGGGAACACGAGGTGATGCCCGTCGGCATCTCCACGGCCACGTTGGCCAAGAAGAACCTCGATGCGGTCGTCGTCGATCTGGCGGTCATCGGTGAGAAGCGATGGGCGTGGCTGAAACGCTTGTGCAGGCTGCGGCCCGACCTGCGGATAATCGTTGCGACCGGCCCCTCGACGGTGCGCGAGCGGGTCTTCTCGCTCCGTTTGGGCGTCGATGACTGGTTGAACAAGCCGTGCCACCCCGAGGAACTGGTCGCGCGTATCGAGGCCGTGACGCGTTACGGGCGCCGCCAGCGTGCGCGGAGCCTCGAGCCGCTGAGCCTTGGCGAGCTCGAACTTCGGCCGGATCGCTACCAGGCATTCGTGGAAGGACGCAGCGTCCAGCTCACGCCGCGCGAGTACCACGTGATGGAGTTCCTGGCGCTTGGCGGCGATGAAGTTCAGAGCCGAGATCGGATCTATGCGGCGCTGTGGAGACAGGAGATGACGCCTGACTCCCGCTCGCTGGACGTTTGCATCTACAACCTGCGGCGCAAGCTCCAGCTGGCTTCGCCCGGATGGAGCTACATAGAGACGTGCTACGGGGTCGGCTACCGGCTCATCCCCGAGCGGATCAAACCGACCGGTGCGCAACCCGGGTCGAGCGATGACGAGCAGCCCGGCACAGCGGCGCTGGCGGCGTAGATGCGCGTATTCGCAGGTACGTGCTCGGGGGCGCTGCTCCTGGGGGCATTGATCCTCTCGTCTGGCGCACTGCAGCTGGTGCTGCCCGCCAGTGCCGTTGCGGTGATCGAAGCGGCTGTCACGCTCGACGGTCCCAGCTCGGAAATAGTGGGCTTTGGCGGTGTCGCGATGTCCGCGGACGGAAGCGGCGGGGTCGTATATCTCAAGCGCGTCGACGGGGTCGCGCACGTGTTCGTCGCCCGCTACGTCAAGCACAAGTGGCTGGCGCCGGTGCAGATCGACCAGCAGGACGCGTTTGCCGCCAGCGATCCCCGCATCGGCGCCGCCAACGGGGGAGGGCTCCTCGTGGTCTGGGTCACGCCGTCGGCGACCGTCAACGAGAAGACCGTCTACAAGCTGGTCAGCTCCACGCTCGCGCCCGGCTCGCCCGCGTTCGGCCCGCCGGTCGTCGTCGATCGCAACATCGGCGGCGGCGATGAAGCAGATCCCGACCTCGCCATGAGCTCCACCGGCGCCGCCGACGTCGTCTACAGGGTCGTCAAGCAGTCGCAGGGAACGAGGACCAGCATCCCCCTGCTGCGTCCCGGCGACGTGGTCGAGGAAGTCCGCGTGGCGCGCTTCCTGGGCGAACGCTGGCTCGACCTGGGCGAGGTCAACCATGATCCGGGCCTGTCGATGCGCGCACCCACTGGTGCGAACGCGCCGCAGATAGCGCTCGGCGGCAGCGGCAGCGCCATCGTGGTGTGGCAGGAGCCAGACGGGGAAGGGGTAGCCCGCATCTGGGCGCGCAGACTGTTCGGCGCGAACCTCGACTACGCCATGCCGGTCAGCGCCGCCAGCTACCACGGCGCGCCGATCGGCTACGACGCCGACGCACCAAGCGTGGCATTCACGAGACTCGGTCAGGCCGAGGTGGCATACCGGCAGCTGTCCGGGCCCGGGTCGCCGCTGCCCGGCACGCGCATCATGCTCGACGTCCTACCTGACGGCGAATCCGAAAGCGGGGCCCTGTTCCGCGGCGCCGAACTCGTCGATCCCCAAGCGGACGGTGTGGAAGGCGCATCGCTCGGGCGGCCCAGCATCGATGCCGACGAAAAGCGCGCGGTCAGGCTGCTGTATGACGCTGACGGCTCGCCGCGCGTGGTGGAAGGAACCGGCAGAGGGCTGCTCGGCGCGCTCGGCCTCGGCCCCGCCTTCGTCGGCTCTCAGCTCGCCTCCGCAAGCGAACTCGCGCCCGTGACGGTCATGAACCCAGCCGGCGGCGGCGTCTCTGCCTGGCCGAGCGCCGATCCGCACGGCAATCCAGCGCTTGCCGTCCGCGAGGACTTCCCCGGCGGCGGCGTGCAGACGGCGCTGCTCAGCGGCGGGGCGGGTGGCCCGATCGGCCAGCTGGGCGCAGGCCGCTCGGGTCTCGGCGATGGGCTGGTCGCCTTCCAGCAGGGTCCGCTCGGCGCCGCCGCAATCGTGGGCGTGGGCGTCAGCGCTCCGCCCACCAGCTTCGTCTTCGGCGTCCCCCACAGATGGATCGCGCCATCGCACGCACGCGTGGAATGGACGACCGCGGCCAGCGCCAACGGGCCGCTCACCTACACGGTGGTGCTCGACGGGCACCGGCTGCCGACGCCCACCGGCGCACAGGAGATGGCGCTCCCCGGCGAGCTCCCCAACGGCGTTCACCGTGTGCAGATGCTCGTCACCGACGCGCTGGGACAGTCGACCCTGACCGCGCCCGAGCGGCTGCTCATCGGTCACCCGCCCTCGCGCACGTCGAGATCGCATCGGCATGCAGCACGCTCGGCTGCGAGCTGAAACAGCCATGAGGCTTCCGCTCTCGCTTGCCGTTGCGACCATCGCGCTCGTGCTGTCGGGCGCGCAGAGCGTCCGCGCCGACGTGTTCGGGGCGATCGAACTTGGATCCGCCGGACACGTCTCCGTGGAAGGCGTGCCCACGCGCCTCGAACAGGCCCTCTACGCGCACGATCCCGCCATCTCCGGCGACGGCCGCTACGTGGTCTTCGACGGGTATTTCGGCGGCCGCACCGGCGTTTGGAGGCGTGAACTGCAACCCCCCTTCCAGATCCAGCCGGTCGCCGTGGGAGCCGTCGAGCCCGGAAGCGAAGCGTGCGTGGCGGGGTCTGCGTGCGACGCCGAGCTGCCGTCGATCAGCGAAAACGGCCAGTTCGTCTCCTTCACCACCGCCGCGCAGCTCGATCCAGCCAACAGCACGGGCGCCGCCGCCAACGTGTACGTGCGCGACATGGACGTGCCCGAATCGCAGCCATGCCAGGAAGAAACCTCGCTGGCTCCGGTGGTCCCCTGCGCGTTCACCCTCGTCTCCGCCGTCAGCGGCGCCACCGAAGGGCTCAGCTATGAAGGCGGCGGCTCTGACGAATACGGATCGCTGGCGGCCGGTCGCTCCGCGATCAGCGCCAACGGGCAGCAGGTCGCGTTCGTGACCACCGCGCGCTCCAACCTCGCCGGTCCGGGCACGCCCGCGCTGCAGGTCGCAGTGCGCAACCGCGCAAGCGGCGAAACGGAGCTCGTGAGCACCGAATACGACCCCGTCACGGGGCAGGCCGTGCCTGGACACCCCGTCTCTCAGGCCGACAGCGCCAGCACATACGGCGCGGTCTACAGCCCCGGCTCGACCGTGCCGAGCTTCCCGTTCAACAACCGCGCCTACGGCATGCCCCCCGCGCTTGGAGCCTCGATCAGCGCCGATGGCAGCACCGTCGCTTGGATGGGCAGGGTGCTCGGCGCGCAGGTGCGTCTGCTGCCCGGCGAACGCCTCGCCCCCAGCTACGCCGAGCCGCTGTGGCGGCGCATCGCCGACGGTCCGCTGGCGCCCACCAGGCGTGTGACCGGCGGCTCGCAGCCGGAAGCCGCGGCCTGCGGCGAAGCTGGCGAGCAGGCGCTTCCGGGGCTGGCGCAGCAGACGCTGGGCGACCCCTGCCAGGGCCCGTTCGCCGTCGAAAGCCAGGGCACGTGGGCCGGCGCCGTCGGCAACGCCATCCCACAGCTGAGCGCCGACGGCGACACGGTGGCGTTCCTCTCACGCGCGCCGCTGATCTCGCTGGGCTCCGACTACGGCCGCAGCGCCGAAGGCGAAGCCGACGATCTCTACGTCGCCAACATGCAGGAAGGGCTCACGCGCACCGAAGCCCTGCGCCCGCTCACGCAGCTTGCCAGCGGCCACGAAACCGATCCCGCCTCCGACGCGCCGATCGTCGATGGGGGCATCT
>CAVRQK010000013.1:0-232633 GCA_963723325.1 uncultured Solirubrobacteraceae bacterium | reverse complement strand
CCAAGTCAGGGCGCCCCGACAACGAGAACGTACGCGATATTCGGGTGTTCCTACTCAATACCACCAATGACGATCTTCGCTCGCCGCGTGAGATCGACGGCCGGGGTTATCTGGTTTGCCCACACACCATTTCCGTTGCGTGTTCCGTTCGAGGCCGCAGAGTCTCTGACTGCCGTAAACGGCAAGCGGCTTGCGCTTCAGAACCGCTACGGGATGGCCGATGCTCGCACCAACGACTATCACCAGAAAGGCAACTGCGCTCCTTCGCCAGGCCGAGCACCCCGATCAATGGTACGAGCGATGCCGCGCAACTTGCACGCGACGCAGTAAGTTACGCTGGAACGCGACACCCCGTTCTTCGCGAATCAGTGTTTGAAGCGGTAATAGGCATACTCTGGTATTTGGCATTCTTCCTGGTGCCATTCGTCTATTTCGCCGAGAAACTCGCTCTCGTAGTTTTCTGATGTCCGCCACAATCGCCACCCAGGCCGTCATTTTCCTGGTTGTATTCAGTCTACTACGCCTTCTTCATCCGGCATTTCAAATGGTGCGCTCGTCACTGATGATTCTGCTCGGATTCGTTATCCTGCTGATATCGATCGGCATAACGCTGCTGTTTGCGGGCAAAGCCAAAGAGAACCTGGCCGAATGCACGCGCCAAGGTCGCGTTGACGCAGAAACGTTAACACTTTGGGTGTCCTCGGCTCTTCGTTTCTGGTCGCACTGAATAACATGCGACGTTGCAAGCTGCGCACGGGTCTGACCAGCGCGACACTCACGCTGCTGACATTCGTGATGATTTGTTTCACCTCGACGCAGAATGGTTTGGTGGACAAGACGCTGACCGTGGGGCGAGCCGAATACCAAGGTCTGCTCACCAAACATGACGAATTCTTGCCAATGACAGACTCGGAGTCGTTTGCTGTTAAGAGCAATTTTATAATGTTTAACGGTGTCCGAACGACGATTCGTGACGGGTACGGAATTAAGGAATAATAACGTAGACCGACCACTCGTCGCGGGAGTTCAGCAACCGGACGGCTTGCGGCACGCATCGTTCTCGTTGATCTTAACTCCGGCCCGACCGAGCCGTTACTCGAACAAGATTCGCGTACTTACGAAAAATGGCTGGTTCTTGCCGCAACACGCCCAATCGGATGGCTTGGCCTGCCCTGTATTGATTCCAGATCGCCTTGCGGATCGACTGGGTCTAAGCCGTGAGGCAATCGAAGCTGGCGACGTGACATTGACAGTCAATGACAAGCCGTTAAGAGTCTGGGTGTATTCACGGCCGAGTCCCTGGACGGACTGCGCGATCTTGATGGTGCAGACTTGCTGCCCTTTGACATTGAGCGGGTGGCTCGGCTCACGGATACTAATTGAGGATACCGTAGAATCCGATGCCCCGCGCATTTCTGCGGAGCGCGTCATTATCGTACCCATACCGATACGCGAACTGAAGCTCGGTGCCATCAATGGTCGTGAGGCACGAGAGGTCATCGCCAGTGTCGCAGTTGACATGAACCAGGCCAGTTTCCGACAGGCCAAGGACGCGATTGACGCACATCTGGAAACAGATTGAGCGTTGATGGCCTGCACGGGATTGCCTACAGTGGGCTTCGCACCAGGCAACTCACGCTGGCCGGGTTACTGGATTTGCCGTACCATTACTGCTGGCGGGATTAACCGTGCGCAACACCATGCGGGGCTCGGTCTATGAGCGGCGCAGCGAGATCTACGTCTACAACGCCGTTGGCATCTCTCCGCGCTACGTGCTCGGGCTCATCCTTTCGAGGTGGTTGTCGACATCGTGGTCGGGTCGGTACTCGGATACCTGTTCAGTCAGGGCATTGGACGTGTTCTCAGCGACTGGCTGACCTGGTGCTGAACATGACATTCACGTCGCTGTCCACCATCTATGCATCCTGGGCCATTGCCGCCGCGGTACGAATTTCGATCTGGTTTCCCGCGCGGTCGGCCATGCAAATTGCGGCAGCGCTGAGGAGAGCGGTTGGAAGTTGCCCGAACCCAAAGGAGATGTACTGGGTTTCGATTTGCCGTTTAATTTCCGAACGCGTGGGCGAATCGCGGTACTGGCCTTCTTTGAACGATGGCTGCGCGAACATGGCGAAGGGAGCGCAGGCCCTTTCTTCGCTAGCGAACCAATCATGGGGATTGCCGAAATCGTGATGGATCCTGTCGCTATCCGGCGGTACCACAAATGCGCCTAACCGTCTGGCTCAAGCCATTCGACTTGGCGGTGTCTCAAGAATTGGTGATTGCCACACCCACCACCAGATTCAAAGCCCGTCTGTCAGGTTCCACGGGTGTCAGGTACGCGAGAATCTTGGCTTCGACTCAATAAATCATTCGTCGCCACGCTGCGTCGGCATTTCCCGCCATTGGCCGGGCAGTGAGCAGCGCCGAACGCCATGAAATGTATTTCGAAGCGAAGTCGCGACTCGAGGCACGCTACACTCAGTCTGCTGCAGCTGTTTGGCAGGACCCCACGAAGCACATCAACCAGATGCGTTCCATGCTCGACGGCCAACGTCTCGAACATGTCGTTCACCGACTACACGGCGGCCAAGCATTACCTCGGCTCGCTCGACGGCGCCGTGATGGTCCTCAAGTCGCCGAACGCGGCCTCCTACGTCAACGGCAAGTATGCCGCCCAGGCCAAGATGGTCAAGGAACTGGTGCAGTACATGGCGGACAACGGTCTGAGCTTCGCGCCGGCCATTCGGGGCGAGGAAGCGGCCTACAACTCGCTGTACAACTCGCTGCTGACTTACGATGTGCAGATGGTCGCTTGGAAGGCCACGCCGGAATCGTCGCTGCCGAAGTGATGCTGGCCGATTGACGAATCCCCTGGCGGCCCCTATGGTGTCGCCAGGGACAACGCTCCTGACCAAAAGGTGTCGGCCGTGCCGGATCTTGGGCATACGTTCTGGGAACTGATCGTCGTCCTGGGCAAGCTCGTGGTGCAGCTGCTGGCGCTGGCGCTGAGCAGTTCGCTGCTGATCGTCTGGATCGCCTGGTGGCTGTGGGGCGTGAACTGGAAGAAAGCCTGGCCGACACTGGCGACCGGCGGTTGGGCCCCGTTGGTGCTGCTGGCCCTGATCGCGGCCGCGGTCTGGTCGCGGTTGTCGCCGAGCGAGACACTGAACTTCTGGACGCAGCTTGCCAGCGTGAGTGCGTTGATTGGCGTGGCGTTCTTCTGCGGTTGGCTGCAAGGAGTATTCGGCTGGACGCCGCCGGAGATCAACCTTCTAACCGCCGGCGCCAAGTCACGACGCCCATCATGGGCATCATCATTGAACGCGATCCGTTCGCGACGCTTCGCGGAAGCGTGGAGGCAGTCCTCCACGCTTCTGCAAAGCGTCGCGAAACAAGCCACACCTCATGGTCCTTCACATGGAGGGATGAGCGGCCGCGAAACGCTGGTGGGCGCTCCGCGGCCGCTCGGGGGAGGTTGTGTGCTTACGCCGCAGTCGGCGTGGGCTCTACGCGCGGCGCTCGTGGCGTGAGGAACTTCAGCGCGGTGTCGGGGTTGCGCAGTGCGCCCCCGATCGCCAGGGTGGCGAAGCCGATCCCGCTCAACAGCAGCGCGATTCCCATCACGATCCCGAACAGGGAAACCTGCTCGGCCATGTAGCTGGTGTTCAACGCGGTGGACAGCGCCGTCTCCTGGACCCACACGTTGCGGGCGGTGTTTTCGGCGGGCCTGCCGTTTGCGCCCTTGAGCGCAGCCGATTCTTCATTGGTGCCCTTGCCGTTGGCGGTGGCGTAGCGCGGCATCTGCGAATACAGCAGACCGCCGGTGGCCTCCAGCGCGTGGATCGTCATGTACTGCGCAAAGCAACGCGCGGTCGTGCCGCTGTTGATGGTCTTGTTGGCGACCGAGCAGCTGGGGATGGTGAGCTTTGAGACATCCAGCCCGGCCTTCGACGCCTCGGTCTTGATGCCGGCAGGTGTCATGTCGGGGGTGCCGACGATCTTCTGCGCAAGCAGGTTTTCGTGCACGGTGCTGCGTCCGTTGGCGCCCATCACGATGGCGGCGATGCCAAAGGCGATCAATACCACTGCGGCCACGATGCCGCCCACCTCAAATGCCCTTCGCATGGCTGTTCCTTTCACGAGACACTGGTTTCATCCAGTGTCGAGCGCCACCGAAGGCATGTCATCAGGGGACGGTGCTCGCTCGTGTACGTGGTTTGCCGCAGACGCGATTGGGTTTGCGTTCATCGAGGCAGCGCCAAGAGGGAGACGCGTTCGTGAGAAGTCGCTCAGTCTGATCAAGTAGCGCGGGTGGGGGTCGATGAACCACCTACACCCAACAAGATGGAGGAGTTCAAGATGAGCATCAGCCCAATTGGAGCGGTCAGCTCGGTTCAGCAGCACACCGCCCCGGCGGCGGTCAAAGTGGATCGTCCGCACGATGGCGACGGAGACGCAGGCGACGGGAGGGCGAGCGCGACTGCAAAGCCCGCCGTGGTGAAGCCCGGAAGCGTCGACCTGAAAGCCTGATCACCGGAAGGTGGCGGGCGGCATCCCTGGCTCCCGACGGCCGGGGATGCATGCAACCGCCTGGCGATATCGGTGGATAGAACCTGGATCGCGCTGCTCTGGGAAGCTGCGCGCCGTCATATCATCGAGGGCAACCGAACCCCAAGCCAGCGTGGTTTTGCGGACGCGCAGACGGGAACCCTCACACCATGAGCACACACACCAGCCAGGTACCCTTGATCCCGCTGCGCGGTGGCGAGCAGATCCCCCAGCTCGGCTTCGGCGTCTTCCAGGTCCCATCCGCGCAGACGGCCGAGGTGGTCACGCAGGCGCTGAGCGCCGGCTACCGCCACATCGACACGGCGGCCGCCTACCGCAACGAGGCGGGGGTCGGGCAGGCGATTCGCTCCTCGGGGCTCGATCGCGGCGAGATCTTCCTCACCACCAAGTGCTTCAACGACGATCACGGCTACGAGCAGGCCAAGCGCGCCTTCCATGCGAGCCTCGGGCGCCTGGAGATGGACTACGTGGATCTCTACCTGATCCACTGGCCGGTGCCCGCGCACGACCTGTACGTGGAGACGTGGAAGGCGTTCATCGAGCTGCGCGATCAGGGTCTGATCAGGGCGATCGGCGTGTCGAACTTCCAGCCGGCGCACCTCGAGCGCCTGATCGGCGAGACCGGCGAGACGCCGGCCATCAACCAGGTCGAGCTGCACCCCTACTTCCAGCAGCGAGGTCTCCTGCACGAGCATCAGGAGCTTGGGATCGTGACCGAGTCCTGGAGCCCGCTGGCGCAGGGGCAGGTGTTGGAGGACCCGGTGATCGTGGAGATCGCAGAGGCTCACTCCAAGACCGCGGCGCAGATCGTGATTCGCTGGCACCTGCAGCTGGGCAAGGTGGTGATCCCCAAGTCGGTCACCCCGCGGCGGATCGAGCAGAATTTCGACGTGTTCGACTTCGAGCTGAGCGCGGAGCAGATGCAGGCGATCGACGGGCTCGACGAGGGCCGGCGGATCGGCCCCGATCCGGAGACGTTCATCCGTCCGTGACGAGACCTCGCTGCAAGACGGCGCCCAGCGCTGTCAAGTAAAGGACGTGATCTAACGGAAGCTGTCAAGTGAGCGGCCGTGCCGGTCGATGAATAGGCGTGTCGTCGGGAATGCACGATGCCCTGTGGGGCCACCAACTCGACCAGGTGATGGCCAGCGCCGATCACGCGGCGGCGGCTGCCATGCGCGAGCTGCCCGAGGCGCTGATCCTGGTGTTCGACAGGGAGCTGCGGTTCGTGCTCACGGCCGGGCAGGCGCTCGAGCGCGTGGGCAACCCCCGCGCATGTGCGGAGGGCCAGCCGGTGAGCGAGGCTTTCCCGGCGGAACTGTGGCGGATGCTGGAGCCGCTGTTCAAGTCGGCGCTGGACGGCGAGACGCGCTCGCGCGAGATCTGGACGGCCGGGCAGCGCCACTGTCTGATGGTGGACATCGGGCCGCTGTGCCTGAACGGCATCGAGGAGGGCGAGCAGAGCACGAGCGTGGCGGGCGGCATCGCGGTGGTGCTGGACATCACCGCGCGGCGACACGCCGACCTGATGGCGCCGGCGCGCAACAACGGAGATTTCGAGCAGGTGTTCGAGCGCGCGCCGATCGGGACCGGTCTGCTGGACAGCGAGGGGCGCTGGCTGCTGGTCAACCGCGCGCTGTGCGACATCACCGGCTACACCGCCGATGAGCTGATCGGCAAGCGCTTCGACGGCATCATGCACCCCGACGACGCGCTCAACGACCTGGAGGAGCGTCGGCGTCTGCTGGCGGGTGAGATCCCGGCGTTTCAGGTGGAGAAGCGCTACTTCGACGCTTCCGGCGAGACGGTGTCGGCGATCCTGTCGATGTCGCTGGTGCGCGATCGCCACGGCGAGCCGCTGCACTACATCGCCCAGCTGCAGGACATCTCGGACCGCAAGCGCCTGGAGGAGCACCTGCGCCACCTGGCCGACCACGATCCGCTGACCGGCCTGCGCAATCGCCGGCTGTTCGAGCACGACATCAAGCTGCAGGTGGCGCGCTCGCAGCGCTACGGCGAGGTGGCGGGGCTGATGGTGATCGACCTGGACGAGTTCAAGGCGGTCAACGACGCGTACGGCCACAAGGCGGGCGATGACACGCTGAAGGCGGTCGCACGGGTGCTCACGCGCAGGCTGCGCGAAACCGACCTGGTGGCGAGGCTTGGCGGCGATGAGTTCGCTGTGCTTTTGCCGCACATCGACGCGGAGGGCGTGGCGGTGGTTGCCGAAGGGCTGAACCGCGTGATCGAGGGCTGCGCGATCGACGTGGGCGAGGACGTGGTGCACCCCAGCGCCAGCATCGGCTTCGCGCTGATCACCCAGCAGAGCGAGAGCGCGGAGAAGGCGCTGGTGGAGGCCGACCTGGCGATGTACACGGCCAAGCGCGCGCGGGCCTCCACACCGAGCTGAGCCGCACACGTCTGCGGCTTTAGACGATTGGAGCCGGCCGGTGCGGCCAATACGCTGAGTTGATGGACGCAGGCGAGCGGCTGGCGGTGATCGATCTCGGATCCAACTCCTTTCGGTTGGTGGTGTTCATGCAGGGCGAGGGCTGGTGGAAGCGGATCGACGAGATCCACGAGCCGGTGCGCATCGGCGAGGGCATGTTCGAGACGGGCCGGCTGGGGGAGGAGCCGATGGAGCGGGCGCTGGCCACGCTGGACGTGTTCGACCACTTCTGCCGCGCCAGCGGCCTTGGCAGCGACGCGGTGGACGCGGTCGCCACCAGCGCGATCCGCGACGCGGAGAACGCGGAGGAGTTCCTGGCCAGGGCACGCGAGCGCTTCGGCTTCCCGATCCGCGTGCTCAGCCGCGGCGCCGAGGCGCACTACGGCTATCTGGCGGCGGTCAACTCCACCACGCTGACGCATGGCTGCGTGCTCGATCTCGGCGGCGGTTCGCTGCAGCTGGTGCAGGTCGCCGAGCGGCTGGCCCGCGAGAGCAACTCCTGGCGTTTGGGCACGGTGTTGATGAGCGAGCGCTTCCTGCCGCCCAACGGCCCGGCCAAGCGCAGGCAGATCGAGGATCTGCGCCAGCACGTCAGTGGCGAGCTGGCGCAGGCGGCGTGGTTGGCCGATGGGGCTGGAGAGGAACACGCGGGGCGTCTGGTGGGGATCGGCGGCACGGTGCGAAACCTGGCGGCGGCGGCTCAGCGTGCGGCCGGCCTGCCGTCCAACGGCGTGCAGGGCATGACGATCGAGCGCGGCCTGCTGGACGAGCTGGTGGCGCGGCTGGCGGCGCTGCCGGCGGCGGAGCGGGCGAGCGTCCCCGGCATCAAGCCGGCGCGCGCGGATCTGATCCTGGCGGGCGCTGTGGTGGTGCAGGGCGTGCTCGACGCGGGCGGCTTCGACTGCCTGGAAACGACCGAGGCGGGGCTGCGCGAGGGCGTGTTCTTCGAGCGTCAGCTGGCCGGCTCGATACAGGCGGCGGGCGGGGAGCCGCTGCTGGGCGATGTGCGGCGGGCGAGCATCGAGAACATCGCCGCCCAGTACGGCGTGGACGTGGATCACACCCAGCATGTGGCGGCGCTGGCGCTGGGCATGTTCGACGAGCTGGCCGAGCTGGGGCTGCACGCTGGCGACCCGCGCGAGCGCGAACTGCTGTGGGCGGCGTGCATGCTGCACGACATCGGCATGTCGATCGACTACGACGACCACCACAAGCACTCGCGCTATCTGATCCTCAACAGCGGACTGCCGGGCTTCACGCCGGTGGAGACGGCGATCATGGCCCAGGCGGCGCGCTATCACCGCAAGGGCATGCCCACGCCCGGCCCGCTGGCGGCGCTGTTCAGCGACGCGGACGCCGCCCGCCTGAACCGTTGCGCGGCGCTGCTGCGCCTGGCTGAGGATCTGGAGCGCTCGCGCGATCAGCTGGTGCGCGCCACCAGCATGGTGCTCAACGACGACCGCGTGGAGCTGCGCCTGTTCGCCGACGGCGAGTCGGCGGTGCCGCGCTGGGCGGCCAGCCGCGAGCGCGATCTGTTCGCCCGCGCGTTCAAGCACGATCTGTCGGTGGCAGCCTGAGCGAGCTCCGCCGTGGGGCGCTTCAGCCGCCGGCCAGCTGGCGTTCGCGCCCGGCGCAGTCGAACAGCGTGAGGCCGAACGGATAGGAGAGCGGGCTGTTCCATTCCGATGGCGCCATCAGCTCACAGGCGCGCAGCACCGCCTTGGTGGCCAGGTTGCCGCCGCGCAGCGAGTACTCGCCGCCGAGCAGCACGTAGCGCGCCTCTCCCAGGCGTACCAGGCGCGCCAGGCCGGGGCCATCGAGCACCGGATCGGTGCCGCTGTAGCCGCCGATGGCGCCGACGTTGAAGCCCATCAGGATCATCGGCGCGGCGGTGTCGGAGGCGACCGTCAGAACCGCCCAGCGAGCTTTGGGCGCGTGCTCCTGAGTGTAGGCGGCGATCGCTCGCGAGACCGCCAGGTCGCGCCCGTTGATGCCGTAGCCGCCTTGGCCGGCTCTCTGCGTGGGGCCGGCCACGGGGAAGGTGCCGTCGACGGGCGCAAGCCACACGGAGGTGGCATAGGCGGTGGGCGTTACCAGCAGCAGGCAGAACGTCAGGCCGACGGCCGGGGCGGCCAGTCTTCGCAGCGAGAGCAGTGCGCCCATGCCCACGATCGCTCCGATCACGAGCACGGGGATGAACCACACCATGTAGTGCTCGCGGCGCATCAGCACGTCCTGGGCGATCACGGTGGCTCCCACCGCGCACGGTGTCAGCGCGAGCCCCAGCAGGCGTCTGCTGCCGCGCGCCAGGCGCACGAACGCGACCGCGCCCGCGCCCGCCATTGCGCCGGTGCCTGGCGCCAGCGCGGAGACGTAGTAGGGGTGCACGATGCCCTTGGAGGTGCTCAGCACCAGCGCCTCCACCAGGAACCATCCGCCGAGCACCAGTGCGCACGCCAGGCGGGGGTCGCGACGCCAGTGCTCCGGCGCGGCGCGGTCTGTGAACGCCAGCGCCAGCAGGCCGATCAGGCCGAACAGCGCGAACGGCAGCATCCAGCCGGACTGGTCGCCGAGGCCGATGCCGAACAGGCGCAGCGGGCCGGGTGGCCCGCCGAACGGGATCGGGTTTTTGGCGCGCGCCGGCGAGGAGCTCTTGGCGGGCAACTTGACGCTCGGGGTTTTCGCTGCCGGCAGGGCGGGGGAGTGGCTGGCGGGGTGTGTCGGGGAGTGACGCTGCTGGCTGGCCGGCACGAACGCGCCGGGCAGCACGGTCGTCTGCCCCGGCCCGCCGGCCTCGCCGTTGACGCGCCCGACGCCGTTGTATTGGAACGTGAGCCCGATCTCGGTGTTGTTGGTGGAGCTGCCCACGTACGGGCGCTTGGATGCGGGCGTGGCTTCGACCACGGCGATCCACGCGAACGACACCACGAACATCGCCAGGCCGGCCACCAGCAGTTGTACGACGCGCCGCACGACGGTGCCGGGCGCGCACACCAGGTAGCCGGCGGCGATGCCGGGGACGGCCAGGTAGGCGGCGAGCGTCTTGGTGTTGAACGCCAGCCCGACGGCCACGGCGCTCCACAGCAGCGTGCGCCAGCGCCCGGTTTCGCAGGCGCGCAGGCCGGCGCCGCAGGCGATCACCAGCAGCAGGATCAGCATGGGGTCCACGCCGGTGTCGCGCGAGACGGCCACGAACGAGGGGAAGGTGGCCACGCTGAGCGCGCCGGCGAGCGCGGCCGGGGCGCCGAGGCGCCTGGCGAGCATCACGTATGTGAGCGCCACCGCCAGCACGCCGGCAATGGCCTCGGGCAGCAGCAGGCTGAGGGGGGAGAAGCCGAACAGCTTGGCGCTGAGCGCCTGCACCCACAGCGCCAGCGGCGGCTTGTCCACGGTGACCAGCCCGCCGGGGTCGAAGGACACGAAGAAGAAGTTGTGCAGCGAGCGCAGCATCGACCTGATGCCGGCGGAGTAGAAGATGTTAGAGTAGCCGTTCTGGGACAGCCGGTTGGTGTTCAACACGGCGGAGAAGGCGACCACGGCCACGAAGCCGAGATGGCGCCTGCTCATCGGGGCAGCGCGGCCAGCAGCAGCTCGAGGTCGCGCTCGTCGTTCCACGCTCCCACCGACGCGCGCAGCCAGGGGTGTCCGGGGATGTTGCGCACGATCACGCCCTGTGCGGCCAGCAGCTCCCGCTCCTGCTCGGCGTTGGGGCTGGGGAACGACACCAGCGTGCTGGGGCCGCGCGGCGCCGGCTCGCGGCCGCGCTCGGCCAGCAGCAGCGCGAGGGCATAGGCCAGCGACCGCGCGCGCTCGTGCACGGCGGCCCATCCGGCTGCCTCCAGCACGCCGATGGCTGCCAGCGCGCACGCCACACTCTCAGCACTCAGAGCCGGCGCATCGAAACGGCGTGCGTCCTGGTGTACGCGCGCGTCCAGCCCGGCCTGGGCGGCGTTGTCCAGGTTGGTGTAGGCGCGGCGCGGCACGGACAGGCGCTCACGGAACGCGGGGCTGACCCACAGCATGCCGGTGCCGTCGGGGCCGCACAGCCACTTCTGCCCGGCGCCGGCGTAGGCGTGGCAGCCGAGCGCGTGCACATCGACCGGGACTGCGCCGACGCCCTGGGCGCCGTCGAGCAGCACGGGCACGTCGAGGTCGGCCAGCTCGGTGGGCGCGAGGCTGCCGCTGACCCAGCCGACGTGGGAGCAGGCGACGAGCACGGTCTCGGGCCGCACCTCGCCGGCGAGCTCGGCCAGCGGCGCTTGGCGGATGCTCACACGGTGGATGTCGCGGGCGGCGGCGAGCGCGCCGAGCAGGCCGGGGTGCTCCTCGTCGCTGGTCAGGATCTCCTGCCCGCGGGCGAGCTCCAGGCCGCCGATCACGTGGGCGATGCCTTCGGTGGTGCAGGTGGTGAGCGCCACGTCCCGCGGCTGGCAGCCGAGTGCCCTGGAGTAGGCGGCGCGCAGCCCGTCGGTGAGCTCTGTGCGGCGCGCGAAGTGCGCCTGGGAGCGTCCGTCGGTCAGCTCGCGGCGCAGCTCCGCCTCGGCGGCGGCAAGGGCCACGGCGGGCAGCGGCCCGTCGGTGCCGGCGTTGAGGTAGGTGAGGCGTTCGAGGACGGGGAACGCGGCTCGCAGTGCGGACAGGCTCACAAACCGCGACAATACTGGGATGACCAGCGAGGGCCAGCAGAAGCCCCTTTGGCAACCCTCACCTGAGCAGTGCCGCCAGACTGAGCTGGCGCGCTTCATGAGCTGGGCGGGCGAGCGCCACGGCCGCGAGTTCGCCGACTACTCGGAGCTGTGGCGCTGGTCGGTGGACGAGCTGGAGAGCTTCTGGGCCGATCTGTGGGAGTTCTGTGGGGTGCGCGCGTCGAAACGTTACGAGCGGGTGTTGAGCTCGCACGAGATGCCGGGCGCTCACTGGTTCGAGGGGGCGGAGCTGAACTTCGCGGAGAACCTTTTGCTGGGTCCACTCACCGCGGCCGGCTCGAGCGGTCGCGAGGGTGGGCGGGATCCTGACTCGGTGGCGGTGCTGCACACCTCGGAGCTGCGCGAGCTCGATCAGATCACGTGGGGGGAGCTGACAGCGCAGGTGGCGGCGGTGGCGGGCGGGCTGCGTGCGCTGGGAGTGCGGCGCGGCGACCGCGTGGTGGCGTACATGCCGAACATCCCAGAGACGCTGGTGGCGCTGTTGGCGGTGGCCAGCATCGGCGCGATCTGGTCGAGCGCGGCGCCGGAGTTCGGCGCGCGCAGCGTGATCGACCGCTTCGCGCAGATCGAGCCGAAGGTGCTGCTGGCGGTGGACGGCTACTGCCACGGCGGCAAGGACTTCGACCGCAGCGCGATCGTGCGGGGCATCCTTGAGGAGCTGGGAACGGTGGAGCACGCGGTTGTGCTGCCATACCTGTCTGATGATTTTGATGGGGCCGCCTTGGAGGGCGGCCCGGCGGGCGTGCGCAGCGTGCTGACGTGGGATCAGCTGACCGATTTGGACCCGCCCACCCCTGGCGCGGAGCTGCGCTTTGAGCAGGTTCCGTTCGAGCACCCGCTGTGGGTCCTGTACTCGTCGGGCACCACGGGCCTGCCGAAGGCGATCGTTCAGAGCCAGGGCGGGATCCTGATGGAGCAGCTGAAGAAGGCGCGGCTGCACCTGGACCTGCGCGCGGGCGATCGCATGTTCTGGTTCACCACCACCGGCTGGATGATGTGGAACTTCCTGGTGGGCTGCCTGTTCAGCGACGCGGCGATCGTGCTGTATGACGGCAGCCCCGGACACCCGGACCTGGGCGTGCTGTGGCGGCTGGCGGAGAGCGCGCGGATCACGTGCATGGGGGTCAGCGCGGGGCTGCTTTCGTCCACCGAGAAGGCGGGCATACACCCGGCGCGCGAGTGCGACCTGAGCGCGTTGCGCGCGATCGGCTCGACCGGCTCGCCGCTTGCGCCGGAGAGCTTCCGCTGGGTGTATGAGGAGGTGGGCTCGGACATCTGGCTGTTTTCCACCAGCGGCGGCACGGATGTGTGCACTGCGTTCGTGGGCGGCTGCCCGCTGCTGCCGGTGTATGAAGGCGAGCTGCAGGCGCGGATGCTGGGCTGTGCGGTGGAGGCTTGGGACGAGTACGGCGCGAGCGTGGTGGACGAGGTGGGGGAGCTGGTGATCACCGAGCCGATGCCGTCGATGCCGCTGTTCCTGTGGGGCGATGAGAGCGGCGAGCGCCTGCGCGAGAGCTACTTCGCGATGTATCCGGGTGTGTGGCGCCACGGCGACTGGATCCGCATCACCCCGCGCGGCGGCGCGGTCATCTACGGGCGCTCGGACTCGACCATCAACCGCCAGGGCGTGCGCATGGGCACCAGCGAGATTTACCGCGCGGCGGCGGCGGTGCAGTCGGTGCTGGACACGCTGGTGGTGGACGTGCCGCGCGCCGACGGCGAGTTGTGGATGGTGCTGTTCGTGGTGCTGGCGGATGGCGTGACGCTGGATGAGGAGCTGAAGGCGCAGATCAAGCGCCGCATCCGCGAGGACTGCTCGCCGCGGCACGTGCCCAACGAGATCCTGCAGATCGAGCAGGTTCCGCGCACGCTGTCGGGCAAGGTGCTGGAGGTGCCGGTCAAGCGGATTCTGATGGGCGTGGCGCCGAGTGAGGCGGCGAGCGTGGAATCGCTGGCGAACCCGCGTGCGCTGGACTATTTCGTGGAGCTGGCCAAGACGTTGTGACCGCATCGCAGCAGTTGGGCTTGATCGCCTAGATTGTGCGTTGTGTCAGTGGGGGGTGGGTGGAGCCGTGGCAGCAAGCGCGTGGGCGCCGTGAGTGCGGCGCTTGTCGTCCTGATCCTGCCCGCGGTCGCCCGCGCGACACCGGCGGGGCTGATAGTCCTTGACGGGCGAGGTACGAGAACCGTCACGGTTTCAGGCAGTGAACACGCTCACACGGCAACGCTCACGCTGCTCGTGCGCAACGGGACCGATCGCAGGAGGACCGCGAGCATTCGGTATCTGCCGGGCAAGGTCGGTGAACCTGTGGTGGCCCACGCGGCGACGCGTTCGTTGAACGCGGGTGAAGTCGCTCAGATGCGCGTCGCTTTCAATCTCAGCGCCGCTCATGAATTCAGTGGCACGCTGGTTCTCGGCGTCAAGGGACAGCCGCGGCGTAGAGAAATAACGGTTGCGGTCGCATCCGCCGCGCCTGTGGCCGCTCCCGCGGCAATCGAGCCGGAAGAAGTGACGCTGCACCTGACCAGCAGTTGCCTGGGGCTTCCCAGCGTGATCTGTGGGAGTAAGACGAGCGCCACGGTGTGGGTGAGCAAGAGCGTGCTCGCAAGCCAGAGCTCGCAGACGCGACTTGCCTCCGGCTCGAGCGGGCGGACCGTGGAAGTGACGCTCGCGGGATCCAAGGCGCACGTGCCCGCTGGAGGAAGCCTGAAGCCAGCTGAAGTGACCGCACACGCTGGCGGTCACGGGAGCTACTCGACGACCTTCCTGGTGGGCGAAGAAGGCAAGCACGACGCCACTTTGAAGGTCATCGTGGACGTGCAGGAATGGTGGCTGTGGCCGTTCGGGGTGCTCGTGCTCGGCGCGTTCCTGGGCTACGGGACGCGTTGGCTGATGGGTCAATATCGCGATCGGCTGGTCCTGATGGCGGTTATGACAGAAGCTCGGGACGACTACGACAAGCGCCGAATGGCGCGCGCCGCGGGCCTTTATTCACTGTCCCGCTGGTTTGGCGACGCGGACGCCGATACGCCGCGGATCCCCACACGGCGTGAATGCAGGCGTGGGAGTCTGACGGGGTTCCCCAAGCTGTGGTGTGAACTGTCGCGCGCACGCAGCGCGGAAGACATCGAAAAGGTCAAGCCCGAAGTCGAACGTCTGCGCTCAGACGTTGCGATCTGGGGTGAAGTGGATGATGCGCTCAAGGCGCTGGAGGGCACGTTCAAGCGAGTTGCACCCGCCGCCGCAGAGCGCAGGCCCCCGCCCAAGATCTACAAGGACACGATCGCCCTCACCACAGACGGGGTCGTTACCCAGCCGAAGGACACGGGTGGAGCCGAAAGCGTGGTCGGCGCTCTGCGCGGACAGGGCGAAGTGATCGAAGCCTACGAGCTGGCCCGCGCATCGTGGCACACGCGTGGCGCCACTGCAGAGGAGGCGGAATACGATCCCGACAAGATCTACGAAAAGGCCAAGGCTCCGCTGGAACGCAGCCCGACGGAAGGGGCGAGCCTGAAGGCGGAACTGCTCGAGGCGGCTCGTGAACTCGAGCTTGAATGGCAAGGGGGCGTTGGTGCATACGGTGCGGGCTTCGGGGTGCTGGCGCTGGCCGGGAGGATTTCGGCCCCCGCCGCCGTGGGACAGAGAATCATCGAGGCGATCTCGCGTAGGCGACAGAGCCCAGGAATGATCAGACGCAGCATCGCGAGGATGGATGTCCTGGTGTTCGGTGTCACGCTGCTCGTCTCGGCGGCGGCGTATCTGCTGACGATCTACAAAGGCGGCACGTTCGGTGGCGTGCCTGGCTATATCGAAGCGTTCGCGGCCGGATTCGGTGGCCAGGCGCTCGTGGGAGTAGCCACGCTGCCGTTCGCCAACAGTCTCTTCTCAGCTCCCAAAGGCTGAGTTCACTGCCCAGGGCCGGCCACGATCGCCCAGCAGACGATCGCGCTGCACACGGTGCTCCAGCGCCCGAAGTGCTCGTAGATGTAGTTGGCCAGCTTCGACGCTTCGGGGTCTGAGGAGTCGATCTCTGGGTCGGAAACGTTGCGGACCATCACGTAGTCGGGCGCGTCTGCTCCCAATTCGTTGCACACGTAGCCGAGCACCGCGTCTCCCATCTCGCACGCGTCGCCCTTGCCCTTCAGTTCAAAGGTGTTGGCGGTGTCGTCGTATTGGAAGCCACGTGTGGTCACCACGCCGCTGTTGGCGTTCGCGCTGTGAACGATCGCTGGCGCGCGGGTGTTCGATTTGGGCAGGTACTGCGCGTTCGCGGCGAACAGGTCGCTGGCGGTGTGGAACAGCGAGCTGGGAGCCGTGCTGGCGCAGGCGAACGGCTCGAGCTTGGGTGGGTGACCGCCGGAGTCGAAGGTGACGAAGCGGCTGACCACCACATCTCCCACCAGCTCTTGTTCGCCGATGCCGCCGGCGGTGCCAGTGGTGATAACCAGCTTCGGTTTGCAGTCTTCGATGATCTGTTTCCACACGAGCCGGTTGGGTGTGGTGGCGAGCTCGTCGGGACCGTCCTGGGACATGTGCGAATCGGACTTGAACAGGGTCACTTTCTGCTGGCCGATCTGGGTGGTCCAGTAGGTGCCGAGGCGCTTGAACTCGCGGGCGGGGCACGCCGGGCTCATGTTGGCTGAGATGGCGGCGTAGTTCTTGGTGTAGGGCTTCCAGTAGTGAATGCCGGGTTTGGCGGGGCTGCTCTTGGTGGGTGGGCTGCTTTCACATCCGGGGCTGAGCACGTGCGCGAGCGCGCGTCCCTCTTCCAAGGTCCAGGTCACGATCAGCACGTCCGCCGCTGGCAGCGATTCGCCGTCGGGAGCGTGCGTGGCCGGCTCTGGCGCAAGTCCCTGCGGCCAGTCGATCGCTACGTAGTGGCTCAGCGTGGGCGGCGGCGTCGGCCACGCGGCATTGCGGGCACGGGCGTCCGGTGCTTGGCCGTCGAACTCGATGCGCTGCAGCGCCCGCGCCTGGGGAGTGAGCGCCGCGCCCGCGTCCGTGCCGGCGCCCGGTGCGGCGGAAACGCCGCCCGGCTTCGGCGGTCCTCCCAGGTTCTGGTCGAGCCACGCTCTGTCTACCGCCACGCCTGCCCCTGGCTGGCTTCCGTTCGCATGTGTCAAGGATTCCAATTGAACGACTGGGTGTCAAGAGTGAGGCTTCATACTCCGAGGTGATGCTGCGTCTCGTCACGATCCCGATCAGTCACTACTGCGAGAAGGCGCGTTGGGCGCTGGAGCGGGCGGGAATCCCCTACAGGGAGGAGCGCCACGTGCAGGGCATCCACCGTCTGGCTGCAAGACGCGCAGGTGGTGGACTGACCGTGCCTGTGCTGGTGACTCCGGACAGGGTCATCGGCGAGTCTCGGGAGATCCTCGACTGGGTCGACGTGCGCACGCCTGCTGAGCACAGATTGTTTCCGGGGGAGCCCGCTGCACGCGGCGAGGTGGATGCGCTCTGCAGGCGCTTCGACGAGGAGTTGGGGCCGCGGGGAAGACGGTTGATGTATGTGCACATGTTCTCCCGGCCCAGCCTTGCGTTGAGCTTCAACAATGAGGGCGTGCCGGCTTGGGAGGACCGCATGATCCGATATGGATGGCCGGTGATGACACGCTTCATCGGTCGCGCACTGGGCATCAGCGATGGGGTGGAGATTGCGGACGAGGTGGCGGTTTGGCGCGAGCTGGACCATGTGGGAGAGCTGCTGGCCGACGGTCGCCCGTACCTGTGCGGCGAGCGCTTCGGCGCGGCCGACCTGACCTTCGCGGCGCTTTGTGCGGCTGTTCTGGTGCCGCCGGTGTATGGCGTGCCATTGCCGCAGCCGCAGCTGCTTCCGCCACCGATGGCAGAACTGGTCGAGCGCGTGCGCGCGCATCCGGCTGGGAGCTATGCGCTCAAGCTGTTCGCGCAGCACCGCAGAGAGACACTCGTGTGAGTGTCCAGGAGAGAGGTCCGAGCTGCCAGGGAACCCGTCGGCCCGCTCTAGATAATGCAGCACGCGCTCAGCGGTGTTCCACTCGTTGGCGGGCACGTCTGCATTATGGGCTATCCACGCTTGCGGGATAATCGCCGAAGTGAAAGCGGCAGAGATCTATGCGCGCATCAGTCCCAAGCTCGCTCATCGACCCGGTTCGGCGCTGCCGACTCGCGCTCACGCGTGGATTCTCAGCCGCTCTCGGGGACGGGTCGCCAGGACGCTGTTCGGCTCGCCGTTGCTGGTGCTGAAGACGGTGGGACGTAAGAGCGGGCAGGCGCGCGAGTCTCCGTTGATGTACCTGGATCACGGCGATGGATATGTGGTGGTGGCCGCGAACGCCGCCTCCGCGCGCCCGCCTGCGTGGTGGTTGAACCTGCAGGCCCACGAAGATTGCGAAGCGTTCGTCGGGGGGCACTGGCGGCGCCTGCGGGCACGGGAAGCAACGAAGGCCGAGGCGGATGGGCTGTGGCCGCGACTGGACGCCCTCTACGTGGGGTTCGAGCGCTATCGCGCCGTGGCCACGCACGAGTTTCCGGTGGTCATACTCGAGCCGAGCTGAGCTGTCCTACAGCCCCATGGAGCGCCCGACGATCTCCTTCATGATCTCGTTGGCGCCGCCGTAGATCCTGGTCACGCGCGCATCCACGAACGCGCGGGCGATCGGGTACTCGAGCATGTAGCCGTAGCCGCCGAACAGCTGCACGCAGCGGTCGAGCACGCGTCCCTGCAGGTCGGTGCACCACCACTTGGCCATGGCGGCGTCCTCGGCGCTGAGCTCACCGTCGTTGAGCGCCTGTGCGCAGCGGTCCACGAACACGCGCGCGATCTCCACTTCGCTGCGAATCTCAGCCAGCGTGAAGCGGGAGTTCTGAAACGAGCCGATCGTCTGTCCGAACGCCTTGCGCTCGAGCACGTACGCCAGGGTCCAGCCGAGCGCTGCCTCCGCGGCCGCCACGGCCGAGGCGGCGATCGACAGGCGCTCCTGGGGCAGGTTGGACACCAGGTAGCGGAACCCCTCGCCCTCCTGGCCGAGCAGGTTGCTGACGGGCACGCGCACGTCGGCGAACGACAGCTCGGCGGTGTCCTGGGCGTGCTGGCCGATCTTCTCCAGGTTGCGCCCGCGCTCGAAGCCGTCCATGCCGCGCTCGATCACCAGCAGGCTGATGCCGCGGTGGCGCTGGCTCGGATCGGTCTTGACGGCCACGATCACCAGGTCGGCGTTGATGCCGTTGGTGATGAACGTCTTGGCGCCGTTGACCACGTAGTGATCGCCATCCAACAGCGCGGTGGTGGACATGGCGGCGAGGTCCGAACCGATCCCTGGCTCTGTCATGGCGATCGCGGTGATCAGCTCGCCGGAGGCGATCCCGGCCAGCCAGCGCCCGCGCTGCTGCTCGTTGCAGTAGGTCAGGAAGTACGGCAGGCAGATGTCGTTGTGCAGCGTGATCCCCAGGCCGAAGCTGCCCACGCCCGCGCGCTGGCACTCCTCGCCGATCACCAGGTTCAGGCGGAAGTCCTCGGCGCCGGCGCCACCGTCGGCTTCCGGTATGGCCATGCCCAGGAAACCGCCCCTGCCGGCCAGCGCGAACACCTCGCGCGGAACGATCCCCGTGCGCTCCCATTCGCCGTAGCGGTGCTCCTCGCCGATCACCTCGCGCTCCAGGAACGTGCGAAAGCTCGCCCTGAAGTCTTCGTGGAGGTCTTCGAACAGGTTGCGCCGCATCGCCCGCACACTACCGCCGCCCGCGACGGGCAGCCACTCAGGCGACCAGCTCGGCCTGCAACGGATCGGACAGCGGCGGCCGCTGCGCGCCGCGGTTCTCCGGCTTGGCCAGCAGCAGCTGCACGGCCTGGATGCGCCGCTCGCGAAAGCCGCCCTCGCAGTAGCTCAGATACAGCTCCCACAGTCTGCGGAAGCGCTCGTCGTAGCCGAGCCCCGCCACGTGCTCGGCGCTGGCCAGGAAGCGCTCGCGCCAATGCTCGAGCGTTGTGGCGTAGTGGGCGGTGATGTCCTGGAGGTGAACCTGGCGCATGTCCGTGGCGCGGGCCAGCGTGCGCGCGATGATCCGCATCGACGGCAGGCAGCCGCCGGGGAAGATGTAGGTGTTGATGAAGCTCCTGCCCGCCTTCTCGACCTCATAGGCGCCGTCCTCGATCACGATCGCCTGCAGCAGCATCGCGCCGTCGTCTGTGAGCAGTTGCGAGCAGCGACGGAAGAACGTGGGGAAGTACTGCCAGCCGACCGCCTCGATCATCTCGATCGACACCAGCTTGTCGTAGCTGCCGCTCAGCTCGCGGTAGTCCTGCAGCAGCACCGTCACGCGATCCTCAAGGCCCGCCTCGCGCACGCGCTCACAGGCATAGGCGTGCTGTTCGCGGGAGATCGTGGTGGTGGTCACGCGGCAGCCATAGTTCTCGGCTGCGTAGATCGCGAAGCCGCCCCAGCCGCTGCCGATCTCCAGCACGTGGTCGGAGGGCTTCAGAGCGAGCTTGGCGCAGACCAGCTCGAGCTTTGCCAGCGATGCCTCTTCAAGCGTCGAGCGGGGCTCTGGGAAGACCGCGCACGAGTACATCATGGTGGTGTCCAGGAACCGCTCGAACAGCTCGTTGCCGAGGTCGTAGTGCGCGGCGATCTGCTTACGCGAGCGCCGCGGCGTGTTACGCACCAGCCAGCGCAGCCAGCGCTGCACGGGGATCAGCACGGGGGAGAGCACGCGGCGCAGCGTGTCCAGCGCGCCCACGTTGAGCGCCGCCACGCGCGTGAGGGAGACCAGATCGTTGCACTCCCACAGGCCTGCCATGTAGGACTCCGCCAGCCCCACGCTGCCGCGCAGCAGCTCGCGATAGAAGCGCTGCGAGCGCACGTGCAGCACCGCTCGCGGCGGCTGGCGCCCAAGCTCCCGGCCGAACACCATGCGCTGCTCCTGCTCCACCACTTCCAGCTGGCCGCCGCGGATGCGCCTGAGCAGGCGCAGAACCAGCCAGCGTGCCAGGCGCTCGCCGCTCATACCGCGGCCGCTCCCGCGTCGGGGTGCGGGTGGTAGCGCGCACCGCGCAGCCTCAGCCTCAGCGCGTGGCCGTAGATGCTGGCCACGATCCGTACGGTCAACAGCGGATGGCGCGCCAGCGCGGAGCTCATCGCAGCGGCGGTCAGCTCCCGGCGACGCAGCGCGAGCGTGGCGTCGAACACGCTGTGGCCGTCCTCGTCCAGCGACTGGATGTGCACCGACAGGCGCTGCGCCGGTTGGGTCAGTCGCCAGTCGTATGTGTGGTCCATGCCCATCAACGGTGACACGTGCAGTTCCTTCTCGACGCGTCCGTTGATCAGTGACGCGCTGCCGTGCTCGCCGGTGGCGTTGACGGCCAGCACGTAGGAGTGGCTCTCACCCCACGGTGTGTTGGTGACGTGCGCCACCACCGCCGTCACGCGCTGCCCGGTGCGCTCGAAGCAGTAGTAGAAGCTGACCGGGTTGAAGCAGTGACCGAAATAGCGCAGGTGGGTGAGCAGCCGGATCGGGCCGTCCGCGTGAACGCCGGTGCGCTCCAGCACCAGTGCTCGCACGGCGTCGGCGAGTGGCGTGGCGGGGTCGCCGAGGTGATCGGCGCGGCGAAACCACGCCACGGCAGGGCGCCGCGCCGACCACAGCCAGCGCCCGTCGAAGAGCTGAGGCAGCTCATCCAGGTCGAGGTAGACCATGAACAGCCGATGACGGAACTGGGCATGGGGTTGGCCGTGGCGGCGATGGCGCACCGCGCCCTCGTACAGGCAGCTGTTCACAGTTTCACCCCGAACGGCTCGCAGGCGCGCAGGGCGCTGCGTACCCCGTCCTCGTGAAAGCCCCAACCCCAGTAGGCGCCGCAGTAGTGGGTGCGGGTGTGAAGTCCGCTGATCGCCGCGTGCTCGCCCTGCGCGGCCACGCCCGCGGGTGTGTAAACGGGGTGGGAGTAGTCGATCGTGCGGATGATCTTGCTCGGGTCGATCGCCTCGGCGTGGTTGAGCGTAACGCAGAAGTGGCGGTCGGCGCGCAGTTTCTGCAGGTGATTCATGTAATAGGTGACGGTGCTCAGCGCCTTGGGCTCGCGCAGCAGGTGAAAGTTCCACGCCGCGCGCGCGGCCGCCCGGCGCGGCAGCAGCGAGGCATCGGTGTGCAGCACCGCTTCGTTGCGCTGGTAGGGGATCGCGCCGAGCAGCGTCCGCTCGCGCTCGCTGGCATCGCCCAGCATCGACAGCGCCTGGTCGGAGTGCGTGGCGATCACAACCTGCTCATAGCACTCTGGCTCGCAACCGCGAGCCTTCACCTCGACGTGCCGGTCGTGGCGGGTGATGCTTTGCACCGGCGTGTTGAGCCGTATGCGCTGCGCAAACGGCGCGCTCAACGCCTCCACGTAGCGCGCCGAGCCGCCGGTCACCGTCGACCACTGTGGGCGGTCGCGGAAGCCGAGCATTCCGTGGTTCGAGAAGAACTCCGCCAGGAAGCGGACCGGGAACGTGTGCATCTGGCGCGGGTCGCTGGACCACACGGCGGATACCTGTGGCACGATCAGCCGCTCCACGAAGTTGCGTGAGAAGCGGTGGCGGGAGATGAACTCGCCGAGCGACTCCTCCTCCGGGGTGGTGTCGGCGAGCAGGCCGCGCAGCAGGCGGTTGAATCGCAGCAGGTCGAGGATCATGCGCTGGAAGCGCACGCTCAGCAGGTTGCTCGGCTGACAGAACAACCCGCGCGGGGTGCCGCTGTACTCGAAGTCCTCCTCCTCGCCCTTGACCGAGAAGCTCATGCGCGTGGGCTGCGTGGCGACCCCCAGGTTGCTCAGCAGTCGTGTGAAGAGGGGATAGTTGCGGTCGTTCATCACGATGAACCCGGTGTCCACGTGGTGAGTCTCGTGCTCGGTATCCACCCGGATCGTGTTGGTGTGTCCCCCCGCGTAGGAGCCCGCCTCATACAGCACGACCTCGTGCTGGCTGTGCAGGAGGTGGGCGGCGACCAGGCCGGAGACGCCGGCGCCGATGATCGCAATCCTCATCGTGACTGAGACTGTAGGGGTGAGAGGGGAAGAGGCGTAAGCTGGATCATGACGTTACCCATAGGGGTTGAGCTCATGTACGTGCGCGGTGTCTGCGCAGATCATTTTGACGAAGCTCGATTTCTTGGCAGGAGTGCAAGGCGCGCACGTCGAACAGAACCGCCGATGAAGAGAGCAGCCACCAAGACAGCCACTGCCGAGCGCCCTCCGGCCAACGGCACGAGCGACCACCAGAGCCTTTCCAAGTACATCCAGGCGCGCTTCGACGAGTGCTCGCGCTCACAGAAGGACGTGGCGCAATACATCGTCGACCACCTCGACGAGGCCGCCTTCCAGACTGCCGAGGAGCTGGCCAGGCGCGCCAACACTTCGAGCTCGACCGTGGTGCGCTTCTCCCAGGCACTCGGCTTCGAGGGCTTCCCCGAGCTACAGGCGGCCGCGCGCGAGGAATACCGCCGCGTCAACGCCAAGGCAGCTCAGGAGGGACCGTCGTCTTCCTCCGCGCCGCTGTTCTCGCTCGACCAGAACGAGTTCGAGGCGGCTCTGGCGGCCGATCACCTGAATGTGGAGGACACCGCGCGCAAGGTCTCGCGCAGTTCGGTGGACGCGCTGATCGAGGCGATCGTGAGCGCCGACAAGGTGCTGGTGGCGGGAACCGATCAGATGGCGTTCTTCGCCAGCTACCTGCGCCACCTGCTGATGCTGTTGGACCTGCGTGTCGACGTTGTGGCCAGCCCATCGCAGGAGGCGCTCAGCCGCCTCGGGCGCATCGATCCGGGCACGCTCGTGATCGGACTGTCGGCCGGCCGGCCGCACCCGCTGGTGGTGCGCGCGATGAAGCTCGCCCGCCACCGCCAGGCGCGCACCGCGGCAATCACCGACGCCACACTCTCAGAGGTCGCCAAGCTAGCGCAGATCAAGCTCTACTACTCTTCCAACAGCCCCGCCTACGTGCGCTCGCACACCGCTCTTTTGAGCATCATCCAGGCGCTGTCCTACGGCGTGTACTCGCGCGACACCGCGCAGTACGACGATCGCATCAAGGCCTTTCGTCTCAAGTAGCGCTGCGTCTTCGAGCTCATGCTCTCGCGACAGCTTCGCTGTGTGCGAGAGCCTGAGATCGAGACTTCGCTTGGCGGGGGAAGAGCCGGTTCTTAGTTTTGCGCTTGAGCTGCGTTGCTCAGGCGTCCGGCGAACAGCACGGCGCCGCTGCGGTCGTCGCGTAGGAAGAAGAGAAATGGGCGGTCGGCGTTGAAGCGGACCGGCGTGCGCCTGAAGGCCCGCGCTGAGGTTGCTTCGGCGCCGACGACGGTGGAAGCCGCCGCGATGGTGCCTTCCTCATCGACTTTCAGATCGGCGGCGTGCGCCACTTCGTTGAGCACCAGTTTTTCCGCCGAGATGCCTGAGAAGTTCGCTTTGGCTGGGTTGAAGGCGTCAGTCATGCCGAGCTGCTGAAGCGTCGCCACGAGGCTCTGCTTGAAGGCGATGTGAAAGCGAGGCAGGCTCAGAGCCACAGGCCGTTTGGACAGGCCGTGGACGATCTGCGCGAGCATGGCGGGGCTCAGTTCGTGCTGCAAACGGGCGACGCCGCGGTGGCTCGGCAGCACGACCATCATCGACAGCGTGGAAGCCGCGTAGGGGATGTCGATCGCGTAGTAGCCGCGGCCGTGCGCGTAGGGGAGTTCTTCGGTCTCGTTCATGAACGGCACCGACGCGGCGCCTTCCGCGGCATGGAACGGCGCAGGGGCGGTGGCGTTCGTCTTGAATGGCGCCAGCCAGCTCGCTTTCAGGTAGATGGCGTTGGCGAGCGCAAGCTCGGTCGAGGCGGGGAGCGAGTCGACGGCGGCGGGAATGATCCCCTGGGTGTGCTCACTGACCCACGCGTTGATCGTCTGCACCGCTTCCGAGCCGTTGGCGAAGTCGACCGTTTGGGGCACGGCGCCAAAGTTCCTTTCCAGGCCCGTCAGGAATGGTGCTTTGGTGGCCAGTCCGTGCTGGAGGAAGATGTCGTTTGCGATCTCGACCGTGGCCTGCTGCGAGCTGCCGTGAGCGGCTGCGTTCTGCTCGAGCGAGATCTCCCGTTGCAGGGCACCGAGGCTGCCAAGCTGTGCGGGCGTGCGCAGGTGGAGCGCGGATACGATCTGCCGTGCGGTCGGTCCGGTCGCGCCGCTGCCGACCATGGCGAGCGCCGTCGCCACACTGTCTGGGGACAGCACGACATTGCCTGGGCTGAAACGGTTGAGCAGGTCGAGCCCGAATGCGGCGGTGGCCGGCGCGGGCGAGGGGTAGAGGGGCTTCGCGGAGCGGTGGACCGTGCGCGTGCGGTGGGTGCTCGCTCGTACCTGATGGTCTGTGGGGGCGATGGCGCGTGCGGATGGCAGCAGGAAGGCGCATGCCAGCAGTGCCGAGGCAACGGCTGCATGTCGTATGTGGCGGGATTGGCTCATGGTCCACATGGTGGCACTCGGGCTGCCGCTGTGAAGCACCGGTGGCTTTGATCTAGCGTCTGGGTATGTCCACACGCATCAGATTGCTGGCGCTGCTCACCGTTGTCGGGTTCTTGGTGCCGAACACGATGGTGGTGGTGTTCTTCGCCGAGCACGGCATCGACTTGGGGAGATACCTCGGCAACTGGTTTCAGACGCTTCCGTCGGCGCAGCTGGTCGCCGACCTGGTCATCTGCTGCGTGGCGTTCATCGGCTGGTGCGCTTGGGACGGTCCGCGCAGCGGCGTGCGCCGCTGGTGGGTCACGATTCCGGCCACGCTGCTCGTGGGCCTCTGCTTTGCGATTCCGCTGTACCTGCTGCTGCGCGAGCGGGCGGCGGCCATGCGGCGGCCGCAGCAGCCTTCGGCGCTCAAGATAGACTGACCTCCATGCGCGACGAGTCGACGTTCACAGTCAAGGCGGGCCTGGCCGAGATGCTGAAGGGCGGCGTGATCATGGACGTGGTCACCCCCGAGCAGGCCAAGGTCGCCGAGGACGCGGGAGCGGCCGCGGTGATGGCGTTGGAGCGCGTGCCGGCCGACATTCGCCGCGACGGCGGCGTGGCGCGGATGTCTGACCCGGAGATGATCGCCGGCATCCAGGAGGCGGTTTCGATCCCGGTGATGGCCAAGGCGAGGATCGGCCACTTCATGGAGGCGCGCGTGTTGGAGGCGCTGGAGGTCGACTACGTGGACGAGTCGGAGGTGCTCACGCCGGCGGATGAGGCCAACCACATCGACAAGTGGGACTTCAAGGTGCCGTTCGTGTGCGGCGCCACCAATCTCGGCGAGGCGCTGCGGCGGATCGGCGAGGGCGCGGCCATGATCCGCTCCAAGGGCGAGGCGGGCACGGGCGACATCGTGGAGGCGGTGCGCCACATGCGCCAGATCACCGGCGAAATCCGCCGGCTGGCCACGCTCGGCTCCGATGAGACGGCGGCGGCGGCCAAGGAGCTGCGCGCGCCCTATGACCTGGTGCGCGAAGTGGCCGCCAACGGGCGCCTGCCGGTGGTGCTGTTCTGCGCCGGCGGCATCGCCACACCTGCCGACGCCGCGCTGATGATGGCACTTGGCGCGGAAGGCGTGTTCGTGGGTTCCGGCATCTTCAAGTCCGAGGACCCGCCGGCGCGTGCCCGCGCGGTCGTGGAGGCCACCACCCACTGGCAGGACGCCGAGCGCGTGGCTGAGGCCTCACGCGGGCTTGGCCCGGCGATGGTCAGCCTCGAGAGCTCGAAGCTCGATTCGGAGCAACTACTCGCCCAACGTGGCTGGTAGTTCCGCGCCGTTGATCGGCGTGCTGGCGCTGCAGGGCGGCTTCGAGGCGCACGAGCGGATGCTGCACCGGCTGGGCGCCGCCACCCGCCAGGTGCGCGTACCGAGCGACCTGGCCGGACTGGATGGGCTGGTGATCCCGGGTGGGGAGTCGACCACCATGACGCTGGGCGTGGCGCGCGAGGGGCTGGCCGAACCGCTGCGCGAACTCGTCGTTTTGGGAACACCGGTGCTGGGCTCGTGTGCGGGGTTGATCATGCTCGACCGCGATCACCTGGGCTTGATGGACATGCGCGCTGAGCGCAACGCGTTGGGCGCCAGATCCGGAGCTTCGAGGCAGATGTTGACGTGAAGGGCATTGAGGGTGGGCCGATGCATGGCATCTTCATTCGCGCGCCGTGGATCGCTGAGCATGGCCCCGAGGTAGAGATACTCGGCGCGGTCGATGGGCACGCGGTGGCGGCACGCCAGGGAGACATCTTCGCCGTGGCATTTCACGCTGAGCTGGGAGACGACGAGCGATTGCATCGGCTGTTCCTGGACAGCGTTGCCAAGAGGATTGGGGAGCAACGCTAGGCCGCCCGCTCGTGCCATGGCCTCCGCGTTGAGAGCGCATTGTGGGTGAAGAGCGTCGGCGGCATGCGGTCTCCGTGGAGCGCTCAGTCGACCAGCAGCACGAGCTTTCCGCGCGCGTGGCCGACTTCGCTCACCCGGTGTGCCTCGGCGACCCGTCCGAGAGGGAAGGTCTGCGCGACCGGGAGCGAGAAGCGTCCAGCCTCGATCAACTCGCCGATCTCGCTGAGCGCGCGGACCGCGCGGCCAGCGTCCCCGCTGCTGAACCTCACCCCGTGCTCCTGCGCTCCGGCGAAGTCGGCGATCGTCACGACGTGCTCGGGGCCGCCGGCGAGTGCGATGGGCTCGGTCAGGACGCCGCTGCCCGCGACGTCGAGCGCCACGTCGACGCCGTCGGGGGCGAGCGCGCGAACCCGCTCGATGAGGCCCTCGCCGTAGGTGACGGGCTCGGCCCCCAGCGAGCGAAGGTACTCGTGGTTTGCCGGGCTGGCGGTGCCGATCACGTGCGCACCGCGCACCACGGCGAGCTGAACCGCGGCGCTGCCGACGCTTCCGGAGGCGCCGTTGATGAGTAGCGATCACCGACGCCCTCGCCGAGCTCGTCGACGACGCCCGCCGCCTCGTAGCCCATGGTCTGCGGGAGCTCCTCATCCATCAGGCCCTTGCGCTTCTTCCAGTCGCTCGGGTTGACGCCGGCCGCGCGCACCGCAATCCGGACCTGGCCCGGACCGGGATGTGGATCGGGGAGATCCACGATCTCGAGGACCTCCGGGCCCCCGAACTGGTTGAAACGGACTGCCTTCATCACTCGTGTGTGGCGCGAAAGCGGACCACGCCGTCGCTCTCCTCTTCAACCACCAACCCGTCGCGCAGCAGCAGGTCGACGTGCCCAAGCACCTCCGACAGCGTGAGGTAGGCCTGTGTGACAGCCACGTTGCCCCACAGCGCCTGGGCGATCTCGTGGGCGGTGCGCGGCTGCTCGGCGATCAGCTTGAGGATCTTCTGCGCGCGGCGCTCGTGCAGCCGCAGCCGCTCGTCGATCAGCGCGGCGTGGTCGCGGATCGGGCGGCCGTGGCCGGGGAGCACCAGCGAGAGCTCCATCTCGCGGGTCTGCTTCAGCGACTCGATGTATGTGATCAGCGCCTGCGGGCGCGGGCCGGTGTACTCGCCCTCGGCGTCCAGCGGGCGGGCCAGCAGCGGATTTGAGGAGATGTGCGCGATCAGGTGATCGGCCGCCAGCAGGATCTGGCGCGACTCGTCCAGGAACACGGTGTCCGACGGGCTGTGCCCCGGACGGTGCAGCACGCGCAGCGTGCGGTCGCGCAACTGCAGCTGCGAGTCGGCTGCCAGGGGGCGGGTCACCTCCACAGCCGAGCCCCAGCCGCGAAAGCTGGCGGATACCGTGCGCAGCGCAGCCACGATGTCGGCGGTGATGCCGTGACGCAGCATCACACCCTGCGCGAAGCTGTCTTCCTCCTCGCTCTGCTGCCCAAAGCGCGCCAGGAACGGCGCCACACGGTCCAGCGCCGCCACCTCTGCGCCGGAGCGGCGCGCCAGGATCGAGGCCAGGCCGAAGTGGTCGATGTGCTGGTGGGTGATGATCAGCAGCTCGATGTCCTCGATCGCGTGTCCGCGAGCGGCCAGCGCCTGCTCCAGCTCATCCAGCGCCTTGCCGGAGTTCGGGCCGGAATCCACCAGCGTCAGCGGGTCGTCCTCGATCAGGTACGCGTTCACGCGCCCGACCATGAACGGCGTGGGGATCGCCAGGCGGTGGATCCCAGCCTCTGCCGCCTGCTCGAGCGCCTCGCGCTCGGCGTCCTGGAGCTCGGTCTCGGGGCTGCTCACGACGAGCGGATCAACGCGAGCACCTCATCGCGCCGACGCTCCATGTCCTCGGCGGAGACGAGCGACTCCAGGCACAGGCGCAGCAGCGGCTCGGTGTTGGAGGAGCGCACGTTGAAGTGCCAGTCGTCGTAGTCGATCGAGATCCCGTCCAGTTCGCCCTGACGGGCGTCGGAGTAGCGCTCGGCGATCTCGCGCATCTTGGCCTGAGGGTCTGACACTTCCGAGTTGACCTCTCCGGAGATGAAGTAGCGGTCGCGAAAGCGCGCCAGCAGCTGCGACAGCGGCTTGCCCTCGCGTGCCAATAGCTCCAGCACCAGCAGCGCGGGGATTGTGCCGGAGTCGGCGCAGTAGAAGTCGCGAAAGTAGTAGTGCCCGGAGACCTCGCCGCCGAACAGCGAGCCCTCTTTGCGCATCCTGGTCTTGAAGAACGCGTGGCCCACGCGGTTCATGTACGGCGTGCCGCCGGCGGCGGTGACGGTGTCGGGGACCGCCCGCGAAGCCCGCACGTCGTACAGGATCGCCTCGTGGGGGTGCTTGCCCAGCAGCGACTCGGCCAGCAGCGCGGTCAGGAAATCACCGTCCACGAACTCGCCCGTGTCGTCGATGAAGAAGCAGCGGTCGGCGTCTCCGTCCCACGCTATACCCAGGTCGGCGCCGGTGTCGAGGACCTTGCGGATGATGAACTCGCGGTTCTCCGGCAGCAGCGGGTTGGGCTCGTGGTCGGGGAAGTTGCCGTCCGGGCTCCAGTAGGTGGGGATCAGCTCCAGGCCCAGCTGCTCCAGCAGCGGCCCCACCATCGGCCCGGCCATGCCGTTGCCGCCGTCCAGCACCACCTTCAGCGGGCGCCCGGCGCGCGAGCGCACGACCTCGGGGTCGATGAAGCGCAGCGCCGCCTGCTGGAACTCCTCGTACAGGTCAACCTCCTCCACCGTGCCCGCTGCGCTTGCGGGCGTTGCCTGCGGGTCGCTCAGCTCCGCTTCGATCTGGCGGCGGATGTCCTGGATGCCCGAGTCGCCCGACAGCGCGATCGCGCCCTCGCGCACCAGCTTGGCGCCGGTGTATGCCTTGGGGTTGTGCGAGGCGGTGCACATCAACCCGCCATCCAGTTTGCGCGAGCCCACCAGGAAATACAGCATCTCGCTGCCCACCTGGCCTGCGTCCAGCACGTGCACGCCCTGGCTGAGCAGACCCTCGCGGTAACGGGTGGCGAGCTCGGGTGCGCTGAGGCGCATGTCGCGACCGAGTCCCACGCGCAGCTCGCTCACGGGCTTGCCCTCCAGCTGCGAGAGCACCCGCGCGAACGCGCGCCCGATCAGCTCGGCGACATCGCCGTCGATCTGCTCGCCGTAGAGGCCGCGGATGTCATACGCCTTGAAGATCTCAGGTGAGGGAACTTTGCTCATGCGCCCGGGCATCCTAGCGGTGCCAACCTCGCTTCAGCGGCCGCCGCGCACAGCGCTCGCCCGCCGGGCTCGTAAACTTCATTGCATGTCTGGACACTCCAAGTGGGCGAGCATCAAGCACAAGAAGGCGATCGTGGACTCGCGCAGGGGCGCGCAGTTCTCCAAGCTCACGCGCGCCATCACCGTGGCGGCGCGCGACGGCGGCGGCGACCCGTCCGGCAACCCCTCGCTGGAGCTGGCCATCCGCAAGGCCAAGGAAGCGTCGATGCCGAAGGACAACATCGAGCGTGCGATCGTCAAGGGCACCGGTGGCGGCGCCGAGGCGGATGCGATCGAAAGCGTGCTGTACGAGGGCTACGGCCCCGGTGGGGTGGCGGTGCTGGTGGAGGCGCTGACCGACAACCGCAACCGCACCGGCGCTGACGTCAGGCACATGTTCTCCAAGAACGGCGGCAGCCTCGGCGAGCCCGGTTCGGTGGCCTACCTGTTCGACAAGAAGGGTACGATCGTGATCGACGCCACCAGCTACTCCGAAGACGAGTTGATGGTGGCGGTGGAGGCGGGCGCAGAGGACATCACAGCCGACGAGGACGTGTTCGAGGTGGTGACCGAGCCGGCCGACTTCACGCAGGTGCGCAAGGCGCTGGAGGACGAGGGCGTGGAGATGCAGAGCGCCGAGATGGCCTACCGGCCCTCCAGCCTCGTTCCGATCGACGAGGCTCAGGCCGGCAAACTGATGCGGCTGGTGGAAGCGCTGGAGGACTACGACGACGTCAGCGCCGTGCACGCCAACTTCGATGTGCCCGCCGATGTGCTGGAACGCGTCGCCGGTTAGCGGGTGAGTCTCGGGGCGCCACAGCGTCCGCCGGTGGTGATCCTGTGCGGCGGTCGTGGAACCCGCCTGCAGGAGCACACGCAGGCGATCCCCAAGCCGCTGGTGGAGATCGGCGGGATGCCGATCGTGTGGCACGTGATCCAGCTCTACGCGATGCAGGGTTTCAGCAGCTTCCTGCTGGCCACCGGCTACAGGGGCGAGCTGATCGAGCGTTTCGCGGCGGGCCACCAGTGGCCATCCGGCGTGAGCGTGGAGTGCGTGGACACGGGCCTTCAGACCCCCACCGGCGCCAGGATCAAGCGGCTGGCCGGTGAGCTGGGCGGCGCGCGTGAGTTCTGCGTGACCTATGCCGACGGTGTGGCCGACATCGACCTGGACGCGCTGCTCGAGTTCCACGCAGGCCACGGCGCGCTGGCCACGATGACGGTGGTGCGCCCACGGCTGCAGTTCGGCGTGACCGAGCTCGAGCCGGACGGCCGCGTGAGCGGCTTTCGCGAGAAGCCGCGCTCGGAGCACTGGATCAACGGCGGCTTCTTCTGCTTCAAAGCGGCCGCGCTCGACTACCTGGACAGCGACAGCGTGCTGGAGCGCGGGCCGCTGGAGCGCCTGGCGGCGCAGGGGCAGCTGCGCGCCTATCGCCACGCGGGCTTCTGGGAGTGCATGGACACCTACAAGGACGCCGTCGCCCTCAACGACCTGTGGGCCTCGGACGCCGCGCCTTGGCGGCTAGACCGACAGCGGCCGGGCCCTGAACAGGGCGACCGGTTCGCGGATGCCGCGCAGGCGCCGCTCGCCGGCGAAGGACCAGCGGAAGGAGTCGGTGGCGGACTCGCGCACGTAGCGCTCGGCCAGCAGGCTGCCGGGGCGGGCCACGGAGGTGATGCGGCTGGCGAGGTTGACCGGCCGTCCGAACCAGTCGCCCGCGCGGCCGAGCGCTGATCCGAGCGCCATGCCGGCGCGCAACTGGGGGAAATCCTCGCCCTCGGCGTCGGCCGCGGCCAGCAGCGCGAGCGCGGCCGCCAGCAGCGGCTCCGGTTCCACGCAGGCGAGCATGGCGGCATCGCCGATCGTCTTGACCAGCTTGACCGGCGGGCGCGCGACCTCCACCGCGAGTGTCTCCAGACGCTCGGCCAGGTGGCCTAGCTGCTCGGGGCGCACCTCCTCGCCGAGCCGCGTGAAGCCGACCAGGTCGGCAAAGCAGATCGCCACCTCGCGCGATCCGGGCAGCTGCCCGCCGGTGCGCTCGGCGGCGCTGATGATCTCGCTCTGGGCCATCTGGCGCAGCTGCAGCGTGAGCAGGTTCGTCACCAGCGGCCCCAGCAGCGGCGCCAGCTGCGAGGTGGCGGCGGCGTAGCGCAACGCCAGCGTGTGCTCGCTGACTCCAGGCTCGAGCGCCAGACGCAGCGGCAGCGCGCGCATCGTCTCCGCCGCCTGGGCCAGGCCACGCCCGAGCGTGCGCAGCAGGTCGAGGATCTCCTCCTCGGAGATGCCCGCCTGGCGGGCGACCATCGTCATGCGCACCGTCTCCAGGTCGCCCTCGGTATAGACCGGCTCGTCATCGCCGGGGATCGGCAGTCCCATGGCGCGGCGCACCGCCGTCAGGAACTCCGGCGACTCGCCGCTCAGCTTGGCGATTTCGGCTGTGGTGAAGCGGCGGGCGCCGCCGATCACGCGCTCGGCCGGCAGGAACATGACCGTGCCGGCCAGCGTCGCGCGGCGCAGCTCCGACAGCGGCACGCCGTCCTGCTCCAGGTATTCCAGCAGCGCCAGGCGCTCGGCTCGATGCTCGGCGTCGAGCCCGTCCAGCAGTCCCTCGCGCTCGAAATCGATCTGCCCCCCGTTCATCCCGCCCAGCGTATGACACCGCGATCGACGCGGGCATTGACAGCCCCGGCGGGCAGGCGTCCGGTGGCCCGCGCAGAATCACTCCCCGTGATCGTCCTCGGCATAGATCCGGGCCTGGCCAACACCGGCTACGGCGTGGTGCGGCGCAGCGGCTCAAGACTCGTGGCGCTCGACGGCGGGGTGATCCAGACACACGCGGGTGTTGCGCACGAGCGACGCCTGACCGACATCCACGCCGGGATCGAGGCGCTGCTGGACGAGCACGAACCGGATGCGGTGGCGCTCGAGGAGCTGTATTTCGGGCAGAACGTGCGCACGGCGTTCGCGGTGGGCCAGGCGCGTGGGGTCGTGATGCTGGCGGCCGGCCAGCGCGGGCTGCGGTGCACCAGCTATACGCCGCAGAAGGTCAAGGGCGCGGTGTGCGGCAACGGACGCGCGGACAAGGATCAGGTGGCGCGGATGGTGATGGCGCTGCTCGGCCTGTCTGAGGTTCCCCGCCCCGACCACGCGGCCGACGCGCTGGCGGTGGCGATCTGCCACGCAAACTGTGCGCCGCTGGCCTCGGCGCTGGCGGAGGTGGGCGCGTGATCGAGCTGCTGCGAGGCGAGGTGGCGGTCAGGCGCGGCGATCACGTGGTGATCCTGTGCGGAGCGGTGGGCTACCGCGCGGCCGTTTCGGCGGAGACGCTGCGCCACGTGCCGGCGGTCGGGCAGGAGGTCACGCTGCACACCCACCTGATCGTGCGCGACGACGCGCTGTCGCTGGTCGGCTTTCACTCAGAGCAGGAGCGCGACCTGTTCCTGATGCTGCTGTCGGTCCAGGCGGTCGGCCCGAAGGTGGCGTTGGCGGTGCTCTCCGCCGGCACGCCCACAGAGCTGATCGGGGCGCTCGCCGCCGGGGATGCGGCCCGCTTTCAGGCTGTGCCCGGCATCGGCAAGCGCACGGCCGAACGGATCATCGTGGAGCTGCGCGAGAAGGTCGGTGCCGACAGCGGCCCGGAGGCATCGGGGCGCGTGCCGATCGTGGCTCGTCGCGGCGAGCCGCGCAGTCCGCGCGTGCTGGCGCGCGAAGGGCTGCTGGAGCTCGGCTATGGGCTGAGCGAAGCGGAGGAGCTGCTGCGCGAGGCGGACGGCGACAGCGCCGAGGAGCTGATTGGTAACGCGTTGCGCGCGGCGCGCATGGCATCGTGAGCGCATGAGCGAGATCGCAGCCCGCATCCAGACGCCATACCTCGTCCCCGAGGACGAGCTCGACCGCTCGCTGCGCCCGCGACGGCTGCAGGAGTTCGTCGGTCAGGAGACGCTGCGCCAGCAGCTGGCGGTCGCGATCGAGGCGTGCAGCGCGCGTGGGGACGCGCTCGATCACCTGCTGCTGGCGGGCCCACCGGGGCTTGGCAAGACCTCGCTGGCGCAGATCGTGGCGGCGGAGCTGGAAGTGCCGTTCGTGCAGACCGCCGGACCCGCGCTCGAGCGCAAGGGAGACATCGCGGCGTTTCTGACTGCGCTGGAGCCGCGCAGCGTGTTCTTCGTCGATGAGATCCATCGCCTGCCGCGAACGCTCGAGGAGACCTTCTACCCGGCGATGGAGGATCACCGCCTGCCGATCACCGTGGGGCAGGGCGCCGGGGCGCGCGTGGTGACGCTCGAGCTTCCGCCGTTCACGCTGGTGGGCGCCACCACCCGCACGGGGCTGTTGACGACCCCGCTGCGCGACCGCTTCGGCATCCAGGCGCGCCTGGAACCGTATGACGTGCAGGAGCTGGCGATCATCGTGCGCCGCTCGGCCGGCATCCTGGAGATCGAGCTGGAGCCCGAAGGTGCGGTCGCGATCGCCGCCCGCAGTCGCGGAACCCCGCGCGTGGCCAACCGGCTGCTGAAGCGTGTACGCGACTTCGCCGAGGTGCGCATGGAGGGCGTGGTGACGGCACAGGCGGCACAGGCGGCACTGGACATGCTCGAGGTGGACGAGCGCGGTCTGGACCGGTTGGACCGGCGCATCCTCGACACGATCTGCTCGAAGTTCGCCGGCGGGCCGGTGGGACTGTCCACGCTGGCGGTTGCGGTGGGGGAGGAGCAGGACACGATCGAGGACGTGTACGAGCCCTATCTGCTGCAGGAGGGGCTGATCAAGCGCACCCCGCGCGGCCGCGAGGCAACGCCGGCGGCCTTCGCGCACCTTGGCCTGGAGCCACTGGCCGCGGCCGACTCGTCTCTGTTCTGATGTGCGACGCAAACCACGGCGGCGTCCTAACCTGGGCGGGGCACTCATCCCGCGCGCTTGCGTAGTCTGTGTGGAAACACCATGGCCCATCCCTTCATCTGCCCAAACTGCGGTCACCGCACCAGCGAGCTCGATCGCAACATCGGCTTCACGCGTCAGCGCAAGGGCTGCACCAAGTGCGGCTTCGCGTTCCTGTTCGAACTCCTCGACGATTACTATCCGGCACCCGACGCGGCGTTCTTCGTGTGCGACGGCGAGGGCCGCGTGGTCGGCTGCGGCAAGAACTCGTTTGCATTCACGGGCCTGGAGGAGGAGGCTGTGATCGGCCAGCGCGTCGAGGAGGTCCTGGGGTTGAAGTTCGCCAACGGCGATGATCCCGTGGCCACGGTTCTGGAGTGGGGAGTGCGTGCGCTCGAGGTCCCGGTGCGGGTCAGCGGAGAACGCGACCACGCTGCCGGCGCCAAAGCCGACATGTTCCCCGCATACGACGACGACGGTGGCCTGTTGCTGGTACTGACCCCCGACAAGTAGTCTGAGCTTGAGATGACCGACCGCCGCCGAAACCTCTTCATCCTCTTGATAGTCGCCGGGCTGATCGCCGGGTCGCTGATCACGATCGCCGCGAAAAAGACCCGCCTGGGTCTGGACCTGAAGGGCGGCGTGGAGCTCATCTACCAGGCCAAGCCCACGGCGCAGTCGAAGGTGACCCCGGAATCGCTGGAACGCGCGATCGAGATCATGCGCAAGCGCGTGGATCAGCTCGGTGTGGCGCAGCCTGAAATCCAGCGCTCTGGCGCCGAAGAAATCGACGTGGCCCTGCCGGAAGTCAGCAACGCCACGCGCGCCCAGGAAGAGGTCGGCAAGACCGCGCAGCTCCTGTTCTACGACTGGGAGAAGAACGTGATCGGCGCCAACGGCCAACCGGCGCCCACCGAAGGCACCGTCACAGGCGATTCCACGCCCGCCGGCGCCGGCGGCGTGACGGCCGGCCTGCCCCAGTATCAGGCGGTCCAGCGCGCGGCCAAACGCAAGGCGGTCCTGCGCGGCTCCGACACCACCTGGGAATCGGGATGCACGCCGCAGCAGGTCAAAGGCTGCATCTACGGCAGCTGGTACCTGCTCGACACCGCCAACGAACGGATGCTGTGCAAGAACATCTCCGGCGGCAACTGCCCGCCGGAGGAAACCGAACAGAACCTTTACTCCGACGGCTACAAGCCGCCGCGCGGCTCCAAGCCAAAGGCGGTGCGCGTCAATCCGGGGACGGTGCTCGTGCAGGCGCGCCCGCTGGAAAGCGCCAAGGGGAAGATCGCCAACGAAAACCCCAACAGCTGGTACGTGCTCAGCGACGACGCGGTGCTCAAAGGCGAAGACATCACCAGCCCGACGCAGAGCTTTGAAGAAGGCGCGGGCGGCAGCGGGCAGCCGGACGTCACGTTCGGCTTCACCTCGCACGGCAAGAGCGTCTTCGAAAAAATCACCAAGGAAATCGCGCACCGCGGGCAGGAAGCGCAGTTCCCGGGGGTCACCAAGGAACAGGCCTTCCAGCACTTCGCGGTCGTGCTCGACGGCCAGCTGATCACGGTCCCGTCGATCGACTTCACGAAGTACCCCGAAGGCATCGACACCACCAACGGATCGCAGATCTCCGGCGGTTTCACGATCACCTCGGCACAGAACCTCGCCAACGAGCTGCAGTCGGGTGCGCTGCCGCTGAAGCTGGTGCTGATCTCCCGCTCACAGGTCTCGGCCACGCTCGGCAAACAGGCGCTCAACCAGGGCCTCGTGGCGGGCATCGCCGGCTTCCTCGTGGTGTGCCTGTTCCTGCTGCTCTTCTATCGCGTGCTCGGGGCGATCGCGGTCGGCGGCCTGGTCATCTACGGCCTCTACTTCTTCGCGCTGATCAAGCTGATCCCGATCACGCTGACGCTGCCGGGCATCGCCGGCCTGATCCTGACGATCGGCATCGCCGCCGACGCCAACATCGTGATCTTCGAGCGCGTCAAGGAGGAGATCCGCGGCGGCAGATCGGTCATCTCCGGCATCGCCACCGGCTACAAGCGCGGCTTCGCGGCGATCGTGGACGCCAACGTGGTGACGTTCATGACCGCGTTCATCCTGTTCGCGCTGGCGACCGCGGAAGTCAAGGGCTTCGCGTTCACACTCGGCATCGGCACCCTTCTCACGCTGTTCACTGCGGTCCTGGCAACGCAGGCGGCGCTTGGCGCGATGGGCCGCTCGCGCATGGTGACGCACCCGGCGGCGCTGGGCGCCGAGCGGCGCGGGCGCGGCTGGACGTTCGACTTCATGGGCGCGTCGAAGTGGTTCTTCTCCCTGTCGGGCACGATCCTGCTGGTGGGAGCCCTGGCGATCGGCGGCAAGGGCGTCAACTTCGGAATCGACTTCAAGTCCGGCACGCGCATTCAGACGGCGCTCGTCAAGCCGGCTTCCGAGAGCGAAGTGGCCAGCGTGATGAGCAAGCTCGGCTACGGCAACGCCGAGGTCCAGAAGATCACCAACTCAGAGCATCGGCGGCAGCGGCTATCAGATCTCGACCAAGACGCTGGCGCCGGAAAAGGTCAAGGACGTGCAGGCGGCACTGGACGCCAGGTTCGGCAACGGACCCGGCCAGTCGGGCACCAAGGACTTCTCCTCGACCTCGATCGGCCCCACGTTCGGGAAAACGGTGGCCAACAGCGCCGTGATCGCGATCATCGCGTCGCTGCTCGTGATCTCCGCGTACATCGCGCTGCGATTCGAGTGGAAGTACGCGATCCCGGTGCTGATTGCGCTGATGCACGACCTGCTGATCACGGCCGGCGTCTACTCGCTCACGGGGAGGGAAGTCACGACGGCCACGGTCGCCGCTCTGCTGACGATCCTGGGGTATTCGCTGTACGACACGATCATCGTGTTCGATCGTGTGCGCGAGAACGTGCCGAGGATGCCGCGCGCGGCGTTCTCGCAGATTGTCAACCGCTCGATGTCAGAGGTGCTCACGCGATCGCTGGCCACCAGCTTCTGCACGCTGCTGCCGGTGACCGCGCTGTTCCTGTTCGGCGGCGAAACGCTGAAGGACTTCGCGTTTGCGCTGATCATCGGCATCGCCTCCGGCGCGTACTCCTCGATCTTCATCGCCTCGCCGGTGCTCACGCACTGGAAGGAGCGCGAGGTCGGCTTCCGCGTCAGGCGTGCACGGATCGTGGCCGAGCTCGGCGCGGTGCCCGCCTACGCCGTCACCGCGGCGGGGACGCAGGAAACCGTGGAGCCCGTGAGCAAGCGCAAGCGCACTCGCAGCGGCAGCCTGATCACGCCGGAGGAGCCCGGACAGCAGCTCTCCAGAGAAGAGTTCCAGGAACTGGTGCGCGACCTCGACGTGGACAGCGCGCCCAACGGCGGCGGCACGGGCGCGGCGGCGGGCAGGGCCGCAACGGCATCGCCGCCGGCAGCACCCCAGCACGACCCGGCCGCCGACCTGACGCCGGAGGATCTGGTGCTCAAGGACGACAAGAAAGCACGCGAGAAAAACCGCCGGCCGCGCAATCGCAGACACGGGAGGGCACGCTGATGGGAATGCTCGGCTGGGTGATGATGGGCCTCGCGATCTGGCACTTCACGATCTTCATGCCGGACCGCTTCTGGGGCGGGATCGTGGGCGCGTTCGTCGGCTCGCTGATCGGCTCGATCGTGGTCGGCCTGATCATCTACGGCGTCAAGGTCTCGGCCTTCCGGATCCCCGGCGAAAAGGCGACCGACATCGGAGTGATCCTCTACGCGGTCCCCGGAGCGATCATCGGGATCGCGGTGATCTACTTCGAGGGCATGCGCCGCGAACGCGCGGCAGGCAGTACAGCCGCGCTCTAGAGCCAATCGCCGGGCACTAACGGCAAGTTCACATAGCTGGGCTGTTTGAACCTATAGGCTCACTCCCCAAACCTGTACAAAGGGAGAGAACCTTGTGTTGAAGCGATCGAAGGCCCTCTGGGGCAGAATGTTTCTCGTTGTAGTCGCGTGCGCCGCGGCCGTGCCGGCAACGGCCTCCGCCACCACGCTGTGGGTGTCGAACAACCCCCCGAAAGCGCCTTACAACAGCTGCGCGAACCCGGGCTACGACCACATCCAGCAGGCCATCGCGGGACCGGGCACGGCGATTCACGTGTGCGCCGGCACCTACAGCGAACAGCTGAGCATCGAACGTCCGGTCGCAATCACGGGCTACGAAGGCGTGAAGCTGCAGCTACCGAGCGTGACGGCGCCGTCGAGCACACCGTGCGACACGGCATCTGACGAAGCTACTGCGCCATCGACAGACCAGGACGCGATATCGATCTGCGACGCGGGCAAAGTGTCGATCAAGAACATGACGATCGACGCCATCTGGCCGGGCGACCCGGTGGGCGCGAGCGCGGAATGCGGCTACAACCTGTACGGGATCCTGGTGGCCGGTGGGTCGAATCTGGAACTGAGCGGCTCAACCGTGGACGGCGCAGCGCCGAAGGAACTCAACGGATGCCAGTACGGAGTTGGCGTGGAGGTCGGCATGGACTACACGCACTCGCCGCAGCCGGGCACGGCGAAGCTATCCAGCGACACGATCACCGGCTACGACAAGAACGGCATCACGATCGCGGGCACGGGTTCGGAAGCGACGATCAAAACGGTGACGGTAACGGGCGCGGGTCCGACGAAAGAAACCGCACAGAACGGCATCGGCGTGCAGCGCGGCGCGAAAGCGACGATCACCGGCGCGACGGTGTCGGGCAACGAGTGCGAAAACGCTTCGTGTGGGTCGGAAGAGCTGACGCAGTACGCGGCGGACGGCGTTTACTTCTACGAAGCGGCGGAAGGTTCGAGCATCAGCAAATCCACGCTCGACGGCAACGACGTGGGCGTGGAAGCGTTCGACGGTGCCACCGTGGACCCGCTGATCGAGAACGACACGATGACGAGCGACCGCTTTGCGGCGGTGGAGATCTCCGCTGGTCTGGCGACGGTGAAAAGCGACGTGATGCGCAAAAGCGAAGTTGGCATCCAGCTGGTGCAGTTCGCGGGCTACCAACTGGGAGGGACGGCCATACGCGACACGATCCAGGAAATGAGCAAATGGGCGGTGCTGGGACGCTCGGACAAGAGCGCGGGCGACGTGACGTCGTCGTTCTCGATCACGAGCAGCAAAATCAGCGGTAACCCAGGCGCGAAACCACAGGAATCGGTGGAATCGGAAAACCCGTCGAAGCTGAAGATCTTCGCGGAAAAAGACAGCTGAGCGAAGCTCGAACGCCCGGCGGCCCAGCCGCCGGGCAGCAACGGGGGAGGCGTGCAGCAGACGCGCCTCCCCCGCACGTGGTTCCGTCTCGTCCTGCCCGTAGTCTCGACAGGGTGAGCTCCATCCGCTTCGAGATTCCCGACTGCCCGCCCTCCGACGTCGCCACGCTGCAGCGCGAGCTCGGCGTGAGCGGGCCGATGGCGCAGGTGCTGGTGCGCCGCGGAATGGCTTATCCACAGGCCGCCCGCGCCTTCCTGGCGGCCGATGAGCAGCACCCGCCACAGGCCTTCGCGGGCATCCAGGACGCTGTGGCCGTGATCGTCGGGCACCTGCGTGGCGGCACGCGCATCACCGTTCACGGCGACTACGACGTCGACGGCATCTGCTCCACGGCGGTGCTGGTGCGCAGTCTGCGAGCGCTGGGCGGGGACGTGGACTCCTACCTGCCGGACCGTGCCGGCGACGGCTACGGCCTGAACCCCGCCACGGTGCGGCGTCTGGCGGCGCGCGGCACGCGGCTGCTGCTGACAGCCGACTGCGGCGTCGGCTCTGTCGAGGAGGTCGCGCGGCGCAGGAGCTGGGGATGGAGGTGGTGTCACCGACCACCACACGCCGCGCGCCGACGGGCGTGCTGCCGGGCGCGCCGATCGTGCACCCCGCGCTGTGCGGCTATCCGTGCCCGGACCTGTGCGCGACGGCGGTCGCGTACAAGCTGGCGCACGCGCTCGGTGTTCGAAGCGCGAGGCTGGGACGCGACGCCGCGGGCGGGCTGGCGGCCCGCGAGACTCGATCTGGTGGCGCTCGCCACGATCGCCGACGTGGTCGACGCTGACCGGCGAGAACCGCACGCTCGTGCGCAGCGGGCTGCGGGCGCTCGCCGGCACCGCCAAGCCCGGCCTGCGCGCGCTGATGGCGGTCGCGGGCGTTGATCCGGCGCAAGGTCAACGAGCGGGCGGTCGGGTTTCGCGCTGGCCCCGCGCCTGAACGCCGCCGGGCGCCTGTACCGCGCGGACGCCGGTCTGGAGCTCGTGCTGAGCGAGGACCCGGCTCGCGCGCGCAGATCGCTGCGCGAGCTGGACGCCGCCAACAGCGAGCGCCGCCAGGTGGAGAGTCTTATCCGCTATGAGGCCGAAGCGCAGATGGAGGCGCTGGGCGAGCGCGCCGCCTACGTGCTGGCGGGCGAGGGCTGGCATGCCGGGTGTGATCGGGATCGTCGCCTCGCGCATGGTCGAGCTCAGCGGACGCCCGGTGGTGATGATCGCGCTGGACGGCGAGACCGGCAAGGGCTCGGGCCGCAGCATCGAGGCGTTCGACCTGCTGGCCGGCCTGACCGCGTGCTGAGAGCCATCTGGTGCGCTACGGCGGGCATCGTGCGGCGGCCGGGGTCGAGCTCGAGCGCGCCCAGCTGCCGGCATTCGCGGCTGCGCTGTGCGCCCACGCCGAGCGCGTGCTCGGTGTCGATGAGCTCGTGAAGGTCGAACGCGTGGATGCGATCGTGGACGGCGAGGACCTCGGTATGGCGCTGGCGGAGGAGCTGGCGAGGCTTGCGCCGTTCGGCCGCGGCAACCCGACCGTGTCGCTGATGCTCACCGACGCGACGTTTGCAGACTCGCGCCCGATGGGAGAAGGCAAGCACGTGCGCTTCAGCGTGCAGTCGGCCGGCAGGAGGGCGCGCGCGGTGGCCTTTGGCAACGGCGGTCGCCTGCCGGTGGCAGACGGCGTGCCGGCGCAGGCCACGTTCACGCTCGAGGTCAACGAGTGGAACGGCGTCAGCGAGCCCCGCCTGGTGCTGCGCAATGCGCTGGAGCTGGTGGCTGCCTCGGCGGTGCTGCCGGAAGAGGAGACGCACACCGTCGTGGACGGTGAGCTCGCGCCGGCCGCTGAGACCGGCGAGCTGGTGCTGTTCTGAGCAGTCCTGAGCCAGCCGTGAGCTGCTCGTTCGCTCCACCCTTCAATCCGGGGGGACGGTCCCCTACCCTGTGTTGTATGGCCATAGCCGAGGAGTCCAAGCAGCGCAGGCCACAGCGTCCGCGCAGGAGGCGGTAACGCTCAGCGTCTCCGAGCGCCGGCTGCTCAGCGACCTGTTCGCGATCGTCTCCGAGCACGCGGCCGACTCCTCGGTCCAGATCGACCGCGACAGCGGTTGCAGGACGCGTTCGTGTTCGCCTGCGAGCACCACGCCGACCAGCGGCGCAAGTCGGGCGAGGACTTCATCGTGCACCCGGTCGGGCGTGGCGCGCATCTGCGCGAGCATGCGGCTGGACACAGAGACACTGTGCGCGGCATTGCTGCACGACACCGTGGAGGACACCTCGGCGTCGATCGAGGAGGTGCGCGCCCGCTTCGGCGAGGAGATAGCCGCGATCGTGGACGGCGTGACGAAGCTGACCGGCATCACCTTCCAGTCACGCGACGAGGCGCAGGCCAACAACTACCGCAAGATGATGGTGGCGATGGCCACCGACGTGCGGGTCATCCTGATCAAGCTCGCCGATCGCCTGCACAACATGCGCACGATCGAGGCGATGCCCAAACAGAAGCAGATGGAGAAGGCACGCGAGACGATCGAGATCTACGCGCCGCTGGCACACCGCCTGGGTATTCACGCCATCAAGTGGGAGCTCGAGGACCTCGCGTTCGCGACGCTGCATCCCGCGCAAGTACCAGGAGATCAAGGGCCTCGTGGCGCAGCAGCGCGACGAGCGCGAGCGCTACGTGACCGAGGCGGGCGAGTACCTGCACGGGGAGCTTGAGCGGATGGGCATCGAGGCGCAGATCGCCGGACGCGCCAAGCACTTCTACTCGATCTACTCGAAGATGACCAAGAAGGGGCGCGAGTTCAACGAGATCTACGACCTCACCGCGATGCGGGTGATCGTTGACTCCGTGAAGGACTGCTACGGCACGGTCGGCGTGATCCACTCGCTGTGGAAGCCGCTGCCGGGACGCTTCAAGGACTTCATCGCGATGCCCAAGTTCAACATGTACCAGTCGCTGCACACCACCGTGATCGGGCCGGAGGGGATGCCGCTGGAGATCCAGATCCGCACCCAGGAGATGCACGAGATGGCCGAGTTCGGCGTCGCCGCCCACTGGGTCTACAAGCAGCAGAGCGGCAGCGCCGGCGACGGCTCGCCACCGGCCGAGCGCGCGGTCGGCTGGCCTGCCGCCGGCGAGGACGCGAAGCTCACGTGGCTGCGCTCGATGCTCGACTGGCAGAAGGAGCTGTCGGACCCGCGCGAGTTCATGGAGACGCTGCGCACCGACCTCTTCGAGGAGGAGGTCTACGTCTTCACGCCCAAGGGCGAAGTCAAGTCGCTGGCGGCGGGAGCCACACCGCTGGACTTCGCATATGAGGTCCACACCGAGATCGGCCACCGCTGCGTCGGAGCGCGCGTGAACGGCAAGATCGTGCCGCTGCACTACGAGCTGCGCTCGGGCGACATCGTCGAGATCCTCACCGCCAAGCGCGAGCGCGGTCCCTCGCGCGACTGGCTGGCGATGGTCAAGACGACCCGCGCGCGCAACAAGATCAAGGCCTGGTTCAAGGCCGAGAGCCGCCAGGACACCGAGCACACCGGACGCGAGCTGCTGCAGGAGCACCTGCGCAAACAGGGCCTGCCGGCGCAGAAGATCACCGGCTCGGCGCTGCTGGCCGACGTGATCCGCGAGGTCGGCTACCGCAAGGCGGACGACTTCTACATCGCGCTGGGCGCAGCCAAGATCTCACCGAAGCTGGTGGTCAGCAAGGTGCTGCAGCGCCTCAAGCAGGGCGAGTCCGCCGACGGCGAGGACTCGGCCGCCGACCTGTTGCACGTGGGCCGCGCAAGGCGACGTCCGACCAAGTCCTCCGGCCAGTACGGCATCCGCGTGGAAGGCGTGGAGGATGTGATGCTGCGACTGGCCAAGTGCTGCCGGCCGGTCCCCGGCGACTCGATCGTCGGCTACATCTCACTGGGGCGCGGCATCACCATCCACCGCGAGGACTGCCCCAACACCACATTGCTGCGCAAGAACCCCGAGCGCTTCGCCAACGTGGCCTGGGAAGGCGACCAGTCGACCGGCTTCGTGGTCGAGATCCAGATCGACGCGTGGGATCGTCACCGGCTGCTGGAGGATCTCTCGCGCGCGTTCTCGGAGTCGGGCACCAACATCCTGGAAGCGCGCTGCCTGTCCACGCCGCCGATGGTCAAGAACCGCTTCGTGGTGGAGGTGGCCGACAACCACACGCTCAAGAGCGCCATCACGCGCCTGCGCAACACCGAGTCGGTGTTCGACGCCTACCGGGTGACGCCCGGCGCCTCCGGCGGCGTGGCCGCCTGAGCCACGAGCGTCAGGAGATGACGCTGAGCGCGTCCGGCATGATCGAGTAGCGCGCTTCGCTGACCGTCCCCAGGTAGTCGCCATCGACCTGCAACGGCAGCGGGCGCTCGTCGGCGCTGCGCACGGTCAGCTCGCTGAAGGCCTCCAGCGGGCTGATCTGGCGGTGGTTGCTCACACGCGCGCGCGGCGAGAAGGCGCGCCAGGCGATCGACGGCATCGACAGCAGCGTTGCGCGGCGCAACACACCTCCGGCAAGCTCCCCCGAATCGAGCGCGGCGCCGTCGGCGATCTCGATCGGGCGGTTCTGGAAGTACGTGAACGGCGAGCCGTTCTGCACGATCGCGGTGACCCCAGCGAGTTTCTCGCCGTTTGCCGCCTCGACCTCGAGCTGGGGAGGGCTGACCAGATAGCGGCGCAGGAACGTGCTGACGGCCACCCACGTGAAGTAGTAGGCGCCGAGACGGGCCTTCAGGCGCGGGTTTGCGTCCACACGCTCGACCACGCTCGCGTCCAGGCCCAACCCGGAAGCGAACGTGAAGCAGCGACCGTTGACCACGCCCAGATCCACGCGCCGTGGTTTCCAGTCGTCTGCCATCGCCAGCAGGTGCTCGGTGGCGTCGACCACGTCGCCGGGGATGCCCAGGATCTTGCCGAACACGTTGGCCGAGCCGCCCGGCAGGCAGCACAATGGGGTGGAGGAGCCGAGCAGTCCGTTGGCCGCTTCGTTGACGGTGCCGTCGCCGCCGAACGCCACCACCACGTCATAGCCCTCGTGGGCGGCCTCGCGGCACAGCTCGGTGGCGTGCCCGGGCGCCTCGGTGTCCACCGCATCGACCTCGAAGCGGCCCTGAAGCGCGTAGACCACGAGGTTGCGCAGCCGATCGGAAACCGTGGTTGCGTACGGATTGACGATGATCAGCATCCGCCGCTTGGTGCCCGGTGAGGCGAAGCGGAACGGCTGGCCGGACTCGGCGCTTTGCTGTTCGCGCTCACGGGTAGGGGTGCTCACCGAAGGGGCTACACCACCTGAGCGCAGGCGTTACGGGCAAATCGTCCATCGCCGCTTGTGAACTTCCGCCGATCTTCCGATACAATGCTCGACAGACATAGCTGGACACATCCAGAGGGGTGGAGGGACTAGGCCCTACGAAACCCCGGCAACCACCGTCAAGTCACAGCGGGAAGGTGCCAATTCCAGAGAGATGTGTGGGAGAGCTTCGCGCTCTTTGCCACACGTGACGGCAAAGACTAGAGCGAAGGAGCCCCAATGGCTGTCAGTCATCTGCAGTGCAAGGAGTGCAAAGCCGAGTATCCGCTCGAGGCCCTTTACGTCTGCGAGCAGTGCTTCGGCCCGCTGGAGGTCGTCTATGACCACAGCCGCCTCAGCGCCGACGTCGGCGAGCTGCGCCGCCGCATCCAGGGCGGCCCGCAGAACATCTGGCGCTACGCCGACTTCCTGCCCCTCGCCGGCGGCCCTCCGGGGCCGTCGGGCCGTCTGGCCTCGCGCGTGGGGCTGCCCGCCGGTTGCACACCGCTGATTCGCGCCGACAGGCTGGCCGAGCGGCTGGGGCTGCGCGAGGTGTGGGTCAAGAACGACGCGGCCAACCCCACACACTCCTTCAAGGACCGTGTGGTGTCGGTGGCGGTGACGCGCGCCCGCGAGCTGGGCTTCGAGACGATCGCGTGCGCCTCCACCGGCAACCTGGCCAACTCGGTTGCGGCCCACGGGGCGGCGCTGGGCATGGACTCCTACGTGTTCATCCCCAGCGACCTGGAGGAGCAGAAGATCCTGGCGACGGGCATCTACGGCACCAACCTGGTGGGCGTGGACGGCAGCTACGACGACGTCAACCGCCTGTGCACCGAGCTGTGCGCAGAACGTGAGTGGGCGTTCGTGAACATCAACCTGCGCCCCTACTACGCCGAGGGATCCAAGACGCTGGCGTTCGAGATCGCAGAGCAGCTGGGCTGGGAGCTGCCCGACCGCTGCGTGGTCCCGGTGGCCTCCGGATCGCTGTTCACCAAAATCGCCAAGGGCTTCGAGGAGTGGACCGAGCTGGGGCTGCTGAGCGGACAGGCGCCAAAAATGAACGGCGCCCAGGCCGAGGGCTGCTCGCCGGTGGCCAGTGCATATGCGGCCGGCCACGACGTGTGCAGGCCCGTGAAGCCGAGCACGATCGCCAAGTCGCTGGCGATCGGCAACCCGGCCGACGGCCCATACGCGCTCGAGCTCGCCCGTCGCACAGGCGGCGGCATCGACGCGGTCAGCGACGATGAGATCCGCGCCGGGATCCGCCTGCTGGCTGAGACCACCGGCGTGTTCACCGAGACCGCCGGCGGCGTGACCACCGCCGTGCTGGCCAAGCTGGCTGCGCGCGGTGAGATCGACCCCGACGAGCGCGTGGTGCTGGTGATCACCGGCGAGGGGCTGAAGACGCTGGATGCGGTGCGAGGAACGTTTGAGACACGCACGATCGCCCCGAGCATCGCGGCCTTCGAGCAGAGCTTCGCTGAGGGAGTGGCCGTCTGATGTCGGTGGCGGTGAAGATCCCCACTCAGCTGCGCGCGGCGGCGGAAGGCGAAGCGGAAGTGGTGCTCGACGGCGCCACCACCGTGCAGGAGGTGCTGGACGGGCTGTTCGATCGCTTCGGCGAGCTGCGCGCCCGCATCTCAGACGACGACGGTTCGCTGCGACGCTTCGTCAACGTGTACCTGGCCGGCGAGGACATCCGCTTCCTGGATGGCCTGGCCACACCGGTGGCCGACGGCGCCGAGTTGACGATCCTACCTGCGGTTGCCGGCGGCTAGCGAGTCTTGGTTGGTGCGGGCTGCGCGTGGTGTGTGGCCACGCGCGCCTGCGAAGTCGCTGGCGTCGCCCCGCTGAAGCCGATGGTGGACACCAGGCCGGCGGCGCACATCGCGCCGATCGTCAGCGCGCGCATCCGCTTGGGAGTCAGCCAGCCGAAGTGGTGGGTCTGAAGCCAGGTCCGAAACCCGGTCGCGGCTGAGGCAGCCGCCATCGCACAACCGGCGCACATGGCTCAAGCATAGGGCTCACGGGCAGGGGCTGCGCCGGCCCGCTGCTCCAGACGCCGACGCAGATCCTCTCCACGCCCGGCCGCAACGGCGCGAGCGGCCCGCGCGTCGGTCAGCTCCAGGCCGTGGGAGTGGGCGTAGTCGAGCAGGTCCTGGCGCTCCTCGCCCTCCTTGGCGGCGCGCAGGAACAGCCAGCAGAACAGGCCGAGCGTGAGCAGCGACTCCTCGACCATCATGATCGCGCCGGCCACGTGCTGGTCGGTGACGGGGGAGATGCGGTAGTGCGCATCGCCCTGCAGGTAGAACGGGTAGAAGACGGTTCCCGACCACAGGAAGATGTTGCCCAGCAGCGACCCGGTCAGGCGCACGGCGATGATGTAGACGAGCTTGCCCAGGTTGCCGAACCAGCTGGGGGTGGGCAGCGGCCCGAACAGGCACATCCACATGTTGATGCCCAGGCCGAGGAACATGGCGTGCTCGAGCGCATGCACGCCGGAGTGACGCAGCGCGGCCTGGTAGAACACCGGCAAATGCCACGTGAACAGGTCGATGGCCCACAGCGGGAACGCCACCGCGGGATGTGACAGCGCGCGCAGACGGTCGAAGAAGCCGATGCGCAAGATCGGCGCAAGCAGCGGCCCGGTGAGTCCCAGCACGATCAACAGCGCGGCGATGTCGCCCATCAGCAGGTGCTCGATCATGTGCACCCACAGCAGGTCCTGGCTGGCCGATCCGAGCGAGGTGAGCGCGGCGGCGATCACCACGAAGCCCGAGTAGAAGCACGCCTGGCGCCAGCCCGGAACCAGGTGGTCGGCTTCGGCCAGCGTGCGCACACGACGGGCATACAGAACCGCCAGCAGCGCCAGTGGGCCCAGCTGCAGCGCGGAGGAGAGATCGGCGGAGACGGCTGGCGCGAGCATCGAGCTCCAGGGTACGTCAGTGAAGCTGCGATCGGGCAGGGGAGAGGGCGCGCTTGCGTAGACTGCGCCTGGCATGAGCTCCTGCGCCCGCCGAGTGCTGCCTACGCTGCTGGGCGCCATCGGCTTCGCTGCGCTGGTGCTGCCGGCCAGCGCGCAGGCGCACGGGATCGTGGGCAAGGCCGATCTGCCGATCCCGGTGTGGCTGTTCAGCTGGGCGGCCGCGATCGTGCTGGTGGTGTCGTTCGTGGCGCTGTCCACCATGTGGCTGACGCCGCAGCTGCAGAAGCCCGAGCTGCGCCGCCTTTTCAAGCTCCCGCAGCCGCTCGAATGGCTCGCCAGCGCGGTCGGCGTGGGCCTGTTCGCGCTCGTGCTCTACAGCGGCTTCGACGGCGCGCAGGTCACGTTCGCCAACTTCTCGGTGACGTTCATCTACGTGATCTTCTGGGTCGGCGGGCCGGTGCTCAGCGTGCTGTTCGGCGATGTCTTTCGGGCGTTCAATCCGTGGCGCACGTGCGCACGCGTGTTGAGTGCGCTGCTGCGCTTGCTGAAAGGCGGCCGCGGCGGCCCGCCGCTGCGCTACCCGGCAAGGCTCGGGATGTGGCCTGCGATCGCCGGGCTCGTGGGCTTCGCATGGCTGGAGCTGGTGTATGTGGAAAAAGACCTGCCCTCCACGCTGGCGGCGCTGTCGCTGGGATACTTCCTTGTGATGCTCGCCGGCATGCTGGCGTTCGGGGTCGAGGAGTGGGGTGAGCGGGCGGACGGGTTCGGCGCCTACTTCGGCATGCTGGCCAAGCTGTCGACGCTGACCCGCGAGGAGGACGGCGTGGTCTACTGGCGGCGCCCCTTGAGCGGAGTGACCGACCTGGAGATCGGGCCGGGGACGATCGCGTTCATCTGCGCGATCATCGGCACCACCACCTACGACGGCTTCAGCAACGGCGGCATCTGGCGCACCAACGAGCCGAGCCTGCAGAACCTGGTGGCCAAGCTCGGCTTCTCCTACACACCGGCGCTGGAGCTGACCGGCTCGATCGGCATGGTGCTGTGCATCCTGCTGATCGTGGCCGTCTACAGGATCGGAATCCAGGGCGTGCTGGGCGTGAGCGAGCGCTACGGCAGAGGAGAGCTGACGCGCACGTTCGCGCACTCGCTCGTTCCGATCGGCTTCGCCTATGTCCTTGCGCACTACTTCTCGCTGCTTTTGTGGCAGGGTCAGGCGGTCGTCTACCTGGCCTCCGACCCGCTCGGCAACGGCGCTGACATCTTCGGCACCAGCGGGTATCAGATCGACTACCACGTGATCTCCTACGCGGCCATCTGGTACGTGCAGGTAGCAGCGCTGCTGGCCGGGCACGTGGGCGGCCTGGCGTTGGCGCACGACCGCGCGCTGGTGCTCTACAAGGAGCCGGAAGAGGCGGTGCGCAGCCAATATTGGATGCTGGCAGTGATGGTCGCGTTCACCAGCTTCGGGCTGTGGCTGCTGTCCTCGGTGGGCACATGAGCCGCTCAGCGCCTGCGCTACCGTTCGGGCTGGTGCGGCGTCTGCCTTTGATCCTGCTGAGCGCGATCGTGCTGGCCCAGGCGGCCCTGCTGCTCGGCGCCGGCGCAGCTGGCGCGGTCACGAGCACCGAGAGCGGCAGCCCGCTGAACGATCAGGGCAGCAACTACAACTACCGCTCGGACATCACACAGATCACACCCAACGCTCCGGGGCTGAGCTTGCAGGTGCTCGAGTTCGCCGACCGCCTGCTGCTGAGCAACCACACCGGCAAGACGGTGACGATCTACGGCTACTCGGGGGAACCGTATGCGCGGGTGCTGGCCAACGGCACCGCCGAGGTCAACGTCAACTCGGTGGCCTACTACCTCAACCAGAACTTCTACGGCCAGGTGACGGTGCCGTCCAATGCCAGCCCCAGCGCCACGCCCAAGTGGGAAGTGATCGCGCGCACGGGCCAGTTTGAATGGCACGACCATCGCATCCACTACATGTCGCCCACGGTGCCGCCGGAGGTCAAGGACAAGAGCACGCAGACGCTGATCTTCGACTGGAAGGTGCCGATCGCCGTGGGCTCCACCAAGGGGACGGTGGACGGCAAGCTGCTGTGGGTGCCCGAGAGCTCCAAGGCGTCGGTGACCGTGATAGTGATCGGGGTTCTGATCGCGATCGCCGGCCTGCTGTTCGTGGTGTTCGTGCGCAGACGCCGCCGCAGCCAGTCGGGCGCCGTCGCCGGCGGTCCGGGCGCAACGACGAACGAGGCGTGGTGAGCAGGTGCTAGATTTCCACGTTATGGCTCCGCTGGCCTGCTTGACGCACTGGTACATCTCGATGCTGTACGTCGTCCCCGTGGTCGGCGTCGGCGGCTGGGGCTGGTGGAGCTCCAAGAAGATGGCCCGCCGCAAGGCATCGGGTGCCAGCAAGACCCCGCGCAGCGCCTGAAGGTTTGCCCTTCGAGCCATTTGGGCGCTTCGTAAGTTCTTAACGTCGCTTGAGGTTGACGTGAGTAGCATGGTGTTTGCTGCTCCTATGACCACACAGACGCTCCACCGTCCAAACGTCGCCGATGGGCTTACCGAGAGGTTCGATCCCACCGCCTGTCTCGACGAGCGCGTGCGCAGCACAGCCACGCCTGGGGACCATCTGGCCGAGCTTCAGCCGGGGCGCTACGTGGAGGTGCAGGGCCCGGATCGCACGCTGCACATACCGCTCGGCGGCGGCGTGATCCACATCGGACGCGGCCTCACTGCGGACCTGCACATCGACGAGAGCTCCGTGTCACGACGGCATGCAATCCTCGTGCCGCGACCGGCCGGCGCACGCATTCTCGACGACCGCAGCGCCAACGGCACGTTCGTCAACGGCCAACGCGTCCAGCAGGCCGATCTGCGCAGCGGCGACGTGATCGTGATCGGCCGCGTGGTGCTGCGCTACCTCGAGATCTGAGAGCGCGCAGCGGCTCCCACCGCCGGCTCCCGCGCCTGTGCTCGATCGGCCGGACGCTGCCTACATGGCCCCACATCCACAATGACGGTTGACTTGACCAGTCGGCGTTGTATATAAAAGACTGGTTGGTGGGAGGGGTGGGAAACGGGGAGCCGGCCGCGTTGCGGTGGGCAGAGGGAGGGAACGATGCTTGCTGTGGGTTCTTTGCGGCAGGGTCCTGCGCTGCACCGTGGACGCGCCGCTCGCAGCGCGCTGGTGGCTGTGGCGCTGGCGTTTGCGCTGCTGATCGTGGGCGCTTCGCCGGCCGGCGCGTTCACCGACCTCTCGGGCGGCGCGTTCCAGATCCTGGCTCCGGGCGAGGAAGGCGGCTTTCCACCGAACGAATTCTCAACCGACCAGGGTGCGCTTTACAACGCGCTGACGCCGCTGCAGGGCAAGGTCAGCACACGCAAGCTCGAACAGGACTACCTGTCGGAGAAGTTCGGCGTGACGGGCCCGGTGCTGCGTGTGGAGAACACCGGGCGAGCGGGGCTTGAAATCGTCCGCGACGGCCACGACATCCCCCACATCTACGGCGAAACGCGCGCCGATGTGATGTTCGGATCCGGCTGGGTGGCGGCCGAGGACCGCGGACTGCTGCTGAAACTCGGCCTCGGGCCGGCCTACGCTGCCGCGCTTGGCGTACCCGGGGTCAACCCGTTTGAACTGCTGCTCAGCGGTCGCTCGTTCACCCCCAGCGCACAGGCCGTCAACTTCGTGGCCGAACAGAAGAAAGTGCTGATCGAAAAAGGCCCTCGCGGCGAACAGGTCCTGGAAGACCTGGAAAACTGGGCGGCGGGGATCAACGCATACGAGCAGACGCTGCCCGAACAGTTCCGCCTGCCGACCGTGAGCGCCACCGACGCGATCGCCGGTTTCGCGTTCATCGGCTCGATCTTCGGCAACGGCGGCGGCAACGAAGTGACAAACTCGAACTTCCTGGCCCGCCTGCAGGCCAAGCTGGGCGAAGAAGAAGGCAAGAAGGTCTTCCGCGACCTGCGCGAGGCCAACGACCCGGAAGCGCCGAGCACCACCAGCAAACCGTTCCCCTACGACCAGGAACCGACCGGCCCCACGCCGGGGGCGGTGGTGCTCGACCCGGGCTCGGCCAGCGCGTCTGCGCTGCGGGCCGGTCAGGCGCTGCGTGCATCGCGTCGCAAGGCCTCCAACTTCCTGCTGGTGGGGCCGCAACACACCAAGTCCGGCCATCCGCTGGCGGTGATGGGCCCGCAGCTCGGCTACTTCTACCCGGAGATCGTGATGCAGGCGGACATGCACGGGCCGGGGATCGACGCCGAGGGTGTGGTTGCGCCGATCTCGCCGTACGTGTTCATCGGCCGCGGGCGCGACTTCGCCTGGAGCCTGACCAGCGCCGGCAGCGAGAACACGCAGCAGTTCCTGGAGAAGCTGTGCAACCCCGACGCCAGCCAGCCGACCCGCGAATCCGACCACTACGAATACGACGGCCAGTGCATCGCCATGACGCACATGGACGCCGGCCTGCTGGGCGCCAGTAGAGGCGAACCGGCTCGCGAGATCACGTTCGACGAAACGGTGCACGGGCCGGTCAGCGGCACGGTGCTCGTCAAAGGCCAGCCCTACGCGGTCGCCACCGACCGCTCCACGCGCGGTCGCGAGCCGGCGGGAGAGCTGGCCTTCAGCGACCTGGACTCCGATCGGGTGCACTCCCCCGAACAGTTCTTCGAAGCGGCCAACGAGCTGGAAACCACGTTCAACATGGCCTACCTGGACGCCAAGAACATCGCGTTCTTCTCCACCGGGCGGCTGCCGATCCTCGCTCCCGGGACCGACCCGAGCCTGCCCACGCTGGGCACCGGTCAGTACGACTGGAAAGGCTTCCTGTCGCTGGAACAACATCCACACGAGGTGACGCCGGCGAGTGACCTGCTGCTGAACTGGAACAACAAGCCGGCCCCCGAATGGGGCGCAGCATCGGATAACTACTCGCAGGGGCCTGTGCACCGTGTGCAGCTGTACACGGGCTTCAAAGCCGGCATGGACGAGGCCGACGACGTGTCGATCATGAACAAGGCCGCCACCCAGGATCTGCGGGCGGTGAGGGTCTGGCCGGTGATCCAGCAGGTCCTGGCCGGCAGCCCGGCGCCGAGCAAACTGGCCGAAGAAGCGACCAGTCTGGTGAACGCATGGGTGGCGAGCGGCGCCAGTCGTCTTGGCCAGCACTACCCCAAAGCTCCCGGCGCGGCGGTCCTGGATGCGATCTGGACGCCGATCGCCGAAGCGGTTCTCGGCCCGGTGCTGGGCGAACTGACCCCGGAATTCGAGTCGATCGTATCGCCCGACGATGTGCCGTCGGGCAGCGGCTCAGCCTACGACAGCGGCTGGTACGGATACGTATACAAGGACCTGCGCAGCGAGCTGGGGCTGGCGGTAGCCCAGCCATACAGCCGCGAGTACTGCGGCGGCGGCAGCCTGGAAGCGTGCCGCAAATCGCTGTGGGCGGTGATCCAGTCGGCGGTGCAGCAGCTGGCGGCCGCGCAAGGGCCCGAACCGGCCGCCTGGCACGCCGCCAAAGTCCGCATCGAATTCCCGCCGGGCCTGCTCCCTTACACGATGCGCTGGACCAACCGCTCGACCTTCCAGCAGGTAATCGAATTCACCGGACACGTCGAAGAACCGCTGGCCGAGCCACTGGCGTTCACCGCGCCGGCCGGGTAGCTAATCGCCAGCCAGCAAACGGCTCCCGGGAGCGTAACGGTCCCCATAGCAGAAGATGTGTGCAACCCAAGCTGCATTTGTGAAGCGCCTCTTAACGTTCGTCGATGCCCCGGCCAAGGACACGACAGGTGTCCACGAACCCAAAGGGGGCTTGACGTGTCCATGCATTTCAGTAAACGCAGCATCGTTGGGCGCAAGCGCAACGCGGCGGGCCTGCTCGCGGTTGCACTGGCGTGTGTAATCGGGGTCGGCGCGTATGCGTTCACCGCGAGCAACACCGTGGCGGCGCACTCGGCAGGTGCCGGTGCGGCGGAAGTCGCCGGTTATGAAGTTGAATCGCCGGCCAACTACCGCTTCAGCGCCGATGGCCTGACGATGTTGGGAGTCAAATTCAAAATCAACAAGCCGGCCACGGACGTCCAGGTGGCGCTGTCTGCAGCTAACCCGGTACTGGCAGACTGGTCGGACTGTGGCGCAGCGGTGGCAGAAGTAGTGACCTGCACCTTTGCAAACCCGGTAAAAGACGAAAACGGTCTGAAGCTGTCTGTTGCTGCCGTAAGCAGCGGCACGGTGACGATCGAATAACAAGACGGACAGGGGCTACACGGGGCGGCCGGGAAACCGGCCGCTCCGTGCCCTTACCATCATGCGAACACGGCACACCAGGAAACTCGTTTCCCTCAGTCTCGGACTGACCGCCCTGGCGTGCGTTTGGTACTTCCTGGCCCCGGTTGCGCTTGGCGGCTCCACCAGCTACGTGGTGACCGACGGGATCAGTATGAAGCCTCACTTCCACACCGGCGACCTCGCCGTCGTCCGCAGCCAGAGCAGCTATCACGTGGGTGAAGTGGTCGCCTACAACAGCAAGATGTTCCACACGGTGGTGCTGCACCGCATCATCGCTACGGATGGGTCTCGTTACGTGTTCAAGGGCGACAACAACAACTTCGTGGACTTCGAACACCCGGCCGCCGGCCAGCTCATCGGTGCGCTGTGGCTGCACATCCCCGGTCTCGGCGGGAAACTCGAGTCTTTTCACTCGCCGGCGCTGATAGCGATCCTGATCACCATCGGGGTGCTGCTGCTCTCGGGCGTTGCGTTCACGCACCGCAAGCGACGCCGACGCAGGCAGAAGCGTGCTGAGGCCGACGGAGCACCGCATAATCCGGTGAGGCGATTGCCTCAGAGATCTTCAGAGCACGTGGTCGCGGTCCTCTCGTGGGGCCTCGCCGCGTTGCTGCCGTTCGTCGGTTTGGCGCTGCTGGCGTTTACGCGTCCGACCAGCACCAGCGTGCCGTACACCGTTCCCTACCAGCAGAGTGGGGCGTTCTCCTACTCGGCCGACGCTTCGCCAGGGCCCGCCTACAGCAACGACCACGCCGTGACCGGCGACCCGCTGTTCACGCACCTCGTCAAATCTGCGGACGTGAGCTTCGAATACCTGTTCCACGCGGCGGCCGCGCACTCGATCCAGGGCAAGCTGTGGATGGACGCGGCGATTGCGTCCTCCAGTGGCTGGCACACGACGCTTGCGCTCGGCGCTCCCACCTCCTTCCACGGCGATCGTGCGCGCGTGACGGCCGATTTGGATCTGACCTCGCTGCTTGCGCTCATGCAGCGGGTGGTGAGCACCACGGCGGTAAACGGCACCTACACGCTCGCGCTCGTCCCACACGTGAGCACCAAGGGGAGCGTTGGCTCTTTCCCCATTCACACCACCTACTCACCGCAACTGCACTTCTCGCTGGGAGAGCTCGAGGTTCAGCCAACCCTCGGGCCGAGTGACACGCCCACTGGGACGCCGCTGCCGAGCCCGTTCGCTCCCACCGAAGCAGGCTCGGTGGCGGGTAGACACGCACAGCCGCTGACGCTGTCGCTGATCGTGGCGAAGCCGTCGGTGGCCACCGTGCGCGCAATCGCGCTCGGCGGGATCCTGGTCCTGGTCTGTGCACTGCTGGGCCTCGTGTCGTTCGTGCGGCCCCGGCGCCGCGACGGGGCTGCGGCCATCGAGGCGCGCTATGGATGGATGATCGTTCCGGTCGCGCGCGTATGGCAGCTGCCCGGAGCGCCGGTGATCGACGTGGACGACATGGAGTCGCTGGTACGGATCGCCGAGCACTACGACCGCTCGATCCTGCACGAAACAGCCGATGGCGGCGAGGCCTTCTGGGTGACCGACGAGAGCGGGCAGTTCCGCTACGCGGTAGGCGATGCGGGCTATGCGCAGGATGCTGTCGTCAATGTGGCCGCGGACGCTCAGGATCAGCCGTTGGACCGGATGTGGGAGCAGGCGCCGTATGTGGAGCCGATCACCGAGGTGGCGTATACGGCCGAGTCGCCTTACGTGGCCGAGCCCGTGTATGCGCTGGAGCCAGAGCATGCGGCTGAGCCCGAGTACGCAGCGGAGCCGGAGTACGCGCCTGAGCCTGCATACGCAGTGGAGCAGGACTCCCCGGCCGAGCCGCAGTATGTGGCGCCGGCGGTCGCTGCCGGCTATCCGATGGCGGCGCAGTACGCGGCGATTGGAGCGCAAGCTCAGTATGCGGAGGCAGACCGGCCAGGTGACATGTTGCAGGACCGCCTGACGAGCGAAGTGTATGCCGATGAACTGGAGCTTGGAGGCGTGATCTCGGCGTCGAACGCGCATCCGACCGAGTCTCAACAGCTCCCGGCTGACGCGCTTGCGCATGACGCGACGCCCACCCAAGATCCGGCGAGCGACGATCTTTCAGACGCGCTGATCGAGGGCTGGCACGCGGCGTACGAAGTCGCGCAGACGCGTCGATCGATCGTCGTCAAGAGCTAACGGGCTCCTATCGCCGCACCGGTCGATCGTAGGTTTGACCGTTCTCGGGGCGCGACGTCTATTGGAGCGCTCGGGCCGTCCGGGGCATCAGCGACAAGACGGCCTGGTTTGAGCTCTCGGAGCATGGGCGCTACCGTGTGTCGCATGACCGCGAAGGAGAAGCTCCGGCAGACGATCGAAGACCTGTCTGAGGCCGAAGCGCAGGATGCCCTTGGCTTCATCGTCCGTAGGCGCCAACAGCACGACGCCTTGGGGGAGATGCTCGAACGCGCTCCGCTGGATGATGAGCCAACGACACCTGAGGAGGATGAGAGCGTGAGTGAAGCACGAGCAGAGATTGCCCGTGGAGATGTGCTCTCGGCGGATGAAATCAGACGCGAGGTCGCTTGAGCGCGAGTAGCGGCTGGAGCTTCTCAGCGCGAGCAGGACGTGACTTCAAGCGTCTCGACAGGCCTGTCCAGCGTCGCATCATCAGTGCGCTTGACCGGCTCACAGACGACCCACCGGCCGGCGATGTCGTCAAGCTGGCGAATACCGACGAATGGCGCCTGCGGGTGGGAGACTGGCGAGTACGTTTCGAGCGCGACGGCGAGACAGGCGTGGTGAATGTCGTTCGGGTCTTGCCGCGTGGCCGGGCATACAGGGACTGACACAGACCCTACATGCGCCCGGCAAGATTCGAACTTGCGACCTCCCGCTCCGGAGGCGGGCGCTCTATCCACTGAGCTACGGGCGCAGATGACGTCGCACAGCGACATCCCTGGCCCCGGAGCTTAGCGCCGAGGAGCCGCTCGGGCCCACCGTGTCGGCCGTGCCGTCGCTACCGTAGCGGCCATGGATCTGTCGCTGTTCTTCCTCGGCACCGCCGGCTCGGTGCCAAGCGCCCGCCGGGGGCTGCCCTCCACGCTCGTGCGCCGCGGCGGCGACAGGCTGCTGTTCGACTGCGGCGAAGGCACCCAGCGCCAGCTGCTGCGTTCGATCGGGCTGGCCGACCTGGACAGCATCTTCATCACCCACTTCCACGCCGATCACTGGCTGGGGCTGCCAGGCATGTTGAAGTCGCTTTGCGCTGCGCGAACGCAGCGAGCCGCTGACCGTGTACGGGCCCGCCGGCCTCAACGAGCTGATGGACGCAGATGCGCGTGGTCTATGGGCGCCTGCCCTACAAGCTCAGCTTCGTCGAGCTCGCGCCCGCCGACGACCGTCGAGCTCGACGGCTATTTGATCGCCGCCATTCCCGTACGCCACAAGGGGCACTCCTCGCTCGGCTACGCGCTCGTGGAGGACGCCCGGCCTGGGCACCTCGATGCCGAGCTGGCCGAGGAGCTCGGCGTACGCCCCGGGCCGGACTTCGGGCGCCTGCAGCGCGGCGAGACAGTGGACGGCGTGCGCCCCGAGCAGGTCATGGGGCCGAGGCGGGAGGGGCGCAAGATCGTGATCTCCGGCGACACCGCACCGTGCGAGGCGCTGGCGCTGGCCGCGCACCAGGCCGACCTGCTGGTACACGAGGCCACGTTCACCGAGGAGGAGGCCGAGCGCGCGCGCCAGACACAGCACAGCACCGCCCGCCAGGCCGCCGAACTCGCCCGCGACGCCGAGGTGCGTCTGCTGGCGCTCACCCACTTCTCCAGCCGTTACGCCGGCGGCGAGCTGCGCGAGGAGGCCCGTGCCGTGTTCGCCGCAACCGAGGCTCCGCGCGACTTCGACACGATCGAGATCCCGTTCCCCGAGCGCGGCCCCGCCACGCTCTTGCGCTGGTCGGAGCGCCAAGCCCGCGAGCGCTGCGCGGCGAGGACGCCAGCTCGCGCCGCCCGAGGCCATCGCCTCCCCTTGATACATTGCCCGTGCTCCTTTAACCCGGTCCCGCGAGGCCAGGAAGGAAAAGATGGGAAGCAGTGAGAAGGTCGTCCTCCACGAGGAGGACATCAATCGAGCGCTCACGCGTATCGCGCACGAGATCGTCGAGCGCAACCCCGGCGTTCCCGCTCCGGCGCTCGTCGGCATCCACCGTCGCGGCGCGTTCCTGGCCCAGCGCCTGCACGGCATGCTCGAGGAGCTGCTCGACACCGACGTGCCGCTCGGCGACCTCGACATCGGCTTCTACCGCGACGACGTCATCCATGCGCCCCGACGCGCCCGTGCTGCATGCCTCGCACATCGACTTCGACCCCACCGGCCTCACGGTGGTGATCGTCGACGACGTGCTGTTCACCGGACGCACCATCCGCGCCGCCATCGAGGCGCTGTTCGACTACGGCCGGCCCGCAGCGCGTGCAGCTGGCGGTGCTCGCCGACCGCGGCCACCGCGAGCTGCCGATCCGCCCCGACTACGTCGGCAAGAACCTTCCGACCTCCAGGGCCGAGCACGTGCACGTCAGGCTGACGAGTTCGACGGAATCGACGAGGTCGCCATCTCCCAGGGTCGCACGGCGGCGCCGGCCCGAGCCTTCGTTGAGTGGGCTGGCGGCATGAAGCACCTGCTCTCGATCGAGGAACTCGACCGCGCGGCCATCGAGCGGATCGTCGCGCAGGCCGAACGCTTCGCGGAGGTCTCCGACCGCGAGATCAAGAAGGTCCCGGCGCTGCGCGGGCGGATGGTGCTGAACCTCTTCTACGAGGCATCCACGCGTACCCGCAGCTCGTTCGAGCTGGCCGCCAAGCGGCTGTCCGCCGACGTGGTCAACTTCGCCGCCAGCGGCTCGAGCGTCGAGAAGGGCGAGTCGCTGAAGGACACCGTGCTCACCCTCAGCGCCCACAAGCCCGACGCGATCGTCCTGCGCACGCCGTGGGCGGGCGCCTCCGAGCTGGTCGTCCGGCTGGTGCAGCGCCGCCATCGTCAACGCCGGCGACGGCAAGCACGAGCACCCCACGCAGGCGCTGCTGGACGTCTACACCCTGCGCCAGCGCCTCGGGCGAGATCGACGGCGCCTCCATCTGGATCGTCGGCGACGTCGCCCACTCGCGCGTGGCCCGCTCCAACATCCTCGCCTTCCAGCGCATGGGCGCCCGTGTCACCGTCGCCGGACCGCCGACGCTGATCCCGCGCGGCATCGAGGCGCTCGGCTGCGAGGTCCGCTACACGCTCGACGAGCTGCCCTCCGCCGACGTGGTATACGCGCTGAGGATGCAGAACGAGCGCATGACGAGACATGTTACTGCCGTCGCTGCGCGAGTACGCCGCCTGGTATCAGATCAACGGCCAGCGGCTGTCGCCCGCGCCAGGTGCTGATGCACCCCGGGCCCGGTCAACCGCGGCGTGGAGCTCTCCGGCGAGGTCGTCGACTCGCCGCAGGCCGTCATCACCGCGCAGGTCGAGGCCGGCGTGGTGGTGCGCATGGCCGTCCTCTACGAGCTGCTCGCCGGCGGCGGGCGCCAGGCGCAGGCCGACGAGGGCCAACGGCAGGGCGAGAACACGACCCCTGGCGTCGCCGCCGAGTCCGCTGAACCGGCAGACGCGCCCGTCGCTCAGGGGCTGCCCGCATGAGCGCAGTCGAGCGTCTGATCGGCGCCGCACGGCCGCCGGCCGCGCTGCTGTTCGCGCGACGTGCTCGTGCTCGACCCGCGCAGCGAGCTGCACGCGCGGATGGATGCGCGTGTGAAGGACGGGCTGATCGCCGAGCTGGCCGAGCCGGGCACGCTCCAGCAGCGCGAGGGCGAGGAGCGGATCGACGGGCACGGCCGCCTGCTGCTGGTGCCCGCGTTCTTCGACCCGCACGTGCACCTGCGCACGCCCGGGCAGGAGCACAAGGAGGACATCGAGTCCGGCACCCGCGCCGCCGCCGCGGGCGGCTTTTGCGGCGTGATCGCGATGCCCAACACCGATCCCGTGCTCGACTCCGCGCCGCTGCTGCGTTCGCTGCGCGACACCGCCGCGCGCGACGCGCGCGTGCCCGTCGGCTTCCTGCCCGCCATCACCCGCGGCCTGAACGGCGAGCAGCTCAGCGAGATGGCCGAGCTGCGCCAGGAGGGCGCGCTCGGCTTCAGCGACGACGGCAAGCCGGTCAAGAGCGCCGGCATGCTGCGCAAGGCGCTGCAGTACCAGCGCCTGTGCGGCGGCGTGCTCGCGCTGCACGAGGAGGATCCCGACGCTCTCGCGCGGCGGGGCGATGCACGAGGGGTCTGTCAGCGCCGCGCTCGGCATCGCCGGCATCCCCACCGTCGCCGAGTCCACGATGGTCGCCCGCGACGCCGCGCTGGCCGGCTACGAGGACGGGCGCGTGCACTTCCAGCACCTCAGCTGCGCCGCCTCGCGTCGATGCTGTGGCCGACGCCAAGTCGCGAGGCTGGCGCGTCAGCGCCGAGGTCTCCCCGCATCACCTGCTGCTCACCGACGAGGACGTGCGCGGCTTGGACACGCGCATGAAGATGCACCCGCCGCTCACCACCGACAGCGACCGCCACGCGCTGATCGACGGGCTGCGCGCCGGGACGATCGACTGCGTGGCCACCGACCACGCGCCACACGCACGCGATGAGAAGGAGGTGCCGTTCGAGCAGGCGCCCATGGGCACCACCGGCCTGGAGACCTCCTTTGCCGCGCTGCACACCGGCCTGGTGGCGCCCGGTGTGCTGGAGCTGTCGGCTGCTGATCGAGCGCATGAGCGCCGGCGCCGGGCTGTTCGAGCTGCCCACCCCGCGCATCGTCGCCGGCGAGCCGGCCAACGTCACGCTGATCGACCTCGACGCCGAGTGGGTCGCCGGCGAGCACGGCTGGGAGAGCCGCTCGGAGAACTGCTGCTTTGCCGGGCAGCGGCTGCAGGGGCGCGTGCTGCTGACGGTCGCCGCCGGCAGCGTCGCGCACCGCGACCGCGCGCTCGCGCTGGCGGTCGTCGCATGAGCCTGCTCATCGCGCCGGCGCAGCACTGATCGTGGTGGTCGACGTGCAGGAGGGCTTTCGCTCCTACGATTGCTTCGCCGGCGTCGCCGGTGCCTGCGCCAAGCTGATCGCAGGCAGCCCGCATCCTGGAGATTCCGGCGCTCGTCAGCGAGCAGTATCCGCAGCGGGCTGGGCCACAGCGCGCCCGAGCTCGGGCTGCGAGGACGAGCCGCAGATCGAGAAGACCGTGTTCTCCGCCGTGCGCGCCGACGGCTTCGACCTGGCAGGGCGCGAGCAGGCGCTCGTGTGCGGGATCGAGGCGCACGTGTGCGTCAGCCAGACCGTCCACGACCTGCTCGACAGCGGCGTCGAAGTTCACGTGCCCGCCGACGCGGTCGGCTCGCGCCACGAGCTCGACTACCGCTGCGGTCTCGAGCGCATGGATTCCGCCGGCGCCGTCGTCAGCACCGTCGAGGCGGCCCTGTTCGAGCTGCTCGAGCGCGCAGGAACGCCGGAGTTCAAAGCGATCCAGAAGCTGATCATCTGAGATGGCGCAAGCGACCGCGCTATGTACTGCTGGAGGACGGCACGCGCTTCGACGGCGAGGTCGTGCGGCGCCGAGGGCCACGCGGTGGGGGAGGTCGTGTTCACCACCGGCATGTCCGGCTACCAGGAATCGATGACCGACCCGTCGTTCGCCGGGCAGCTGATCGCGTTCACCTACCCGCACATCGGCAACTACGGCGTCAGCGCGCAGGCGATGGAGTCAGAGCGCCCGTGGGCGCGCGCGGCCATCATGCGCGAGGCGTGCGACCGCGAAGACGCGCCCACCGCCGAGCGCGGCTGGCTGGACTGGCTGACCGACTGCGGCGTGCAGGCGATCAGCGGCGTCGACACCCGCTCGCTCGTGCTGCACATCCGCGACGCGGGCGCGATGCGCGGAGGCGTGTTCCCCGCCAGCATCTCCGAGGACGAAGCACGCGAGCTGATCGCCGCCGAGCCGGCAATGGCCGGGCAGGACCTCGCACGGGTGGTGACGCCCAGCGAAGTGACCAGGCACGGCAGCGGCGACGGCCCGCGGATCGCGGTGATCGACACCGGCATCAAGGCCTCGATGGTGCGCGAGCTGGTGGCCAGCGGGAGCGCGCGTGTCGCTGCACCCGTGCACCAGCAGCGCCGCAGAGCTGCTGGCCGAGGACCCGGACGCGGTCTTCCTCGCCAACGGTCCCGGCGATCCCGCCGCGCTCGCCTACATCGTCGACACGGTCAGGGAGATCGTCGGCAAGAAGCCCGTGTGGGGCATCTGCCTCGGGCACCAGCTGCTGTGCCGCGCGGTGGGCCTTGAGACACGTTCAAGCTTCCGTTCGGCCACCGTGGCGCCAACCATCCCGTCCGCGACCTGCACGACCGGGCGTGTGGAGATCACCTCTCAGAACCACGGCTTCGCCGCGCTCGGGCCGGGCGGCTCGCGCACGATCGACAGCGACGAGCCGGTGCGCTGGGAAACCGACTTCGGCGCCGCCGCGCTGTCGCACGTCAACCTGTACGACCGCACGGTCGAGGGCCTGGAACTGCTCGACGTGCCGGGCGGCACCGTCCAGTACCACCCCGAGGCCGGCCCCGGGCCGCACGACAGCCTGTACCTGTTCGACCGGTTCCTGGCGCGGATCGAGGAGGCTGCGCGAAACGGGCCGGCAATCTTCATGAGGACCCCTCAGGGGGGTCCCGCGCGGGTCGCTCACAGCTTCGACGGAGGGTGAGCTAGTGCCGCGGCGCAATGACATCCACAAGATCCTGATCCTCGGCTCCGGGCCGATCGTGATCGGGCAGGCGGCCGAGTTCGACTACTCCGGCGTGCAGGCCTGCAAGGTGCTGCGCGAGGAGGGCTATGAGGTGGTGCTGGTCAACTCCAACCCGGCCACCATCATGACCGACCCCGAGTTTGCCGACGCCACCTACATCGAGCCGCTGCTGCCCGGGCCGGTGGCGCAAGGTCATCGAGCGCGAGCGCCCCGACGCGCTGCTGGGAACGCTCGGCGGGCAGACCGCGCTGAACCTCGCCAAGGCGCTGCACGAGGACGGCACGCTGGAGCGCTTCGGCGTGGAGCTGATCGGCGCCAACTACGACGCGATCACCTGCGCCGAGGACCGCGAACTGTTCCGCGACGACGATGGAGCAAGCGGGGCTGCGGATGCCGCGCAGCGCGATCGCCAGTGGCTGGGTGGCCGACGAGGCAGCCGAAGCCGCCGGCGCGGGCCGTAGCGGCTGTGTCGACATCCAGCTCGGGCTGGGGCAGGCTCTCGCCGCGCTCCCCGAGCTCGGGCTGCCGTGCATCGTGCGTCCCGCCTTCACGCTCGGCGGGCGCGGCGGCGGCATCGCCCGCACCGAGGCAGGAGTTCGAGCGGATCGTCGCGCCGGCCTCGAGGCCTCGCCGATCGGGCAGGTGCTGCTCGACGAGTCGGTCATCGGCTGGGGCGAGTTCGAGCTGGAGGTGATGCGCGACAGCGCCGACAACGTCGTGATCGTGTGCTCGATCGAGAACGTCGACCCGATGGGCGTCCACACGGGCGACTCCGTCACCGTCGCGCCGCAGCAGACGCTCACCGACCACCTCTACCAGCAGCTGCGCGACCAGGCCATCGCCGTCATCAGGGCCGTCGGCGTGGAGACCGGCGGCTCCAACGTGCAGTTCGCCGTCAACCCCGACACCGAAGAGATCCTCGTCATCGAGATGAACCCCCGCGTGTCGCGCTCCTCCGCGCTCGCCTCCAAGGCCACCGGGTTCCCGATCGCCAAGATCGCCGCGCGGCTGGCCGTCGGCTACCGCCTGGACGAGATCGACAACGACATCACCGGCGTCACACCCGCCTGCTTCGAGCCCACCATCGACTACGTGGTCGTCAAGTGGCCGCGCTTCGCCTTCGAGAAGTTCCCCGGCACCGACCCCACGCTGTCCACGCACATGAAGTCCGTGGGGGAGGCCATGGCGATCGGGCGCACCTTCCAGCAGGCGTTCGCCAAGGCGCTGCGCTCGCGCGAGCTCGACAAGACCCCGTCGTTCGCCGGCATCTCAGACGAGGAGCTGCTGGAGTGCCTGCACGCGCCCGGCGCCGACGCGCTTCGAGACCGTGCTCGAGCTGTTCGGCCGCGGCATCGGGGTCGACGCCGTGCACCAGCGCACGCACATCGACCCGTGGTTCCTGCAGCGAGCTCCAAGCGCTGGCGCTCGACCCCGACGCGCCGTTCGCCGGCGAGCGCTCGTTCCGCTCGGTCGACACCTGCGCCGCCGAGTTCCCCGCCCGCACGCCCTACTACTACTCCGGCTGGGAGCGCACGCGCCGCCAATGAGGTCCGCCGCGGCGAGCGCGAGTCGGTGGTGATCCTCGGCTCCGGGCCCAACCGCATCGGGCAGGGCATCGAGTTCGACTACTGCTGCGTGCACGCCGCCATGACCGTGCGCGAGTCCGGGCGCGACGCGGTGATGGTCAACTGCAACCCCGAGACCGTCTCCACCGACTACGACACCTCCGACCGCCTGTACTTCGAGCCGCTCACGCTCCAGGACGTGCTCGCCGTGGTCGAGGTCGAGAAACCGCACGGCGTGATCGTGCAGTTCGGCGGGCAGACCCCGCTGAAGCTCGCCGCCGGCCTGGTGGCGGCCGGCGTGCCGCTGCTCGGCACCAGCGTCGATGCCATCGACCTGGCCGAGGACCGCGCGCGCTTCGGCGCGTTGCTGGAGCGCCTCGGCTACAAAGCGCCGCCCTACGCCAACGCCCGCTCGCTGCAGGACGCCCTCAACTGCGCCGACCGCGTCGGCTTCCCGCTGATCGTGCGCCCCTCCTACGTGCTCGGCGGCCGCGCCATGGAGATCGTCTACGACCACGACGGCCTGGCCGACTACCTGCGCCGCGAGGTGCTCGGCGCCGGGACCGATCACGGCGCGACCCAGCCGCAGAGCCCGGAGGGCTCTCCATCGATATTCCTCGACCGCTTTCTCGAGAACGCCACCGAGGTCGACGTGGACGCGCTGTGCGACGGCGCCGACGTGTGGATCGGCGGGATCATGCAGCACGTGGAGGAGGCCGGCGTGCACTCCGGCGACAGCGCCTGCGTGCTGCCGCCGCACTCGCTCGGCGAGGAGATGCTCGATCAGATCCGCGGAGCCACCCGCGACATCGCGCTCGCCATCGGCGTGGTGGGGCTGATCAACATCCAGTACGCCGTGCACGCCGGTGAGCTGTACGTGATCGAGGCCAACCCGCGCGCCTCGCGCACCGTGCCCTTCGTGTCAAAGGCCGTCGGGCTGCCGCTGGCCAAGCTCGCCTGCCGCATCATGCTCGGCGAGCGCATCGCCGATCTCGGACTGCCCATGGAGCGGCAGGGCATCGGCTTCGGCGAGCACGTGTCGGTCAAGGAGGCCGTGCTGCCATTCGACCGCTTCGAGGGCTCCGACGCCGTGCTCGGACCCGAGATGCGCTCAACCGGCGAGGTCATGGGCATCGCCCGCGACTTCCCCACCGCCTTCGCCAAGGCGCAGGCCGCCGCCGGCGTGCCGCTGCCAAGCAAGGGCACCGCCTTCATCACCGTCACCGACTCCGACAAGCCCGGCGCGTTCGCCGTCGCGCAGATCCTGCACGACAACGGCTTTCGCATCCTCGCCACGCGCGGCACCGCCGAGGCGATCGCACGCATGGGCGTGCCCGTGCTCACCCTCAACAAGATCGGCGAGGGCTCCCCGCACGTGCTCGACTGGATCGAGCGCGGCGACGTCGACCTCGTCGTCAACACCCCCACCGGCTCCGGCGCGCGCACCGACGGCTGGGAGATCCGCCGCGCCGCCGTCGGACACGGCATCCCCTGTCTGACCACGCTCTCCGCCGGCGTCTCCGCCGCCCGCGCCATCGCCTGCGCGCGCCGCGACGGCGAGCCCGAGGTGTTATGCCTACAGGAGCTGCACGACCGCGCTCCCGTGGCGTGAGCCTGGCCCCATTCGGCCGCCGGCTGCTGAACGTCACCGGCGTCGATCGGCTCGGCGCCTACCACGTGCTGCGCGTCGCCGACGTCGATCAGGACGGGCTGGCGTTCGTTTCAGAGCCAGGGCAGTTCGCGATGCTCGCCGCGCACGACGGCTGGGGCGGGGACGAGCAGCAACGCCCCTTCCTCGGCCGCGCCTTCTCGATCGCCCGCATCAGTGACGGCGAAGCGCACTTCCTGCTGGAGGACGTCGGCCCCGGCACCAAGCGCCTGTGCCAGCTGCAGGCCGGCGAGCGCCTGTGGGCGCGTAGGACCGCTCGGACAGGGCTTCACAGCGGGAGGGCCGGACTCGAGCAGCGCACGCCGATCCTCGTCGGCGGCGGCGTCGGCATCGCGCCGCTGGCCATCCTGCAGGACCGACTGCTCGCCGCCGGAGCGGGGGACGGCGGCGATCCAGTCGTGCTGCTCGGCTTCCGCGACCGCGAGCACGCACACGGCGCAGCACTGCTCACGGACGCGCACGTGGCAAGCGACGACGGCTCTGTCGGACATCATGGATACGTCACCGAGCTGCTCGCCGCCAGCTCGACCGCAGACCCGCACGCCGTCGTCTACGCCTGCGGCCCGCCACCCATGCTCGAGAGCGTGCGCGCGCTGTGCGCCCAGCGCCAAACGCCCGCCCAGCTCGCGCTGGAGGCCGGCATGGCATGCGGGTTCGGCGCCTGCTTCGGCTGCGTGGTGCCCAGGCGCGGCGGCGGCTACCTGCGCGTGTGCGTCGACGGGCCCGTCGTCGATGCCGCCGCCCTCGACCGCGTCAGCGAGCCCGCCGGGCCAGCGGAGTCGGCCGGCCGGCGTGAGCGTCGCGCTTCTGCGGGCTGGAGCTCGCCCACCCCATCGTCAACGGCTCCGGCACCTTCGACGCGCATCGCCGCCGCGAACGCGTTTGGCGAGCGGCTCGCGAGGAGCTTCCCGTTCGCCGCCTACGTCTCGAAGACGATCACGCTGCAGCCACGCGCTGGCAACCCCCCGCCGCGGCTGTGGGAGGCCCCCGGCCGGGCTGATCAACTCGATCGGGCTGCCCAACAAGGGCCTGCAGGGCTACCTCACGGAGGACCTGCCGCAGCTGGCCGGCATGCACACCATCTCACCCGACGGTGAGTCCTGGCCGGTGCCGCTGATCACCAACGTGATGGGCTCAAGCGCCGAGGAGCTCAGCCAGCTCGTGCAGGCGTGCGACGCGCGCGCGGAGATCGCCGCCATCGAGCTGAACGTGTCCTGCCCCAACGTCAAGCACCGGCCTGGACATCGGCGCCGACCCCGACGCAGCTCCAGGCCGTCGTCACAGCCGTGCGCCAGTGCACCACCAAGCCGCTGATCGTCAAGCTCACACCCAACACCGCCGACGTGGCGCTGTGCGCCCTGGCCGCACAGGAAGGCGGAGCGGACGCCGTCTCGCTGATCAACACGCTGCGCGCCATGGCGCTCGCCCCGACAGCCCCGGCGCAGGCGAGTGGCTGGGGGGTGGCACCGGCGGGCTCTCCGGCCCCGCCATCCGCCACGTGGCGCTCGCCCAGGTGGCCGCCGTGGCCGCGCGTGTAAACATCCCCATAGTGGGTATGGGAGGGGTACAGAACGCCGACCACGCACGCCAGCTGATGGCTGTCGGGGCCACGCTCGTGGCGGTCGGAACGGAGAGCTTTCGCGACCCATCAGCCGCGGCGACCATTGCACGAGGCTTGTGATAATGGCTCTAACTTTCAGAGGCCCAAAAACCCCTGCAAAGACGACTCGATACCGTCCACCAACCTCGACACATCTCAACCTCAAGTTGAGGTTGAGATGAATTAGGGATTTTTTTGTCATCGAACCCCGCCGGTGTGTAGACTCGCGGCCCATGGCGACGGCGACCGGAACGACGTCCACGAACACGTCAACCGCCCCTGAGCGGTCACTCAACCAGAGGATGGATGCGCTGGCGCGAGCCAACCAGATTCGCATCCAGCGTGCGCAGCTCAAGCGCGACCTCAAGTCCGGCCGGCGCTCCATCCACTCGCTACTGCTCGAACCGCCCGAGTACGTCGAGACGGCCAAGGTCTTCGACATGCTGCTCGCCGTCCCCAAGTACGGGCGCGTGAAGGTCAACAAGATCCTCGCCCACTGCCGCATCGCCCCGAGCAAGACCATCGGCGGGCTGTCCGAGCGCCAGCGCAGTCAGAGCTCATCTCACTGCTCCACCACTAGTGGTCGATGGTCAAGTGAGGCCAGGACGCAGGAAGCGTGGCGTACTGCGTACGCGAGCGACCGAGGACGCCGCCTCGCGCCGGCCAGCGGCCCCCTAGTGGCGCGCGTATTTGTCATCACAGGGCCCTCCGGGGTCGGCAAGGGCACGCTCATCCGCGGGCTGATGCAGCGCCTGCCGCAGCTCGAGCTGTCCGTGTCCGCCACCACCCGCGCGCCGCGACCGGGCGAGCAGGACGGCGTCGACTACCACTTCCTCACCCGCCAGGAGTTCGACCGCGCCGTCAAACGAGGGCAAGTTCGTCGAGCACGCCGACTACGCCGGGCGCAGCTACGGCACGCTGCGCTCCGAGCTCGAGGACCGCGTCCGCGCCGGCGTGCCGGTCGTGCTCGAGATCGAGGTGCAGGGCGCGCGCCAGGTCCGCAGCGGCGATGCCCGAGGCCGTGCAGGTCTTCATCGCGCCGCCGTCGCTCGAGGCGCTGCGCGCCCGGCTCATCGGCCGCGGCACCGACGACCAGACCGAGGTCGAGCGCCGCCTGCGCGTCGCCGAGGAGGAGCTCAAGGCCCAGCCCGAGTTCGCCCACGTGGTCGTCAACGACCGCCTCGAAGAGGCCCTCGAGCGCTTAGTCGAGATCGTCGTCCGAGCCTCGACTGACGCGGCCGGCATCACGGCGCTCCTGGCGCCCGTCCGCGGCGCACTACACTGAAGCTCAACCACGAGGAAAGGCAAGCACGAACCGTGATCTCCCCCCGCATCGACCGCCTGCTCGAGCAGGTCGACTCCAACTACGCCGGCGTGATCGTGGCCGCCAAGCGCGCCCGTCAGATCAACAGCTACTACCACAACCTCGGTGAGGGAACCTTCGACGAGTTCCCGCCCCCGATGATCGAAACCGTTTCGAAAAACTACCTCACGATAGCCCTCGAGGAGGTAGCCGCGGGGAAGATGAAGTACCACTACAGGTAGCGCCCGCAAGTCGCGGGCGGTGCCAGCCCCGCTGTGCGCCAGTTGAGGCTGAGCGCTCTACAACCATTTAGACTCATGTCCCGAATACTGCTCGGCGTCAGCGGCGGGATCGCCGCATACAAGGCGCTTGAGTTCGTCCGGCTGGCGACTGGCGCGGGCCACTCGGTGCGTGTGGTGCAGACGCCCGCCAGCCGCCGGTTCGTGGGGGAGGCGTCGTTCGCCGCGCTGAGCGGCGCGCCGGTGCTGAGCAGCGAGTTCGAGCGCGACCCCGCGCGCGGCGCCTTTCCCGGCCAGGCGCCGCCCGCGCACGACCCGCTCAGCCACCTGCAGCTCGTGGCCAAGCCGATCGTGTACGTGATCGCGCCGGCGACTCGGCCAACACGATCGCCAAGCTCGCCGCCGGCCTGGCCGACAACCTGCTGAGCAGCTGCGCGCTGGCCGCCGACCTGCCCGGTGGTGGTCGCGCCTGCCATGAACAACCACATGTACGAGCACCCGGCCACGCAGGCCAACCTGCGACGCTGCCGAGCGCGGCGTGCGGATCGTGGCGCCCGGCAGTCGGCCGGCTGGCGTCCAAAGGCGAGCAGCGGGTGGGGCGCCTGGCCGAGCCCGCCGAGCTGCTGGGCGCATCGCCAGGCCGCGCTCGACGGCGCCGACCCGGATGGCTCAGCCAACACGGCGCCGAGGCGCTGCAAGCGGCTGAACGTGCTGATCAGCGCCGGCGGAACCCGCGAGCCGATCGACAGCGTCCGCTTCGTCGGCAACAGCTCCTTCCGGGCGGATGGGTTTCGCGCTGGCGCGAGGCAGCCGCGCGCGCGCGGCGCCAGCGTGACGCTGGTGGCCGCCAACGTGGCGCTTGCCAGACCCCGACGGCGTGCGCGTCGCGACGTGGCACCGCCGCCGAGCTGCAGCGCGGCCTGCGAGCAGGAGTTCCCCGACTGCGACGTGCTGCTGATGGCGGCCGCTGTGGCCGACTTCACGCCGGCGGATGCCGGCGGAGGGCAAGATCAAGAAGGCGGGTCGCGAGCACCTGGAGCTCGTGCTCGAGCCGACCGCCGACGTGCTCGCCGGCCTGGCGCTCGCGCGCCGCGAGGGCAGACTGCTCGTGGGGTTCGCCGCCGAGCACGGCCAGCAGGCGCTCGAGTCGCCCGCGGCAAGCTCGCGGCCAAGGCGCTCGACGCGATCGTCGTCAACGACATCTCCCGCACCGACATCGGCTTCGACGTCGACGCCAAACGAGGTCACCATCCTCACACGCCGCGTGGGCGACGCCGAGCCCGGCGAGCTGCACGTGCCGCGGGCCCGCAAGGCGCAGATCGCCGAGGCGATCCTCGATGTGGTCCAGGAGCTTCGGACGGGCGGGTAAAATGGCCCGCGTGGAGAGCGTGTACGACCTCTACCAGCGCGGCTGTGAGCTGCTCGACCACGGCGACCATCAGGCGGCGATCGTCCCGCTCAGCAAGGCCCGCGACCTAGAGCCCGACAAGGCATCCATCCGCGAGGCGCTCGGAGCGCGCTGTTCCACGCCCAGCGCTACGAGGGCGCCGCGCAGGAGTTCCAGCGCGGTCGGCCACGCGCACGCCCACCAACGACTACGCGCTGTTCTGCCTGGGCCGCTCGATGCAGCTGCTCGGACGCCACCGCGAGGCCTGCAATCACCTGGCTCTGGCCTGCTCGCTCAGGCCCGAGCGCGCCGACTACAGGCTGTATCGGGATCGTGCTCGCCGCGACGCCGAACGGGCCTAAGATGATTGATTCCACGCTCCTGCACCGCTGGACGGCACGTATGGCCGGCGGCGGCCGGTGTCCTCGGACTCGTCCTTGCCACCAGCAAGGACTTCGTCCTGCGTCCTTGGCCGCCTTGGCCCTCCGCACCCCCAGAACACGGCACACGACCGTGGAATCAATCATCTGAGCGGGCTATGAGATGTGAAGCCGATGCTATGCTCGGATGAGAACTTTCGTGCCGGCGCGCAGGCGCAGGCAGCAGTACCGAGAGTGGGCGCCCGCCCGCTTTTTTTGCGTAAGGAGTGAGTTGATGTCCCCGCTACAGACAGAAATCGAGACGCGCCTGGCTCAAAGCGAGCCCGAGATCGAGGTCCTCCTCGCGGAGGTTCTCGGCGGCCGCTGTCTGCGCGTGTTCATCGACCACCCCGACGGTGTCACGCTCGCCATGTGCGAGCGCGTCACGCTGGCGCTGAACGACCTGCGCGAGCGCTACTCGCTCGAGGTCTCCTCGCCCGGCAGCGAGCGCCCGCTGACCAAGCCCGCCCACTTCCGCCGCTTCGTCGGGCGCCGCGCACGCGTGCGCACCCGTCATCCACGCACCATCGGGCAGGCGGACGGACGCCGGCCGGGCACCGCACGTGCCATGCAGAGCTTCACCGGAGAGCTTGTGGGGGCCTCCGAGGAGGAGATTACGTTGGCCGCCGACGGGGGCGTCATCGCGATCCCCTACTCGGAGATTCGTCGTTCGAACCTGATCGAGGAGTAGAGGAGTCCATGTCACGCGAAATCCTTGAGGCCATGCACGCGCTGGCGCGCGAGAAGGGCATCGAGCCCGAGAAGCTGATGATCGCGCTCGAGGACGCGCTGCTGTCCGCATACAAGAAGCAGCCCGATTCGGCCAAGTACGCCCGCGTGGAGATGGACCGCGAGACCGCCGACTTCCGCGTCATCGAACTGATCATCCCCGAGCGCCTGGAGGCGCACCTGATCGTCGAGACGATCGACGAGGGCACGACCGTCGACCCCGAGACGGGCGAGATGCGCGAACCGGAGGAACCGGAAATCGACCCCAAGAAGTTCGCCGAATACCGCGACCAGATCGACGAGCGCGACGTCACGCCCGACGACTTCGGGCGGATCGCCGCGCAGACCGCCAAGCAGGTGATCCTGCAGCGCATCCGCGAGGCCGAGCGCGACATGATGTACGAGGAATACCGCGACCGCGTCGGCGAGCTGATCACCGGCATCGTGCAGCAGTCGGACTCCCGCTACACGCTCGTGCAGCTGCGCGAACGCGTCGAGGCGCTGCTGCCAAAGTCCGAGCAGGTCGAGGGCGAGCGCTACGACCACTCCCAGCGCATCAAGGCCGTCATCAAGGAGGTCTCGCCCGTCCACCAAGGGCCCCGCCATCATCGTCTCCCGCCGCGACCCCGAGCTGATCAAGAAGCTGTTCGAGCTGGAGGTCCCCGAGATCGCCGACGGCCTGGTGGAGATCGCCAACGTCGCCCGCGAGCCCGGCTACCGCTCCAAGATCGCCGTCATCTCCCACACCGACGGCGTCGACCCGGTCGGCGCCTGCGTCGGCCCGCGTGGCTCGCGCGTGCGGATGGTCGTCTCGGAGCTGCGCGGGGAGAAGATCGACATAATCCCCTTCAACGACGAGCCCGCGCAGGTTCGTCGCCAAGGCGCTCTCGCCCGCCCGTGTGCGCGAGGTGCTCGTCGACGACGAGGCCAAGCAGGCCACCGTGATCGTGCCCGACGACCAGCTCTCGCTGGCGATCGGACGCGAAGGACAGAACGCCCGTCTCGCCGCCCGCCTGACCGGCTGGCGCGTTGACATCCGCTCGGAGACCGAGTTCGCCGCCGAGGAGGCCGAGCACGGTTACGAGGAGGAGGAGGTCCAGGGCCGCTGTGCCGCGGTGCTGTCCAACGGCCGTCGCTGCCCCAACGCCTCGCTGCCGAGCTCGCGCTACTGCGGTCTGGAATCCCACCAGGCGCTCGCTCAGCATCGACAGCGACAACGTCGGCGATCTCGACCCCGAGAGCGCCGGCAGCGACTCAGCCGAGGCAGTGGCCGTGGAGTCGGCCGCCGCGCCGCTCGCCGAGCAGCCGTTGCCGGCAGCCGAGGAGCAGACGACATAGCCGCCCGACTCGGCGGGCACACAGCGTGCAGCGCTGGGTCCGGCCGCACGCCACCGCAGCGCCGCTGTATCGGCTGCGGGCGGATCGCGCCGAAGCCGGAGCTGATGCGCATCGTGGCCACGCGCGACGGCGAGCCCAGAGCGCGCCGTGTACGATCCCGCCGGCTGCATGCCCGGTCGTGGCGCCTACCTGTGCCGCGGCGACGCCGAAGTTCCATCCGCGGACTGTCTCGCCAATGCGCTGCGTCGTGGCGGAATCCCACGAGCGCTGCGATCGGCGGTAAAGCTCGACCCCAAGCTCGTAGAATCGATTAGCCAATGACCAAGAAGCGCGTTCACGAAATCGCAAAAGAGCACGGCCTCACCAGCAAGGAGCTGCTCGAGAAGCTGCACGCCGCCGGCGTCGACGCCAAAGCGGCCGCCTCCTCGGTCGAGGAGTCCGCCGCGCTGAAGGTGCTCGGCGCGAGCGCACCCGCGCCCGCCAGCTCAAACGGCTCGCCCGCGCCTGCGGCCGCCAAGTCAGCGCCTGCCGCCAAGGCAGCGCCTCCTGCTGCGCCGCCCGCGCCCGCAGTCGCACCCGCTGCTGTGGCGGAGCAGCCCAAGGCCGCTGCCACTGCGCCGGCCGCCGCGCCCCAGGCGGCCTCGGCGCCTCAGGCAACCGCCGCGCCGCAAGCCGGCGCCGCTCCCGCCGCGCCGGCCGCTCCCGCCGCAACGCCGGTCGACGGGGTGACCGCCTCGGGCGAGCGCGTGCGACCGACGCGCGACTCCCGCACCGGCGAGCGCACCCCCGGAGACGTCGGCCCCGGCGGCCGACGCCGCGTGGTGATCGACTCCCAAGCCTCCCGCCGCCAGCAGGGCGGCCCATCCAACCAGCCCCAGCGACGCCCCCGTCGTGGTCGCCGCCGTCGCGGCACCTACGACGAGACGATCGCCCCGATCGACACCACCGCCATGGAGGCCACCGACCTGATTCGGGTCAACTCCGGCTCGACCGTCAAGGACGTCGCCGAGTACCTCGGCGTGGCAGTGCCCGAGATCATCAAGAAGCTGATGTCGCTGGGGGAGATGGCCACGCTCACGCAGACGTTGGCCGACGAGGCGATCCAGGTGCTGGCCGACGAGTTCGACAAGAAGATCGAAATCGTCCACGCCGCCGACGACGTCGAGGTCGAGCCCGAATTCGAGGACGCCGAGGAGGACATGATCGGCCGCCCGCCGGTGGTCACCATCATGGGTCACGTCGATCACGGTAAGACCTCGCTGCTGGACGCCATCCGCGAGACCGAGGTGGTCGCCGGTGAGGCCGGCGGCATCACCCAGCACATCGGCGCCTACCAGGTGCACCACGCCGGAAAAGAGATCACCTTCCTCGACACGCCCGGCCACGAGGCCTTCACCGCCATGCGTGCACGCGGCGCCAAAGTGACCGACCTGGCCGTGATCGTGGTCGCCGCCGACGACGGCGTCAAGCCGCAGACCGAAGAGGCGATCGACCACGCCAAGGCCGCCGACGTGCCGATCATCGTGGCCGTCAACAAGATCGACAAGGAGGGCGCGCAGCCCGAACGCGTGCGCACCGAGATGACTCAGCACGGCCTGCAGCCATCGGAGTGGGGTGGCGAAGTCGAGTTCGTGGACGTCAGCGCCAAGACCCGCGAGGGTCTCGATTCGCTGCTCGACACGATCCAGCTGGTGACCGACCTGGAGGAGCTGAAGGCCAACCGCAGCGCGGAGGCCTCCGGTGCGGTGATCGAGTCCAAGCTCGATCCCGGCCGCGGCCCCGTGGTCACGATCCTGATCCAGCGCGGCACGCTGCGGGTGGGCGACGCGCTCGTCGCCGGCGCGCACTTCGGCCGCGTGCGCGCCATGCACGACTTCATCGGCGGCAAACTCAAGCGCGCGCTGCCCGGCCAGCCCGTGGAGGTGCTCGGCTTCGACGGCGTACCCGAGGCCGGCGAGCACGTGCGCGTGGTCGAGAACGAGCGCCGCGCCCGCCAGTTGGCCGGCGAGCGCGCCAACCGCCTGAAGACCGAGGCATTGGCGCGACGCTCCGGGCGCAAGGTTTCGCTGGAGGACGTCTTCAAGCTGGCCCAGGAGGGCACCGTCAAGGAGCTCGGCCTGGTCGTCAAGGCCGACGTGGCCGGATCGCTGGAGGCGATCGAGGACGAGATCGCCAAGCTGCCCCAGCAGGAGGTCAAGGTCAACATCATCCACCGCGGCGTCGGTGGCATCAACGAGTCCGACGTGATGCTCGCCTCCGCCTCCGAGGGCGTGATCCTCGCCTTCAACGTGCGGCCCGTCGGCGACGCCCGCCAGATCGCCGACCGCGAGGGCGTGGAGATCCGCTCCTACTCGGTCATCTACCGCGCCATCGAAGAGCTGCGCGCGGCCATGCAGGGCATGCTCGAGCCGGCCGAGGTGGAGACACCGCTCGGACAGGCCGAGGTGCGCCAGCTGTTCAAGGCATCCAAGATCGGAACGATCGCCGGCTCGTTCATCACCGAGGGCAAGGTCACCCGCGGCGCGCGCGTACGCGTGGTGCGCGAGGGCACCGTCATCTACGACACGACCATCGACAGCCTCCGGCGTTTCAACGACGACGCCCGCGAGGTCGCCGCCGGCTTCGAGTGCGGAATCGTGCTCACCAACTTCCAGGACCTGCGCGAGGGCGACCTGCTGGAGAGTTACGAGACCCGCCAGGTGGAGCGCCAGCTTTCCGTCTGAGGCGCGATGGCCGGGCAGGGACGGACGGCTTTGCGAGGAATTGGAGGGGTAGGATGAGCACGGGACGTATGCGTCGGGTCGACGAGGCGATTCGTCAAGTGATCGGCGATGCCGTGGCAGGGGACTTGAAGGACCCACGAGTGGGATTCGTAACCGTGACCGATGTCAGGACCAGCGCAGATCTGCGCCACTCAAGCGTCTACGTGAGCGTGCTCGGGCACGACGGCGGCGAATCCGATGCCGCCGAACGCGAGGCTACGCTTGACGGCCTGCGCAGCGCCCACGGCTTCCTGCAGGCGCGCCTTGCCAGCGAGCTACGCCTCAAGCGCACGCCCACACTCGAGTTCAGCTATGACGACACAACCGACCGGGCGCTGCGCGTAGAGACGCTGCTCGGGGAGATGAGAGAGCCAATGACCGACCCAGCCAACACGCGCCAGCAGGTGCTCGCGCGCATCACCGAGGCCCAGCGATTCGTGCTCGCCACGCACGAGAACCCCGACGGCGATGCGCTCGGATCGCTGATCGCCATGCAGGGGCTCTTGAGCGCGCTCGGCAAGGACAGCTCGATGTTCATCTCCCACGACGACCTGCCGCTGCCCGAGGAGTACAGCCAGTTCCAGCTCGACGGGTTGATCCAGCAGCCCCCCGGTGACATCGCAGAGCGAACCGTGGTGTTCCTGGACTGCGGCAACATCGACCGCAACTCGGCCAGCGTGCTGCGCGACGGCGCGCAGCTGCTGAACATCGACCACCACCACGACAACACCAAGTTCGGCACGCTGAACTACGTGGTGGCCGATGCCTCCTGCACCGCCGAGATCGTGTGGGACCTGATGCACGGCCTCGGCGTCGCGCCCACCCCCGCGGTGGCCGAAGCGCTGTACATCGGCCTGATCACCGACACCGGGCGCTTCATGTATGAGAACACCGGCCCGCGAGCGCACGAAATGGCCGCCGAGCTGCTGCACGTGGGCGTGGACGTGGCCGCGATCAACCACCGCCTGTACGAGGACATGCCGCCCGGCAAGCTGGCGCTGCTGGCGATCGCGTTGGGGCAGGTCCAGCGCTTCGACTCCGGCGAGCTCACCCTGGTGGCGCTCAGCGCCGAGGACTTCGACCGCGCCGAGGCCAAGGAGAGCTACTCCGAGGGGATCATCGACCACCTGCGCGCGCTGCGCGGAACGAAGGTGTCGGTGCTCGTGCGCGAGCTCTCCAGCGGCAACCGCTCGGGGCAGCACAAAGTGTCCCTGCGCGCCACCGACGACGACGTGGACGTGTCGATCGTGGCGCGAGCGCAGGGGGGTGGGGGCCACCGCCGCGCGGCCGGCTTCTCCACCACGCTCGAGCCCGAGGAGCTGATCGCGTTCCTGCGCACGGCCATCGCCGCGCAGCTGCACCCCTCCTCGAACGGGCATCCCGCTGCCACCCTCGCCTGAGCTGGCCCAGCGGCCCGCGCGCACGGCGCCCAGCGACATGGACGGCGTCCTTTTGATCGACAAGCCCGCCGGGATGAGCTCCCACGACGTGGTGGCCGCCGTCAGGCGAGCCCTCGGTGGCGCCAAGACCGGGCACGCCGGCACCCTCGACCCGTTCGCCACCGGCCTCTTGATCGTGCTGGTGGGGCGCGCCACCAAAGCCCAGAGCACGCTGATGGCGCTGCCCAAGCGCTACGAGACGCTCGCGCGCCTGGGCGCGCTGTCCAGCACCGGCGACACCGAGGGCGAGATCACCGAGACCGGACGCATCCCGCCCGCCGGCGCCACGCTGCCGTGCGGAGAGCTGCGCCAGCGACCGCCGATGCACTCGGCCATCAAGATCGGCGGCGAGCGCGCCTACAAGCGCGCACGGCGCGGCGAGAGCTTCGAGATGCCCGAGCGGATCGTGACCGTGTACTGCTTCCAGGAGCTCTGGCGCGAGGACGCAACCGCCACTGAGCCCGCGCGCGCCGCGTACGTGATCGAATGCGGCTCCGGCACCTACGTGCGCTCGCTGATCGCCGACCTCGGCGACGCCTACTGCCTGCAGCTGCGGCGCACCGCCATCGGCCCGTTTCAGCTCAGCGACGCGCAGCCGCCCCCGCCGCGTGGCCAGCCGTGGGAGAACCCGCCGCTGATCGCACTCGACGACGCGCTGGAGCGTGCCACCCAGCACGCCGCCGGCGGGCGCTCGCAATAGGCTTTGCCGCCGTGAAGGTCACCTGGCTGGGAGAAGTCGAGCCGCGATCGCAGCGCAAGGTGGCCGTCGGCACCTTCGACGGCGTGCACGTGGGTCACCGGCAGGTGATCAACGGAGCCGACAGCGTGCTCACCTTCGACCCGCATCCCGTGTCCGTGGTCGCCCCGCAGCACACGCCCAAGCTGCTGACCACGCTCGAGCGCAAGGCCGAGCTGCTGTCCGGCCTCGGCGTTCAGGAGCTGATCGTGATCCCGTTCGACGCCGAGTTCGCCGAGCGCTCCGCCGACGAGTTCATCGACGACGTGCTCGTGGGGGCGCTCGGCGCAAGCCAGGTGGCCATCGGCGAGAACTTCCGCTTCGGGCACAAGGCCAGCGGCGACACGCGCCTGCTGCTCGCCGACTCGCGCTTCTCCACCGTGGTGCACCCGCTGCTGGAGGTCGACGGCGAGATCGTCTCCTCCAGCCACATCCGCGGCCTGCTGCTGGCCGGCGAGGTGGCCGAGGCCAACCGCCTGCTGGGCTCCACGTTCCAGCTCTCAGGCGTTGTGGTGCACGGCGACGCGCGCGGGCGCGAGCTCGGCTTTCCCACCGCCAACCTGATCCCCGAGGAGACGCTCGCCTGCCCCGGCCATGGGGTCTATGCCTGTCTGGCTTACGAGGATCCCGCCCGCCCCCGCCCGGCGGCCGTCAGCATCGGTGTGCGCCCCACGTTCAAAACCGGCCGCGGCGAGCTGATCGAGGCATATCTGCTCGATTTCCAGGGGGATCTGTACGGCAGCGAGCTGCGCCTGGAGTTCCTGGAGCGGCTGCGCGGGGAGCGGCGATTCGAGGATCCCGAGTCGCTGATCGAGCAGATGCACCGCGACGTCCAGCGCACGCGCGAAATCGCGGCGGCCCATTAGATGGGGATGGGGTCTGCTACCGTGCCGGCTATGCCAGCCCTTACAAGCGAGCGCAAGCGTGAGATCGCAGCCAAGTTCGGAGCCAACGAGAAGGACATGGGCTCCACCAAGGTGCAGATCGCTCTGCTCACCGAGCGCATCAACCACCTGACCGACCACCTGCGCGCGCAGAGCAAAGATCACCACTCGCGTCGCGGCCTGCTGATGCTCGTCGGCAAACGCCGTCGCTTCCTGGCCTACCTGCAGCGGCACGACCTCGAGGGCTACCGCGCACTCATCAAAGAGCTAGGTCTCCGAAAGTAAGTCGGATGTCGGTTCTGGCGCCCGGAACCCCCGCGCCCAGCTTCACGCTCGCGCGTGCCAACGGCGAGAGCTTCACCGAGCAGGACCTGCAGCGCCGCACCACGGTGCTGGTGTTCTACCCGTTCGCGTTCAGCCCGGTGTGCACCGACCAGCTGCAGCTGTATGAGGAGCTGCTGGCCGAGCTGCACGACAAAGGCGTGGCGCTGTTCGGCGTCTCCTGCGACTCCACCTGGGCGCAGGGCGCGTTCAGGGAGGCGCTCGGCGTGAGCAGCGAGCAGCTGTCCGACTTCGAGCCCAAGGGCGCCACCTGTGCGGCCTTCGGCGTGCTGCACGAGGGCGGCTTCCCGCAGCGCGCGCTCGTGATCGTCGGCCCCGACGGGGTCGTGCGCTGGAGCTATCAGGCGCCCTCGCCCGGCGAGCTGCCGAGCGCCGATCTGCTGCGCGAAGGCGTCGCAGCCGCGCTCGCCGCCAACGCCGCCGCCTGAGCCTGCCGCCTGTCCGGCGGCCGCCGTCCGCTAAGCTCCGTGCGTTCGGAACAAGAGAAAATGAGAAACGGACCGCCGACCGACGGGCGGAACATGAAAGGCAGTGAATATGAGTAGCGATGCCGTTACGCGGGTTTCCGTGGAGATCTCCGGCAGCGAGATTTCGTTTGAGACCGGCAGGATGGCCAAGCAGGCCTCCGGCGCAGTGGTCGTCCGTCAGGGCGACACGATGGTTCTTTGTACCGCGGTGGCCGGCAGCCTCCGCGACGTCGACTTCCTCCCGCTGACGGTGGACGTCGAGGAGCGCATGTACGCCTCCGGAAAAATTCCCGGCTCGTTCTTCAAGCGCGAGGGACGCCCCGGCGAGAAGGGCACGCTCACCGCGCGCATGATCGATCGCCCGATCCGTCCGCTGTTCCCCAAGGAATGGCGCTATGACACACAGCTGGTGGCGATCCCGCTCTCGATCGACCACGTCCACCCGTACGACATCCTCGCCATGAACGGCGCGTCCGCGGCGCTGATGATCTCCGACATCCCGCTGCCCACACCGGTCGGCGCGGTCCGCATCGGCAAGATCGACGGCAACTTCGTGATCAACCCCAACGAGGCAGACATGCTGCCGGACGCTGAGACGCCGTCGGATCTGGACCTGATCGTGGCCGGCACCGAGGAGGCCATCCTGATGGTCGAGGCGGGCGCCAACGAGATCCCCGAGGCCGAGATCCTCGACGCGCTCGACATCGCACACGCGGAGATCAAGAAGATCTGCGCGCTGCAGCGCGAGCTGGCCGCGAAGGTCGGCAAGGAGAAGAAAGTCTTCGAGGCGATCAAGGTCGACCCGGCGATCCTCGACGCGATCCGTGCCTCGCACGGCTCCGCGCTCGACGCCGCCACGCAGGTCGAGGACAAGCTCGAGCGCCAGGACGCCACCAGGGAGACCGAGGCGGCGATCCTCGAGCACCACGCCCCCGCGGCACCCGAGGGAGCCTCTGAGCACGAACTGCTTGCTGCCAAGGAGAAGCGCGCGGCGGTGCAGATGGCGTTCGACAAGCTCGAGAAGTCGATCATCCGCGAGCGCATCGCCGTCCACAAGAAGCGCCCGGACGGCCGTGGCGAGAACGAGATCCGCGACATCTCCATCGAAGTCGGCGTCACTCCCAGGACGCACGGCTCGGCGCTGTTCACGCGCGGTCAGACGCAGGCGCTGAGCGTGGTGGCGATGGGCACTCTGAAGGAGGAGATGCGCCTCGACACGCTCGGTCTGGAAACCAAAAAGTACTACTGGCACCACTACAACTTCCCGCCGTTCTCGGTCGGGGAGGCTGGCCGCATGGGTGGCGTCAAGCGCCGCGACATCGGTCACGGCGCGCTCGCCGAGCGGGCGCTGGCGCCGATGGTGCCCTCGATCGAGGAGTTCCCCTACTCGATCCGCGTGGTCTCCGACATCCTCGAGTCAAACGGCTCCTCCTCGATGGCCTCGGTCTGTGGATCGTCGCTGTCGCTGATGGACGCCGGGGTGCCGATCAAGCGTCCGGTGGCCGGGATCGCCATGGGTCTGATCAAGGAGGGCGATGACTACATCGTGCTGACCGACATCGCCGGCGTGGAGGACCACCTCGGCGACATGGACTTCAAGGTCGCCGGCACCGAGCGTGGCATCACCGCGCTGCAGATGGACATCAAGATCACGGGCGTCACGTTCGACATCCTGCGCGACGCGCTGTCGCAGGCCAAAGAGGCCCGCACGTTCATCCTCGGCAAGATGGCCGACGTGATCAAGACGCCGCGCGAGCAGCTCTCGCAGTTCGCGCCGCGCATCCAGACGATTCAGATCGACCCCTCGCAGATCGGCCTGCTGATCGGCAAGGGCGGCGAAACGATCCGCGGCCTGTCCGAGGAGTTCGAATCGCAGATCGACGTCAACGACGACGGCCAGGTGCTTGTCTACTCCGCCAACGGCGAGCTCGGCGACGCGCTCGTGGAGCGGGTGCGGATGATGATGAAGGAGGTCGAGGTCGGCGACGAGTACGTCGGCAAAGTGGTCAAGACGACCACCTTCGGCGCGTTCATCGAGCTGGCCAAGGGAACCGACGGCCTGCTGCACATATCGAACGTCTCGCCCGGTCAGCGTGTGGAGGCGGTCGAGGACGTGCTCAACAAGGGCGACGAGATCAACGTGCGGGTGGTCGAGGTCGACCGCGAGCGCGGCCGCATCGGGCTGCGCCTCGCCGACGATCCGGACATCGCAGGCAAGACCGTGGAGGAGCTCGCGGGAGTCGGCACCGGCGGCGGTGGCGGCGGCGGTGGCTCACGGCCCCCGCGCGACGGCGGATCCCGCAACGGTCGCTCCGACAGAGGTCCTCGTCGTGATGGCGAGCGCGGCTCCGGCCGTCCGCGTCATGGTCGCGACTGAGAGAGAAGCCGGGTCTTGAACCCCGAGCATCAGATCAGCACGCTGGAGTCCGGCGTGCGGATCGTCACCGAGCGCGTGCCCAGCGTGCGCTCGGTGGCGCTCGGGTTCTGGATCGCAACCGGCTCCGCCTCCGAGCAGCTCGATCAGGCGGGGATCTCGCACCTGCTGGAGCACATGCTGTTCCGCGGCACCGAGCGCTACGGCTCGGAGGAGATCGACCAGATCTTCGACGCGATGGGCGCCGAGATCAACGCCGGCACCGACAAGGAAGCCACCTCGCTGTACACCAGGGTGCTCGACCGCCATCTCGAGCACGCCTTCGAGGTCATGAGCGACATGGTCTGGCACCCCCGCTTCGGCGAGCTGGACGCCGAGCGCGAGGTGGTGCTGGAGGAGATCGCCATGTACGAAGACGACCCCCAGGACCGTGTGTTCGACGTGCTCGGCAAGGCCATCTTCGGTGGGCATCCACTCGGTCGACCCGTGATCGGCACCGCCGAGGTGGTCGGCGCCGTCACCCGCGATCAGCTGGCCGCGTTCCACGCCGAGCGCTACCGGCCGGAGAGCATCGTGATCGCGGCCGCCGGGTCGGTCGACCACGACGCGCTGGTGGAGCTCGCCCGCGTGGTCGAGAGCGCGCGGGCGCAGGGGACCGGCCATGGCGAGCAGCTCCCCAACGCGCACCGCGCGATCGTCTCCGCCGAGCTGCCCGACTTCACCCCGCGGGTGCGCTTCCTGGAGAAAGACACCGAGCAGTACCACGTGTGCGTTGGCGGAGCCGGAATCGCGCGCGATGACGAGCGGCGCTTCGCGCTGCGCGTGCTGGAAGGCGTGCTCGGCGGCACCTCGTCCTCGCGGCTGTTCCAGGAGGTGCGCGAGCGCCGCGGGCTGGCCTATTCGGTCTTCTCCTACTCCAACCTGTACGCGCACACCGGCGAGGTCGGTCTGTACGTGGGCACGCGCCCGGAGAACCTCGCCGAGGCGCTGTCGGTGATCGCCACCGAGCTTCATCGCTGTGTGGAGGACCCCGCCAGCGAGGAGGAGCTGACCCGCTCGCGCGAGAACCTCAAGGGCCGCGTGGTGCTGGCGCTGGAGTCAACCGGCGCGCGCATGAGCCGCCTCGGCGCGTCGATCATGAACGAGCTTCCGATCATGTCCGTCAACGACATGATCGAGCGCATCGACGCCGTCGCCATCGAGGACGTGCGCGAGCTGGCCAGCGAGCTGTTCGCGCCCGCCAATCTGTCGGTGGCCGGGGTGGGGCAGAACGAGCAGCGCTTCCACGAGGCGATCGAGCCGCTGCTCACGAACGCCGGCGCCGGCGTGCCGGGGGTGGCGCTGTGATCCGCGTCGCCGTGGCAGGCGCCGCCGGGCGCATGGGGCAGACCGTCTGTGAAGCCGTCGAGGGCGCACAGGACATGGAGCTCAGCGGGCGCGCCGACCCGCTGCTGGGAGTGACGCTGAAGGACGTGCTCGCGGACGCGCAGGTGGTGGTCGACTTCACCCAGCCCCACACCGCGCTCGAGAACGCGCTCGAGTGCGTGCGCGCCGGCGTGCACGTTGTGATGGGCACCACCGGCTTCGATCCCGCGCCGCTGAAGCAGGCCCAGCTCGATCTCAGCGCGTCCGGCGGTGCGCCGGGCAACGTGCTGATCGCCCCCAACTTCGCCATCGGCGCGGTGCTGATGATGCGCTTTGCCGAACAGGCCTACACCTACATGCGGAAGGCCGAGATCGTCGAGCTCCATCACGACGGCAAGCTCGACGCGCCCAGCGGCACCGCCGCGCGCACCGCCGAGCTGATGGCCGCCGCCACCGGGAAGCCCGCGCCGCCGATCCACTCGGTGCGCCTGCCGGGCATCGTGGCCAACCAGGAAGTGATCCTCGGCGACCTCGGCCAGACGCTCACGATCCGCCACGACACCGTCAGCCGCGAGTCCTTCATGCCCGGCGTGCTGCTTGCCGTGCGCCGCGTGGGAGCGCTCGAGCAGCCGCTGGTGGTCGGTCTCGAGCACCTGCTCTTCTGATGTCCATCTGCGTGAGATACTGCTTCCGATGAGCGCGCTCGGCACCATCCTGACGGCGATCGTGACCCCCTTCGACGAGCGGGGCGAGGTCAACGAGGAGTCCTTCGTGGCGCTGATGCGCCACCTGGCCGAGAACGGCTCGGACGGGTTCGTGGTGGCCGGCACCACCGGCGAGGCTTCAACGCTCAGCGAACGCGAGCAGCTGCGCCTGATCGAGCTGGCCGTCAAGGAGCGCCCGGCCGGCAAGACGATCGTGGCCGGCACCGGCACCAACGACACGCGCCAGGCGGTCAAGCTCACGGAGGGCGCAACCGAGCTGGGGGTCGACGCCACGCTGTCGGTGACGCCCTACTACAACCGCCCGAGCCCGCTTGGTCTGACGCGCCACTACGAAGCGGTGGCCGCCGCCACCGACAAGCCGATCCTGCTCTACAACATCCCGTCGCGCACCGGCACCAACATTCCCCCGCAGCTGCTGCGCGAGCTGGCGCGGATCGAGCACATCGTGGGCGTCAAGCAGGCCAACGCCCAGGAGCTCGAGCTGATCGACGGGTTGGACGTGTACGCGGGCGACGACGGCACCTTCGCGCGCACGCTCGACATGGGAGGCGCGGGCGTGATCTCGGTCGCGAGCCATATAGTGGGAAACGAGATGCAGCGGATGGTCACCGAACCAAATGAGCGCCACGCGATCGACGAGTCGCTCAAGGACGTCTACGAGACCCTGTTCATGACCTCCAGCCCCACCTGCACCAAGGCGGCGCTGAACATGCTCGGCCACAACGTCGGCGGCGTACGGCTCCCGATCGTGGAGGCCACAGCCGAGGAGTCAGCCGCGGTACGCGCGATGCTCGAGCGCCACGGTCTACTGACGAGCGCCCACGCGTGAGTTCCAAGCTGCGCGTCCTGCCCCTCGGAGGGCTGGGGGAGATAGGCAAGAACATGACGGTCGTCGAACAGGACGGCCGCATCGTGGTGGTCGACGTCGGCCTGCGCTTCCCCACGCCGGAGATGGTCGGCATCGACCTCGTGCTGCCCGACTTCGCCTATCTGCGCGAGCGCGCCGAGGACATCGAGGCGATCGTGATCACCCACGGCCACGAGGATCACCTGGGCGCGCTGCCATGGGTGCTGCGCGACCTCGGCGACCGCCTCAACGCTCCGATCTACGGCGGCGCGCTGACGCTGGCGATGGCGCGCTCCAAGCTCGAGGAGCACAAGCTGAAGGGCATCGAGCTGATCGACGTGGAACCGGGCGAAACGCTCGACGCCGGGCCGTTCTCGCTGGAGCTGGTGCACATGACGCACTCGATCCCCGACTCCAGCGCCGTGGCGCTCGGCACCGAGCTCGGCACCGTGCTGATCACCGGCGACTACAAGTTCGACCAGACCCCCGTGGACGGCGCGCCGGCCGACGTCTCGCGCCTGGCCGAACTCGGCCGCGAGGGCGTGCTTTTGCTGTGCGGCGACTCCACCAACGTCGACCGCGAGGGCTTCTCGCCGTCGGAGTCCGTCGTGGGACCGCACCTGGAGGAGGTCTTCGCGCGCTGCGAGGGCCGCATCGTGGTCACCAGCTTCGCCTCCAACATCCACCGCGTGCAGCAGGTGGTCGACGCCGCCGAGGCGCTCGGGCGCAAGGTCGCGCTGGTGGGGCGCTCGATGCGCAAGAACGTCGGCATCGGGCGCACGCTCGGGCACATCGAGATCCCCGACGGGATGCTGGTCGGCCCGCGCGAGATCAACGACCTGCCGGACGAGCGCGTGGTGATCATCTCCACCGGCTCCCAGGGCGAGCCGCTGTCGGCGCTGCGTCGGATGGCCTATCGCGATCACCGCCAGGTGGAGCTCAAGCGCGGGGACACGGTCGTGTTCTCCGCCACGCCGATCCCCGGCAACGAGCGCGCGGTCAACGAGACGATCGACCGTCTCTACCACGTCGGCTGCGACGTGATCACGCCGCGCGACGCGCCCGTGCACGCCTCCGGGCACGGCTACGCGGAGGAGGTCAAGCTGATGCTCAACCTCGCCAAGCCGCGCTACGTGATGCCCTTCCACGGCGACTTCAAGCGGCTGCGTCTGCACGCGCAGCTGGCCGAAGCGGTGGGCGTGCCGCCGGAGGACATCTTCCAGGGCGACAACGGGCTGCCGCTGGACATCGACTCGCGCGGCGCGCGCTTCGGCTCGCGCGAGCAGGCCGGCATGATCTTCGTGGACGGCGTCGAGATCGGCGACATGGCCGACGTGGCGCTGCGCGACCGGCGCATGCTCTCCGCCGACGGAATCTTCATCGTGGTCGTCACCATCGCCGAGCACGACGGCGTGTCGGTGGCCGACCCCGAGGTGATCTTCCGCGGCGTGCCGTTCCTGGACCAGGCCGACAAGCTCGTGGAGGAGATCCGCCTGACCGTCGAGCGCACGCTCGAACACGCCGCCAGCGAGCGCATCAACGAGGTCGACCAGCTCCAGCAGATGCTGCACGACGACATGGCCAAGCTGGTGTATGACCGCTTGAAGCGCCGGCCAATGGTGCTGCCGGTAGTCGTAGAGGTTTAGCGCTCGTCGCTAGACGGCGCGGTCGGCCAGCACCGGCCCAGCTGGCGCTTGCTGCTCGACCGCCAACGCCGGCAGCCGCACCACGAAGCGCGCGCCGGGGCCGTCGTGGGGCTCGAGCGCCACGGTGCCGCCGTGCGCAACGGCCACGGCGTGCACGATGGCCAGTCCCAGGCCGAACGATCCGCCGCGGTCGCCGGCGCCGCGCACGAAGCGCTCGAACAGGCTGGGGGCGAGCTCCGGCGGCACGCCGGGGCCGTTGTCCTGTACCACCAGCTGCGCCAGCCCGTCTGCTGCGACGGCGGTCGAGATGCGGATCTCGGTGCCCGGCGGGGTGTGGCGCAGCGCGTTCTCGATCAGGTTGATGACGAGGCGGTGCAGATCGTCGCGCGCGCCCATCACTGCCGCCGGGTGCACGTCCAGGGCGATGTCGTGATCGACGCTGACCGAGCCCAGCTCGCCGGCTGCCTCCACCACGATCTGTTCGAGGTCGCAGCGCTCGTGCTTGACGGTGCGGGCGGCGTCGGTGCGCGCCAGCAGCAGCAGGTCGCCCACCAGGCGGCGCATGCGCCGTGAGGAGCGCAGCGCCGAGCTGGCCGCCTCGCCCTGGTCGCCGTGCAGCGATTCGGCCAGCAGCTCGAGGTTGGCGAGCACGCTGGTCAGCGGCGTGCGCAGCTCGTGCGAGGCGTCGGCCACGAACTGGCGCTGGCGCGCCAGCATCGACTCGGTCTCGTGGCGTGCGGCGTCCAGCTCGCGGAGCATGCCCTCGCAGCGTGTGCGCCAGTTCGGCCACCTCGTCGTCGGCGGCCGGCTGGGGGATGACCGCGCGAGGGGTCGCGGGTGCGCGCGATCTCGGCGGCGGTGGACGTGAGCGTGGCGATCGGCGCCATCGCCCGGCGTGCGATCGCCATGCCCGCCAGCAACGCCACGCCGCTGCCGGCGAGCACGCCCAGCAGCAGGAACAGCTCGACGCGCCTGGCGGTGGCCTCCGTCTCGCCGACCTGTCGCGCGTACTGGATGTATCACGAACCCGCGGCGCAGCCCGGCCTCATAGACGGGCATGCGGATGTTGACCACGCGGTAGCCGTGGAGGTTGAGCTGGGCCGCTGGGCGGGCCGAACCATGGCGCGCTGCGGGGTTCGGCGCCGACCACGCGGCCGTCGATGCGTGAAGATGCGCACCGCCGCGTGATCGCCGGGCCCCGCCCACAGGCTGAGTGGTTGGCTCAACGCCAGCGTCAGGCCGTTGGTTTCCAGGTGCTCGTGGGCGACCAGCTCATCGGCGGTGTCGAGCACCTGGTTGTTGAAGTCCGAGCGGATGCGGTGGACGGTCAGCGAGCCGATTGCCAGCGCGAACGCGCACAGGATCACGAACGTCAGCAGCGCCGAGACGCCGGCCAGGCGTACGCGGATTGGCAGCCTGTCGAAGCTGTCCGACAGGCGCGTGCCGGCGCGCGCCAGCGCCGGCGGAACGACTTTAGGCTCGGAGGACGTAGCCCGCCCCTCTGATGGTGTGCAGCAGCCGTGGCTCGTCCTCGGCCTCGAGCTTGCGTCGGAGATTGGACACGAACACCTCGATGGTGTTGGTGGTGGAGAACGGGTCATAGCCCCACACCTCGTCCAGCAGGCGTTGGCGTGAGATCACGATGCGCTCGTTGCGCATCAGGTATTCGAGGAGCTCGAACTCGCGTTGGGTCAGCTCGATCGCGCGCTCGCCGCGCAGCACCTCGTGCGTGTCGGCGTTCAGCAGCAGATCGGCCACGCGCAGCGGCGCCGAGCCGCGCGGCGGGCGCCGGCGCAAAAGCGCGCGCATCCGCGCCAACAGCTCCTGGCGCTCGAACGGCTTGACGAGGTAGTCGTCCGCGCCCGCGTCCAGCCCCTCCACACGCGACTCCAGCGCGTCGCGGGCGGTGAGGATCAGGATCGGCACGTCGTCGTCGCCGCGCAGCGCCTTGGCGACCTCCACGCCGTCGAGCTTGGGCAGGCCGAGGTCGAGGATCACCAGGTCGGGCGCAAACGAGCGTCCCTGCTCGAGCGCGTCCTCGCCATCGGGGGAGGTGCGCACGTCATAGCCCTCCATGCGCAGTGAGCGCTGCAGGGCCTGGGCGATGTCCTCATCGTCCTCGACCACCAGGACACGGGGGGAGCGGGAGAAGTCGTTCATGTTCTTTATTTAGCTTGGGCGCGTAAAGCGATGGTAAGGGGTATCGGGCGCATCAGGCAGGTTCCGGGCGCTGCGCGTCGAAGTTGCGCGTGATGGCCACCAGCCGCAAACGTCCACCGGCGCGCAAAGCGCCGGCCCGAAAACGCGCATCGACTCGTTCTTCGGCGCGCGGACGCGGCCGTGGGCGCGGCTCCGCGCGCCCGCTGGTGTGGCCGCGCCTGCCGGTGCTCGACCAGCGCCAGCGCGACATCATCGGCCTGGCGGTGGTGGCGCTGGGAGTGTTCATGGCGATCGTGCTGTACGGCTCGGGTTCTGCCAGCGCGGGCGGACGTTTGGGGCACGCGTTTGCGGTGGCGCTGGGCTGGACGCTCGGCGAAGCGCGGATTCTGGCGCCGGTGGCGTTCGTGATCGGCGGCGGCTCGCTGTTGATGCGCCCGGTGCTGCCGGCGCTGCGGCCTCTGCGCACGGGCGCCATCTGTGTGTTTGCGTCGATCACGTTGGCGCTGGCGGCGGGCACGCTCGGGCTGAGCTCCGGCCCCGGTGTGAGCTCGCAGGCGTGGACCTCGGCGCACCTGCAGAGCCACGGCGGCGTGGCCGGGCAGGCGCTGTATGAGCTGAGCAGCAGGCTGGTGCAGAGCGTGGGCGTGGACATCCTGGTGGTGTTCCTGCTGATCGCAGGCGTGATCCTTCTGACCGGAGCTTCGATCGCCAGCGCGATCCGCGCCACGGGCAATGGGCTGATCGACACCACGCGCATGTTCACCAGGGTGGGGGAGCAGCAGACGCCGGCCCGCGGCGCGGGACGTGCCAGGCAGCTGGCGCTGGACGAGGACTTCGACGCGCCGCCGGAGCCGCCGATGAGCCCGCCGGAGCCCGAGAACGAGGAGCTGATCGTGCGCGCCACGCACGTGGAGGCGCCCTCGCGCGACTGGCGCGATGAGATCGAGCCGGAAGTGGAGGAGGACGAGCAGCCGGCATCCGAGCCGGCGGCGGCGCAGACAGAGCCGCTGGAGGTGGAGGAAGAGGACGCCGAGGAGGAGCAGATCGCGGGCGTGGCGCACGCCGACGCGGACATGCTGACCCCGCAGGGTCGCCTGCGCGGCGCGGTGACCGACGACCCGAACTTCGTGTGGAAGCTGCCGCCGGCGGTGAAGCTGTTGACGCGCTCGACCGCAGAGCAGACACGGCCGGACACCGCCGGGCAGGAGCGCGTGGCGCTCAGCCTGGTCGAGGCGTTGGGGCATTTCGGCGTGGACGCCAAGGTGATCGGCACGGTGGCCGGGCCGCACATCACGCGCTATGAGCTGCGCCTGGCGCCGGGCACGAAGGTGGCCAAGGTGGCGCAGCTGAAGGACGATCTCGCATATGCGCTGGCGGCCACCGACATCCGCATCCTGGCGCCGATCCCGGGCAAGCAGGCGGTGGGGGTGGAGGTTCCCAACGTGCACCGCAAGATGGTGCGCCTGGGGGACGTGTTCCAGGAGCCGCCCAAGGACTGGTCGCCGCTGACGGTGTGGCTGGGCAAGGACGTGGCCGGCAAGGCGATCGGCGCGGATCTGGCAAAGATGCCGCACATCCTGGTGGCGGGCACCACCGGCGCGGGCAAGTCGGGGGCGATCAACGCGATGCTGTCGAGCATCCTGCTGCGCGCCACGCCGCACGAGGTGCGCCTGGTGCTGGTGGACCCCAAGCAGGTGGAGCTCAACCACTACGAGTCGATCCCGCATCTGCTGACGCCGGTGATCACCAGCCCGCGGATGGCGGCCAACGCGCTGCAGAACCTGGTGAAGGAGATGGAGCAGCGCTACGGGATCATGTCGCTGGCGCGCACCCGCGGCCTGGTGGAGCTGAACGCGGCGCGCGCGAAGCGCGACGAAGCGCCGCTGCCGTACATCCTGTGCGTGATCGACGAGCTTGCGGACCTGATGATGGTGGCGCCGGCCGACGTGGAGGACTCGATCATCCGCCTGGCGCAGAAGGCGCGCGCGGTTGGCATCCACCTGGTGCTGGCCACGCAGAGCCCGCGTGTGGACGTGATCACGGGCATGATCAAGGCCAACGTGCCGTCGCGGATCGCGTTTGCGGTGTCCTCGCAGACGGATTCGCGCGTGATCCTGGACCAGAACGGCGCGGAGTCGCTGCTGGGGCAGGGCGACATGCTGTTCAGCCCGGTGGGCACCTCGCGCCTGCAGCGCATCCAGGGCGCCTACATCGACGAGGGCCAGATCGCCAAGCTGACGGACATGTGGCGCAAGCAGGGCGAGCCGGAACTGCGCGAGGAGTTGCTGGAGCAGGTCGAGCCCGATACGCCGGAGAGCGGTCCGGAGGAGTTCGATCCGGATGAGGACCCGCTGCTGCGCGACGCGATCACGCTGGTGGCGGAGATGCAGACGGCGTCCACGTCGATGCTGCAGCGCCGCCTGCGCCTGGGCTACACGCGCGCAGGCCGCATGATCGACATGCTGGAGCGCCGCGGCGTGATCTCGGGCTATGAGGGATCGAAGCCGCGGCAGGTGCTGATCACCGAGGCTGAGCTTCCACGGGTGCTGGCGGCGCTCGAGTCGCCATCCGCGCAGACCGCTTCGGCGCTCACCGACTAGCCTTCAGCCTTGATGATCCACACCACCGTTGGATCGAACAGCTGATGCCGGAGATCGGAGCAACGCTACGCGAGGCGCGTATGCGCGAGCGGATCGACGTTTCGGAGATCGAGGCGCAGACGAAGATCCGCGCCAAGTACCTGCGGGCGCTCGAGAACGAAGAGTGGAGTTTGCTGCCGGGGCCGACGTTCGTGAAGAGCTTCCTGCGCACGTATGCGCAGGCGCTGGGGCTGGACGGCAAGGCGCTGGTGGAGGAATACCGCCTGGCGCACGAGCGCCCGAGCGACGCGATGCTGGAGCCGATCATCTCCACGCCACAGCGAAACCGCAACCGCAGCACTCGCGGTCGGCCGAGCTCGGGCCCGTCGCGTGGATACATGCTGGCGGTGGGCGGCATCGGCGCGCTGATCGTGCTGCTGATCGTGCTGTTGATCATCGGCAACAAAGGGGGCTCCTCGCCGGCGAAAACCGCGAGCACGCACAAAGCGGTGGCGGTCACCGGCAAACACACCCACACGGTCAAGCGCTCCAGCTCCAGGCATTCCACGGTGACGCCCGGCAGCAGTTCCTCCTCGCTGGTATCGGTGTCGTTGAAGGCGAGCAGCGCGGTGTATGTGTGTTTGGTGAACGAAAGCGGGCACAAGCTGATCCCGGGAGTGAACCTGCAGGCTGGTGAAAGCACCCGCGTGTATCACTCCAAGCGCTTTGAGATCACGCTGGGCAACAACTCGGTGACGCTGTACGTGGACGGAACCCCGCGGCCGGTGCCGGCCTCCAGTCAGGCGATCGGCTACTCGATCACCAAGGCGCACGGGCGCCAGCTGCTGCCCGCCAGTCAGCTGCCGACGTGCGCATGAGCGCTCGGGCGGGCGCTGGCCCGGTGCGAGCGGGCATCGTGGTGACCGGCACCGAGGTGCTGACGGGCCGGGTCAGCGACCGCAACGGGCCGTGGCTGGCGGAACGGCTGCGCGAGCTGGGCGTGGATCTGGCATACACCACGATCGTGGGAGACCGCCCTGAGGACATGGAGGCGGCGCTTCAGTTCATGGCCGAGCAGGGTCTCGACATCGCCATCACCAGCGGCGGCCTGGGCCCCACGGCGGACGATTTGACGGCGGAGGTGGTGGGTCGCTTCCAGGGCCGTGAGATGGTGCTGGACGAGGCGCTTGAGGAGCGGATCGCGGAGATCCTGCGCCCGCTGGCCAAACGCTGGCCGAACATCGACATGGACGCTGTGCGGTTGGGCAACCGCAAGCAGGCCACCGTTCCTCAGGGCGCCACGGTACTGGAGCCGGTGGGTACGGCGCCGGGGCTGGTGGTGCCACCGCCACAGCCGGGGCGGGGTCCGACGGTGGTGGTGCTGCCGGGGCCGCCGCGCGAGCTGCAGCCGATGTGGGCACAGGCGGTGGAGAGCGACGTGCTGCGTGCGGCGCTGGCCGGAGCGACGGTGTATCGCCAGCGCACCGTGCGGCTGTACGGGATCCCCGAGTCGGAGATCGCCGAGACGCTGCGCGCGGCCGAACGCGACGGCGTTGAGCTGGAGCGCCTGGAGGTGACCACCTGTTTGAAACGCGGCGAGGTGGAGGTGGTGACCCGCTATGAGCCGGACGCGGATGATGTTTATGAGGCTTTCGCCCGGGTTCTCAGAGCGCGTCACTCGGACACGCTGTTCTCTGAGGACGGCAGCACGGTGGATCGAGCAGGTGGCTGCTGTGTTGCGCGCCAACGGATCGACGATCGCCACGGCGGAGTCGTGCACGGGCGGGCTGCTGGTGGGGAGGTTGACCGAGCTGGCGGGCTCCTCCGATTACGTGCTGGGCGGCATTGTGGCCTACTCCAACGAGGTCAAGATCGCGCAGGTGGGAGTGGCGCAGGAGCTGATCGAGCGCCACGGCGCGGTGTCGGCGGAGGTGGCGCAGGCGCTGGCGGCGGGCGCGGCTGAGCGTTTGGGGGCGGACGTGGGGGTGGGCATCACAGGCGTGGCCGGCCCGGGTGGCGGCAGCGAGGAGAAGCCGGTGGGGCTGGTGTGGCTGAGCGTGGCAATGGACGGCTCACAGGTACTGACCCGTTCGGTGAACCTGCCGGGCGGCCGGGCAGACGTGCGCGATCGCGCGACCACGGTGGCCATGCACCTGATCCGCCGCGCGCTGCACGAGCGCTGAGCGGGGCGCTCAGCTTTCTTCCGGTTCCGGTTCGGCTTCGCCTTCGGCGGGGAGCGCTTCGCAGAGCAGGACCGACCCGTCGCTGGAGGGCACCGCGATCAGGCCGCTGGGGCAGCTGGGTTCGGAGCCGTCTTCGCAGGAGAAGGTGCCTTCGGGCGAGGCTGACGGGAGGCTGCCGTCTTCACATTTGGCTTCGTCGCCGGCTTCTTCGGAGGCGAGCAGAGATCCGGAAGCCTTGGACTTGTGGCCACCCTTGGCGCTTGAGTGGTGGGCGGCGCTGGTGGGTTTGACCTTGTGCGCGGGCGCGGGGCATTTGCGCGCGGCACGTTTGGCGTGTGTGGCGTGTGTGGTGGCGTGGCAGCTGGCCTTGCGGGCTCGGCCCAGGGAGGAGGAGGGGAGCGCCAGCAGCAGTGCGGAGACGGCCACGGCGAGTACTGCGGCAAGGCTGAGACGGCGGCGCGGGGGGCTGGCGATCATGGGCTCTCCAGGTAGGCATTTCGCTGCTGGCATGTCACTTGTCGTCAGCACGCGCAGCCAGAGACAGCAAGGCGCGGCTGGCTGGACGATGAGCTGGCGCTGCTGCGCCCCCGGGTGGCGACGGCGGCCGGTGTACGAACAGACGTTCTGTTCCGTCCGAGGCCACGTCTACCTTTCGGAGTCCATTTTCGAACCTGAGGAGTAACGCCATGGCCGTGACCGAGCAAGAGAAGGCTGCCAAGGCGCGCGATGCCGCGCTGCAAGGAGCGCTGACGCAGATCGAGCGCGAGTTCGGCAAGGGCTCGGTGATGCGCATGGGCGACGAGGGCGCACAGGTGCGCTGCGACGCGATTCCCACGGGCGCGCTGTCGCTGGATCTGGCGCTGGGCATCGGCGGGGTGCCGCGCGGGCGCATCGTGGAGGTGTTCGGCCCGGAGTCCTCGGGTAAGACGACGATGATCTACCACGTGCTGGCGGAGGCGCAGAAGCTGGGCGGCGTGTGCGCGTTCATCGACGCGGAGCACGCGATGGACCCGCTGTACGCGAAGGAGATCGGCGTGGACATCGACGAGCTGCTGGTGTCCCAGCCGGACTACGGCGAGCAGGCGCTGGAGATCGCGGACATGCTGGTGCGCTCGGGCGCGGTGGACGTGGTGGCGATCGACTCGGTGGCGGCGCTGACCCCGCGGGTGGAGCTGGAGGGCCAGATGGGCGATCAGACGGTCGGCGCGCAGGCGCGGATGATGTCGCCAGGCGATGCGCAAGCTGGCGGGCAACCTGAACCGCACCCAGACGCTGTGCATCCTGACCAACCAGATTCGCGAAAAGGTGGGCGTGATGTTCGGCTCGCCGGAGACGCAGCCGGGTGGTCGTGCGCTGAAGTTCTATGCCTCCGCAGCGGCTTGACATCCGCCGCATCGAGACGTTGAAGGACGGTACGGAGGCGGTGGGCAACCGTGTGCGCGTGAAGGTGGTGAAGAACAAGGTGGCGGCGCCGTTCCGCCAGGCGGAGTTCGACATCGAGTTCGGCAAGGGCATCTCGACGGAGGGCTGCCTGATCGACCTGGGCCTGGAGCACAACATCGTGTCGAAGTCGGGCTCGTTCTTCTCATACGGCAACGACCGCCTGGGCCAGGGACGCAACAACGCCAAGACCTACCTGGCGGAGCACCCGGAGACGGCGAAGGAGATCGAAGACAAGATCTACGCGGCGCTGGGCATGGGCACGACCGGGTCGGCGCCGCAAGACATGGTGACCCCGATCGACCGCGACAAGGAGGTCACGCCGGCGCCGATCGCTAGTGAACCGGCGCCGAGGGTTGCCGTAGCCGCAGCGTAGGACTCACCTGGTGCACCGTGGACGCGGCGTTGGCCCGCTGTGTCCACGGTCGCTTGGGTGCAGGGAACCGCGCGAGCGACCTGCCTGGGCCATGGAAGGGCGGCGTGCGCGCTCCGCTTTGGTCTACGGGCGGCTAGGTAGGGCATCGCGCCGAGCGTTTCGTCTCAACACAACAATAACGTTGTGTTATGATCCCGAAGTTCGACGAGGGCGGTAACCTCCCGCCAGGTATACACGAGGCGACTTGGACTGAGATCGTGAATCGCTACGCGACCAGCGCCCACAGACGCGACCTGCTTGATGGGCTTCTCGACGCGCTGCGCTCGTTGAAGAGGGCTGGCTGTCGCAGGGCATATCTGGACGGCAGTTTCGTCACCGCCAAGGAGTACCCCAATGACTTCGACGCATGCTGGGAGTCTCGCGGAGTGTCTATCAACCGTTTGGATTCGGAGTTGCAGGACTTCGGCGAGCTGCGCGCCGCGCAGAAGGGGCGCTACGGCGGAGAGCTGTATCCCGCCGACTGGGCAGCGAATTCCGACGGCACGCCCTTTCTCGAGATTCTTTCAGGTCGACGCCGCCCGAGGACGGCCAAAGGGCATCCTCGCTATCGATCTCGCGGGCCTCCCATGATCATCCAGAACCAGCGTCAATACAACATCACCAAAGGATGGCTCGCTCGCTTCGAAGAGAGCCTGATCGCCCATGACGCACGGGATCCAAAAGATCTACCCCCAGACATCGATCCAGGCATGCCTAAGTTGATGCACAACGCACTTGCGAGCCAGATCGAAACGCTACGCAAGCAGATGGAGCACTACGAGAAGCTCCGCGACGGACACATAACCAGTCGCGAGATCACCTCCTTGCACGAGCTGCCCAGCGCACTGATCGAAGCCCGCATCGCCGCGAAACTTACTCAGAGCCAGCTCGCCAAGCGCATTGGTGTCGCCGCTCAGCAGGTACAGAGATGGGAGGCCAACGAGTACAGCGGCGTCAACCTCGAGCGCCTCCAGAGCGTCGCTGACGCGCTTGGCATGAAGATGCACAAACAATCACCTACAGCAGCGCGGCGTAGCGCACCAGAAAGCGTCAGGCCGCCATAGCCTGGCGCAAATCACTTGCTGCGAGATGGGCAGGTGGCCATGTGAGGGTTAGCTGTCCGTCGCGCTCCAGCGCTTCCCTTACACCCATCAGCTCCAGTCCAACGATTGCGTCATGCTCGTCGTATTCGACCGTATGGCCCTCCGGCGTCTCGATGGTCCGCGCTGCAGGGCTCTCCGGGCGGCCGAGGTGCAGGAAGAGCACGTCGTTGCGCTCATCGTAGTCGTGGTAGTCAAACGCGATGCCGGCGATCATGATGTCCCTGATCATCGAATTACATGGTTTCGCCTCTGCGTTGCGCTCGGTCAGCACCCGTTCGCCGACGCAAGCGCCCTACATAGGTCATCCATCCGATCTGACCCGAGTCTTGTGATTTCCTCGGTCAGCTGCGCCTTCGGGACGGTGCGCATATTGTCCAGCGAGATCGCACATTCGCGTGGCATACCGTCCTCTGGACCCAGCGACACCTCGCTGACAAGCCCACGGGTGCGAGTCGTTACCAGCGCAACGACCAAGTTGCGAAGGCCGGGATCGCCGCGTCACGAGTCAAAATACATACGGGACGCCGGCCCTCGACTTCGAGATCGAGCCAGAAGATAGCGCCGCGATTCACCAAGGCTCTTCGCGGACCGCCTCGCGTGCGTTCGCCTCTGCCCAGCGATCCTCGCGCCTGTCCAACTCGTCGGCTGAGAGCTTCGTCTCTTCGTCGAAATATGCGGCCAGCCCATCCTGGGTTTCAACGGCGCGCAGCGCGGCAACGGCCTGCGCATCGGTCCACCCAGGCGCTTCCTCAAGCAGCTTTTCCTTCGCCGTCATACCAAAAGAGTAGCGACGGGTCGCGACGCCTACGAAACGGCAGACGCTTGCGCCGGTACCCTGTGGAGCCATGGCAAAGAGCTACCACCTGACCACGTTCGGCTGCCAGATGAACGAGCACGACTCCGAGCGCATGAAGGGGATGCTGGAGTCGCTCGGCTACGAGGAGGCGCCGGAGCGCGCTGAGGCGGATCTGATCCTGTTCAACACGTGCTCGATCAGGGAGGCGGCGGACAGTCGCTTCCTCGCGCACCTGGGCGAGGCCAAGCGGCTGAAGCGCGAAGCGCCCGGAGCGCGTGGTCGGCGTCGGCGGCTGCTGGGCGCAGTCGGTCAAGGACGAGGTGTTCGAGCGCTTCCCGTTCGTCGACGTGGCGTTCGGGCCCGGCCAGGTGCACAAGCTCGCCGAGTTCCTGACCAGCGACTCGCTCACCGCGCAGGGCTACTTCGAGTTCGAGGGCTTCACCGGGCATCTGCCGGCGCGGCGCACGCGGACCGTTCCAGGGCTGGCTGCAGATCAGCGTCGGCTGCAACTGCGCCTGCTCCTACTGCATCGTCCCCTCCACCCGCGGGCGCGAGGTCAGCCGCCCGCCGCACGAGCTCGTCGCGGAGGTCGCAGAGCATGGCGGCGGACGGCGTCAGCGAGGTGACGCTGCTGGGTCAGAACGTCAACTCTTACGGTCGCGACCTGCGTGCGCGAGCGACGGAAATCGCACAACGTTCGCGCAGTTGTTGGCAATGCTCGATGAGATCGATGGGATCGAGCGCATCCGCTACACCAGCCCGCACCCCAAGGACATGCGCGAAGACGTGATCCTCGCCCACGCACGAGCTGCCCAGCGTGTGCGAGCACATCCACCTGCCGCTGCAGTCCGGCTCCAGCCGCATCCTCAAGGCCATGCGCCGCACCTACAACCGCGAGCGCTACCTCGACCGCGTGGCGCTGATCCGCGAGCACGTACCCGACGCGGCCATCACCACCGACATCATCGTGGGCTTCCCCGGCGAGACCGAGCAGGACTTCCAGGAAACGCTGGAAGTGGTCGAGGAGGTCCGCTACGACAGCGCGTTCACGTTCGTCTTCTCGCCCCGTCGCGGCACCGAGGCGGCCAACATCACCGATGGGGTGGTGCCTCACCCGGTCAAGGCCGAGCGCATGGAGCGGCTGCTGGAGGCCGTGCAGCGCCGCGCCCGCGAGCGTGCCCAGCGGTTCGTGGGGCGCACCATGGAGGTGCTGGTGGAAGGCAGCTCACGCACCGACCCCGACCGCCTGCGCGGGCGCACGCGTCACAACAAGGCCGTCAACTTCTCCGGCCTGGCCGCGCCCGGGGAAATGACCGACGTGGAGATCCTCAAGGCCACCAGCCAAACGCTGTCAGGTGAGGAGCGCCTGCTGGCGCGCGCCGGCGGTGGGTCGGCGCTGCGATGAAGATCAAAGCGGCTGTGCTCGAGCAGTTCGGCTCGCCGCTCGTCGTCCAAGAGGTCGACCTGGCAGAGCCCGGCCCCGGTGAGGTGCTCGTGCGGCTGGTGGCGTGCGGCGTGTGCCACACCGACATGTATACGGCCTCAGGGGTCGACCCATCCGGCTACGCGCCAACCGTGCTCGGCCACGAGGGCGCAGGCGTGGTGGAGCGCTGCGGCCCGGATGTCACGCTGCTCTCCGAGGGCGACCACGTGGTCACGCTGTTCTCTCCCCAGTGCGGAAAGTGCGTGCACTGTGAAAGCGAGCTCACCAACCTCTGCCTGGCGATCCGCGAGCAGCAGAACCTCGGCTACCTGCCCGACGGCAGCACCCGCCTCTCACGCGGCGGTGAGCCCATGCGCCACTTCATGGGCACCTCGACGTTCGCCGAGTACACCGTCATGCCCGAGATCGCGCTGGCCAAGATCGACCGCGACGCGCCACTCGATCGCGCGTGCCTGTTCGCCTGCGGTCTGTCAACCGGGCTGGGCGCCGCCATCAAGACCGCCGCCGTACGCGCCGGCTCCACCTGTGTGGTGTTCGGCGCCGGCATGGTCGGACTGGGAGCGGTGGCCGGCGCACGCCTGCAGGGCGCCGAGCGGATCGTGTGCGTGGACATGTCGCCTGAGCGCCTGGAGCTCGCACGCGGGCAGGGAGCCACCGACGTGATGATCGGCGGCGAGAACGCCGTACAGCAGATCCTCGACATGACCGGCGGATTCGGCGCCGACTACACCTTCGAGGCCACCGGCAACGTGGCCGTCATGCGCCAGGCGGTCGAGGCCGCAAGAATGGGGTGGGGTCTTTGCACCGTCTGCGGCGTGGCCGGGCGCGGCGAGACGCTCGACGTGGTGCCGCGCCTGCTGATCACCGGGCGGCGCGTGTGCGGCTCCTCCTTCGGAGGCCTCAAGGGTCGCGACGACGTGCCAGCGCTGGTGTGCCGCTACATGGCCGGCGAAATCGACGTCGATCCCTTCATCTCACACCGCATCTCACTCGACGAAGTCAACCGTGGCTTCGAGCTGATGGAGGCTCAGGACGGTATTCGCAGCGTGATCGAGCTGGGCTAGCGGCGGCGTTCAGGCAAGCGCCGGCACACGCAGCGGGGTGTCCAGGCACACCTGGTTGCGTCCCGCGTCCTTGGCCTGGTAGAGGGCCGCGTCGGCCCTGGCGAAGACTTCGGGGTAGTTGAAGCGCTCGCGCGACCCCGATGCGGCCACGCCGAAGCTCATCGTCACCGCCACGCCGCCGCTCACCGGCTGTGCGCACACCGCCTCGCGCAGGCGATCCGCCAGTTCTGCGGTCTGATCCAGATCGGAGCCCGGCACCAGCACCAGGAACTCCTCGCCGCCCAGCCTGTAAGCGAGGTCGAACGCGCGCAGCTGCTTGCGCAGCGTATAAGCCACCTCCTTCAGCGCCACGTCGCCCACCGTGTGTCCGCGCGTGTCGTTGATGCGCTTGAAATGATCGAGGTCGCCCACGATCACGCCCACCGGCTCGCCCGTGATCTCCGACTGCTGGGCCAGCTCCTGGACACGCACGCTCAGCGCCTTGCGGTTCAGCATGCCCGTCAGCTGGTCGATCACCGCGTCGCTGCGGTGCTGGATGTCCGAGCGCATCAGCGGCGTGGACAGCACCGCCACCGACAGGATCAGCGCAAGCGGCGCGATCGCGCGCTCGGGGTTGGCCAACACGTAGTGGGTGTCAACGCCGAACGCCACCGCCAGCACCAGTGCGCTTGCGATCGTCACGCCCGCCACCACGCCGCGCATGGAGAAGCGCGTGCTCAGCGTGATCACCGGAATTGCAAGCCACGACAGCGCCGCCACGCGCGGGCCGCCCTCGATTGCCACCGCGCCGGCGATCGCAAGCTCGCTGCCGATCCAGGCCGCGAACATCAGGTACTCCGGGCGGCTCACCTTCGGCATCAGCAGGTCGGCCAGGCTGAAGAACATCGACACCGGCGCCAGGAACAGCAGTGGCCACCATCCGAACCACGGTGACACGCACGCGATGGCCACCGCCAGGATCATGAACGTGCGGCGCCGAACCGGGCGCACGCGCTCCTCCATGTCGAGCATGCGCTCGCGGTCGAAGTCGTCACGACACAGCCACGACGTCTTCGACGTGGTGCGTTGTTCGGTACGCGCCTGGCTCCCCGATTCCATGGTTACTCGCTCGACTTTGCCGGCGGGATCGATTACTACCGGAGAAATCACCTGGACGTACGTTGTCAGCGGCACGCAAGCACGGCCTATAACTGCATGTTTACACCCATCGAGGAGGCGCCCGCGGGGGGTGAAAATCGGGTGCTCTCTGGACGAATGATCTAGACGTCTGCACACAAACGAGCAGGCCCGCAAACGACTTGCGGGCCTGCTCGCCAGAGGGCGATACGAGGGTTGACGTGCGCTACTGCGCGCTCACACCAGGCGCCGGACCGCCGTAGCTGGCGCCCGAGTTCGAGCCCGACGGCGGCCCGGGGTTTGAGCCGTTGTGCGAGCCGGAGCCCATGTTCGGGCAAGGGTCTTTGCTCGTGCCAGATTTGCCCGTCGGCGCCGGCGTCTTGGGCGCGCTGGGCGTCGTTGGCGTGCTGGGGGTGGTTGCGTTGGTCGTGGGGGTTGTGCTCGTCGCTGTGGTGGCGGTCGTGCCGGTCGCCGCCGACGCGCCCGCAATGCCGGCGGCTGCGCCGCCAGAGGCCAGCGCGCCGGCGACCATCGTCGCTCCGAGCAATCGTGAGATGCGCATGGGGTGAAACCTCCTGGGGATGGGTGGGATGGATCTCATGCTGCAATCCATCCTGCGCGCCCGTGCTAAGCGAAGCCGTAGCGGACCGTAAGGCGATGCGCAGAGCAACGTAGGGCCTGTGTAAGAGCGGCCTGGAGCGCGCGCTGAAACGCAGCTCGCTCAGCGCTTGTCGCGCTGCCGGGCTTCCATCTGCGCGGCGATCTTGTCCGAGCCCATCCTGCGCGCCACGCGCGCTGAGAGCTCCGGTGCCATTCCCGCGAACATCGTTCCCGCGCGCAGCGACAGCGGCGCCACGTCGATCTCCGCACGGTTGTGCTCGATCGCGCGGATCACCGCGTCCGCCACATCCTCCGGTGAGCGGGTGCCGACGCCCGGCGGCAGCGTCACTTCGGCCTCCGCGAACATGCCCGCGTCGCGGATGAAGCCGGGGAAGATCGTGGACACGCCCACGCCCGAGCTGCGCAGGTCGGCGCGCAGCGCCGAGGCGAAGCCGCGCATGCCGAACTTGGACGCGTTGTAAAGAGAGGAGCCGGGCGTGGCCGCCTTGCCGGACAGCGAGGAGATGAACACCACGTGGCCGCTGCCGCGCCCGACCATCGCCGGGGTGAGCGCGTGGGCGAGCACGATCGGCGCGCGTAGGTTCACGTCCAGCGCGCGATCGATCTCGGCCACCGAGAAGCTGTCCAGGCGCCCGGACGCCGGCAGCGCCGCGTTGGCCAGCAGGATGTCCACGTCTCCGACCTGCTCCAGCAGTCGATCCAGCTCGGCCGGGTCGCTGAGGTCGCACGCCAGCGAGCTCGCCCGCAACTCCGCCGCCAGCGGCTCCAGCACATCCACACGCCGGCCCGTCAGGATCAGCTTCGCCCCGCGTGCGTGCAGTGCGCGCGCGATCGCGTGGCCGATGCCGCCGGTGGCGCCGGTGAGCAGCACGGTGGAACCCTCGATCCTCACAACCTGTGAGCCTATCCCCATGCGAATCATCGCGCTGTTCGGGCCGACCGGTGTCGGCAAGACCGCTGTGGCTGTTGCGCTTGCGCAACAGCTGCGCCAGCGCGGGGAGGACCCGGTGGCGGTGTCGGCCGACGCGCTGCAGGTGTACGCCGGGCTGGAGACACTGACCGGGGTTGCCTCGCGGGGCGAACAGGGGGCCCTGGAACATCGCCTGCTGTCGTTCCTGCCGATCGACGCCACGTTCAGCGTGGGGCAGTACTCCGAGCTGGCGCACGCCGAGATCGATGGCCTGCTGGCCGCCGGGCGTCGCCCGATCGTGGTCGGCGGCACCGGCCTGTATCTGCGCGCCGCGCTGACCGAGCTCGACCTGCGCCCGCCGCCGCCGGAGGGCATGCGCGAGCGCCTGACCGAGCAGCTCACACGCGAAGGTGCTCCTGCGCTGCACGCCACGCTCGCAAGGCGCGCGCCGTGGGCCGCCCGGAAGATCGACCCCAACGACCGTCAGCGGATCGTGCGCGCGCTCGAGCTGCTCGAGCAGGGCGAGCTGGAGCCACCGGAGGGGCCCTCGCAACTGTGGAGCGAGGAGCTGCGCCGCCCGACTTTGCTGGTCGGGCTGACCATGGACCGCGACGCCCTGTACGCGGCCATCGACGCGCGCGTGGAGGCCATGATCGCCGCCGGCGCCCAGGAGGAGGTTCGCCGCGCGCACGCCGCCGGCGCGTCGGACACGGCGCGCAAGGCGCTCGGCTTCGAGGAGCTGCTCAGCGGCGATGTGGAGCGCATGAAGCAGCGCACCCGCAACTACGCCAAGCGCCAGCTCACCTGGATGCGCAAGCTGGCAGGCGTGCGCGTGATCGACGTCACCGCACGTGACCCCGCCGCTGTGGCGCGCGAGATCCTCCTAGACTCACGCTCCGTGGAAGAAGCCGGCCGACCCCCGACTGCCAGCTCCAACGCCATGAAGTTCGAGAAGTGGCAGGCGCTGGGCAACGACTACCTGATCCTCGAGCGCAAGCAGCTCCCGTTCGAGCTCACGCCCGCACGCGTACGCAGGCTCTGCGAAGGCCACTTCGGCGTGTTCGCCGACGGCGTGCTGCTGCTGTCCGAGTCCACCCATCCGGGCCACGTGGCCGACCTGCGGATCTTCAACCCCGACGGCTCCGAGGCGGAGCTGTCCGGCAACGGCGCGCGCGAGGCGATCCTCTACCTGCGCCGCCACTGGACCGATCAGGACGTGTTCACCATCCACACCGTCGCCGGCGAGATCCGTCCCACGATCACCGGCGCGGACACCTGCAAGGTCGACATGGGACACGCAAGCCTGATCTCCGCGGATTTCCCCAACGGGCCCGAGGACGGGCTGGGAGCGGTGACGTCGATGGGCCGCACATGGCTGTTTCGCCACGTCTCGATCGGCAACCCGCAGTGCGCCATCCACGTGGCCACGCTGGATGAGCTCGAGGCACTCGATCTGCCTGTGATCGGTCCGCACATCGAAGGCGACCCGCAGTTTCCAAACCGCACCAACGTGTCCTGGTTCACCGATATCGAAGGCGGCGATGGGGATGCCTCGCACATCCGTGCGAGGATCTTCGAGCGGGGGGTGGGAGAGACCCTCTCATCCGGCACCGGCGCCACCGGGGCGGCGGTGGCGCACCTGCCAGCGACTGGGGCATGCGCTTGCCAGCAGGCGCGTGATCGTGTCGCTCGACGGCGGCGAGCTGGAGGTGGAGGTGGGCGACGATCTGCAAGTCAACCTGACAGGCTGGGCGCGGCCCGTGTTCGAGGGTCGCCTGAGCGAGGAGTTCGAAAAGGAGCTGCATGAAACCGAGTAAGCGCCTGGAGCGCATCCCGCCGTACGCGTTTGCCCAGCTGGAGGCCAAGATCGCCGAGAAGCGCGCCGCCGGCGTGGACGTGATCAGCCTCGGCATCGGCGACCCCGACCGCCCGACCCCGGCGCTGATCGTGGAGGCCATGCAGGAGGCGGTCAGCGAGCCCGAGACGCACAAATACCCCAGCAACCGCGGGCGCGAGGACTTCCGCGCGGCGGTGCGCGACTTCTACGAGCGGCGCTTCGACGTCAAGCTCGATCCCGCCCGCGAGATCATCCCCGCGATCGGCGCCAAGGAGGCGATCTTCAACCTCAACCTGGCGTTCCTCGACCCCGGCGACTACGCGCTGGCGGCCGACCCCGGCTACCCCGTCTACACCGGCGGGCCGTGGCTGGCCGGCGGCGAGCCGGTGCTGATGGCACTGGAGCCCGAGCGCGGATTCGTGCCCAACCTCGACGCCATCGACGAGGAGGTGGCGCGCAAGGCCAAGCTGATGTTCCTCAACTACCCCAACAACCCCACCGGCGCGGTCGCGCCCGCGGGCTTCTTCGAGCGGGTGGTGGAGTTCGCGCGCGAGCACGACATCCTGGTGGTCCACGACAACGCCTACTCGGAGACAACCTTCGACGGCTACCGCGCGCCGTCGTTCCTGCAGACCCCCGGAGCCAAGGACGTCGGCATCGAGGTGTTCTCGCTGTCCAAGGGCTACAACATGACCGGCTGGCGCTGCGCGGTGGTGGTTGGAAACGCCGACGCCTTGGAGATCTACTGGCGGCTGAAGACCAACGTCGACTCGGGCCTGTTCGACGCCGTGCAGCTGGCCGCCGTGGCGGCGCTGTCACCGGACGCCGACACGGAGGTGGCCTCCATGAACGAGCTCTACCGCCGCCGGCGCGATCTGGTGTGCGACGCGCTGCGCAAGATCGGCGTCGATGTGACCACGCCGCGCAGCACCATCTACGTGTGGGCGCCCGTGCCGGCCGGCTTCGAGAACTCGGTGGCCTACTGCGAGCACGTGATCGAGCAGACCGGCGTGGTGCTGGTCCCAGGTGCGGTCTACGGGCCGGCCGGCGAGGGCTGGTTCCGGATCTCGCTGACCACGCCCGACGATCGCCTGCTGGAGGCCGTTGAAAGGCTGGGAGCGCTGGCATAGAGCACCTACACTGGGTGTTGAATGGATAGAAGCCGCAACGGTCGCAGCACCGTCACCACGCAATCAGCCACAACCGCTCAGGATGGCTCGCCGCGCGAGCCGCGGGCCAAGCAGCGCGCGTTCTGTGTGGCCGCGTTAACCGAAGGTGAGGATCTGGCCGAGCTCGGCGAGCTGCTCAGCACCGCCGGCGTGGCTGTGGTCGGCGAGATGGTCCAGCACCGCGAACAGCCGCACCCCAACACGTATCTCGGCCCCGGCAAGGTGGCCGAGGCCAAGGCCGCCGCGCTGGCCTGCGACGCCAACCTGATCGCCTGCGACGACGAGCTGAGCGCGCGCCAGGAGCGCAACCTCGAGGAGGCCGTAGGCCTGCCGGTTATCGACCGCACCACCGTGATCCTGGACATCTTCGCCCTGCACGCCAACAGCGCCGAGGGCAAGCTCCAGGTCGAGCTGGCCCAGCTGGAATACAACCTCGCGCGCATGCGCGGGCTGTGGACCCACCTCGAGCGACTCGGCGGCGGCATCGGCACCAGGGGACCGGGGGAGACCCAGATCGAGACCGACCGGCGTCTGGCCAGGGACAGGATCGCTGCGCTGCGCAGGCGCCTGGAGCACGTCAAGGGCACGCGCGCGATCCAGCGCGCCGAGCGCGAACGCGCGGCGCTTCCCACGATCGCGCTGGTGGGCTACACCAACGCGGGTAAGTCCACGCTGCTGAACGCCATGACCGGCGCCGAGGTCGGCGTGCGCGACCGCCTCTTCCACACGCTCGACCCCACCACCCGCACGCTACGCCTGAGTGGACGTCCTTACCTGCTGACCGACACCGTCGGCTTCATCAGCAAGCTGCCGCACAAGCTGGTGGAGGCGTTCGCCGCCACGCTCGAGGAGACCACGCGCGCCGAGCTCTTGCTGCACGTCCTCGACGCGTCCGCCACCGAGGCCCACGAGGAGATCATGAAGCGCTCGGTGCAGGAGACGCTGGAGGAGATCGGCGCGGGCGAGCAGCCGCGCGTGCTGGTGCTCAACAAGATCGACCTGCTCGACCACGAGCAGCGCCAGGACCTGCGCCTGCGCCACCCCGATGCGGTGTTCGTCAGCGCGGCCACCGGCGAGGGCCTGGAGGAGCTGGGAGAGCGGATCGAGCACGAGCTCGAACACACCCTGCGCCGCGTCGAGCTGCTCGTCCCATACGCCGACGGCGGCAGCCTCGCCGAGCTGCACGAGCTGGCCGGCGAACTCGCGCGCGAGGACACCGCCGAGGGCGTCAGGGTCAAAGCGCTCGTGCCGGTCAGGCTGGCCGAGCGGTTTGCGCGCTTTGCCGTTGCGTCCTAGAGCCCACGTGTCCTACTCGTCCGAAGCAGCGGCTTGACGGCCATCGCCGAGACGCTCGCTGTTGGCTAAAAGCACAACTATCGCGATGACGTTCGAAGTCTGCGGGCATCGGCCCGGCAGGCTGGACGAGGCTTGCAATGAACGCCTATCGGGGCAAGCTGGCGCAGCGACCGACGGGGAGGCTCGTCGCGTAACAAGCCGAGAACATACCGCGATCGAGCCATCTGTACCCTCGCTGCTTGGATGCGTCGGCGAAGGAGCGGAGGACAAGGGGTGGTGGAGCGGCGAAGAGGACTGGCTGTTGCTGTCGCAGTTCTAGGTGTGTTCGCCTCTGTCGTCAGCAACGCTTCGGCTGAACCGTTCGGCTCACACGCAGAAGTCGAAATCACCAGCGCACTGGGCGGCGGCACGGGACAACCGCTGGTCTACGGCCAAGAAGGGGATTTCTGGACCTCTACATATTCTCCGGCGTCAATCGTGCGGATCACCCAGTCGGGAGAAGGCACCTCCTACCCGCTGGGCACCGCCCCGTCGGGCGGGGAGATCCTCGGATCGCCGGGCCTTTCAGTGGGGCCTGAAGGCGATATTTGGGCCTCCGATCTGACGTCCGAACCCATCAAGCACGGCAGCCTGATAAGCACGTACCTCGATCGGATTGAACCTTTGACTGGAGCACTAACCGCGTTCCCAGTCAGCGTTGGGGTAAAGGGCAAGGAGGCGATACCCGTCGGGCGGATTGTCGCAGTTGGTCCGAGCAGCGTGTGGTTCGCGTACGGGGGTGGCGCCGGTTCACCGCAGACCGGCATCGGCCACTGGCTTGGGCCGGGAAACGTCAAGCTCTACAAGCTCTCCAAGGACACGACGCTTTTCAACAGCCAACTGGTCGTCGACGAAAGCGGGGATGCTTGTATCGGGGCGTATCACAAGGTCGCCCAAATCGATTGCGTCACGCCTGCGGGCAAGGCGACGAAGTGGACTCCAATCCCCAAGGACTCATGGGGCTACATATCACTCGCGGAGAAGGCGCCCGGTGACGCACGAGTCTTGTGGGCGCATTGCAGTGACATAGAAAGCGATGCTGAACCGTGCTCCCGCAGGGAACCGGCGGAGGAATTCGACGTTCAGCAGAGGGTCGCGACCTTGAACAGCGCCGATCAGATCACGCAAGACTTCGCAATCACTGAGCCCAAATATGCCTTGGTTGCGGAAACGGTGGACGCAAACGGAGATGTTTGGGGCTTCACGGGAGCCCTACGAGGGGGAGGCTTTGAAGAAGACGTCTTTCGTATCGCTCCAGGAGCGTTCGAAGTTCCAATTCCGTGGCACGAATCGCAAATGGTCGCCGGCCCGAAAGGCGACATCTGGCAGATCAACAGCGGCGGGAACGACAACTGCGCGCACGCCTACACGGAAACCTACACCGTGAGGTGCCTGAATGGTCTTGGTGACGAACCCTGATAGCTGGGCTCGCAAGGGCGCAGGCAGGGGCCCTCTCAAGCAAGTCTTGTCCCGACGCCGTGGCGGCGTCGGTGTATGCCTGACGGCTCAGGGCCCTGGAAGCTCGACGTTCTCGAATGTGAGGACTTCGGCGAGCTTGTCGAAGTGGGTGTCGCGGTAAAGTGCCGACTCGGTCCATGCGGGCACATGGGCCCGGCCGAGAACAATGCCGGGCCGGTCAAAGCCGCCTGGAGTACGAGCGAACGGCGAGTGGAATGAAGATCGCGGCGACCGCGGCACATCCGAGTAGCGCCCATCCGACCTGAACAGTGACGGTGCCCTCGTTCATCAGGTCACGCAGTGCGGAGACGACATGCGAGACAGGGTTGACCCGCGTCACGGTCTGAAGCCAGCCCGGGAGGGTGTCAACGGGGACGAACGCATTGGATAGGAATGCCAGCGGGAACATGACCATCATGGACAAGCCCTGGACGGCACCAGCAGTTCTGGTGATGGTCCCGACCCACATGAAGATCCAGGCGAGGGACCAGCCGGTGATGACGGCCAGCACGATCCCGGCGGCTACGCCTGGAACACCGCCGGCGGGGCGGTAGCCCATGGCTATGCCCACGGTCAGGGTGACGCTGCTCGCAAGCGCGTAGCGGGCGAGATCGGCCAGCATCGGTCCGGCGAGGGGGGCGATCCGGGCGATGGGCAGCGACCTGAAGCGGTCGAACACGCCCTTCTCCATGTCTTCGCGGAGCTGGACTCCGCCGGCTACGCACGCGGTGATGGTGGTCATGGCGATGATGCCCGGGATGAGGGTTGGCAGGTAGCTCGCCGTGCTGCCTGAGATGGCCCCGCCGAAGATGAGCCCGAACATCACGGTGAACAACACGGGCATCGCGGTGACGTCCACGAGCTGCTCGGGGTTTCGCCGCATCTTGATGAGGGCGCGCCATGCGAGCGTCGTGATCTGCGTGAGCGCGTCGCGAATGGGGACGGACGCTTGGACCGTGCGCGCGGCCGGCCGGGGCGTGGTCCTGATTGCGTTGGTGACGGCTGCGGTCATGAGTCGCTCGTCTCGGTTTCGAGGACGGGGGTTTCGCTGGAGCGGCCGGTCAGAGCCATGAACACCTCGTCGAGGCTCGGTTGCTCGACGCTGGCGCTCGTGATGTCGAGCTGGTGGTTCCGGAGCGCGATGAGGACGTCGGCGGCCTCGTTCGCGTGGCTCAACTGGACGCTGAATGCTGAGCCGGTTGATGAAACGATCGGTGTGTTGCTCGTCAGGTCCGCAGCCAGCGCGAGCGCCGTTGCCCTGTCGGCGCCCTCGGCCAACTCGACACGGAGGCTCGACGTACCAATCTTGGACTTAAGCTCGGCGGGTGTGCCCTCGGCGACCTTCCGACCGCGATCGATGACGGCGATCCGACCGGCCAGCGCGTCGGCCTCGTCGAGGTACTGGGTGGTCAACAAGATCGTGGAGCCCTCGGCGACCAGGTCGCGGATCGTGTCCCACATCTGGCCGCGATTCCGGGGGTCGAGGCCGGTCGTGGGCTCGTCCAGGAAGATCAATGCGGGTCTGGTGATCAGGCTGGCGGCGAGATCGAGGCGGCGGCGCATGCCGCCGGAGAACTGCGAGATTGGCCGGTGAGCGGCCTCCGCGAGATCGAACTGCGCGAGCAGGTCGTCGCCAGTGCTGTGAGCCCTCTTGGAGGACAGACCCTGCAGGCGACCAAACAGCCACAGGTTCTCGCGGGCAGTCAGGTTCTCGTCGACAGACGCGAACTGACCGGTGACGCCGATCAGTTGCCGCACCGCGTGGCCTTCGCTGCGTACGTCGTACCCGAAGATCCTCGCCTCGCCGCGATCAATCGGCAGCAGCGTCGCCAACATGTTCAGCGTCACCGTCTTGCCGGCACCGTTCGGGCCGAGCACCCCGAAGATCTCACCTTCTATGACGGTGAGATCGATGCCGTCCACGGCGCGGTTCGTGCCGAACGTCTTCGTCAAGCCACGGGCCTCGATAGCCGTAGCCCCCGAAGGGGAGCTGTCGCTGTCGGCTTCGCGATCGCTGGGGCCTGACCGTTCGCCGTGGGTGGCAATATTCATACAGTGACTTGAAAGATCATGTGACCCGGAGTTTAGCACGACCCTAGATTTGCTTCTATAGTGTTTTCGCGTGACTAGAAGCGGCGACCTCGACGTTGATGCCATCCTTGAGGTCGTCGAGGGGATGCATGCCGACGAGGCCCGAGACCCAAACGAGGGCCTGCGAGAACGCAAGAAGCGGCGGCTTCGTCAGAAGATCTCCGACGTCGCGACCGCGATGTTCTTGGCTCGCGGGTTCGACAACGTGACCGTGGCCCAGGTCGCGGAGGCGTGCGAGGTCTCCGAGGCGACGGTGTTCAACTACTTCAAGACCAAGGAGTCGATGTTCCTCGATCGCTCCGAGTCCATGGTCAACGCCGTGGCGGATGCCGTAAGGGAACGCGGCAGCGCTTCACTGGTCGAAGCCGTCGTGCAGGCGCTGCCCGGCGGAATTCACCCCCGCCAAGGGGAAGCGATGGACGAAGCGCGCCAGCTGCAGCTGGCGCGTCGCTTCGGTGAGGTCGCCACCGGATCGCCGACGCTTGCAGCGGCGCGGTTCGCTGATTTCGAACGCTTCACAGACGAGGTATCCGTCGCGCTCGCGCAGCGCATCGGCGCGGACCCGATGGACCCCGAGGTGCAGCTCGCCACGCTCGTCATCGCCGGCCTCGTCCGGGTCCGACTGCGGTCAACCTTTCACCACGTCCAGCAAGCGACTTCATTTGCCGCGCTGAACGACGTCGTCCACCGCGACATTCTTAGGGCTGCCAAGCTCGCCGAGCCGTCCCTCACCGCATTCGACAACAGCGAGGAACGGCGGACGGACGGCTGAACCGAACCCGTTTGGGCCGCCGCCATGAGTGAGATGCGGCTGCAGGGTTAGCCTGAACAGCAAGCCACGTTGAGAGCACTGCTCTAACGGTCGTCGCCGCTGCCCGACAACACCCCACGCCGCTGGCGCGAGAGCAGCTTGTCGAGGTTGGTCTGGGCGATGTCGTCCAGGCTCAGCTCCAGCTCGCTGGCCAGCTGGGCCACGTACCAGAGCACGTCGCCCAACTCCTTGCTCATCGCCGAGCGGCGCTCGTCGGTGATCTCTCCGGCGTCGTCGCGGATCGCCTTCTTGGCGTGCTCCGCCACCTCGCCCGCCTCGCCCGCCAGACCCAATGCGGGGTAGGCCAGCCACGCCTCGCGAGGGTACTCGGCGGTGCGCCTGGAAATGCTCTGATACTCCGACAACTCCATGGCCTCGATCCTACGGGTCCACAGCTCGGCCGATGCGCACGAACGCCGAGTTTGCGAACGCCGCTGCGCTCACACGCCGGCCACGCGCAGCGCGCTTGCGTGCGTTGCCGCCTCGAAGTCATCCTGCAACGGCGCCAGCTCAGCGGGGTCCAAGCGCAGCGCGCGCGCGATCAGCCAGTCCGCGAACCACACGTTCTTGGGCAGCAGCGGCCCGTGCAGATACGTGCCGATCGTGTTGCCCCTCATCGCGCCCTCCATGCCGCTGCGCCCATCGTTGCCGTGGCCCTTCAGCACGCGTCCCAGCGGCCGCTGGCCCGCTCCCAGGTGCGTGCGCCCGCCGTGGTTCTCGAAACCCGCCAGCACGCGCTCGCCGCCGAAGGCGGCGCCATCAAGAGTCTCGATCGCCACGTTGCCAATCAGCCGCGGGCCGTCCTCACGCACCGTGCGCACATCCAGCAGTCCCACGCCCGGGATCTCCTCGCTGCCCAGCGTGTAGGAGTGGCCCAGCAGCTGATAGCCGCCGCACACGCCCACGATCACCGCCCCGCGCGCCGCCGCCACGTGCAGCGCGTCGCGCTTGTTGGTCATCAGGTCCTCCGCGCACAGCTGCTGGTCGCGGTCCTGGCCGCCGCCTATGTAGAACAGGTCATGCGCGTCCGCGTCAAGCGGGTCGCCCAGGCCGCTCCCCCACAGCTCAAAGCCGATGCCGCGCCACGCGCAGCGGCGCTCCAGCACCAGCAGGTTGCCGCGGTCCGCATAGATGTTCATCAGGTCCGGATACAGCGCACACACGCGCAACGTGCGTGACGCAGACGTCAACGGAGAGGGGGTGGGGTCGCGGTCAGGCACGCAGCAACACCACCTCGCCGCCCACGTGCTCCTCCGTCGCCGCAATCTCGCGCACGCCATCCACCTCGAACCCCGCCTCGCGGCCCTCCGCAGCCAGCTCCATCGCGCTCACACGGTCCAGCTCGATCGCGTTGCGCTCGCTCGTCACGTCAGCGCCCGGAGCTCCAGCGATCGTGCGCACGCGCTCGATCCGGATGCGGCTCTCCTCCAGCCGCACAGCGGTGGCCTGGCTCGAGTACTCCACCTCGCCCACACGCACCGTCTCCGGCGTCGGCGCCGGCTGCCCCGGCTCGCACTCGAACGGCTCCAGCTCCGTCACGATCGCGCACGCCAGCACCGCGCCCGCGCGCAGGTGCGCACGGGCGCCGCGCAGGAACTTCACGCGACCGTCGCCGCCGCCCAGCAGCTGGATCGTCTGCATCGGGATCACACACAGATCGAACTCATCGGTCTCCAGCGCCAACTCGCGCGCGTCGCCGCGCACCGTGCGCACATCCAGTCCATTCGCCGCAGCGCGCTCAGCCAGCGCGTCCAGCAGCGTCTGGTCGAGATCCAGCGCCGTCAGCGCATGGCCTTCGCGTGCCAGCGCCAACGTCACCCGACCGCTGCCCGCGCCCACGTCCAGGATTCGCGCCCGCGCTGAGCCTCGCTGAGCCTCGCGCGCCAGCTCGCGCCACAGGTCCAGGTCCGCGCTGTAGCGGCCGCACTCCAGCTCGTGCCACACCACCGACGCCGTCCGCTCCGCCAAGTGGGGGGTGGCGCCTGCGCTCACGCCCATGCGCTGCTCGCCTCCCCGCGCGCCACCAGCAGCTCGCGCAGCGCCAGCATCGCCGTGTACGTCGGCAGCGCATACAGCGTGCTCCGCTCGCCCCGCGGCTGTGCCAGCGCAGCCTCGCCCAGCGCCGCGCCCAGGTCGCTCTGCACGTAGATCCGCTGCGGCTCCACGCCCGCGTACTTCAGCCGCGTGGCCAGGTCCGCCGCGCGGCCGCCGCTGCACGTCACCCGCCGCACGCGCCCCTTCAGCAGCTCGAAATCCGCGTCCCAGATCCACGACACGTCGCGGCCGTCCGCGATCTGATCGTTGAGCACCGCCAGCAGGTCGTGCTCGCCCGGCTCCAGCGCCAACGTGCGCAGCACCTCGTTGGCGCCCGCCGGGTTCTTCACCAGCAGGATCTGCAGCTCGCGGTGCGCCGCCGCACCAGCCATGGGAGGAAGGTTGAGCGTGACCGTCTCCGAGCGCCCGAACGCCGCCCTGCTGCCCGCCAGGCCGGCCGCGATCGTCCGAAGCGGAATCTCCAGAGCGCTCGCCAGCGCCGCCGCCGCCAGCGCGTTGTACACGTTGTAAAGGCCCGGCAGCGCCAGCGACACCGCGGCGCTACCAGTGGCCGTGTGCAGCGTGAAACGCGCCCTGCGCACCCCTTCCAGATGCACGTCCGTCGCGCGCACCGTGGGGGTGGGGCGCGACTGCCCGCAGCTGGGGCAGCGGTAGTGGCCCAGATGTCCCAGGTAGATCGCGTCGAACACATACGGCGCGCCGCAGCGACGGCAGTGCTTGGCGTCGGCCGCGTGCGCCATGCCGGCCAGGTCAAGCGAATCGTCCTCCACACCGAAATACAGCGCCTGCGGGTGCTCGCGCCCGAGATCCGCGATCAACGGATCGTCCGCGTTCAGCACCAGCCTCGCGCTGCTGGACCGGATCACCCGCTCCCAGCTCTCCGCGATCGCGTCCAGCTCGCCGTAGCGGTCGAGCTGATCTCGGAACAGGTTCCCCAGCAGGATCGCCCGCGGGTGCAGCTGCGCGGCCACCTGGCTCAGCCACAGCTCATCCACCTCGAACAACCCCAGCTCGCCTGCCATCGCGCCGCCCGGCAGCGCCGCGTCCAGCAGCGTGGTGGCGATGCCGCCCGCCATGTTGGCGCCCGCCTGGTTGTGCACCAGCGACACGCCCGCCTGCTGCAGGATGGCCGCCGTCATCGCCGCCGTGGTGGTCTTGCCATTGGTGGCCGACACCAGCACGCTGCCCCTGCTCAAGCGCGCGCCCAGCGAGCCGATCGCCTGCGGCGCCAGGCGCATCAGCACCTTGCCCGGAGCGCTCGTCGCGCCGCCGCCGCGCAGCCGCGACAGCGAGCCCGACCGTGCGCGCCAGCGCCAGCTTCAAAGTCAGCGACTCGCCCATCACGCCTCCGTTGACGTAAACGCCCCAGAGGGGTCCTCCGCCGGGACCAGCATCGTGATCGCGCCGCGCTCCGCGCGGATGCGCAGCGGCAGCCCTCCCACGGGATCGCCGTCCGCATACATCGTGAACGGCCGGTCGGCCCACACCGTCACCTCGGCCGCGCGCAGCACGCGCACCGTCGGCTGGTGCACGTGCTCGCCCTTGAACACCTTCGGCAGGTTCATCAGGAAGTTCAGCTTGCCCACACTTTCGATCGCCACCAGCTCCAGCAGGCCGTCGTCCAGCAGCGCATCCGGGGCCAGATGCATGCCGCCGCCGTAGGCCTTGGAGTTGGCCGCCGCCACCGAGTAGCCGCTGAACTTCAGCCGCTCACCCGGCGGGTCCAGCTCCACTTCAAAGTTGGCCTCGCGCCACCCCAGCAGCGCGCGCAGCGCGCCGTACGCATACACCATGCCCCCAAGCCACGCCGGCGCCTCGTTGGCGATGCGGTTGGCGTCGCTGTCGAAGCCGGCGGAGGCGATACCCACGAACGCCGTGCCCGGGCCATCCTCCCCGATCCCGCCGACCACACCCAGGTCGACCGCGCGCGTGACGCCCGCCGCAATCGTCGCGCAGGCCGCCATCGCGTCCTCGGGCACACCCAGCACGCGCGCGAAGTCGTTGCCCCGCCCGCCCGGCAGCACGCCCAGCACCGATCCGGGGATAGCGCGCAGCTCATCCGCCAACACCCCCAGCAGACCGTCGCCGCTGAGCGCCACCACCGTCTCGCCCGCCCGCGCCGCCGCAGCGGCCAGCTCGCGCGCATGGCCAAGATCGCGCGTGTCCTCGCGGCGCGTCTCCAACCCCTGTCTTCTCAGCTCGCGCTCCACGCCCGGCGCCAGCCGGCCAGCCTTGCCGCCGCCGGCGGCTGGATTGACGATCAGGCAGACTGGAGCGTGCACCGGGCAAGCCTAGTGCGGAGCGCTCGAAGGAGCTGCTAGCCGGCGCGCGCGCGATCGCGCCTGCGGCGGCCGATCATGGCCATGATCGCCAGCACGGCAATCACCAGGAACAGCCCCAGCAGGATCCCCGGCGCCAGCCCCGAGGCCGCCGAAGGGGAGTGAGATCAACTCGACGATGCCAAGCCCGATCGCCAGCAGCGCCAGGATCAGCAGGATGATCAGCAGCACGCCGCGCGTGCGGATCAGCAGGCCGGCCGAGGAGGGGGGGATGAGCAGACCCATGGCGCGCAGCGCGAACATCTGCCTGCCGCTGGGCGGCGCCTGTCCCATGCGCTCCACCGCGCTCCTTGAGGTCGCCCGCGCGGCGTTCGGCCAGCGCCAGCGAAGCGTCCGCCATGCGCCTGATCTGCATCCGCTCCTGCGGGCGCGCGGCGGCAATGGCGCGTTGGAAGTAGGAGCGGGCGGCGTCCGCGTCGAAGCGCTCCGACGCCCGCGCGCCGAGGATCGCCATGGCGGCCGACTTGTATTTGGTCTCCGCCTCCAGCTCCTCGTCCGAGCGCTGCTCCAGCGCCTGGATTGCCTCCATGGCGCCGCGCTGCTCAAGACGAACCTGACGTTGTTTGGGAGCCATCGCTGGCCATTCTACGGTTTGCGGGCGCACGCGGCGCGGGCGCCGCCCGCAGGATCGCCTCACCGCCCCAAACGCAGCGTCCCAGACTGTATGCTCGGCCTCGTGCATCACAGTCCTCACCACGTCCGCAAGGGAGGCCGCCAGTCGCTGCGGACGCTGCAGTGCATGTTCGTGCTGGCCGCGCTCGCGCTCAGCGCCTGCCTGGCGCCCGCCTACGCGGGAGCGGCGGCAAAGACGCCGACGGCGGCCGCCAAAACCACTCCCGCCACGCCTGCCAACAAAGCTGGCGCATCACCGTTCGGGGAAGTGCTGGGGGGCTCGGGCGCCAAAGCCGGCGGCACAGCCACAACCAATACCGCCACCACCAACACCGCCACAACGCCACCGAACGGCGCGGCGGAAGCCGAAACAGAAGCGGCAGCGACAAAAACGGGAAGCGAACCGCGGAACTCGAAATCGACGATCGTGCTCGGGATCATCGTGGCGCTGGGGCTGCTGCTGGGCATCGCATATGTGATCGTGCGCGACGCCCGACAGGTGGCGCCGGCCAGCGAAGCGGACGAAGAGGAGCTGGACGCCCGCCTCGCGCACGAGCGCGCTCAGGCTCTGCGCAAGCGCCGTGCGAAAGCCAAGGCGGCACGCATGCAGCGCAAGCGCACTCGCACGCGTTAGCCCAGCGAATCGCTAGTGGGAGACGCGTACCGGCAGCTTGCTGCGGGCGCTGGTGCGAACACGCGGTGGAGCGGGCACGCTCGGCGACCCGTGCGGGCCGCGGCGCGGTTTACGCGGAAGCGGAGCGCGGGGGTGGGGATCCAGCGGGCCACCGGGCAGCGCCTTGGTGCCACCGTCCTCTTCGGAAGAGTCGCTGGGCTCCGTCGAGCTCATCGACTCGTCGTAGCGGAACGGAATCCACAGCATCAGGCCCGCAAGCGGGAGCTTGATCAGCGCTGCCAGCAACAGGACCCAGACCCATAGCGACACAACGGCGATGGTACTACTGCTGTGTGCCAACCGAAAGAGACAGCCAGCTACAGAGCCTCGCCGAGGAGATCGGCGCCTGCCGCCGCTGCGAGCGACTGGTGCAGTGGCGCGAGCAGGTTGCGCGCGAGCGGCGTGCGGCATACGCCCAGCAGCAGTACTGGGGCCGTCCCGTACCCGGCTTCGGAGACCCGCGTGCGCGACTGCTGCTGCTGGGGCTGGCGCCCGCCGCGCACGGCGCCAACCGCACCGGGCGCATGTTCACAGGCGATCGCTCCGGGGACTTCCTGTATGCGGCGATGTGGCGTGCCGGCATGGCCAGCCAGCCCAGCTCCCGCGAGCGCGACGACGGCCTGACGCTGAGCGACGCGTGGGTCAGCGCCGCCGTACGCTGCGCGCCGCCCGCCAACAAGCCGACGCCGGGCGAGCGCGACGCGTGCCTGCCGTGGAGCCTGCGCGAGCTGCGCCTGCTGAGCGACGTGCGCGTGGTGCTGTGCCTGGGCGCGTTCGCATGGCAGGCGGCGCTGCGTTTGACGGGCGAGATCACCGGGCGCCCGCCGGTCAAACCGAAGCCGCGCTTCGCGCACAACGCAGAGCTGGCCGGCGAGCGCTACACGCTGCTCGGCTGCTACCACCCCAGCCAGCAGAACACGTTCACCGGCCGGCTCACCGAGGAGATGATCGACGCCACGCTGCTGCGGGCCCGGGAGCTTTGCGAGCAGGCCAATGCGGTGACTATCTAGGTGATTTGGATGGGAGGGATATTTCATCGGCGTGGGCGGCCGCTGAGAGCACTAACCTTGCGGGCGTGACCTACAAGACCGCGGACGCAAGACAGGAGCTGCTCGACGGAGTGGCCCAGGCCACCGACCAGATCGCAGGCGCGATCGCCGCGCTCAGCGAGGCCTACGAACACCTCGACGAAGGCAGCGCCGATCGCCTCGAGCAGGAGCTGTTTCGCCCTGTGCAGAGCGCCTACGGGCGCGCCAAGCGCACCTATGCGGGCTTCGCCGAGCGCTATGAGCTGAACACGCGCGAGTTCCAGCCCGCGGCGGCGGTGGCACCGTCGCGTGGCGTGAAGGAGTACTTGGACAACGCCGTGCAGGCCGTCGGCGAGGCCGACCGCACGCTGTCGGCCATGCAGGACTCGATGCTGCCGATCGAGGTGGGCGATGCGGAGCTGCGCGCGGGTTTGGAGCAGGTCCGCGCGCTGCTCGGCAGCGTCGGCTCACACGCGCACGAGTTCGTGCGCACGTTCGGCCGCTAGCTCCTCAGTCGAGCGGCTGGCCGTTGGCCGTGAGGGCCACCTCGATGTTGCCGCGGGTGGCGTTGGAGTAGGGGCACACCTCGTGCGCGCCGCGCACCAGCTCCGCCGCGGTGGCGGCGTCCTCGATCCCGGGCAGCGTCACGTTCAGCGCCACGCCCAGCAGGAAACCACCGCTGCCGTTGGGGGTGAGGGTGACCTCGGAGTCGATCGCCACGTCGCCCGGCTCTGCCTTGGCTCGCCTGGCCACCACGCCGAGCGCGCCCTCGAAGCAGGCTGCGTATCCGACCGCGAACAGCTGCTCGGGGTTGGTGCCGCCGCCGCTGCCGCCCATCTCGCTGGGTAGCCGCAGGTCGACCTCGAGCGCCCCGTCGCTGGTCCTGCCGTGGCCCTCGGCGCGTCCTCCGGTTACGTGCGCCTTGGCGGTGTAGAGCGTGTTCGCCATGTTCTGCCTCTCGATCGTGGGTGGGGAGATGCGCTCGATGCTAGAACGCAGGCGCGGCGGCGCCTGCGAGGATGAGACGGATGCGAGCAGTTCAGCGAGGCGGTGACGCGGCAGGCCGGGCGAGCGGGGGAGGGCGGTGAGGCGGCTCGGCCCGGCGCTGGCCGAGCGCGACTTCGCGCTGCTGTGGCTGGCGCTGCTGGGCATGGGCGTCAGCACGCAAATGTTGGAGGTGGCAATCGGCTGGCAGGTCTACAGCGACCACAACAGCGCACTGGACCTCGGCTGGATCGGCCTGGCGGAGTTCATCCCGATGTTCGTGCTGGCGCTGCCCGCCGGCCAGCTTGCCGATCGCCTGCCGCGCCGGCTGGTGTTCGGATGCTCGCTGCTGCTCAGCGCATCCGTGGCGGTGGGCCTGGTGCTGGTGAGCTCCGCCGGCGTCACCAGCGTGCTGCCGTTCCTGGCGCTGGCGCTGGGAGCGGGCACGGCGATGGCGATCGGCACTCCCGCCGCGCGAGCGCTGCCGCCCACGCTGGTGAGCAGCGATCTGTTGGAGAACGCCATGACGCTGCGCGGCGTGGCCGTACAGGGCGCACAGGTGGCCGGCCCGGCGCTGGGCGGGCTGCTGTATCCGATCTCACCCGGCTTCACCTACGGCGTGGCCAGCGTCATGTGCCTGCTGGCGGGCGGCTGCGTGGTCGCCATGCACCACAGCGAATGCGACGGCGTCAGCGCGCGCGTGCGCTCGGCGCCCGGCCTTGCCAGCGTGCTGGCCGGCGTTCGCTTCGTGCGCCACACACAGATCCTGTTCGGCGCGATCCTGCTCGACCTGATGGCCGTGCTGTTCGGCGGCGCGGTGGCGCTGCTGCCGCTGTTCGCGCGCTCGATCCTGCACGTGGGGCCCACCGGGCTGGGAGTGCTGCGCAGTGCCCCGGCCGTGGGCGCGCTGCTCGGTGCGGCGGCGCTCACGCGCTGGCCGCTGGGCGGGCGCGCCGGGCGCAAGCTGCTGGTGGTGGTGGGCGCATTCGGAGCCAGCATCGTGGTGTTCGGGTTCTCGCGCTCGTTCGTGCTGTCGCTCCTGGCGTTGGCGGTCAGCGGGTTCGTGGACATGTTCTCCATGAACATCCGCTCCACCACCGTTGCGCTTGCCACCCCCGACCACCTGCGCGGACGCGTGCTGGCGGTGGAGATGGTGTTCATCAGCGCGTCCAACCAGCTCGGCGCGTTCGAGTCCGGGCTGGCCGCGTTCCTGCTCGGCGCGGTGCCCGCCGTGGTGGCCGGCGGGGCGCTCACGATTGTGATCGCCCTCAGCTGGAGCCGCCTGTTCCCCGCGCTTGCGGGCGTCGATCGCCTGCGCGACTTGCGCCCGGTGGAGGAGCAGCAGGAGGGGGCGGTGGAGGTGGCCGTGTAGAGAGCTGGTACACATTGTGGCGTACGTTTGTATAATATGACGTACAACGCACTGAGATCGCAGCCACGGAGGTGGACATGGAGCTTCTGGAGTGGGATGCACGCACATACGACTCGCTGGACCTGCCGCACAAGCGGTGGGGGAGCGGTGTGCTCGAGCGCCTGAACCTGCGCGGCGACGAGGCGGTGCTGGAGCTGGGCTGCGGCAGCGGTCGCGACACCGAGAGGCTGCTGCAAGCGCTCCCGCACGGACGGGTGGTGGCGGTGGACGGCTCACATCAGATGCTCGAGCAGCTGCGAGCGCGTCTCGGCGATGGCGACGGTCGTCTGCGGGTGCTGCACCGAGACCTGCGCCAGCCGTTCGACCTGGACGACACATTCGACGCGGCCATGAGCGTGGCCACGTTTCACTGGCTGCCCGACCACCAGCACATCTTCGACGAGCTCGCTCAGGTGCTTCGCCCGGGCGGGCGATTGGCGTTCGATGCCGGCGGGCACGGCAACACAGTTGACTTCCTACGGGCTGTGCGCGCCGTGCGCGAGCACACCGGCGAGGAGGTGTGGAACTTCGCCCACATTCCCGACACGCGCACGCGCTTGCGCCAGGCTGGATTCCACGACATTGCCGTGCGGCTGGTGTCCGACGAGGCGCGCTTTGACGATCGAGCCCTGCTGGAGGTCTACCTGGCAACGGTGATGCTGAGCTCGCAGTTGCGGGAGCTGCCAGCCGATCAACACGCGCCGCTGGTGAGCGCAGTGTGCGACCAGTTGATCGAGCCGGTGGTCGACTATGTGCGACTGCAGGTCGAGGCCAGGCGCGAGTGAGCGTCACGGTTTCGCCGGCAACGGTGCGGATCCGTTGCGTGCTCGGCGTATGGCACGCTTGAACGGAGACATCTCCGTAAGCGAGATACGGGTGTACCACGTCCCGGGGCCACTGATTTCGGGACTTGACGGCAATCAGGTTGCAACGCCCTTGCTCGGGGGAGGCGGCCGTGTTATACAAAACGCTGCTCACGCCTCGGCGACGTAAGCGGCAGGCGGGTGCGCCAGTTGCTAGTCGGGGGCACGCAGGCGTGTGAGCCAAAAGCGGGCGCCGTGACTTTCCACTGGGCTTACAAGAGGGGCGGTGTCGTCGGCCTCGTTGGAGCCCGATCGGCTCGCCCACGATCAGGGAGCGGAGAACATGAGAATGATGACGACACTGTGTGCGGCAGTCGCGCTCACGTGTTCCCTTGCAGTGATGAATACATCCAGCGCACTGGCGTTCAATGGCGAAATCGTCAACAAAGAAGGCAAAGCGCTCGTCAAAAACCACTTCACCATCGAAAGCACCTCAGTCATGGTGGAAACGGTATCCGGTTTCGTCATGGCTTGTAAAAGCTCGACGGGCATAGGGGTGGTGCAGTCGACGACCGAAGGGGAATCCACAGCAAAGCTGTCCGGTTGTGAATCGTTGGGAAAAAAATGTGCGAGCGGAAGCGAAACCGGTGTAGTAAAACTTGCCATGAGGTGGGAATTAGTGCACTCCATCCCCGATAACTTATTACGGGATCACCTCCTCAATGCCGTCACGATCACGTGCGGCACCGCAAAAGAGGTGCTCACGGGAGGTTGGGATGTTCCAATCGAACCGATGGACAAACTCCAGACGGTCTACACGCTGACCGCCAAGGAGACCAGCGGAAAACAGGAACCTTTTGAAGAATTTGAACATACGCTCAAGTTTGGCGAAAGCGGAAAAGAAGAACAGGCCGGCATCAAGGAGACGGTCAAAATCACCTACGAAGAACAAGTAGAAGCGAGATAGTCAGTTAGCGGGAATAGGTAGCTGGTTTTCCATGACCGCCGGGGCGGTGGCCGCGCGCACGCTGGCGTGGCGCGCGGTCACGCCGCCGCGGATCGATTGAGCACACATGGTGCGCGACGGGCTGCGCAGCACAACGCGCGATCACAGAGGCCGTTGTTGCGGGCGATCTCGCTGCTCAAGGTCTCGGAGTCCGGTTGAAGACTTCGCAACCTCAGCGGGCTCTACTCGCCGTCGAGCTCAGCGACGACCTTCGGGGTCGAACCGGTAGGAGCCAGAGACCGGGCAACTGGCTAGTTGACATAACATGCATTATCGGGCGTGATGAGGTAGTGGGTCGCGCTTGCCGGGGAACGCTATCCGTCGCGCACCCTCGATCCATCGTGCCATAGGGTCACCGTACGACCGTGGGCGACCCTAGATGGCCCACCGGCCCGGTCGCGCAACGCTCCTAAAGAGCGACGCGGCAGGGATCGCAGCCCTACTCGACCGGAAGGATTGAGCCAATGTATGAGCCGACAACCATTACCCGAGAGGATGGCCTCACCGACGCCGAGGGCGTCGCCATGGATGCGCTCTTGGAGGCGCTCAAGGCCTTCCGAAAGCTCGACCGCCAGCACCCGAACGAACTAACAGACTTCGTCGACGGCGTTCACCGCTGCCAGGACCAACTGGCCGTGAGAGTCTGCCGCCGCACGTACCCCGCTGGCTGGCCGAAGAAGAAACAGGGCTACTAGTTCAAGACTAGCTGGGCTATGAGGTCATGGATCTCGCCGCCGCAGGCAGGCCGGGTGGCTCATACGGAGAGAACCGCCAGAGGCGATCCTCTCCGTTGAGATCGGGATGGAACAGGACGACTCTCGGTCGCACTCACCGTGGTTCACTCGATGAGATCACGCCCACGAGTGCCGTGCTCAGGTCAGTCCGGCCCATGTGATTTCGCCAAGCGGCCCCACGTTTACTTTCCACTGGTCGGCGTACCCGTAGCAGTAATATTCCGCTTCGCCCGCTTTGTGTTTACCGGATTCGGCGCAATGTTCCACGTCTCCAACGCCCCATCTCACTTCGGCGTAGTGATTCGAGATTTCTCCTGCCTGGGCTTTGGTAACAGCGGACGCAACCGGCGCCAGAACGCTGAATGCAGCCACAACAAGCACGGCGACAATGGCACTAATTCTCTTCACAATGAGGCCTTTCCGTAGGTTGGCTTTTAACTCGCCGCAGGAGTGAGACGAAAGTTCAAATCAGTCCACTCGTCCGGTGGGGCAACACTATCAACGGCCCATTGACACGCAAACACAAAGCGGCGATGGATCACAAGCCGAGTTGACATCGTGCGAGCCGGTCCTGATGTCTCGAAGCTCTCCGGCGGCACCCTGCGGTTTGCGACTCGAACCGCCTTGCATTGGGGTTTCCTGGGCAAGGCGGCCCGAGTCATCGCCGTGGTTGCGTTAGCGCCGGCACCGAACCAAGCGGCGCTGACGGCGCGATCAGAAAACCTCCTCGCCACGATGAGAAACGTAAGTTTGTTCCTGACTGAGCTGGGTCAGTGGGAACTGCCGATGTCGTCCCCGTCGATACGCGGCGCGTGCAGCCGCGTGCCGCTACTTACGCACCCGCAGCGCGTCCAAGAGCTGCTCCACCGAGTCCCCGACCTGCCGGCGTGTCTCGCCGTCGTCGTCGGCGCGCGCAACGAGCATCGCGCCCTCATCGAGCGCACCGAGCAGCAGGTGCGCCAGTGGCCGCACGTGTTGCGTCTCGATCAGCCCGGCGTCCATGGCTGCCTGCACCGTTCCTTGGATGAGCCCGAAGCCGTAGCGCACTCCAATCGCGCGCCACTGCTCCCAGCCGAGCACCGATGGCGCGTCGAGCAGCGCGATGCGTTGTACGGCGGCGTCTTCCTCACAGGCGTCCAGGAACGCCTGAGCGCCTGCTCGCAGTGCCTGCAATGGGTCCGCTGCGGATGAGACCGCAGACGTGGCGATCCGTTCGACCAGCTCTCGCTCGACATCCTCGTAAACCGCCTCGAACAGCTCCTTCTTGCCGTTGAAGTGGTGATACAGCGCGCCTCGTGTCACTCCGGCCGCACGCACGATCTCTTCCGTGCCGACCGCCGCATAGCCACGATCGGCGAATAGAGAACGTGCCACCGCGATCAGCTCCGAGCGGGTTGCCTGCGACTGCTCGGCCTTCCTTCGAGCGAGTCGCTCCACCCTGCCCCGACGTCTCTGATTTGACATCCATACAGCCTGTATGGTAGACACATACAGGCTGTATGTATGGAGTCGCAGGATGTCTTGCGTCGCCCAGATCCCAGATGGAGGTCACCTTGTGAGCACCACAGACACGGTCCACGATCCAGGCTCCGTAGCACCGCGGAAGGCCGCACAGGTGAAGGAGATACGTCTGTCGCAGGGGACGATTCGCTATCGCGAGTTCGGCGACAGCGCTCACCCGCCGGTCGTGCTCGTACACGGCCTTCTCACAAACGGAGAGCTGTGGCGTGACGTGGCGCCGAGGCTGGCCGAGGGCTTCCGCGTGATCGTGCCCGACTGGCCGCTCGGCTCGCACCCCATTCCAATGGACCCCGGCGCCGACCTCTCCCCTCTGGGCGTAGCCGCCACCATCGCCGAGTTCATCGCGAAGATGGATCTGGAGGACGTAACGCTCGTCGGAAACGACACCGGCGGCGCCATCTGCCAGCTCGTGGCGATTCACCACCCCGAACTGCTCGGGCGACTCGTGCTGACGCCGTGCGACGCATACGAGAACTTCCTGCCGCCGGCGTTTCGCCCGCTTCAGATCCTGGCGCGCGTGCCGGGAGCGGTGCTCGTGCTCGCGCAGACTATGCGGCTTGGATTCGCCCGGCGGCTGCCACTCGCCTACGGCTGGGTCAGCAAGCGGGCCGATGATGAGCTGACCGCATCGTGGATCGCGCCGATCCTCTCCAACCGTGAGATTCGCCGAGACCTGGCCTCCTTCCTCACTCAGATCTCAAGCACCTACACGCTCGCCGCCGCCAAGCGCTTCCACGAGTTCACCAAGCCGGTACTGATCGCCTGGGCACCCGAAGACCGGTTCTTCGGCCTGCGCTACGGCGAACGGCTGGCAAAAGCGTTCCCCAACGCTCGGCTGGAGTTGATCGAGGACAGCTACACGTTCACCCCGGTCGACCAGCCCGCGCGCACCGCGCAGCTGATCGCGCAGTTCGCTCGCGAGCACATCTCCACGCCGGCCTGAGCAACCGGCAGCGCTCCGCCGCTGTCAAACCCCCAGCTTCTCCTGAAAGAACACAATGATCTCATCGCGCGCCGCAATAGTCGGCTGACCGGCTTCGTCGATCAGGTGCGCCGTCACCACGCTGTGCGGGCTGGCCACGACCTTTTCAAAGAACGGCGGGGATTCGGGATTGGCTGCGCTGTCGGGCAGCACCCGCCCGATGAAGCGCTCGCCGAGAGCCTGCGAGTACGCAGCGAACCTCTCCGCCCTGCAGAAGCGGTCCCCCGCGAATCGGTAGGCCAGCACCGTCAGGTCCTCGCGCTCCAGGCGCTCCTCCACCGCTGCCAGCTCCTGCGGAGAGATCTCCAGGCCTGCGGGATCATCCAGCGGCAGCGCCGGCTGGGACAGTACCGGCGCGAGCATCGAGGACTCGAGCATCATGCTCAGCGCGAAGTTGCCCGTGAAGCACATGCCGATCGCCCCCACCCCCGGGCCGCCGCATTGCTCGTGCGCCAGGCTTGCCAGCGAGCGCAGCCACTGTGTCACCGGGCTCGACTTGTTGGCCGCAAACGCGCGGAACTCAGCGCTCACACACGCCTTCTGGAACACCGCCGCGCCCTCCTCCACGCCAGGCACCGCACCGTCGCGGCCGAACAGCGACGGCATGTACACGGTGAATCCCGCGTCCCGCACCCAGCGGCTGAAGCGGGCCACGTGCGGGCTGATGCCCGGCATCTCCGTCATCACGATCACCGCCGGACCGTCACCGGCCACGTGCACCACCTTGGTCACTCCTTCCAGAGTGATCTCGCGGCCATCGAAGTCATCCAGCGGGTCGTCCCCGTTCACCATTGGCGTTGGCATCTCGCAGAGAACCTCCTATTTGGGTGAATCACGCCGTTGCTGAAAGAGGCTGTGTCGCGCGGCGCAATCGAGGCCTGCGCGTCGACTACACCAGGTCGATCGGCAGCACGTCCGTGCGTGCGATTGCCGCTTCGCGCTCGCCCGCCAGCGCAGCCCGCCGCTCGTCTGCCATGTAGGCGTCCAGCGCATCCTGTGACGGGTACTCGAGGATCTGGATCTCCAGCGGCGCGCCGTTCGCGCCATCTGTTCGCGCCCGTTGCAGCACGCGAGCTCCGTGGCTGGACATCAGCTCCAGCACGCGATCCTCGTATGCGATCAGCGCCGCCTCGGCGCCAGGGTTGGCCCACAGCAGCACACACAGGCGAACGGTCATGGTTGCGAGCGTAGTCCACCGCGTGACGCAGCGGCATGTCAGTCGAGGTTGATCGGGTCGCGGACGAACACCGGCTTGAACCCCGCCGTTGGCAGCGCCTCGGCGGCCTGCTCGAACGGCAGCACCGCCGTCTGCACCCGCGTTGGGCTGATCCGCCCGCTGGCAAGCAGCGCCAGCACCTCGGGGAACAGCGGCCGTGCGTTCGACATGGCCGAGCGGAACGTCACGCACTTGAAGTGCATCGCCGCCACCGGCAGCGGCACGTCCGCGAAGTGAAAACCGAGGTTCTCCACCTCTCCCCCCGGCCCCGTCGCCAGCAGCGCTGCGCGCAGCGCATCGGCGCTGCCGTGTGTTACCAGTGAGATCGCATACTCCCGCTCGGCCGGCTCGAACTCCTGGAGCGTGCACACCTGTGCGCCGAGATCTGCGGCCAGCTCGCAGCGCTTCCCGTTCTCATCCACGTAGCGCACCACGCCCGCTCCAAGAGCCGACGCGATTTCAAGCGCGTAAAGTCCGATCGAGCCGCCGCTCATGATCAACACGTCGCTGCCCGGACGGGCGCGCAGCCGCGGGGCGATCGCGCGGTAGGCGTCGGTCAGGTTGTCACCCACCGACACCGCCTCCAGGGCCGACACGCTTGGCGGCAACTTCACCAACCCGTAGTCCGCAAACGGCACGCGCACCAGCTCGGAGAACAGCCCGCCGTAGTCAGCCCCCACCGGAACGCCGAACACCGCCAGCGCATCCGCCGCCGTTGCCCGGCAGAACAGCGGCAGATCCTCGGCACAGCGATCGCACGCACCGCACGAGAGGTGGTAGGGAATCACCACCACGTCGCCGGGGCGCACATGCGTCACCGTCCTCCCCACCTCCAGCACCTCGCCGACCGCCTCGTGGCCGAGCGCGAACGGCTGCTCTCCTCCGGGCAGGCTCGTGTGGAGGATCGCCTGATCGAGGTCGCACGTGGTTGCCGCGATTGGACGTACCAGCGCGTCTGTCGGCGCAACGATCTCCGGGGATGGGTCATCGCGCCACTCCAGGCCCCCGCCGTTGCTGCTGCCGCGATAGTAGAGCACCTTCACAGCACCGCACGCTAAGCGGCCCGTTAGTAGCAGATGCGACACATCGGATACGGTTCACGACACATGCGCGTTGGCATCGTGCCCGCATCCGGTGGCTTTGACTCAGGGCTGTGCGCGCTGCTGGACGTGCTGCGCACGGCCGAGGGCGTCAGGGGCATGGTCGACCCGTCGATCGAGCGCATCCGCTACCGGCTGATCGGCGCCTCCAGCCCGATCACCACCGCAGCCGGCATGACGCTCGCAATGGACAGCCTCGTGGGCGAGCCCGACGCGCTTGAGGGACTCGACGTGCTGGTCGTCCCAGGCATCGGTGTGGCCACCGCGCCGTCGCTGGCCGAAGCGCTGGCCTCGCGCGAGATTCGCAGCGTGCGCGGGTGGCTGTGCGACAGCGACCTCGATGGGCTGCAGCTGGCGGCCGCCTGCACCGGAACGTTCGTGCTGGCCGAAGCCGGGCTGCTCAACGGGCGCTCCGCCACCACCAGCTGGTGGCTCACCGGCGAGTTCAAGCGCCTGTTTCCGAAGGTGACGCTGGACATGACGCGCATGGTCATCCACAGCGGGCCCGTCACTACCGCCGGCGCCGCCTTCGCTCACATCGATCTCGCCATGAGCCTCGTCTCGCGTGCCAGCCCCCAGCTCGCCGACATGGTCGCGCGCTTCCTGCTCGTCGATGAGCGCCCAGCTCTCAGCGTGCAGGCCGCCATCGGACACCTCGCCGCCACCGACGGCTTGGTGGCCGAGTTCGAGGACTGGGTCCGCACCCACCTGCCGGAGGACTTCACCATCGCCGACGCCGCATCCGCGCTCGGCACCACCTGCCGCACGCTCGAACGTCACACCCGCACCCGCACCGGCCTCACGCCGCACAAGATCATCAAGCGGCTGCGCGTCGAGCGCGCCCACCACCTGCGCCGCACCACCGCCCTCAGCTACGAGCAGATCGCGCCGCTGGTCGGGTATCGAAACGGGTCCACGCTGAGGGCATTGCTGCGCAGAGGTGATGAGTAATTGGCCGACAGCCTGTTGGCCAAATGCGCTTAAGCACAAAGAACGTCAATCGCTAGAGTCGGCTTAGTGTTCGACCTGGACGCCTACCTCGATCGCATCGGGCTCCACGGCCGCCCGAGCATCGCGCAGGTGCACCGCGCGCACAGCGTTGCAATCCCGTTCGAGAACCTCGACCCGCACTCCGGCAAGCCCGTCTCCTTGGCCATCGAGGACATCCAGCGAAAGCTGGTGAGCGAACGCCGCGGCGGCTACTGCTTCGAGCAGAACATGCTGTTGAAGGCGGGCCTGGAGGCACTCGGCGCGCATGTGGAGATGCTGCTGGGACGCGCCCGTCTCGGTGCTGCGCCCGGCACCATCAGGCCGCGCAGCCATCTGGTGCTGCGCGTCACGGCCGAGGGCGCCGTGTGGCACGCCGATGTGGGCTACGGGTTGGGCACGCTGTTCGAGCCGCTGCCCTTCGGTGTGGAGGGCGAGTACGAGCAGGCGGGCTGGCGGTTTCGCCTGCTCGACGAGGGCAGTGAGTTGGTGCTCCAGGGGCTCGTCGACGGCCAGTACGTCGACCTCTACGGCGTCTCACCCGAGCCTGTGCCATTCGTGGACGTGGACGCCATCAACTGGTGGGCCTGCACCTCACCCCGCTCGCCGTTCGTCAGCGGCCTTGCCATTGGCGGCCAACGCCATGACGGCACGCGTATATCGCTGCGTGGCTCCGAGAAACTACAGCTGAGCGAGCACACGCCGGCGCAGACCAGCACCAGTGAGGTCGGCTGGGAGCAGGTGCCGGAGCTGCTGGCCAGCCGCTTCGGGCTCCACGACCTGCCGGTGGTTGGCAAAATGTGGAGGGATGCCTGATGAGCTTCCTGAGCTGCTCGTCGCCGACAGAGCCCGCTGGCGATCCTGGCTCGGCGCACACCATCAGGATCAAAGTGGTGTGTGGCTCGTGCTCGCCAAGAAGCACGTGATCGAGCCGACCAGGCTCAGCTACGACGAGGCGCTCGAAGAGGCACTCTGTCACGGCTGGATCGACGGGCAGCTACGGCGCCGCGACGAGCGTACATTTCGCCAGCGGTTCACCCCCAGGCGGGCGCGCAGCTCGTGGTCAGAACGCAACGTCGGTCTCGTCGAGCGGCTACAGGCCGAGGGCTTGATGCACCCAGCGGGGCTCGCGGCGGTCGCGCTGGCGAAGGACGATGGACGCTTGGATGCTGCCTACGCAGGTCAGGCAACGATCGAGGTGCCGGCAGACCTCACCGCGGCGCTCGACGTCGAGCCTCGCGCCAAGGCGATGTTCGATCGTCTCAGCAGTCAAAACCGATACGCGGTCCTCTACAGGATTCACGAGGCCAAGCGCAGCGACACCCGCGCGCGGCGCATCGAGCGTTTCGTGGCGATGCTCGCGCGCGGCGAGACCATCCATCCACAGCGCAAAGCCAAATAGCAGCAGCGAGTCAAGGGCTCTGCTCGCACGCTTGTGCAGCCTCGGCGGGCGTTTCTCAAGCCGCACGCGCGCACGCTCGATGCTCCCAGATGATGCGGGGAGTTGAATAAATGTTTGGCATGCCATAATCTATGTCCATGGCGACCAAGGATTTGCTCAGAACACCCGCCGTGGAGGACTACTCCAAGGCGATCTTCTCGCTGGAAACCCGCAGCAGCGAGCCGGTTTCCACGACTGCCCTGGCCGAGCGCCTGGGCATCACGCCGGGCTCCGTGTCGGCCATGCTCAAGCGCCTGGACGAGCTGGGCCTGATCTCGCACGTGCCCTATCGCGGTGTGACGCTCACCGAGGACGGGCGCCGGATCGCGCTGCGGGTCATACGCCACCACCGGCTGCTGGAGAGCTACCTGGCCGACGAGCTGAACATGCCGTGGGATCGCGTGCACGCGGAGGCGGAGGTGCTCGAGCACGTGCTCTCCGACGACCTCGGCGAGCTGATCTCGGCCAAGCTCGGGCACCCCACCGTGGACCCGCACGGCGACCCCATACCGTCCGCCGACCTGAAATTGCAAGAGCCGCTGACCGAGCGCATGGACGCCATGCAGCCCGGAGCCGAAGGGCTGTTCGTGCGCGTCTCAGACTCCGATCCCGAGATGCTGCGCTACCTCGGCGATCTCGGCATCTCCCCCGGCGAACGCTTCACCGTGCGCGACCGCCAACCGTTCGGAGGCCCGCTGTTCGTCCTCTTCGGCGGACGCGAGCACGCCATCGGCGGCGAGCTGGCAAGCGCCATGCGCGTCGAAGTCGACTGCCCGCTGATCGAGGAGGCGCTCCGCTCAGCATGACCCCTGTGACGCCCACACAGGTCCCGATCCTCGAGGGCAGCGACGGCGCCGCGGTCGCGCTCGGCGGCGGTGGCAGGCCCAGCGCGCTGGAGGAGCTGCTGGCCAAGGGGCGCGTGCGCGCAACGCTTGCCATGCTCGGGCCGGCGTTCGTCGCCTCCATCGCCTACGTCGACCCCGGCAACTTCGCCACCAACATCCAGGGCGGAGCCAAGTTCGGCTACCTGCTGCTGTGGGTGGTGCTGGCCGCCAACCTGATCGCCATGCTGATCCAGTACCTGTCGGCCAAGCTCGGCATCGTCACCGACCACAGCCTGCCGGAGAACATCAGGACGCACTATCCACGCGCGGTCGCCTGGAGCATGTGGGTGCAGGCCGAGATCATGGCCATGTCCACCGACATCGCCGAGTTCCTGGGGGCGGCGCTGGGACTGAACCTGCTGTTCGGTGTGCCGATGCTGCCCGCCGGCGCGATCACCGGCGTGATCGCGTTCGCGATCCTGGAGCTTCAGACACGCGGCTTCAGGCGCTTCGAGCTCGCCATCACAGCGCTGCTGGGCATCATCATGGCCGGCTTCATCTACGAGACCCTGCGCATCGGGCCCTCCGTCCACGAATCGTTGCGGGGGCTCGTGCCGAGTCTCGACGGCAGCAGCTCCGTGTATCTCGCCGTCGGCATCATCGGCGCCACCGTGATGCCACACGTGATCTACCTGCACTCCGCTCTCACCAACGGGCGGATGCCCGTGCGCGACGACGCCGAGCGCAGCCGCGTGCTGCGCTTCGAGCGCCTGGACGTGATCATCGCGCTCGGCCTCGCCGGCCTGGTCAACATGGCCATGCTGGCCGTGGCCGCCAAGCTGTTCCACACCCCCGCGCTGTCCGGCCTGAGCACGATCCCGCAGGCACACGCGCAGTTCGGGCACCTCGTCGGCGGCGCCGCCGCGCTCGCCTTCGCCGTGGCGCTGCTGGCCTCCGGCGCCTCCTCCTCCAGCGTCGGCACCTACGCCGGGCAGATCGTCATGTCCGGATTCATCAACGTCCGCATCCGCGTGGTGGTGCGACGCGCCGTCACCATGATCCCGGCGTTCGCCGTGCTGGCCGCCGGCATGAACCCAACCGAGGCCCTGATCCTCAGCCAGGTGGTGCTGTCCTTCGGCATCCCGTTCGCGCTGATCCCGCTGGTCATGCTCACCTCCCGTCGCGACGTGATGGGCGTGCACGTGAACGGCGGCTTGACGCGCGTGCTGGCGTGGAGCTGCGCGGCCACCATCACCGCGCTGAACGTCTTCCTGCTCTACCAGCAGTTCTTCGGCTGAGATCAGTCCGGGGCCACCCACGGCCCGTGCCAGCCGCCGAACCCCGACGTCAGCTGGTCGGCCTGCCGCGGCCCCCACGAGCCCTTGGCATAGGGCAGCACCGCCGGCGGCTGGTCCAGCAGCGGCTGCACGATCCGCCAGCACGCCTCCACGCTGTCCTCACGCGTGAAGTGGGTGCTGTCGCCGATCAGCGCCGCGTGCAGCAGCACCTCGTACGGCGTGGCCCCCTCCCCGCCCTCCTGCGCGAACTCCATGTCCAGCTCGATCTCCTGCGGGCCGTTCTTGTCAGCCCGCTGGGCGTCCAGCACGATCCTGATGCCGGTGCTGGGGTCGAGCTTGATCACGATCTGGCTCGGCTGCGGGCGGCGGTGTGAGATCGAGATGAAGCCCAGCCGCGGCGGATGCTTGAACACGAGCCGCAGCTCCGTCTGGGTGATCGGCAGCGCCTTGCCGGTGCGGATGAAGAACGGCACGCCCGCCCAGCGCCAGCTGTCGATCTCCAGGCGCAGCGCCGCATAGGTCTCCGTGCTCGAGTCCGCCGCCACCCCGTCGATCGAGCGGTAGCCCTCGTACTGCCCGCGCACGTAGTGATCAGGCGAGGCGTCCGCCATCGAACGGAACACAGCGAACTTGGCGTCCTTCATCGTTTCCGCATCCGCCCCCGCCGGCGGCTCCATCGCCGCCGCCGCCAGCAGCTGCATCAGGTGGTTGACCACCACGTCGCGCAGCGCGCCCACCGGGTCGTAGAAGTGCCCGCGGTCCTCCACGCCGAAGCTCTCCGCCATCGTGATCTGCACGCTGGCCAGGTAGTTGCGGTTCCACACCGGCTCCAGCATCGAGTTGGCGAAGCGCAGGTACAGGATCTCCTCAAGCCCCATCTTGCCCAGGAAGTGATCGATCCGAAACAGTTGGGACTCCTGCAGGTAGCGGTGCAGTTCCTCAGACAGCGCCTGCGCGGAGGCCAGGTCGTGGCCGAACGGCTTCTCCACCACCACGCGACCGCCCTCCAGCAGCTTCGCCTGCCACAGCCCCTTCACCACCGTGCCGAACAGCGACGGCGGGATCTCCAGATAGAACACGCGCGTCTTCGCATCGCCCAGCGCCTTGCCCACGCGGGTAAACGTGTCCTCGTGGGAGAAGTCGCCGCTCACATATGACAGTCGCACGGCGAAGCGCTCGAACACCTGCTCGTCGATCTTCTCGCCCGCCGCCTCGATCGATTCGCGGGCGTGCTCGCGCAGGTGCTCCACCGTCCAGTCCTCCACCGCCACGCCCACGATCGGGCAGTCCAGCAGCCCGCGGCGCTCCAGCCGATACAGCGAGCGCAGCGTCATCTTCTTGGCCAGGTCTCCCGTGATCCCAAAGATCACCAGCACATCCGCGCCCGGTTGCTCCTGTTTGCTCATCTGCCTTACTCCTCGCTGTTGGATCGACTCTACGCCAACCGCTCAAACTAAATAAATCTCCTAAACCAGCAGGCGCACGATCGCAAACGTTCCCACCACCACGATCGCAGCGCGCAGGCCGGCCGGCGGCAGGCGCCGACCATAGCGCGCACCCAGCTGCCCGCCCACGATCGACGTGCACGCGATCAGCGCCGCCGGCCCCCAATCCACATGCGCGGCGAACACGAAGTACACGCCAGCCACGCCGTTCACCAGCCCCGCCAGCACGTTCTTCAGCGCGTTCGTGCGCTGCAGATCCTGCTCCAGCGCCACACCCAGGATCGCCAGCAGCAGGATGCCCTGCGCGGCGCCGAAGTAGCCGCCGTACACGCCCGTCAGGTACACCGCCACCGGCGTCAGGATCCGCACCCTGCGCTCGATGTGCGGCCTGTGCGCACCCATCAGCCGGGCGCGCAGGCGCGGCTGCGCCAGCGTCAGCGCCAACGCCACCACGATGAACACCGGCACGATGTCCTTGAACGCCGACGCCGGCAACAAAAGCAGCAGCACCGCGCCGGTGATGCCGCCCGCCAGCGACATCGACCCCAGGCGCAATATGCGCCGTCGCTGGCCCTGCAGCTCGCGCCGGTAGCCGATCGCACCCGACACCGACCCCGGCACCAGCCCGATCGTGTTCGACACGTTGGCCGTCACCGGCGCATAGCCAAACGCCAGCAGCACCGGGAAGGTGATCAGCGTGCCGCTGCCCACCACCGTGTTGATCGTGCCCGCCGCCAGCCCCGCCAGCGCGATTGCCACGATTTCGCCCGCGCTCAACTGGGATCCACGTTCCTGTGGGCTGTGGGCCGGATCGACACACCTCTACTGTTCTCTTGCATGGACGTCCAGCAGGCTATCCGTACCCGCCGCACGCACAAGGCATTCGGCTCCCGCGAGCTGGACGCCACCGTGCTCGATCAGCTGTTCGAGTTGGCCACGTGGGCGCCCAACCATCATCTCACCAACCCCTGGCGCTTTCGCGTGCTCGGCCCGCGCACACGCCAGCGCCTGATGGAGCTGGCCGAGTCCGAGAAACCGGGCGCCGCCGTCAAGCTGGCGCGCGCGCCCACGCTCGTGGTCGTCAGCGCTCGCCTCATCGGCGATCCGGTTCAGGACCGCGAGGACCTGTATGCCACCGCCGTGGCCGCCTATCTGGTGCTGCTCGGCGCGCACGCCCGCGGGCTGGCCGGCTACTGGAGAACGGTTCCGCTGCTGGAGGATGTGCGGGCGCGCGAGCTGCTGTCGCTGCCGTCGCAGGAGACCCCCGTCGGGCTGCTGTATCTCGGCGAGCCGGTGCAGGAGCAGCGGATCCCCGAGCGTGCGCCGCTGGCCGAGCTCGTCAGCTACCTCGACTGACGCGCCGTGAGCGGCGGTCTCGACCTATGAGAATCGTGCGTCTACTGCAAGCGCAGATGCCAAATTCCGCTCCATGATGCGTTAGCCTGGCCGCCATGAGAGCGTTCGCGATAGCGCTGCTGGCCGTGGGCGGCTGCATCTTCCTGCTCACCCGCCCGCACACCGCCGCCAACGTTCTCGGGTCGCGCCCCGCCAGCGCCGCCACCACCACGACCACCACCGCGCAGCAGCCGACCACGCAGCCGCCCACCAAGCTCTCGGCACTGCCCAACAGCCACATCGCCAACGGCACCGACCCGATCACCGTCACACTCTCCGGCGCGCCGGCCAGCGACTCGCCCGTGCCCACGTTCAGCCCCAAGGTGGCGGGCACGTGGAGCGTGGCCCGGAACTCCGAGGTCTTCACCCCCGCCTCCACGCTGCAGCCGTGCTCCAGCTACACGCTCACAGTGTGGGCCCAAACCCACGCCAGCGGCGCCGCCAACCTCGCTCACAGGCGCACCATCGGCCTGAACGTGGCCTGCCCGCCCGTGTCCGGCCTGCAGCAGGAGCTCGCCCGCCTCGGCTATCTCGGAGTGAAGTTCCACCCCCGCTACAGCGTGCACATCCCCTCCAACAGCATCACCCGTCGCGAAGCGGCCTCGCTCGCCTTTCACCCGCCGCGCGGCGCGCTCGTCCCCGACCCCTCCGACGCGCCGCCCGTGCAGGCCGGCCAGATCGACGCGGTCACGCGCGGAGCGGTTGAGATCTACCAGGCCGACCACGGGCTGGAAGTGACCGGCGAACCGAACCGCGACACCTGGAACTCGCTGATCTCAGCCGTATCCAGCAACCGCCACAACCGCACCCCCTACACCTGGGTATCCGTCAGCGAGTCGCTGCCCGAGTCGCTGCAGGTCCACCGCGGCCACCACGTGGTGTTCACCACCCCCGTCAACACCGGCGTGCCCGGCGCGGAAACCCAGCAGGGGATCTTCCCCATCTACGCCCGCTACGTGTCCACCACCATGAGCGGCACCGACGTGGACGGCACCAAATACAACGTGCCCGACGTGCCGTGGGTGAACTACTTCAACGGCGGCGACGCCGTGCACGGCTACCCGCGCGCCTCATACGGCTTCCCGCAGTCCAACGGCTGCGTCGAGCTGCCGATCGAAGCGGCGCACACGGTCTTTGGCATGCTCGCCATCGGCGACATCGTCGAGGTCCGCTGAAAGGTTCTCAGGCCGCCCCGGCGGCTTCTCACTTCACCGTCAGCGTGCCTTCCATGCCGGCCATGCGGTGGCCGGGCACGGTGCAGTAGAACTTGTAAACGCCCGCTTTCAGGTTCAACGTCAGCGTCTTCGATCCGCCCTGGAACGTCGGTGTGGCGCCCACCACCGCACCCGAGGCCGACGCCACCGTGACGTTGTGTTCCAGCGGCGAGGCGTTGGTGAACGCGATCGACACCTTGCCCGCCTTGGCGCTCAACGACGTGGTGTTGTAGTTGAGCTGGCCTTCCGTGTTGGCCGCCAGGCTGACCGTCTGGCCGGAGCCGGCGCTCGGGCCGGGCGCGCTGGTGGTGGGCGTGGTCGTGGCTGCGGTGCTGGGTGTGGACGTGGCTGTGGTGCCGCCGCTGGATGAGCTTCCGCAGCCGGCCAGCGCCAGTAGGCCCGCCAGCAGTGCAAGCAGCGAAGCCCGCGGTGTGAGATTGAAGACGCTCTTGGCTGTGGTCATTGATCGAATCGTCACGGTCTGTCCTCCATTGTCGGTATCCACGCCTGTTAGGACGCCTGCCTGCACAGAACCTTCCCTCTATGGCTCGGTGTGCACCACCACCTCGGCGATGTCCTCGAGCTTGCCGCGCAGCTCGTCCTCCAGTTCGCTGGCAAGTCGATGGGCATCCGTCAGGGACTGCCCGGCGCCGACGCCGACAGTCACGAACAGCACGCGGCCCGCTTCGGTTGAGATCAGCGTGGCGCGGTGAAGCTCCACGCCGGCGCGCTCGCGCACGTGCAGCTCGATCGCCTCGATGGCGCGCCGGTCGGCGCTCGCGTCCGGGTTTCGTGCCCGCAGTGGGCGCTCAAGCGGCTCGAGATGAGTCTGCACGTCGCTGACGCCGGGCCTCGATTTGATCTCCTGCTCCACCCGCTCGGCGATGTCGTGCGCCTCGCCGAGCTCGAGATCGTCGGGGAACTTGAGGTGCAGCGACACGCTCGCCGCGCCGTCGCGCTGGAAGATGGCGATGTCGTGAGCCTCCTTCACCAGCGGCTCCGACAGCGCGATCGCGAGCACCCGGTCGCGCAGATCGAGGCCACTGCGACGTGGCTCGATGTGGACCACCACGTCACTGCCGGGCAGCACAGACTCGACCGCGCCCTCGATCATGTCGGCCGTGCGATGGCCCTCCACCACGGCCTGTCCGGGCGGCACGCTGACGATCACATCCGCGAAGTAGCGCCCGGCCGACTCGCGCAGGCGCAGACGGCTGAGCTCGACGTCCTCGCCGAGCTTGGCGATCGCCACTTCGGCGGCCATGCGCGCCCCCGCCGGCGTGCGATCCATCAACACGTTGGCGTTCTCCGAGATCAGCCTGAAGGCGGCCAGGAAGATGATCGCGGCGACCAGCAGCGCCGCCAGCGCGTCGCCCTGGTCCAGGCCGGCCGCGACCGCAGCCAAGCCCAAGAGTACGGCCAGCGAGCCGGCCATGTCGCCGGCGAAGTGAAAGGCGTTGGCGCGCAGCGCGGGACTGCCGAATCTCCGTGCGGCCGCCAGCGACACGCTCGTGCGGCTCAGATCCAGCGCCAGCGCCAGCGCCAGCACGGCGAACTGATACCAGTGGATGTGCGGCGCGTGCCCACCGGCGATCAGGTGGCGGATCGCTTCGACGCTGACCAGCAGGCCACCGCCCAGCAGGATCGCGGCCTCCCCGAGCGCGCCCAGGTTCTCGGCGCGGCGATGACCGTAGGGATGGCCGTAGTCGGCCGGCCGGCCCCCCAGCCGCACGGCGAAGAACGTCAGCACCGCCGCGATCACGTCGCCGCTCGACTCCACGCCGGCCGAGATCAGCCCGAGGCTGTCGGTCGCCAGGCCGACGCCCAGCTTGGTTGCCACCAGCATCCCGGCCACCGCGATCGACATCAGCGTGGTGCGCTGGAGCAGCGTCTGCTCGCTGGCTTCTGCGCTCGTCATCGCTGGAGACTAGAACTTGGAACGGGCGGCGTCGTGGGCGACGCGGTCCTGCGCGCCGCGTATCGTGAGCGAGATGGTGCAATCAACCATCTAATGGCCCACGATCACTCCACCCACGCGCACGTGCACACCGTCGATCCGGACGCCGATCGCGGGCCGCTGACCGGCGCGCTGGCGCTGATCGTGGCGTTCATGCTGATCGAGGTGGCGGTCGGCGTGCTCGGTCACTCGCTGGCGCTGCTGTCGGATGCGGCGCACATGCTCACAGATGCTGGCGGGCTCGCGTTCTCGCTGCTGGCGCTGCGCCTGGCGGCGCGCCCGGCGCAGGGCGCCATGACGTTCGGCTTTCGCCGCGTGGAGATCCTCTCCGCGCAGGCCAACGGGATCACGCTGCTGATCCTGGCCGCGCTGATCCTGTATGAGGCTGTGCGCCGGCTGATCGATCCGCAACACGTGCACGCCGGCCCGATGCTGGCGGTGGCGCTGGGTGGCGTGGCGGTCAACCTGGCGGCCGTGTGGATGATGTCCAGGGCCAACCGCTCCAGCATGAACATCGAGGGCAGCTTCCAGCACCTGCTCACCGACCTGTATGGCTTCATCGGCACCGCCGTCGCCGCAGTGGTGATCCTGCTGAGCGGCTTCCAGCGCGCAGACCCGCTCGTGTCGCTGCTGATCGCCGCGCTGATGACGCGCGCCGGCTACGGCCTGGTGAAGGCCTCCGGCCGCGTCTTCCTGGAGGCGGCCCCCGCCGGCCTGGATCCGCAGGCGATCGGCTCTGCGCTGGTGACCCAGCCGGGCGTGATCGAGGTGCACGACCTGCACGTGTGGGAGGTATCCAGCGGCTTTCCCGCGCTCTCCGCCCACGTGCTGGTCAGCGCCGAGTGCGACTGCCACGAAGCGCGCCGGCGGATGGAGACGGTGCTGCGCGAACGCTTCGCGCTCGATCACACCACGCTTCAGGTCGATCACCTCGCCAGCCAGCTGCTGGAGATCGCGCCGCGCATGCCGCCCGACGCCGGCTGAGCACGCCGATGGGTGCGGCGGGCCGCACCGGGGCCGTCCTCGATCACCCATATCTTGAGCGGTAATGCACATCCTCGTTGGGCTGCTCGGCGGCGCGCTGGTCGCCATGATGCTGGCCGAGATCTTCCTCACGTTCCTGCTGCCGCGCCGCGTCAAGCGCGACCCCAAAATCGTGCGCTGGGTGTTCGACTTCGCGTGGCGGCCGTGGCGCCGCCTGGCCCGCCGCATGCCGCCCCAGGCGGCCGACACGATGCTCGGCATCTACGGTCCCTTCGGGGTGCTGATCAACCTGGTGCTGTGGGTGGCGGCCATGATGCTCGGCTATGCCTGCCTGCTGTGGGCATCCGGCTCCCATCTCGGGCCGATGCACACCGCGGTCGGCTTCGGCGATGACTTCTACTTCGCCGCCGCCACCATGACCACCGACGGGCCCGCCGGGCTGAGCGCCCAGACCGGCTTCGCCCGCGCGATCCAGGTGATCGACTCCGGCAGCGGCCTGGCGGTGCTGGCAATCGTGATCGGCTACCTCCCCGCCCTCTACCAGGCGTTCTCGCGCCGCGAGGCCACCGTCTCACAGCTGGACGCCCGCGCCGGATCGCCGCCCAGCGCCGGGCGCCTGGTGCTGCGCTCGACCCAGCGCGACGGCTGGCCGGCGCTCAACCGCTACCTCAGCAGCTGGGAGACATGGGTGGCGGAGCTGATGGAGACCCACCTGGCCTACCCGGTGCTGGCCTACTTCCGCTCCCAGCACGTCAACCAGAACTGGCTGTCGGCGATGTGCGCGCTGCTGGACGCCTGCGCCTTCACGATCGCCGCAGCGCCCGCCGGAACGGTCGACTCGGCGCGCTTCACCTACGCCATCGCCCGCCACGCCGTCGTCGACCTGAGCTACAGCTTCCACGTGGAACCGGCCGCGCCGGCCCACGACCGGCTGCCACCCGAGGATCTCAGCGAGCTGCTGCGCCAGCTGCGCGAGGAGGGCGTCGAGCAGGGCGCCGATATCGAGGTGATCGGCGAACGGCTGACGCGCATGCGCGCCTCGTACGAGCCCTACATCAGTGCGCTCAGCGAGCGGTTGGAGCTGAGCCTGCCGCCGTGGCTGGCGCCGGAGTCGCCCACCGACAACTGGCGGACGACGCAATGGCATTAGCGCTCCGGTTGTCTCTCCCGAGCCGCGACGCTTCGCGTGTGCGTCTCGGGACAGACAACCTGCGCTTGGCATGTGGTGAGATGGCCGGCGACGCCGTCTCTATTGAGAGAGTTGGACCAGCTCCGACCGCAAATCTGCAGCGAACGCCTTGATGGTCGGAACCTCTCTCCCGGCACGATAGAAGTCCATCACGTTGATGATCTCCTCGGCAAACTCCGCCCCTCCTTGCGTCACGATCTCGCCAGCCCCTTCGAGCGCGTCGACGAGGCGCTTCTTCCAGCCATCTCTACCGCGAGGTGTACCCAGGACCGGCTGCTCACCAAAGTGCTCAGCAAAGGAGAGCGGGTCGGCGAGCAGCCAACGCTCGATATATGGATCTGGCGCACCAACTACGTATCGCGGAAAGACTGTGGCGTCGAGTACCTCCGCCACTTCTCGATGGCGCACGTTTGGGCCAACATCGTTGCCGTCTACGATCACGACGAGCCGCGACGTGAGAGAGCCGCGATCTTGTCGTACTCGTCGGGCTCGATTAGCACTTCGTCAAGCGCCGGCTCAGACCACAAGGCGGGATCCTGGATCTTGCGGATTTCCGTCTCGCGTCCGTTGCGAGCTACACCGAACAATCCGATGTCGTGGCCCTCTCGGCGTGCACGCTCCAGCATCGCTGCGATGAAACCGGGGGAATGGGTCGTCAGCACAATTTGGGCGCTGCCACGACCTGTTGCCGAACTGAGTTGGTCCGCGATCCGATCTAGACGCTGAGGCTGAACCCCATTCTCGGGCTCCTCGAATGCGACAACGCCGTCCGAAGCTGTGACGGCGATCGCGCAGAGCCCGAGGACGCGCAGCGTGCCCTCCGACACCACCCTTGATGAGAACACTGTTCCGTCCTGCTTGATCTGTATGTCCAGCGTCCCTCGTTTTGTGTCGAGATCTACAGTGAGATCGCTGATCGCCGGGACTGTCGCCCGAAGTGATCGCCGGACCGCCTCGAATGCCTTTGGTTCGCGTGTCCGAAGTCCATAAAGGAATGGGGCAAGCATCTCGCCGTGCACTCCTATGTCCGGCACATCGCGCGGCGGCTGCGCTGCCCGCATCGCGGTAGCCGGATCGAGGTAGTAAGTCCGCCATCCGCGCAGCTCGTTGCGAACAGCATCAAAGCTCGGGTAGGGCCGACCCGATAGCCGCGCGTCCGACAGGAGGGTGTGGCCCTGTCCTAGATCCTCGTTGTGAGGTCGACCGGATCCCGACGATCGACGTACAACGAGATGGTTCGATTCGCGCTCGATGCGAGGCGTGCCCTTTGGTTTCCAGCTCCGGTCGAGGGAGGTCAGGTACTCGTCTGTCACGCCGAGGGAACCAGCATCTGGGTCGATGCTCACCTCGACCTCGTATCTGATCCGATCGCGCTTCCCGTCACCTTTTGCGTCGATCTCCAAGTCAGCCTCAATACGCAACCGAGCCTCGGGCTCGGTCATCAATGCTGGGAGGCCACTGGGCGGAAGCGTGAATTGCTCGACCGGGAAGCCTCGTATCGGTGCCGAGAACGCCTCTGCAAGGGTGCGCTCAGTGCCGAGGCGCGCAAGAAGCTGGATTGCGTCCAGGAGATTGCTCTTCCCTGCGGCGTTTGGTCCCGCGAACACTGCAAGCCGCGGCAGCTGGAGGTCAACGTTCTGCAAAGACTTGAAGCCATGGATGGCGATACGACGCAGCATCAGTACATCATCGTCGAACGAAAAGGCTGGTGTCGCTGAGGCCGGAACTGGCCAGTCTTTGTCAGTGCCATAACCGCCATATGACGCTCGGATCGTTAGTCGTTCCCGCTCCCCGTTAACCCAGTTGGCCGCTGGGGCGGACCAGGACCTCGTTGATGCTCACGTTGGAGGGTTGGCCGATCGCGTAGAGGATCGCTCTCGCGATGTCCTCGGCGGCGAGGGGGGTGACTCCGGCGAAGCGTTTGGCCATCTGCTCAAGCACCTCCGGGCGGTTGTGGCCCGAGAGCTCCGTAGCAACCGCGCCCGGCTCGATCGTGGTCACGCGCACGCCGAGCGCAACGCCCTCCTGGCGCAGGGACTCGGAGAAGGCGCCGATGCCGAACTTGGTGAGGTTGTAGACGCCGGAGCCGGCGCGCGCCACGCGGCCGGCCACCGAGCTGACGTTGACGACGTGCCCGCCGCCCTGGGCGCGCATCAGCGGCAGCGCCGCGTGAGTGCAGTAGAGGACACCGAGCACGTTGGCGTGGATCATCCGCCGCCACTCCTCCGTGGGAGCGTTCTCGATCGGGCCGAGCAGCATCACGCCGGCGTTGTTGACCAGTACGTCCAGGCGCCCCAGCTGCTCGTGCGCGCTCTGCACGAACGCGCGCGCCTGCGCCTCCTCCCCCACATCGGTCGTCACTGCGATCGCCCTGCCGCCTTCGCCGACGATGCAATCGGCCAGAGCTTCGATGCGCTCAGAGCGCCGCGCCGCCAGCGCGACTGCCGCTCCGGCGCGTGCGCAAGCCAGCGCCGTGGCCTCGCCGATGCCGGAGGAGGCGCCGGTCACCGCAACTACCTGATTTGTAAGATCTATGGTCATCCGCCGAGCTTAGCCGCGGAACCTCAGCCGCCCAGCCCGATCTGTCGATACCGGCCCTGTCGCGCAGGAGCCCTCAGGAGCGCTCCCTTCCCCTCGGTCGCGGGTTTTAGCTTGCGATCAGGTGGGAAGCTTATTTTTGATCCATCAAGCAGGGACGCGCGTATCCCGCGTCGAAGCCCGTTCGAGGAGCGCCTCCGTCGAGGGTAATTGACAACGCAACTATCGAGGCGTATAATTCCGACTCCAAGCATCGGATTAGAAGGACGCCAATGTCAGACACCGCCACACACCCCACTCTAACGCTCGACCCGGTAACCGCCGGGGCGGACGCAAACATCGACACAGACGCCGTCGACATCGCCACGGATGGCCCAACCGTCGCTCCAGCCGAGCGGCTCGACAGCCCGATCGAGCGACTCGATCTGGGCACCAGCGACACGTTCATCCCCGAGTCGGTCGACCAGCTGCTCGCGCACTCGCGCCGCTACCCGCTGCTCACCCCAGCCCAGGAGATCGACCTGGCCAAGCGGATCGAGCGTGGCGACCTGCACGCCAAGGAACTGCTCGTCAACTCCAACCTGCGCCTCGTGGCATCCAACGCCAGGCGCTACCAGAACCAGGGTCTGCCGCTGGCCGACCTCGTCCAGGAGGGCATGCTCGGCCTGATCCGCGCCAGCGAGAAGTTCGACTGGCGCAAGGGCTTCCGCTTCTCCACCTACGCCACGCTGTGGATCCGTCAGGCGATTCAGCGCGGCCTGGAGAACTCCGGACGCACCATCCGCCTGCCCGTCCACGTGGCCCAGCGTTCGCGCAAGGTGGGTCGTGTGGAGCGCGAGCTGTCGGTGCGCCTCGGGCGCGAGCCCACGCTGGAGGAGCTGGCCGAGGAGACCGGGCTGCCAATCGAGCAGGTCGAAGAGGTGCGCCACCAGCGCGCCGCTCTGGTCAGCCTCGATCAGCAGATCGGCGAAGACGGCGACACCGCCCTCGGCGACCTGCTCCCCTCCGACGCCGAGGTGCCGGAGGAGACCGCATGGGAGAACGAGCGCGAGCGCATCGTCCACGACGCGATCTCACAGCTGCCCGAAACCGAGCGCAAGGTGCTGACCCTGCGCTTCGGCACGGGCCGCGAGGAGCCCCAGACGCTGACCGCCATCGGCAAGCGGCTCGGGTTCTCCGCAGAGCGTGCTTCGCAACTGGAGCAGCGCGCGCTGAAGAAGCTCGCCGAGTCTCCCGAGCTGGCCGCACTGCGCGAGGCAGCCTGACCTCGACAGAGCTGGACATTCCTGAATAGCGCAGCCCCGGCTGGGATCTCCCATCCGGGGCTGTTGCGCTTTCGGCGCTTTGCCACGTGTCCCGTCCAGGCATCTCGGTCGGGACAGGCCTTATGCGAGATATGGGCTTGACCAAGCTTGGCCAAGTGGCTACGGTGGGTGACATGCGCGTGAACGTGGGACAGGCCAAGACGGACCTCTCGCGTCTGCTTGCGCGAGTCGAGGCGGGCGAGGATGTGGAGATCGCTCGCAACGGCGTGCCGGTGGCAAAGCTCGTCCGCATCGAGCGAGAGCTGACACCTGGCGAGAAGTTCCTCGCCGGGGCCGGTGCGATGGCGGGCCAGATATGGATGTCTGATGATTTCGAGTTCAGCGAGCAGGAGCTGGATGAGATGCATGCGGAATGGGACGAAGACGACAAGCTTCTGTGAGGCTCCTGCTCGATACCAACATCGTCATCTGGCGCCAGGAGGGTCGCCTGGATCTGATCGGCAGCGCGATTGAGGCGATCAAAGCCGCCGATGAGTTGCTCGTCAGCGTCGTCTCGTTCGTCGAGATCGGGGTGAAGGTGGCGACCGGGAAGCTGAGGATGCCGGCCGGTCTTCGCGAGAACGTGCTGGAGGGCGCTGCGGGGATTCTCAACCTGTCGCCCGAGCACGGCCTGGGGATCGCCGAGCTGCCGCTGCATCACCGCGACCCGTTCGACCGCCTGCTGATCTCGCAAGCCCGCCACGAGGGCCTGACCCTCGTCACCGCCGACAAGCACTTCGCCGCCTACGACGTGCCGGTCGTCCTCGCCGGGACTTAAGGCTTGAGCTCCCCGAGGAAGCCCAGCACCGCGCCCATCACCGCCGGGGTGTTCTCACGGTGGGGCCAGTGCCCGGCGTTGGCCACCACCAGCGCCCGGCTGGGAGCCGGCAGCAGTTCGGCCGTACGCTCGTACAACCCATGCTGCCCGAGCGCGTGGTCGCCGCCGATGATCAGCCCTGGTACGGCGCCGACGCGCTGCAGTATCGGCGCTCCGCCGAGTGGCAGGGCGCGGTAGTAGTCGATCGCGCCCTGCAGCGTTTGCGGTAGCGACAGCGCCTGCTTGGCTTTCTGCACCGTCTCGTCGCGAGCGGGCCCCGACCAGTCCGGCGACCAGCGCGTGTACAACTCCTCCAGGTAGGCGAAGTCGTTGCGGGTACACGTCCGCTGCGCCCACGGCATCTTCAGCGCCAGGAAGTGCCTGACCGACCACATCGCCGCCGGTGTGCGCCGCAGCACGCTCGGGTGCGGGATTCCCGAGGTCACGATCGCGCGTATGCGTTGCGGCTCCAGCGTGGCGGCCATGTACGTCAGCAGCGCTCCCCAGTCGTGGCCGAACAGCACCGGGCGCGAGATGCTGAGCGCGTCCAGCAGGTCCAGCGCGTCGCGTCCCAGCGTCTCCGGGTCATACGGACGACCGGAAACGATCGTGTCGATGTGGTAGCCGCGCAGCCACGGCACCGTCACGCGCCAGCCGCCCTGAACCAGCGCTTGGGCAATCTCAGACCACGAGTACGGAGTATCAGGGAAGCCGTGCAGCAACACGATGTCCGGGCCCTCCCCCATCTGGGAGACGACGAAGTCCTGACCTTCGTGAGAGACCGTGCGGAACTTCACGGGCGGGAGTGTACGGCCTGCGACGATTGCGGCCGATCGACTCAGACGTTCGAGACGTTGAGCCCTGTGCCCTGCAGCCAAGAATTGGTTTCAGCGTTGAGAATGGTGTACTCGCCGGTCAGGATCAGCACCCCGAGCACGATCATGACGGCGCCGCCGACGCCGATGACGACGGGGAAGTGGCGCTTGACGACGGCCAGCGCGGCGGTCATCCGCTCGAACGCCAGCGCGATCAGCAGGAACGGGATCGCCAGACCGGCCGAGTAGAAGGCCAGCAGCAGCGCGCCGTGGGCGGCGGAGCTGGAAACCGCTGCCTGCGTGAGGATGGCGGCCAGGGTGATGCTGGTGCACGGCGTCCACGCGATTGCAAACGCGGCGCCGGCCACAACCGGTCCGCCGCGCCCGGCCAGGCGCAGCAGCGACTCGGAGTGCCACTCGCGGTTGAGCAGGTTGACGAACGGTGTGGCCAGGAACGCCACGCCCATCACGATGATCACCACTCCCCCGGCCTGCTCGAGCATGTGTTTGTGGGTGATCAGCGAGGAGCCGATCACGGTGGCGCTCATGCCGAGCAGGATGAAAATGGTGGAGAAGCTGGCTATGAACAGCAGGCTTGGCACCAGCACGCGACGGGCGCCGATACCGCCGCCTTTGAGGTCGGCGGGCGTGACGCCGATCACGGTCGACAGGTAGCCCGGCACCAGCGGCAGAACGCACGGCGAGAGGAACGACACCAGGCCGGCGGCAAGCGCGACAGGAATGCCCACGTCGGTGGCGAGCAGCGGATGCGGGACGATCATGGCTGGCCTTCGCTGACCGGATCGAGCACCGCTTCGCGCAGCTCTGCCACCTGCGCCTCCAGGCGCGCCACGCGGTCGCGAAGCTCCTCCAGCTCGTCGCTCGCGGCGACGTGCCCCTGGGCCTGGACTGGCGGTCGGGGCTCTGCGGCCATCCGCGGCTCGACGCCAGACGGCTGGAGCTCATCCTCATCCTGCAGCAGCTGGGCGTAGCGCTCCTCCTTGTGTCCGGGGCGGCGCTCCAAGCGGGCGACGAGCTCGCGTGCGATCAGCTGCTCCAGCGTGTGGTGGACAGCGGTGAGATCGGCGAAGGCGTGCATGCGCTCGGTGCGCTGCTTGAGCTCTCCGGGCGTCTGCGGGCCGCGCAGCATCAGCACGCACATCACCGCCTGCTCGGCGGAGTCCATGGGCAGTGCTTCTGCCAGCAGGTGGCGGTACTTGGGCGTGCGGCTGCCGGCGCCGCTGGCCAGACGCGTGAAGCCGCGGCGCTCCAGGCGGTGCAGCGCGTCGCGGATGATCGACTCGTCGTAGTCGAGCACCGGATCGCGGTTGGTGGACTGGTTGCACGCCAGGCGCAGCGAGTTCAGCGACAGCGGGTAGGTGTCGGGGGTCGTGCGCTGCTTCTCGATGAGGCAGCCGAGTATGCGTATCTCGTGCGGGGTGAGCGTGTGGGTCACGACTCTCAGAGGGTAGCCGAGCGCATGGCGCGCGCTCTCACCGGCGCTTGCGCCTCACAGTGCGCGCGATCAGCGTGGCAGGGCGCCCACGCACGCCCCCGCGCAGGCCCACCACCTGGACGGCGGTCGGTCGAGCGCGGTCCACGGCGCTCGTGATCGTCACTGTGCGCCGTCCGTGCGGCGCGTCGAGCAGCACCTGCGTCCCGTCGGCGAAACGCACCGTGAGCTGCTGCTTGGTGGTGTTGGCGCCGGGCACGAAGGAGATCCTCCAACCGCCGCCCGCGTGTCGCACGGCGATGTGAGACGGTTGCCCCGGACGGATCGTGCCGGGCGCGAAGCGAGCCACCACCCTGCTGGAGGCCAGCCGCCCATCGCGGATGATCTCGGCCACGATCGTGCGCGTGGCGCTGGATCCGACCGAGGGAGTGAAACGAATGCGCCCGCGCGAGCCGTGCGCGGAGCCGATCGGGCTGACGCCACGGTCGACGCCTTCCACGAACGCGACCGTCATGCCGGGCTGCGACTTGACCGAGTAGCTGAGCACTCGATTGGCGCCCCTGCCGCCGACGCGCGCCTTGATCGTCGGTTCGGGCAGTTGCCTGGCGACCTGCACCGACTGAAGTGGCGGCGATCCCGGCGCGCTCTGGAGCGTCCAGCTTCCGCTGGCCGTGTGGGGCAGCTCGATCAGCGTCTGCCCGCTGGAGGGCTGACGAACGTACAGCCCGTACTTGTTCACGTTCACGCCTTCCCCGAGCGCCTGCATGCGCTGTCCGGCCGGTCCGGTGAGAACGACCTGCGGCGCGCCGCCGCTGCCCTGGATGCCGATCACCTCATCGCCGCTGCCCGGCGTGACGTGGATCGCATAGCCGGGTGCCGCCGCGCCGTGTGCGCGGACCTTTGCGAAGCCGGCCGGTGGCGGCAGCAGCCGGAACGGCGTGAGGTTGCAGTTGCTCAGCATGATCTGAAAGCGCGAGGCCAGCGCGGGCAGGTTCTCGGTGGCGAGGCTTGCGACCGCGCCGGGCAGGTCGTTGGTGCCCGCGCCCACGTCGAAGCTGCCGATCGGGAAGTCGTAGTGGACGCACACGCCCGCGCCGCCCACCGCGTGGCCGTTCTGGTCGCCGACGGAGATCGTGGCGGTGGCGCCGGCCGAGAAGTTGATGTTGCCGGTGCACTGTTCGCCGAAGACGTAGGTTTCGACGCACTCGTTGACGTGGAAGTCGGCCTGCACCTGACCGTCCAGCTGCGCCTCGTAGATGTTGCGGTTGAGGTCGGCGTAGGCCTGACCGTAGAGTTCGCCGCCGATGTTGCCGAGGCCCGGTATCGGGTAGTTGACGCCCAGCCCGAAGCCGACGTGGCCGTTGCTGTCGGCGTGGAAGCTCTGGCTGTAGCCGAGGTCGGCGCACAGCGCCTGCTCGTTGCCCTGCTCGTCGATCGTGAACGGGTTGCCGAACACGAGCGTGATCGTGCCCTGCACCCCGAACGCGCCGCATTTGGCGATCACGGCAGGTCCGATGCCGAGGTTGGCCTGCCCCACGAACTTGGTCGGGTTGAGCGTCAAATCGGCGCCCACATACGTGAGGAAGACCGGTCCGAACAGCGGATAGCCGCCGCCTGGCGGGGCGGTGTAGTCGACGTGGGCGCGCTGGAAGGAGCCGTGCTGGAAGGCCAGCGCAACGTTGATTTCACCGTTGATCAGGTCGTTGAGATCAAGCGTGCCCTTGCCTTCGAACAGGCTGGTGGGCTTGCTGTAGACGAAGTCGAGGTTCTTCAGGCGCGAGAGCCCCAGCTGCGCGAGGCTCGGGACTTTGATGTGCAGGTAGTTGAGTTCAAGCCCGTGGCGGTTGTTCAGTTCGAGCGTGGTGTCGCCGGTGAGGCCGTGGCCGTTGCCGTCGCTGAGCACGCCGGGGATCTCCACGTGAACCGCCAGCGAGGCGGAGTCCAGGCCGGTGAGGTTGACCTTGATCGAGCCGCTGAGCGGCAGTTCGGGGATCGCCGGGATCGGCAGCACGCCGCTCGGGATCTGGAATTCGCCGAGCTCGATGCCGAGGTTCTCGGGGCTGACCGACAGGTCGACAGGCCCGTCCGTCGAGGGGATCAGGCTCTGGGCCTGGGCGAAGCTCGGGATTTTCAGCGATCCGAGGCAGTTGGCCGCGTCCAGTTCGTTTTCGGAGATGCCCTGGCCGGCCTTCTGTGCGCATTCGGCGGCGCCCTTGGCGTTGCTGTAGGCGGCGGCGTAGTCGGGCACGTGCAGACTCACCGGGATGCCGGCCACCTTGACCACTGCGTCGGAGCTGTACAGGTAGGCGGAGTCGGTCTTGAGGAAGCTGGTCTTGACGATCCCCGCGCGCGCAAGCACGATCGCGCCGCCGTTGACGGGATCGATCTCCACCCCATCGATGCGAACGGGTTCGGTGGAGAAGTAGATGCCGTCGTATGCCAGTTCTGCCGGATCGCCGGCTGTACGCGCCGCGCTTGCGCCTTCCGGCTGGAACAGCTCGGGCAACTGTGCGCGCGTCAGCACGCAGCTGAAGCGGAAGTGTTTGCACAGGAAGCCCGACTCGCTGGCCGGGAGCGGATGTTCGGCGTCGACTTTGGTGAAGCAGCCGACGCCCTGGATGATCCCCACGTTGACCGAGTCGAAGCACCCCAGCTGACCGAGCGCGGCGCCGGCGACGGTGGGAGCACTTTCGCCAAACGGCACTTTGCGCACAGACCGCGAGCCGGCCGTCTGTTTCGGGTTGCCGGTGCTCGGCAGGCACTCCGAGCTGAGCGCCTGCACCTGGCCGAAGGACACGCTCGATGCAGCGTGTGCGCGGGCGGCTCTTGCGAACCCAACCCCCACTTTCAACCGCGGAATCGTCCCGATCGAGGTCGAGACGGGGATGCTCGCGCTGGCGCTCCCGCCGGCGGAGGTGGTGACCGTGACGGTGGCGGTGGTGCTCACCGAGTTGGCCACGAGCGTGTTGAGAACGGGGTCCTCGCCGGGGCACTGGATCGGCGAGCCACCGCTGCCCAACTGGTAGGTGTAGGACGTGGCGGTGGTGCCCGCCGGCAGCTGTGTGGCTGCCGCGTCGAGCAGCAACCCGGGGCCGGCGCCGGCGGGAAGGCTTGCCTGAGAGAGCTGCACGACCGGCGGTGCGGGCGCTGTCGATCCGCCCCCTCCGCCGGTTCCACCACCACCACCCGAGCCTCCCCCACTTCCGCCGCCGCCCCCGGTGCCTCCGCCTGAGCCCCCGCCACCTCCCCCGCCACCAGCGCCGCTTTCTCCGGTGGCGATGGTGGCCTGCAGCATCAGCTGCTGGTGAGAGTTGAATTCCGCTGCTCCGGGTGCGTCGGGTGATATTTCCCCGATGACGTCTTCTTCGCTGCCCGTGGGAGACGTCGGTACGCCCAGGCCCGCCAGGACGTGCAGCGCGACGATCTCGCCTTGCTTGATCGGCAGGGCTTCTGCAAGGGTGATCGTTTTCACTTCGGCTTCGTTGCTGTTGGGAACGGTGATGATGGGGCTCTGTGCGCTCAGCTTGTATTCGCCCGCTTCCAGGTGAAGCACCTCGATGCGGTATTCGGCGCCTTCATCGCCTGAGCGATAGCTCCACGACGTCACGTGCCCGTCCACGGGCGAGGTCAGCGTGGCGCCGGGCTGTGAGCTTTGGAAGACGGTGCAGGGGTGGCAGATGGCGGAAAGGACTTCCGCGGCGGTGAGGTCGTTCCCGATGGTCACCGTTTCGGCGCTTGCGGAGGCCGTGGCAAGCAGCAGGGACAGCAGGGCGATGGCGGGAACCCAAGCGAGCGCGCGTCCCCGGACGCGACTGCGGAAGACGGCCCACACCGACTCGAACATAGAGATCCCCCCGAGGGATAGGAATACGGCCTTCTGCTTCGGCCGCGGAGCCCTGGAGCCTATCTGAGGGCTTCTCGTCACGTGACGCCGCAGAGGGACGCCGATACAGTCACTGCTGTGAGCAGCCAGCCCTTCTCCCAGGGACGCAGCGGCGAGCATCGCCACGGGCCGCCGTCCCCGCTACGCCCCGAGGACATTCCCTCCGAGCCCGTCTCGCTGCGGCGGATCAGGCGGCTCTTCTTTCCCTACCGCGCGCGTCTGAGCTCGCTTTTGGCGCTGATCTTCCTGTCGGCCGGACTTGGCGTGATCAGCCCGTTCCTGCTGCGGGAATTCATCAACGTGGCCTACCCCAAACACGACACCACGCTGGTGATCGAGCTGGTCGCGGGGATGGTCGGGCTGTCGATCGTGACGAGTGTGATCGGCGTGGCGCAGACCTGGATCTCCAATCAGGTCGGCCAGCGCGTGATGCACGACCTGCGCGCCGCCGTGTACGCCCATCTGCAGCGCATGTCGCTGGCCTTCTTCACCCACACCCGCACGGGCGAGGTGCAGTCGCGGATCGCGAACGACATCGGCGGCGTGGACAGCGTGGTCACCTCGACCGCAACCTCGATCGTTCAGAACGTCACCACTGTGGTGGCGGTGGTGGTGGCGATGGTGCTGCTCGACTGGCGCCTGGCCGCATTCTCGCTGGTGCTGCTGCCGTTCTTCGTGTGGCTCACGCGGCGGGTGGGCGAGGAGCGCAGGCGCATCCAGTCGGTACGGCAGAGCCGCCTGGCCGACATGTCGACGCTCGTGGAGGAGTCCCTGTCGGTGTCGGGCATCCTGCTGGGCAAGACGATGGGGCGCTCACCGGAGCTGGTCAGCCGCTTCAGCGGAGAGTCCGAGGAGCTGGCCGACCTGGAGGTGCGTGCGCGTATGGCCGGCCGCTGGCGCATGGGCTCCGTGCAGATGAGCTTCGCGATCATGCCCGCGCTCGTCTATCTGTTCGCGGGGCTCGACCACGCCTCTGCCAGTCAGACGATCTCGATCGGCACGGTGGTGGCCTTCACCACCCTGCAGACGCGGCTGCTGTTCCCGATCCAGTCGCTGCTGTCTGTCGGTCTGGAAGTGCAGACATCGCTGGCGCTGTTCGGTCGCATCTTCGAGTACCTCGATCTGCCGGTCGACATCGTCGAGCGCGAGGACGCGCGGGCACTCACCGACGTTCGCGGCGACGTGAGCCTCGAGGACGTGTGGTTTCGCTACGGCGAGCGGGCGCCGTGGACTCTTGAAGAGATCGACGCCGAGATTCCTGCCGGCACGCGCACGGCGCTGGTGGGTGAGACCGGCTCGGGCAAGACCACGCTGGCCTACCTGGTGGCGCGGCTGTACGAGCCGCAGGAGGGCAGCGTGAGCATCGACGGGGTGGACATCCGCGACGTGACGCTGCAGTCGCTGGCCGCCACCGTGGGCCTGGTCTCGCAGGAGACCTACCTGTTTCACGCCTCGATCCGCGAGAACCTGCGCTTCTCCTGTCCCGAGGCCAGCGATGAGGAGATCGAAGATGCGGCTCGCGCGGCGCAGATCCACGAGTTGATCTCATCGCTGCCGGAGGGCTATGACACCCCGGTGGGTGAGCGCGGCTATCGCTTCTCCGGCGGTGAGAAGCAGCGCATGGCGATCGCGCGCACGATCCTGCGCAACCCGCCGGTGCTGATCCTCGATGAGGCCACCTCGGCGCTGGACAACGAGACCGAGCGCGCGGTGCAGCAGGCGCTTGACGAGCTGGCGCGCGGTCGCACCACGATCGCCATCGCGCACCGCCTGTCCACGATCCGCGACGCCGACCAGATCCTGGTGCTGGACGCCGGAAGGATCGCCGAGCGTGGCACCCACGACGAGCTGGTGGCGCTGGGCGGGCGCTACGCCACGCTGCTGAAAGGCGCGGCGCTGGAAGCCGATCGGATCGCCGGCGACTCCAAGGCTGCGCTCACGTAGCGACGCTCAGAACTCGGCGCGCTCGGCCAGCACGGCGATCACCTTCGACAGCTGCCCCCCCTGCCAGGCGATCGGCGAGCGCGGTGGATCGCCCTCCTCCTCGACCACCAGCCGCGCGCCGGGGATGCTGGCCACGTAGCGCTCTGCCACCTCCAGCGGGTGCCCCGGGTCGGCTCCGTCGCGACTGCCGATCACGATCGTGGGCGCGTCGATGGCGGACAGCTGCGCCATGCTGTCGAACGGGCGTGAGCGCGGAACCACTTCAAGCGCGTCGGCGACCGCGTCGGGGTGCTCGTGGGCGGCGATCCGCTGGCGCAGCACCGTCTCGATCGTCGCCCGCCACGACGGTGGCAGGGCATCCAGATCGTTGGCCTGCACGAAGCCGTCCGCGCCTGCGCTGCGCAATCCTTCGGCCAGCGCGTCCCATCGCGCCAGCTCGGCTCCCAGGCGCGGCGAATCGGGTTCGTAGGCGGGCGTGATCAGCGCCAGCGCAGCCACCCGCTCGGGGTGCTCGAGCGCGAAGCGCAGCGCCGTGTGCGCGCCCATCGACGCACCCGCCAGCAGCGCGCGCCGCACGCCGGCCGCTTCGAGAACGGCCAGCAGGTCGCCGCTGAGGTGCTCGTAGCCGTAGGCACGCTGCGGATCCGGATCGGAGCGGCCGTGCCCGCGGGCGTCGTAGGCGATCACGCGATGACCGGAGCGCTCGAGCGTCTTTGAGCCCATCACCACGTAGCGGCGTGTGGCGGTGAGCCCGTGCAGGAGAACGATGGGCAGGCCCTCGCCCTCGCCGCTGCGTTCGCCGTCGAGTGCCAGGCCGTCGGCTTGGACGCGCAGCTCGCTCAAGCGCGGACGGCCGCGTGATCCCGAATCAGCTCGGCGGAGCGCTCGGGAAGCTCCCAGAAGAACAGGTGCCCCACGCCGTCGAGGATCTCCAGGCGCGCACCCGGTATCAACGAGGCGATCAGGCGGCCGTTGGCCACCGGCAGCATCCGATCCTCGGTGCCGTGGATCACCAGCACCGGCATTGCAAGCTCGTGCAGGCGGGCGCTGGTGTCGTGCGCGGCGATCGCCTGCGCCTGGGCCATCACCACCGCGACCGCCACCGCACGGCGCTCGGCGATCTCCAGGAATGTCGCGTACAGGTCCTGATCGGCGGCCACCGCCGGCGAGACGTTGACCTCCCAGCCGGTCTTCAGCGCGCGCAGACGGTCACCGGACTGCATCGCCTCGAACAGCGCCATGCCGGTCTCCGGTGAGGTCAGCTCGCTCCCCGGGCCGCCGCAGTAGGTGCAACCGAGCGTCAGCGTGTCGATCAGATCGGGGTGCGCCAGCGCCAGCTCCTGGGCGATCATCCCGCCCATCGAGATGCCCACCACGTGCGCGCGGGAGATCCCCAGCGCGTCCAGCAGTCCGGCCGCGTCGTGGGCCATCTGCACGATCGACACCTGCCCATCCAGCGGCGTGCTGCTCCCCACCCCGCGGTGGTCGTAGGCGATCACGTCGAAGTCCTGGCGCAGCGCCGCCAGAAACGGCTCGCCCCAGTGCAGGGCGGTGCCGCTCATGCCCATGATCAACAACAGCGGGGGACCGGAGCCGCTGCGTTCGTAGTCCAGCTGGATGTCCCCCACGTCGATGAGCGTCACTGCTCGATCCTAGCGCCGGCGCCCAGCGGTGCACGTCCAGTGAGCAAGTTCACACCGGCAGCGCGAGCTGCCCCGGGTCAGAGGTCCGCTCCCCCGCGGCCGTCCGCCTCCGGTCGGGGGGCTGCTGCTCACGGGAGCTGAGGCCTGCCACGCGCACGCCCAGCAGGCGCACCGGGCGCGGCGGTGAGTAGTCGGCGAGCATCTCCAGTGCGAGCTCGGCGACCACGTGGCGGTCGCAGGTGGCTTCGGCCACGGTGCGCGCGCGGGTGACGGTGGTGAAGTCGTTGAGGCGAACCTTGATCCCGATCGTGCGCCCGCGGCGGCCGTGGGCGCTCAGGCTCTCGCACAGCTCCCCGGCCATCCGCTCCAGTACCTGGCGCATCTGCGCGGGGTCGCTCAGGTCGGTGTCGAAGGTTCGCTCGCGCGACTCCGAGACGACCTTGTGGGCGGCGCCCACCTCGCCGTCGTGTTCGAAGCGCGCCCGTCGTCCCAGCTCGCGGCCGAGGTTGGGGCCGAAGCGCTCCACCAGCAGCTGCTCCGGCGCCGAGCCCACCGCCGCCAGTGTCTCCAGGCCGAGCTCTGTGAGGCGCGCGGAGGTCTTGGGCCCGATGCCCGGCACGATTCCGGGCGGCGAGCCGGCAAAGCGCGCGCACGCCTGCTCGCGGGTGAGCACCACGAAGCCGGCCGGCTTCTCCGCATCGGAGGCCACCTTGGCCACCAGCTTGTTGGGGCCGATGCCGACCGAGCACGTCAGCTGCGTCGCCGCCTTGATCTCAGCCAGCAGCCTGCGCATGGCGCTGCGCGGCGAGAACAAGCCCTCCACGTCGAGATAGGCCTCATCCAGCCCGACGACCTCCACGCGCTCCACGTGTTCGCGCACGATCCCCATCACCTCCGCCGAGGCCGCCCTGTAGGCGGGAAAGTCGGGCGTCAGGAAGACCGCCTGCGGGCACAGGCGCCGCGCCTGGGAGGCCGGTATCGCCGAGCCCACGCCGAAGCGCCGCGCCTCATAGCTGGCGGTGGTGACCACCGCGCGCGGCCCGCTGCCGGATACCACCACCGGCCGGCCGCGCAGCTCCGGATGGCGACGCAGCTCCACCGACACGTAGAACGCATCGGCGTCCAGATGGGCGACGCGCAAGCCGGAATCCGGACCGTACATACGTTCGACTCTAACGATGGCGGCGGCGGTTCTCGCGCGCGTACGCGCGCGACCGACTGTGCTAAACGAGAGCGTGCGCGGGCTGGGCGCCCGGCGCCAGCAGCTCCCGCCGCGAGGTCACGCCCAGCTTGCGGTAGATGTGGCGTGCGTGCGTGCGGACGGTCTCGACGCTGATGTGCAGCTCGGCGGCGATCTGGGCGTTGGAGCGACGCTGCTGGAGGTGAGCCAGCACATCTGTCTCCCGCTGCGTCAGCAGGCTCGACCCAAGGCCCCCTGCGCGCTGTTCGCGCGGGGTCAGCTGCAGGCCGCGCGAGGCGAGGTGGATGGCGTTGAGGATGTCACGGGCCTGGGTTGACTTGGCCAGGCAGGCCGCCGCCCCGAATGCGAGCAGCTGCGCGCACTCCACGCTCGATGGGTTGTCCGCCAGCAGGATCAGATTCGCCTTCGGGTGCCTGCTCGCCAGCTCGCGCACTTCCACCGGGCTGAGCAGCGAGCCGACGTCCACGATCGCCACCTGCGCCTGCGTGGATCTCAGCGTGGCCGAAAGCTGCGGACGGGCAATGTCCTCGGCCACCAGCTCGAAGAGCCGGATCGTCGTCGATGAGGCCACGCAGGCCGCGTGCCTGCAGGTCGTGGAAGCGGCCTATGGCGACCGTGGTTGTGCTGATAGCCGACATCGGTCCGCTCATGCTATCGGTAATCGACTGCAAAAGGGTTAGATGAATCTCACCTATCTCTCACCTATGACCTACCCCGAAGATCCCCCTGCTCGGGGGATCGCGAATTGGAGACATCGATAGGACCATCTGTAAAGGTGTTGTGCAGCAGCGCTGAGGGGCGCTGGATGTGGTTGAGTGCCAGGGTCTTAGGGGGTGTCGCGAAAAGACGGGGCTGCGACCCACGGAACGGGAGAACTATGCGGATGCGCCAGGACCGAAAGACAGATAGCCGTCAGCCAGCCGATGCCGGGCATGCCCGTACGCGCCACGGTGGCGGGCTGATCCGTCGCTGGCTCCCGTTCCTGCTGCTGGCTGCGTTGGCCGTTGTGGCGATCATGGCTCCGGCGGGGCAGGCTCGCTCGAGCAGCGAAAGCCCGGAAGCGAGCGCCCTGGCCGCCACCCAGAAGGCCACCGAACGCGAAGAACGCGCTGCCGCCCGCAAAGTGCAGCGTGAAGCGGAAAAGGCCGCCGCCAAGGCCGCCAAGCCGAATTCGCCGCGCAGCGGAAGCTCGACCCCGGTGGGCATCACCGCCGGCGCCAACAACATCCAGATCAGCTGCACGTCGGTGGTCTGGGAATTCCACCAGTTCCCCGCCGGGCAGAGCAATACGGTCAGCGAGAAAGTGACGTTCATCAAAAAGGGCTCGGAACCGGTCAGCAGCAAGGGCACGTTCACCTTTGAAGGCGACTCCGGCACGAACACCACCCCGATCGACGCGCCCGTCGGCACGTACACGATCGACGCCGAAGCCAGATGGGCGAAATCGCCCCAGAGCGAGGGTCGCAACGGCTTCGACGTGCACGCCAAAGTCGCTTGCGCTCCGAACCCCGCGATGACAGTGGCAAAGCTTCAGAAGCTCGAAGTGGCGGGCAGCTCCTACGTGACCACATCTCTCACGGGCGAACCCGGCCAGACCGTCGACTACCAGATACTGGTGGACAACACCGGCAACGTGCCGCTGGCGCTCAGCGACTTCACCGACCCCCACTGCGATGAAGGCACCATCACAGGCGGGCCGGCCGGCGGGATCCTGGCGGCCGACACCACCGCCGAATATCTCTGCAAGCACGTGCTCACCGAAGACGATCTGAAGGTGGGCAAGTACGAAAACACGGTGCAGCTCACCGGCACGCCGACCGAATACATCACCACTCCATTGCCTCCGGTCATGTCCAACACGGTGGAAACCATCGTGGTGCCCGTGGGCACGAAACCGGCGGGTGGCGGCAGTGGTACGGAACCCACCGGCACCAGCGGCACGGGCACCACCCCCGCCACCCCCACTCCGACCACAACCGGCAAAGGCGCAACCAGCGGCGGCAAATCCGGGGTCCTGGGCTTCACCGCCGCCAGCATCCCGGCGCTGAAAGGACCGCAGGGCTGCGTGCGCTCGAGCTTCACCGCAAGCATCAAGTCGGCGGGTGTGTCCAGCGTGAGCTTCTACCTGGACGCTCACAAGCTCAAGAAGCTGACCTATCACAACGCGCGCAAAGGCCTTTTGAGCATCTCGATCAGCCTGGCGAAGCTGAAGGTGGGCGCCCACCGCCTGGTGGCCAACATCACGATGAAAGCCACCGCCACCAACGCCAAAGAGGCCAAGGCAGCGCGCTCGCTGACGGTCGTGCACTGTCGCAGCAACGTCGTCACCCCGAAGTTCACTGGCTAGCGTGCCCCTGCCCGCGGCAGCCGGTGCGCAGCGGCGCCGTGCGCTGGCGGCTGTGATCGCGCTGCTGACGCTCCTGGCAGCGGCGCCGGCATCGGCGCTGACGGTCACACCCGGCGCAGCCGGAGCGCACATCACCCGCCTGTCGGATCTGCGCACCGTCTCACGCTGGGCCTATCCGGACAGCGAAGCGCTGGTGCGAGCCGCCCCGTCGCGGACTGCCCACGCGATCGGTCGCCTGCAGTTCCTGACCGTCGACGAACAGGCGGAGCTGTATGTGGTGCTGGATTCCGAGCGTCTGCCCTCGGGGCAGACGTGGGTCCGCATCGAGTACCCCGGCCGGCCCAACGGACGGCGCGGCTGGGTGCCCCGTGACGCCCTGGAGTCGTTCAACACCGTTGACGGCTATCTGCTGATCGACCAGAGCAACCTGCGCGCCACGCTGTTTCGCGACGGCAAAGCGATCTTCACTGCGCCGATCGGGGTGGGCAAGCGGGGCACCGTCACCCCTGCCGGTGAGTTCTACGTGATGGAGAAGCTGGTGGTGGCGCAGGCGGCCGTATATGGGCCTTACGCGCTGGGGACGAGCGCGTACGCGCCGACGTTGAGCGAATGGCCGGGCGGCGGCGTGGTGGGCATTCACGGCACCGACGAACCGCAGCTGATCCCCGGGCGCCCGTCGCACGGCTGCGTGCGCATGCCCAACGCGGACATCGCGCGGCTGTGGTCGCTGATCGCGCTGGGCACCCCGATCGACATCACCTGAGCCCTGCGCGAACGCAGGGAGCCGTCGCGGCGGCTGCCACACATGTGAGTCGTTCTTGAAGTAATGTTGCAAATACAGCCATGGACCTGACCTTCAGTCCCACCGAGATCGCCTTCCGCGACGAGCTGCGCGCGTGGTTGGCCGACAATCCCCCCGCCCCAGAGCCCACCGACGGCGGCGAGGACGCGCACTACAAGTGGCGCAGGGACTGGCAGCGCAGGCTTTATGACGCGGGTTGGGCGGCGCCGGCATGGCCGGCGGAGTACGGCGGGCGCGGCGCCACGCTGACGCAGTCGGCGATCTACTTTGAAGAGATCGGCCGCGCGCGCGTGCCGATGGCGGCCAACGTGCTGGGGCTGCTGCTGGGCGGCCCCACGCTGATGGTGTGGGGAACGCCGGAGCAGAAGGAGCGCTACCTGCCGCCGATCCTCTCCGGCGAGGAGATCTGGTGCCAGGGCTTCTCCGAGCCGGACGCCGGATCGGACCTGGCGTCGTTGAAAACCCGCGCGGTGAAGGACGGCGACGATTGGGTGGTAACCGGCCAGAAGGTGTGGACCAGCGGCGCGCAGTACGCCAAGTGGTGCATGCTGGTGGCGCGCAGCGACTCCGAGGCGGCCAAGCACAAGGGCCTGACCTACTTCCTGATGGACATGGAGCAGGACGCGGTGCAGGTTCGTCCGTTGCGTCAGATCACCGGTGAGGCGGAGTTCAACGAGCTGTTCATCGAGGAGGCGCGGATTCCCGACTCGAACGTGGTGGGCGGTGTGGGCAATGGCTGGAAGGTGGCGCTGACGACGCTGATGAACGAGCGGGCCGGTCTCGGCTTCGCGCTTCAGATCCGCCTGCGCCAGCTGCTGGACGACGTGATCGCCAAGGCGGCGGAGCGCGGCGTGCTGGAGCGCTACGGCGACGCGCTGGCCGAGCTGCACACGCGCTGTGAGGCGATCCGCCTGCTGGCGTGGAAGGGGCTGACGGACGTGGAGCGCTACGGCCAGCCCGGCCCGGAGGGCTCGCTGGTGAAGTGGCTGTGGTCGGACACCAACCAGCGCCTCACTCAACTCGCCGTGGACGTGGTCGGCCCCGAGGCGCTCACGTCCGGCACCAGCTGGAGCTATGAGCTGCTGCGCGCCCGCGGCAACACGATCGAGGGGGGCACCACCGAGGTGCTGAAGAACATCGTGGCCGAGCGCGTATTGGGCCTGCCGCGCCTGAAGGTGACCGCATGACCGGTTTTGATTTTTATGGGCTGCGCCCTTCGGGCTCCGCAGCGGGCGTGCGTGGCTGATGGACTTCGGCCTGACAGACGATCAGCGCGAGATCCAGCGCACGGCGCGCGACCTGCTGGCTGAGCGGGCACGGCCGGAGCGCGTGCGCGAGCACGCGGAGGCGGGGCGCATGGACACGGAGCTGTGGCGTGAGCTGAGCGAGCTGGGCTGGCCGGGGATCGCGGTGGCGGAGGAGTACGGCGGACAGGGCCTTGGCGCGATCGAGCTGTCGATCCTGTGCGAGGAGCTGGGTCGCTCGCTGGCGCCGGTTCCGTTCCTTGGCAGCGCGATGGCGGCGGCGGTGCTCAAGCACGGCGGCTCATCGGAGCAGCGCCAGCGCTGGCTCCCGGGCCTGGCCTCGGGCGAGACGATCGGCGCGCTGGGCGCGGGCAGCGACGGCACGGCGGAGTTTGTGGTGGGTGGCGCGGACGCGCAGGTGATCGTGCTGGTGGAAGACGACGGCTCGGCGGTGGTGCTGAGCGCGGCCGACGCGGAGGTCAGCCCGCTGCCCTCGATCGACCCCACGCGCTCGGCGGCGAGGATCGCCGCAGGCGGCGCCGGTGAGTCCCTCCCCGATGGCTGCGTTGGCCTGGGCCGCGCGCTGGTGGCGGTCAGCTCGGAGCTGGTGGGCGTGTGCGAGCGGGCTTTGGACATGACGGTGGCGTACGTCAAGGAGCGCAAGCAGTTCGGCGTACCGGTGGGCGCCTACCAGGCGGTGTCGCACCGCTGCGCGCAGATGCTTTTGGAAACCGAGAAGGCCCGCTCGCTGGCTGCCTATGCCGCGTGGACGGCCGACTCCGAACCGGAGATGCTGGCGGAGGCGGCGGCGATGGCGAAGGCTGCCGCGTCAGACGCTGGGCGCGAGGTCACCGCCAGCGCGATCCAGGCCCACGGCGGCATCGGCTTCACGTGGGAGGCGGATGTGCACTGGCTGTACAAGCGCGCCCAGATCGACGCCACGCTGCTGGGCGGCGCCGGGCGTCACCGCGCGCGCATCGCCGGGATCCTGGCCGAGAAGGCCAGCGCGTCAAGCGTCGCCTGAGCGGCTACCTCACTCAAATAGAACGCCGCGAACACTCCATCGTTCGCCTTACTGGGCCCATGGCCGCGTCACGGCCAGGGATTAGATGCCGCCAGTTGGAACTGGTACATTGCTGACTTGGCGTTGGGGAGCTTTGTTCAAGCTGTGTGTGGCCTTCGCCGGGTCTGTACCGCTGGCGTGATCGTGATCTCGCTAATGCTGACGGGTTCGTCGACGACGTTCGCAGCTGATCAGTGGTCGCTACCCGACCCAGTGGATCCGGCCATTGGCGCGAGTGCGGTGTCGTGCACGTCTGCCTCCTTTTGCGTGGCGGTCGGCTCTGCGTGGTCGTTCGGGTCGACGGCGGTTTACATGGACGGGACGTGGAGCGCAGCGAATCTGATTGACACTCACGCTGGGCTTGTCTCGGTCTCATGTACCTCGTCCTCGTTCTGTATGGCGGTCAGCGGCTCTGGCGAAGCTGTCACCTATAACGGCAGCACCTGGAGCACGACTCGAATCGGCGGGCCACTCACTTCGGTGTCTTGCACCTCCCCATCCTTCTGTATCGCGGTTGGTGGTTCGGGGCAGGCAGCCGTCTACGACGGCACCGCATGGAGCATGCCAATCCAAATTTCCAAAGCACTCTCGTCGATCTCGTGCACTTCCGAATCCTTTTGTATCGCGGTGGGCGATTACAACGGCGGGCCCGGATACGCGGTTACCTACAACAGTGGCTCCTGGAGTGGCCCGAGCGAAATCGACTCCGAACCGGAGAATGCACTGCACTCGCTGTCATGCGTCTCCTCGTCATTCTGTGTCGCCGTGGGTAACTTTGGTCATGAGATCACCTATAACGGGAGTGCCTGGAGCGTGCCCACGAGGGTCGGCATCCTGGGTTACATCCAGTCCCTGTCGTGCCACTCAGAAACCTTCTGTGTGGCTGCAACTTCCGAAGGGGAAACAGCGACCTATGACGGCAGCACCTGGAGCCCATCAGCTCGTCTCAGCAAGCGGGCTGCTTCGGGCGCCTTGTCGTGTACGATTAAATCCTTCTGTTTGGCCGTCGGAGGATACGCATCCGCCTTCAACGGCAGTACGTGGACAAGCCCGGTGCCTGTCGGCAGTGGCGGACTCAGCTCCGTTTCGTGCCCCAGTTCCTCGTTCTGCACGGCCGTAGACTTTTACGGCAGGGCTCTTACGTACAATGAGTCCGGGTGGAGCGCGCCGAGCCTGATAGCAGGCGAAGGCGATCTAACCTCGGTGTCCTGCCCCTCGGAGACCTTCTGTGCCGCCGTCGGTGGCTACCCGCACGGGTATGCACTTACCTATAACGGCACAGCATGGCGCTCGCCAGTAGGAGTAGACCTCGAAGGTGGCCTAGGGTCGGTGTCCTGCGTGTCCGCGTCATTCTGCGTGGCGGTAACAGGACGCACGGCGGAAGAACATCCTCGCGGGTATGCATATATTTATGATGGCAGCAAGTGGAACCCGCCGGTCCAGATCGATCCTGAAGCCACGCTGCAGTCAGTGTCCTGTGCCTCGGAATCCTTCTGTGTCGCGGTCGGTGGTCATAACGCCATGATCTTCAACGGCACCTCGTGGAGCGCGCCGAACCAGGTAGACGCCGAAGGCGACCTGGACTCGGTGTCGTGCCCCTCCGCTTCCTTCTGCGAGGCGGCGGCAACCCACTACTACTCGCACTTGGGGGTATTGCACTACGCGGAAGCGCTGACATACAACAACGGCTATTGGAGTGCACCCAGCGAGATACAGAATGGGCCAGAACGCTTTATGCCCGATGTTGAATCTGTGTCGTGCACGTCATTCTCCTTCTGCATGGCGGTGGCCTCCTCCGAAAGCGAAACGGCGATCTTTGAAAGCGGCGTGTGGAATCTGTGGACGCCGCTCGAAGTCAACGGAGATTTCTCCTCTGTATCGTGCCCATCCGGCTTGTTCTGCGCAGCAGTGGACAACAATGGACAAGCATTCACATATACGACTCCTGGGCTTGTGGAAGGACCTTCTACGAAGCAGCCGACATCTGGCGATACGGCACAGCCGCCTGTGATTACTGCCGCCCGCCTAACCAACAAGCGTTTTCGTGTCGGCAAGCAGACGACCGCAGCCTCAGCCAAGCACCCCCCCTTCGGGACGAGCTTTCATTTCACGCTATCTGCCGCTGCGAAGCTGCAGATCACGATTACGCGTCCCGTGCCAGGGCTGCGCCACGGCCGCAGGTGTCTCACACCAACCGCCAAGCTCAAGCGAGAACGTGCCAAACGCTGCACGCGCACGCTCAGCGTCGCCACGCTGACACGGTTCAACGAGCCCGCAGGCGCGGACGGCGTTCCCTTCAGCGGGCGCATCGGCCGCACCGTGCTCAGCCCGCATAACTACATCGCGGCTATCAGCGCAAGCGACGCGTATGGGCGCTCCAGGCCCGTGCCACTGGCATTCGTCGTCGTGCGCTGATGCTGCATTACCCAGCGCTCGCCTGCCCCTCCCTCACCGGCTCATTGGCCTTGGCCCAAGCGATGATGGCGCCGCTGCCGTTGACGGTGCTGCCGTCGGAGAGCTTCAGCACGGGCAGTTGCTCCTGCCCGCTCATCTCCTTCAGCTCCGGCCGCCGGCCCTTGGTGAACAGACCGAAGGGGATGCCTTTGCCATAGATGACCTTCTCGAAGTCGTGGCCGGCCTCGCGCAGCGCGTTCTGCGCGCGCCGGCAGGCGTGTGGCCGGGGGCCGCCTGCGTCGATGTGGCAGACGTACAGTGTGGGCTTCTCGGGCATGTTCGCTCCTCCCTCGTGAAGTTTCGACGGCCGTTGTATCCAGGCCGCTCGCAGCCCACTGTAACGGCGCCGTTCGCATATGGGGATGTGTAGGCTCGCGCACCATGTCTATGTATGCGGCCTTCCTTCGCGGCATGAACGTCGGCGGCCACCGCCTGACAAACGTAGAGCTGTGCGCGCACTTCAGCGCAATGGGCTTCCGCGAGGTGGCGAGCTTTCGCGCCAGCGGCAACGTGGTGTTCGCCGGCGATGAGCGCACGGCGCAGGAGGTCGAGGCACATATCCAGGATGGTCTGCAGGCGGCCTTGGGCTATGCCGTCCCTACCTTCATCCGCTCAGCAGCACAGGTGCGGGCGATTGCCGCGATGAAGCCCTTCGCCGCCGAGCATCTGGAGGTATCGAACGGCAAGCTTCAGGTCGCCATGCTCGCATCTCCCCCGCTGGCGCGCGCCAAGAAGGAAGTGCTGGCGCTGGCCGATGAGAGCGACCGTCTGCACTTCGGCGAGCGCGAGCTGTACTGGCTGCCGAGCGGCGGCCTGCTGGAGTCGCCGCTCGAGCTGAAACTGATCGAGCGTCTGTTGGGCGCGATGACGATGCGCACCAAAGGCACGGTCGAGCAGATAGCCGGCAAGCACTTCGCCGCCGGGTAGGCTTGCCAATAGGAGCAGGGAGCTGAGAGGCGCAGACCAACCGAGGAGGCTGGCGGGGATGGGCAACGTGGAGACGGTGCAGGGAGCGATCGACGCGAGCGAGCTGGGACTGACGCTCGTGCACGAGCACGTGCGCTTCCGCGACGAGGCGGTGGCGGAGCAGTGGCCGGGACGCTATGACGAGCAGCTGGAGCTCGACGCGGCACTCGTTGTGGTCAATGCCGCCAAGGCTCACGGCGTGCGCACGATCGTCGATCCGACGGCGATGTTCGGTGGCCGCGACGTGCGCTTCATGAAGCGCGTGGCCGAGGAGACGGGTGTGCGGATCGTGGCCTGCACGGGCATCTACAGCTATGACCATCTCCCCCACTACTTCGCCAATCGCGACGTCGACGTGATGGCCGACCATTTCGTGGAGGACATCGAACGCGGCATCCAGGGCACGGACATCAAGGCCGCGTTCCTGAAGTGCGCCGCCGATGCGGCGGGCGTGACCGACAACGTGGAGAAGATCCACCGCGCGGTGGCGCGCGCCAGCGTGCAGACGGGCGCGCCGATCATGGCGCATTCGATGCCGGCTGTGGCCACCGCCCCGCGGCAGATCGAGATCTTCCAGGAGGAGGGCGTGGATCTGAGTCGTGTGCAGATCGCGCACTGCGGCGACAGCGAGGACCTCGACTACATCGAGAGCCTGCTGAGCAAGGGCGTGTACGTCGGCCTGGATCGTTACGGCCTTGAGATGTACCTGTCGATCGACAAGCGCAACGCGGTGGCGGCCGAGCTGCTGCGCCGCGGGCACGCCGAGCGGCTGGTGATCTCCCAGGATTTCTGCGCCACGATCGACTGGTTCCCGCCGGAGGCGGAGGAGATGTTCACGAACGCGGGCGCCATTCGCAACTGGTCGATGACGCTGGTCTTCGAGGAGGTGGTGCCGGCGCTGCGCGAGCTGGGCGTGATGGACGACGCGGTCTTCCACACGATCTTCACCGAGAACCCCAGGCGCTGGCTGACCGCCTGAGGAGCCGGGCACGCCGCTGCGCTCGGCAGTCGCTCACACCGGCGCGCGCAGCAGCTCCGGGCCCTCGACCGCGCCGCCGGCCTTGTTGACCGCCGGGTTGGCCGCCTGCACGGTCAGCCGCGCACTCGGCAACGCGCCGCACAGGCTGAGCGCCTCCTCGGCGTCCAGCGCCGGATCGAGCCATGCCGTCTGCGCATCGCGGTTGGCCAGGATCACGGGCATGCGGTCGTGGATGGCGGCGGCGGTGCGGTTGGGGGCCGAGTCGCAGGTCAGCAGCGTGACGCTCTCGATCCACTGCCCGTCGATCTTGGCGGGGGTCCACAGCGCGGCAAACGCGAACGGGACGCCGCCGTCCACCTGGAAGTAGAACGGCTGGCGCGGCTGGCTGCGCTTCTCCGGTTTCAGCCACTCGAAGTAGCCGTCGGCCAGCTGCAGGGCGCGCCTGGAGCCCTTGGGGATCAGGCTGCGGTAGGCGGGGCGCGTGGTGACGGTCTCCATGCGCGCGTTGATCGTGTTGCCGGCGCTCTTGAGGTCCTTGGCCCACGGCGGTATCAACCCCCAACGCAAGAGCCGCGCTTCGGGCTGGCCCTTGGGAGACACGATCGCCAGAACCTCTTCGGTCGGCGCGACGTTGAAGCGCCGTGTTCCTGACTCTCGATCGATGGGAACTTTGAAGCGTTCGTTGAGTTCTTCAGGCCCTGCGGTGTTGGTGTAGCGCCCGCACACACCGTCGAGGATATGCGCAAGGAGCCGATTTCTGGCATACGCGGCGCGCGCATGCGAACATGTGTTCGTATGGGCAGGCCCTACAGACCGCTACGCGAGCTGGAAGCGCATCTGGCGCGTGGCGAGCTCGACTTCGCGATCGCGCTGGCGCGGGCGCTGGCCGACGAAGGCGCGCGCCCGCTGGAGCTGGAGGTCTCGATCGGCTTCCTGCCGCTGGTGGCGGCGCAGCGACCGGACGCGTTCGACCTGTGGGCGCTGCGCTGGCTGGAGCGCTGGTGCGAGCAGCTGCAGGATCGGGCGAGCATCGACGACGCGGTCGAGGTGGCCGAAGCCCTGGCCGAGATCCCGGTCGATCCGGGCGGCGCGTTGGCCAAGCTCGCCCGTACGCCGAGCCTCGGCGCCCGCACGCCCGGCGAGCGCCGCTGAGCGCTAGCTCGGCTCCTCCGTGCGCCAGCGCGCCACGTCCATGCGATACAGCACGTGTGGCGCCAGCGGATGATCGGCGGGAAGCGACGGGTGCAGGAAGTCCTCGGCCACGTCGCGCAGCATCCCCAGCCGTGCCATCACGCGCCGTGAGCGCATGTTGCCGGCGGCGGTGTAGGCGACGATTTCCGGCAGCTCGAGCTCGTCGAAGCCGTAGCTCATGGCGGCCACGGCGGCCTCTGTGGCCAGGCCCTCTCCCCAGTGCTCGCGCGCCAGGCGCCACACGATCTCGACCGCCGGCGCGAACACGACGTCGATCTCCACCGGCGCCAGCCCGACACAACCTATGAACGGCGCCTGCCCCGCCAGCTCGACCGCCCACAGGCCGTAGCTGCGATCCTCGAAGCGACGCTCCGAGCGCTCGATCAGGGTTGTGCTCTCAATGGTCGAGAGCAGCGCCGGGAAATGTTCCATGACGTCTGGGTCGGCGTTCATGGCGGCAAACGGCTCGATATCTGAAAACTGCCACCGCCTTAACAGCAGGCGCTCGGTCTGCAGCTGCGGCTCGTCGTGCACAGCCGAATCCTACGCCTATTGCCGCACGTAACGCGATGTCTCGAAGTGTGGCGATATACGCCAGTGAGATTCTGGCTTCGGCAATCGGCCATCGCAAGGAAATACATGGACGTTACGCGTACGCGCGTGTATCGCGCCCGCAATGGCCGATCGGGCGCGAGCGTTTTTCTGTCAGCTCAGGGCCGCGAGCCGCGGGCGAGGGCCCGCCCGGCGAACGTCAACATGCTGGTGAGGTGCGCTTGCAGCGTGGCCAGACTGTGTTCGCCTGGATACACCGCGCTGTGAGCGCTGGCACCGGCAGCTCGCAGCGAGGCCGCGAACGGCGCGTCCTCGGCGGGGTCTGCGATGTGGTCGGATTCGCCGCCGTACACGAACGCGTGCAGTCCCAGCCGCGAGAAGATCGGCCGGTCCCTGTGCAGGTCTCCTTGCAGGCCATTGAAGAAGCCCAGCCAGCTCTCCACCACGCCGAAGCGATACGGGTTGGACAGGGCGGTGTTCATCGCGCCGTAGCCGCCCATCGAGTCGCCCACGATCGCGCGTGCGCCGCGTTTGGCGACGGTGGGCAGCATCCGGTCGATCGCTTCCTGGACTTCCAGCACGTAGCTTTCGTAGCGCACGGTGCCCTGGTTGCGCCAGAGGTTGGAGCCGGGGCCGCCCTGGATCATGACGGCGATCAGCGGCGGGATCGTGTGGTGGGCGATCAGTTCGTCAAGCCGTTCCTGCAAGCCGATTTCCAGGAACGCGGAGTCGGACTGGTCGGTGCCGGTGAGCATGTAGAGCACCGGGTAGCGCAGGTTGGTGGAGGCGTAGCCGGGCGGCAGGTAGGTGAGGAATTCGCCGTGGGTGTGCAGCGCCTTGGAGGGGTAGGTGGCGCTCTCGATCGTGCTGCCGGCCGAGTCTGCACTGACTTTCTCGAGCGTCGGCAGCGACAGCAGCTGCCTGGTGGCGGCGGCGTTGGTGAACACTTCCGCGCGCACCGGCACCAGCTGCTGGTTGACGCCGAGGATCCGCTCCAGGCCGAGTCGCCCGCCCAGCGCCAACGCGGCGCTGACGGCGGCCAGCGCGCTCAGCAGCACCGCCAGCAGCGCCCGGCGCGCACGCACTGCGCGCCGCGAGACGCGCCCGGGGGGCAGCGCGATCGCCGCTTCGCGACGGGGCGGGAAGACCGGCACCCAGGGCGGTGGCAGCACCTCTGCTGCCACCACGCCACCCTGGCCCGGCCAGCTCCAATCGCCCAGACTCTCCATCCACGTCTGGGTGCGCGAAGGTTTGCTCGTGGCGGACATCAGGCCATTGAATGAGCCAATGGACAGAAAGCCAACCCCTGCATGAACGCGCCCATGCACTTTTCAAGATCCAGGCTCAACGGGTGCTCCAAACCTCCCCCGTGTCGCCGAAGCCGAGCGCCCGCTTGGTGGCTTCGGTGAGGTCGAATTCGCGGCCTGCCACATACGGTCCGCGGTCGACCACCGGCACGCTCACGGTGCGGTTGCCGTAGCGCAGCGTCACGCGGGTGCCGCACGGCAGCGTCTTGTTGGCCACGCCCATCGTGCTGCTGGTCAGTTCGCCGCCGCAGGCCATGGTCCCGCCACCGCCGTACCACGACGCGACCGCCATGCGATAGACGTTGAGCTGGCCCAGGCGCCGGTGGGAGCCGAGCATGTAGGAGTTGCCGGCGAAGCGCAGCCGCAACCAGCGGCTGCCGTCCTGGCGCGGCGTGTAGCGCAGGCGGAAGCGGCCGTGCGCGCCGGTGTGCGTGCGGGTCAGCGTGCGCCAGCCGCGGCCGCCCAGGGCCTGCAGCGCGACCACGAGTCCGCGTTCGCTGGCCTGGTGGTCCTCCAGCAGTGCGCCGGTCACCGTCACGCGGCTGTCCGCCAGGACGTTCAACTGTGGGCTACGCACCTTCAACGAGGTGTGCACGGGCGCTGCCAGGGCCGCCGTCGCGGTCGAGAGGATCCCGACGGGAGCCAGGGCCGGCGCAGCCTGCGCAGGCGTAGCGGGGACGTACATGGATTCACTAACCTCCTTGCGTTCCGCCTACGGGGTTAGCTGTCGGGCTCACGGCCGGTCGAGCACGCGTAACGGACGCGTGTCTTCCGGGCGTTACGGCCGCAACAGCGGCCGATTCGCCCCATCCGGTTCACCAGTCATTCGGCGATCCGGCAGTGGGTCCCCCGTTTGCCCCCATCAACGGGAGCAACTCGGCGAGTCTTGAAACAGTCCGCAGGAGGATAGCGGGTTACATAACACCAGTTGTGTGAGCCCGCGCACAGTTATCTTCACAGCCCCCCGGAACCTGCCGAATCTGGCTGTGGCAAAGGGAAAACCCATGGTGTGACCACAGATGCGCCCGCGCGTGGTGAGTGTTTCTATCGACCGTCGCCCAGCCCGATCTGGGCAGTGCGCGGCTAGCCCTGGCTGGCTCCACCTTCCAGGAATCGCAGCGCAAATCGCAGCATGCCGACGCCGATCCACGGCTGTTGGTTGCAGCGCACGCGAATACCAACGATGCCATCGGGCTGCATCACTTCGACCACTGTCACCACATTGCCGATCTGATACCCGTCGCCAAAGTCGGTTTCGATCGCGTCCATCTGTGCGGCGACTTCTTCCATGAGCTTGGCTCTCGGGTCAGATGCGTTGACCTCGTCTGCGCCTTCGCTTCCCATATCCCTGTCGCGTTCCTTGAGTTGAGATGAACCGGAGAGAGGATCATGGCACCCCGTGCCAATGATCGCTTCGGGCATCATCCGCCGTCGACAACCAACCGAGGAGGACACGAGATGTCGTTGGACGCGACCAAGATCGGCCAGGTGGTGGCAGAACAGATGGAGGCGCTGGAAGAGCGCTTCGGCGATGACTGCCAGATCGGGGACGTGTGCACGATCGTCGAGGTGTTCGGCCCGCACGGCTCCTCGGTATCGCTCAGGCCGGGCACCGACGTGCGCCCGCACGCGCTCATCGGCCTGCTGCGCACGGCGGAGAAGATGGCGCTGGACATGGAGTGAGGCCGAGAATCTCTTCAAAGCTTTTGCGCCTGCCCGTTGACGCGGGCTCTCCCAGCAGCGACAATCGCGCGGATGGCCAACCCCGACCGCCTGACCGCGCTCGACTCCACGTTCCTCCACCTCGAGGATCATTCGACGGCGCACATGCACGTGGCGTCGGTGATGGTGTTCGAGGGCTCGGCGCCGACGCTCCAGGAACTTGTCGACCACGTGCTCGGCAGGCTGCACCTGGTGCCGCGCTACCGCCAGCGCCTGGCGCACGTGCCGCTCGGCCAGGGCCGTCCGGTGTGGGCCGACGACCCGCACTTCAATCCCTACTACCACATCCGTCACACCGCGCTGCCCAAGCCGGCCGACGACGCCGCGCTCAAGCGCCTTGCCGGGCGCCTGTTCTCACAGCGGCTGGATCGCTCCAAGCCGCTGTGGGAGATCTGGCTCGTGCAGAGCATGTCCAAAGGGCGCTTCGCGCTGATCGCCAAGACCCACCACGCGCTGGTCGACGGCATCTCCGGCGTGGACATCACCACGGTGCTGTTCGACACCGCCGCCGAACCGCTGCCCGGCGAGCGGCAGGCGCCGTGGAGCGCCAAGCCGTTGCCCGGTCCGGCGAAGCTGCTGGGCGAGGCGCTGCTCGAGCGCACCACGGTTCCCGCCGAGATGGCGCGCGGCGCCCGCGCGTTGCTGCGCGCTCCGCGCAAGGCGATCGCTCAGGTCAAGGACGGTCTCTCGAGCATCGGCGCCACCACGCTCGCCGGCATCAACGCTCCGGCGCCGCCCAGCCCGTTCAACGTGGACATCGGCCCGCACCGGCGCTACACGTTCCTGGACGCCGACCTGGGCACGTTCAAAGAGGTCAAGGACTCGCTCGGCGGGACGCTCAACGATGTGGTGCTCACCTCCGTGGCACTGGCACTCGGGCGCTATCTGCGCAACCGCGGCCACAACACCGACGGTCTGGTGCTGAAGGCGATGGTGCCGGTGTCGGTGCGAACCAAGTCCCAGCGTGGCGCGCTGGGAAACCAGGTGGCGGCCATGTGGGCGCCGCTGCCGGTCGGCGTGGAGAACCCGGCCGAGTGCCTGTCCAAGATCAGCGTGGCCATGGACGACCTGAAGAAGTCCGGGCAGGCGGTCGGCGCGCAGGTGCTCACCAACCTCGCCGGCTTCGCACCGCCCACCATCCTCAGCCAGGCCGCGCGCCTGCAGGCGCGCCAGCCGTTCTTCAACCTGGTGGTCACCAACGTGCCCGGACCGCAGTTCCCGCTGTACCTGCTCGGACGCCGCCTGGAGGTGCTCTACCCGGTCGTGCCGCTGGCCCAGCGCCAGGCGTTGGGTATCGCCGTGATGAGCTACGACGGGCATCTCGGGTTCGGCCTGCTGGGCGACTACGACGCGCTGCCGGAGCTGGACGCGATCGCGCTGGACCTCAAGTGGGCCGTCTCCTCACTGGCGCGGGCCGCGGGTGTGGGCCAGCGCGCCAACCGCATCTCACGCAAGGGGACGCCAACCCCGAGCACCTCCGCCGGCAAGCCCGCCAGCGCAAGCTGACGTGCGCATAGCGCTGTGCCAGATCAACGCCACCGTCGGCGACATACTCGGCAACGCCGAGCTGATCCGCCACGGGATCGACGACGCCGCTGACGCGGGCGCCGACGTGGTGCTGTTTCCGGAGCTGGCGCTGACGGGCTACCCGCCGGAGGATCTACTGCTGAAGGAGCACTTCCTCGCCGACGCCCGCGCGGCGCTGGATCGGCTGGCGCTCGACACCCACGGGCCGGTGGCGGTGGTGGGGTTCCCGGAGCGCGCCGAGGACGTGTACAACTCGGCGGCCGTGATCGCCGACGGCGCCGTGCACGCCATCTACCGCAAGCTGTACCTGCCCAACTACGGCGTGTTCGACGAGCAGCGCTACTTCCAGGCCGGATCGCAGGGCGCGGTCATCGACATCGGCGCTCACCGCGTGGGGCTGACGATCTGCGAGGACATCTGGGAGCCGGGCCCGCCGGCCAGCGACGAGGCGTTGGCCGGCGCCACGCTGATCCTCAACATCTCAGCCTCGCCGTATCACGCCGGCAAGGGCGGCGAGCGCGAGCGCATGTTCGCCCAGCGCGCGCGAGAGAACCTCGCCTGTGTGGCGTTCTGCGCGCTGGTGGGAGGCCAGGACGAGCTGATCTTCGACGGGCACTCGTGCGTGATCGACCACACCGGGCGCACGCTGGCGCGCGCGGCGCAGTTCTCCGCGGACATGCTGGTGTGCGACGTCAACCTCGACGCGGCCGCCGCCGCCCGGCTGCGCGACTCCGGTCACCGTCCGCCGGCGCGTCGTGCGAGCGGCAGCGTGGCGGTGCTGCCAGCGCTCCCAGCTCCCACCCACAGCGGCGAGAGAGTCGCCTCCCAACCGACCAGGGCCGAGCTGCTGGAGCCGGCGGAGGCGGAGATCTACGTGGCGCTGACGCTCGGACTGCGCGACTACGTGGAGAAGAACGGCTTCCAGCGGGTGCTGCTGGGCCTCTCGGGCGGGATCGATTCCGCGCTGGTCGCGTGCCTGGCCGCCGATGCGCTCGGGCCGGAGCGCGTCAGCGCCACGATCATGCCCTCCCCCTACTCCTCCTCCGACACCCAGAACGACGCGCGGGCGTTGAGCGCGGCGCTGGGCGTGATGACGCACGAGCTGCCGATCCAGGGGGTGATGAGCGCCTATCAGGAGGCGTTGCGCAAGCAGTTCGCCGGACGCGCCCCCGACCTCACCGAGGAGAACATCCAGGCGCGCATCCGCGGCAACCTGCTGATGGCGCTGTCCAACAAGTTCGGCTGGCTGGTGCTGACCACCGGCAACAAGTCGGAGATGTCCGTCGGCTACACCACGCTGTACGGCGATCTGGCGGGTGGCTTTGCGGTCATCAAGGACGTGCCCAAGACGCTCGTGTATCGCCTGTGCCAGTGGCGCAACTCCACCGTCTGCAAGACCGCCACGCGCGTGTGCACGGCCGGCGTGCCGCGCGCGCTGCACCCGATCCCCGACTCGATCATCGAGCGCGCTCCGTCGGCGGAGCTGCGCCACGAACAGCGCGATGAGGACTCGCTGCCACCGTATGAGGTGCTGGATCGCATCCTGGAGGGCTACGTGGAGCTTGATCTCAGCAGCGAGCAGCTGATCGCGCAGGGCCTTCCGCGCGAGGACGTGCAGCGCACCGTGCGGCTGGTGGACCTGGCCGAGTACAAGCGCCGTCAGGCGCCGCCCGGAATCAAGATCACCACGCGCGCGTTCGGCCGCGACCGGCGGATGCCGATCACCAATCGCTATCGCGGCTAGAACACTCAGCAGCCGGGCGACGTTGCGCACCGCTACCCTGCCGGTCGTGCGTGTCGCAGCCACAATGCTGATCGGGCTCTGCGCGCTGGCGCTGGGCGGCTGCGGCGACACGCTGCAGGACCAGTCGATCCCGCACAACATCCTGGAGAGCGTGATCGAGTCGCCGTTCCCCGTCTACTGGCTGGGCGGCTCCTTCCAGGGGCTGGCGGTGACCGAAGCCACGCACGACCCCGGCGACGCGTTCAGCGTGCAGTACGGCGACTGTCTCAGCGGCGGGCAGGGCGAGTGCATAGCGCCGCTGCGCGTGGTCACCTCGCCCGACAACAGCTTCCTGCCCGGTGGCTCCGCCGCCACTCGCACGGTCGCCGTCAGGGGCGCCGAAGCGCTGCTGAGCAACGGTGGGCGCGCGATCGTGATCGCCACCGGCGGCGTGGTGCTGGACATCTACGCCAAGAGCCCGCAGCTGGCGCTCGCGGCCGCCCAGGCGGCGGTGCCGATCAACGCCCTCGGCGCCCCCGAAGCGCCGCTGCCCACGCCCCTGCCCAACACCGGCTTCGGCGAAGCGCCGCTGTCGTTTCAGACGCCCAGGCCGCCGCGGCCGCTACGTTAGAAGCATCGGAAGTCATCGTTGGCCGGGGCTGAGAATCTCCTCACCTCGCCGAACGTCTCTGACGATTCGCCTCACGCATCACAAGCGACGCCATCACTGCTATGTACACGACAGCAGCACCGAGCAGCACCAACCACTGACTTTCCCCGGCTACCGCCCACCACACAGCTATCGGAATACCGATCGCACAGAAGACGCTGCTCACCCTCTGTATCTTGTTAGCCAAGGACCGGTCGGCCCCATCATGCCCGGTGCTCCATTCACGGACTCGCACGCCGACGATCAGACCGCCGGCGACGGCTATTACCAGAAGCAAAACCCCGATTATCGTCACCCAGATCATCACGGTTAGCCTACTACTCCATCCCCGCTGCTTTCGCTGAGCTGGACGACTGTCCTACGTGTCATCGTCTTCACCCTCGTCTCGTCGTGAGAGATCATGCCGCGTTCTGCGAATCGGTGCCTGAAAAAAAAACCATAGATCCGAATGGCGATCGCCTCGCTCCACCGTACGCCTTTTATCTTCCTCCGACAACGCTTCAAAACGCGCCTGCCGCTCGCGAACTGGCGTAGAGACGTAACGCAAGAATCGCGTCGGAGAAGACAGCCACTTCCAAAATAGACTCAGGCACCTTCTCATTCCCTTGGCCCTCTCACCTGACTACCACCCTAGTCATCTTAGTTCATGATCCAATTCATACAGCCCCCTCCCGAAAGCTCCTCCCCCTACCGTAATCACTCCGATGGCCGCCTGAGCACAGTGCCCTTCTACAGCGAGTCCCTCGAGCCCCTCCGCCCCTTCGCCGACCCCGCAGGCCACCGCAGCGACTATGCCAGATGCAATCACCCCAGCTCCGACGATTAGGTCGGCAGCCGCTTTCCCGGGTGAAATATTCGAACCGGAGGACTGCTTACCAGTCCCATAGACTTCCGCGGGGAGGCTCAGCAGGTCACTACACGCGGAATAGATGACTGGCTTCCCGTGCTGTTTCGCGTAGTACGGACTAACAGGGCTATGCCAATTCTTCCAGACCCTGCAACGCGCGATAGCCTCTTTTACCTTCTTGCTCCAAGGCAAAAGCCCGCTCGGATCGCCGTTGGATAGCGGGTCCTGTCCTGCGTAACCATAGACGGCGCGACTCGCTTCGAGGGCCGGGTCCACAGCCAAGAATTGTGCTGTCACTGGATCATAATACCTAGCTCGAAGGTATATCAATCCTGTGTCCGCATCGGTGTATTGGCCATCATAATCAAAAGGCGTCAGCCCAAAGCCGGTGCTTTCTTTTACTGGATTGCCATACGCGTCATAGGTGATCTCGCCTACCTTAGTGCCAACCGCGTTCGTAATCACTCGGACTGACCCTTGCTGATCGTGATGCAGATACGTTGCTTCATTTTTAGAGTTGACCTGCTCCACAACTTCGTGTTCTGGCCCATAGATGGCGCTATAGGTGCCGTCATTGAGAATGAGCGGAAGCCCTTCAGTAGCGTCCCAGGTCATATATGTGGCAGCTTCCGCTCCAGGTTTCCTAGATGCCCTTAGTCCGTCACCATTGTATGTATAGGTGTCTTCGATGACTGTTATCGTTCCTTCTTTCGGGCGGTCTACTCCAGTCATGTCGCCGGCCTGGTTGTATTCGTAGGTGGTCGCGGGCCCCGATTTCGGAGCAGTTTTGATGCGTTGGCCTACTTCGCTGAATGCATATGTCGCGACGGATTCTTTTTTGCTCGTTTCGCGCTTTTCGAGCTCGTCGTTAGTTTTATAGGTCAGTTTTTCGGTACCGATGGTGGTGGTGTTGTTGTCGCCGTCGTATTTGTATGCGATGCCGGCGCCTTTCGTCAGGCGACTGTTTTCGTCGTAGCTATAGGCAGGTTTTTCTTCGCCGGGTAGCCCCGTGTCCGTGGCTTTTGTGACAAGGCCGTTTTTGTTGCGTGTGTAGGCAATCGATGCGAGGGCTTCGCTGCCATTGAACATCTTCACTTCTTTCATCGAGTCCGTTTCGTCATACGTGTATTTGTCTTCACCGCTGGTCGCGGATGGGTAGACCGTGGCGGTCAGGTCGGAGTCGGCGTCGTATTTGAACTGCGTTGTGTTGCCTTTCCAGTCAGTGACTTCCGTGAGGCGTTCCGCGTGATCATATGCGCGGGTCACGCTTTCGCCGTTGGGGTAGGTGATTGTTGTGGGCTGATTGTCAAGGTTGTAGGCATATTTGACTTTGTCGCCGTGCCCGTCTTCGGTGGCTGCCAGGCGGTCCAGTTGGTCGTATTGATAGACAGTGGTGCCGGTACCGTCCACCATCTTGCTGCGCTTTCCATCAGCGTTGTATTCGTATTGGACCGCGGACGTTTTTCCGTCGGAGTAGGTGATTTCTTTGAGAAGGTTGTCAGGGTAGTATCCATATTTCGTGGTGCGTTTCTCTGCATCCTTGACGGCCGTCAGGTTGCCGGCGCCGTCGTATTCCTTCGTGGTTTTCCGTTCCCCCGGCTCGACGATTTCTTCGACCTGCTCCAAAACGTTGCGTTTGTATTCAGTCGGGTATTCGTTGCCGCCGGTCTGCTTGATAACTCGCCCCGCGCCGTCGTATTCGCTTTTCTGCTTGACTTTATTTGGTTCTTCGGTTTGGATCAACTCGTTGTCGGCATCGTATTCGTATTTCGTTGCATCGCTTTCTGGGTCTGTCTTCTTCACCACGTTGTTGTCGCCGTCGTATTCAAACAGTGTTTCGTGTTTGAGCGGGGCAATGATCTTCGTTGGGAGTCCGCGGGCATTGCGTTCTGTCGTGGTCGTGTAGCTGGATTCTTTACCGGTTTCGTATCCCCGTGGACTGATCGCGCTGGTTTCCTGCTCGTCTTCATTGTATTTCCAGGTGTGCTTATCACCAAGCGGGTCGACTTCTTCGGTGCGCTCACCAGCGGGATCGTATTTGTAGTTCCAGGTCTGTTTCAGAGCGTTGGTCTTGCTTTCGAGATCGCCGTGTTCGTTGTATTTGTAGGTGATCTTCTGCGTCTGTTTTTCAGGCGCTTCGCGTTCTTCGGCGAGGACGTTCCCATGGGAGTCACGTTCGTACTTTGTGGTCTCTCCGTCAGGGAGCGTTTCTTCGGTGATCTGGTGCTTGGTGTTGTATTCGTGTTTGACTTTGTGTCCTTCTGGGTCTTCTTCTAGGGTGCGGTCCCCGACACTGTTGTATTCGTAGTGCCAGATCTGGCCATCGCCATTGGAGTAGCTGACCTTGTCGCCCTTGGTGTTGTAGGTGAATGCTTCGCTCGTGGCGTGCCCGGTGCCAGCGCCGTGGATGATTTCCACAAGTTGGCCGCTACTTGTGAGGTATTCATCGGTGACCGCGCCGGTGGCTTCGTTTGTGATCTGCGTGAACGTTGAGCCGTATTCGTATTTTGTGGTGCGGCCCACGGGGTCTTTCTTGGACGCGACCTGATGGCCACTGTTGTATTTATAGGCGGTTTTACCGCCACGCCCATCGACGAGTTCGGTCATCTGGGCGTTGCCTTCGTAGGCGAATTGCCATCGCAGGGCGGATTCCCCGGGCTGGGTGACACTGATCAGATCGCCTTCTTTGTAGCCGTATTCAATCACGTGTTTCAATGGGTCGGAGACGCTTTTCACGAGCCCTGCCGAGTTGTACGTGAACGTGAGGCTCTCGCCGTTCTGGTCGGTAACCTTTTCGATTTGCGCGCTGCCGTTGTAGGTAAAGCTAGTAGTGTTGTTGTTCTCATCCGTAACGCTTTCCAGGTTCCCTGTTGAGCCGGTGAACTTGTAGACGGACTGGTCTTCGTAGGTGAGAGCGAAGCCGGCCGAAGTGCTGCCAGTGAGCGTATCCGGGCTTCCTTCCGGTGCCACCCACGCTCCGCTAGCGCCTTCTGTGAATTCGACGCTACTGCCGTTTTCCTGAACGATGCGGACCTGGTGGGTGACCGGTTCTTCGGGTTCCCCTTCTTCTACTGGTTCCGGTTCGATCGTTTCGTAGGGTCTGTCCGATGAAGTGTGTGTGGTTGGGGTAATTGATTCGGCTTGTGTTGCCGGGTCAGGATCGACGCGTAGCCGTAGGCGTAGCGTCGGTTCTGGCCCGGGCGCGGCCGGGAAAGGACCCATCATCATGCAGGAGATGACCGAGAAGCCGAGTGGGCGGCGTGGCCGCCAGAAGGCTCAGGGTGGCGTTCAGGCGCCCCAGGAGCTCCAGGACCGTCTGGCGGGACTGTTGCCGGCGGATGCGCTGGCGGACGCCCTGAAGGGCCTTGACCCGGAGGAGATCACCGGCGCGGGTGGTCTGTTGACGCAGCTCGCGGGCCGTGTGATCGACGCCGCTTTGGCGGGTGAGCTGAGCGAGCATCTGGGCTATCCGCCGGGGCAGGCACCCCCAGGCGGCGCTGGTAATCACCGCAACGGGTCGATCCCCAAGACGGTCGCCACTGACCTGGGGCCGGTGGCGGTGAATACCCCCCGCGACCGTCAGGGCACGTTTGAGCCGAAGCTGGTGGGTAAGCGCCAGACCCGGCTGGCGGGGCTGGACGAGAAGATCCTCTCCCTCTACGCGGGCGGCATGTCGGTGCGGGATATTTCAGAGCATCTCTCATCGCTCTATGGCACGGAGATCGGCCGTGACACGATCAGCCGCGTCACCGACATGGTCCTGGCGGATATCGCGGCGTGGCGTTCGCGGCCGCTGGAGGCGCTCTACCCGATCGTCTACTTCGACGCGCTGATGGTGAAGATGACCGAGGACCGCTCAGTCAAGACCCGCGCCTGCTATCTCGCGGTCGGAGTCACCCTTGAGGGCGACCGGGAGATCCTCGGCCTGTGGTGGCAAGACACCGAGGGCGCGAAGTTCTGGCTCGCGGTGCTGAACGACCTGCACCAGCGCGGCGTCGGGGATGTCCTGATCGCCTGTGTTGACGGGCTCACCGGGTTCCCCGAGGCGATCGCCGCAGTGTTCCCACAGGCATGGGTGCAGACGTGCATCGTGCACATGATCCGCGCGTCGATGCGCTACGTCAGCTACACCGACCGCAAGAAGCTGATGCCTGCCCTGCGCCGCGTCTACAGCGCCCCGAACGCCGAAGAGGCCGCCAGGCAGCTCGAGCTCTTCGACGAGCAATGGGGAGAGCGCTACCCGATGGTCGCTCAGGCCTGGCGCGAGCGGTGGGAGCACGTCACACCGTTCCTATCGCTACCAGCAGATCTACGCCGCGTGGTTTACACCACCAACGCGATCGAGGGCCTCAACCGCCAAGTCCGCAAAGCGATCAAGACCCGCGGACACTTCCCCGACGAGCAAGCAGCAACCAAGCTCATCTACCTCGCACTCATGCGAGCCGAGACAAAATGGGTCAAAGTACTGCGCTGGCCCGCAGCACTACGAGCCCTGAAGATCCACTTCGGAGACCGAATCCCCTACTAACCACAACCAACCAAACCCAACCCCACACACAGAAGAACTGACAGTCTCGTTTCGTAGTACAGATGCTCGGTGCTGTAGGAGCCGGTCCAGCCATACCCGAACATGCTTTTCTGTTTTTCCTGGGCGGCCTGCGAGTTGTACGTACGCGTCAGATCGAGCCCCGACCCGTGCCCGCCGATCGAGAAATCCGTCTGAGATTCCGAGAGATCCCCACTACCGGTACATACCCCGCCGACTTCCGCGACTTCGCGTTTCGGGAACGACGGGTTCCCATCGCTGCATCCATAGGAGCGCCGGCCACCACCGTCCTGGTAGAGGAACGCCATGGCGCCTTCCACCTTACCCCAGTTTTCCGCACTAACAGCAATGTAGGCAGTAAAACCCCCCACCCCCTGGCGGTTGAACTTCCCGGTGTTGACGACCTTGGACCGCCTACCCCCGCCTTCGACCAACGACTCGAACTGGAGTTCGGAATGAGGACAGTAGTAGGCGCCCGAGTTGTCGTTGAAGACCCCGTTGTTATCCAGACGGGCGCCGTTGGACAGCAGCATCGTGCTGTTCCCGCCTTCTCCTTTCTCCGCAGAGAAGTAGACCGTCCCGTCGTTAGTGAAGGTCCGCTCCTTGAGCTTCGCGCCTTCGCAGATGTAGTCGCGCCTAGAGAGGATTTCCCCGGTCGCGCCCCCCTCAAGCGTCGTCTGCCCGCTCCCGGCCATTTCGCCTTCGGTTTCCCACAGCATGAACGTGACGATGTTCAAGTTCCCCGCTCCCGAGACGAGGGCGTGCGCGAACGTCAGGCTGTTGAGCGACACAGTAGAGCCTTTTTCGACGTTCAGCGTCGCGCTGCCTTCAAGCTGAACGTTCGCGGCCGACCCCAGCACGCTGTCCATCGTCACCGTCGCCTGGGTGATGCTGATGCCGCCTTCAAGCTTGCTCGCGCTCGCCAGGGTCACCGGGACCGCCGCGGCCCACCCGAGCTGCCCCACCGCGCCATCAAACGTCCCTTTGTTTTCAAACGGAACATCGACCATCGCCCCAGAAGCTTCCGTGTTCGAGACCGTCCCCGTATTCACGACCACAGGTGCCGGGCTGGCACCCTCAACGATCGTTCCGGCCGCGGGCGAGCAGTATTTCGCCTCGGAGTTGTCATAGAACGTCCCCGCGTTTTCCAAATGCGCCCCTTCAGAGAGCACCAGCGACCCGCCGCTGTTGTGGACGCTCCCGAACGTGACAGTCCCGTCGTTGACGAGCTTGCGCGCCGCGAGATGCGCCAGTTCACAGCCTCCTTCCGGCAGCAAAGACACGGTTCCCAACGAGCCGATCAGCGTTTCCCCCGAGCCGCTCATCGTCCCGTTGGTCCAAGTCAAGGACCCAGTCACTTCGAACTTCCCCGCCCCATCCACGGTCCCGTTGAGCAACACGAACGACCCCACCGACATGGTGTCCGACCCAAGCGCTTCGAGGATCCCTGCGTTGGTCAAGATCAAAGACGCGCCAGAAGCATTCACGTTCGCCGCCGACACAACATCTTCGGCGAACGCGAGCGCGCCCTTCAGGACGCTGCCGCTGCGCAGACTCGCCGCGCCCGCCGCGAAGATCAAATCCCCGCCGCCTTTGCCTTCAAGCGTGCCCGAGTTTTCAAACTTGGTGTAGATCACCGATGGTTCTTTCTCGGCTTCCGGCTCAACAATCGTCCCCGTGTTCACGACAGTCGGCATGACTTTGCTTTCCGGCGGCACCGCGATCGCGTTGTTCAACCTCCCCGAGCAGGTCGAGGACTCAACATCCGTGAGCGTCCCCGCGTTTTCGAGCTTCGCGCCTTCGGACATCAACAACGGGCCACTCGACCTATAAGCAGCATTCCCCAACGACAACGACCCGTCATTCACAAGCACCCGTTCAACGACGCTCGCACCTTCACAAGACCCACTCGAAGCACCCAGAAGCGACCCCGACGCACCCGAGGACACCACCGTCTCTCCTGTCCCCGCCAGCACACCACCAACTTCCACCACCAACGAATGCGAGACATCCACCGTCGCCGCCCCAGTCAAAGTCGCGTGTTCGATCGACAGCGTCGCCACGCGCGAAGCTTCAAGAGCCCCACCCAAAGCAAGCGACCCCCCAGTCATCGACAACGTGCCTTCATCACGAAGCACTTCCGCATGATCCGCGCCTTCACTGACACCAACCGTCGTGCCCGACCCGACACACGCAACATCCGTAGCCCCAGGCACATGCCCAGCCGACCAGTTCGACGCCACCCCCCACGAACCCGAAGATCCACCAACCCACGAGTCCGAACACAACGATTCAGCCCTCGCCAAACCAGCACCCGCCAACAGGACGACGATGACCACACCCACCAACCCACCAACTAGCCAAACACGACCCCGAATCACCCCGAAACCACAATCAGCGACCCAACCAGACCGCCCCATAAACACCCCCTGCCTCGTCGTGCCGATTATTCGTGGGCCGTACTGACTATCCGTGGCCAATGGTCGGGACACTACCACCAGGCAAACTAATCCGCTATCCATGTCTCCCATGAAACAGGCACCCGCCGAGAAGTCGTAAGCGAGCCAGTTTGCAGCGATTTAGTGACGGACGAGCCCTCGGCACACCGCTATTTCAGGCGTGCCCGTTATCGGCGGGTGCGGCGCGCACGGCGATCGTCATGCGCGTGATGGCGCACGTGCGGTCCTGATCGTCGCTGAAGCGCACGTCCCACACCCACGTGGTGCGGCCGCGATGCACGCGTGTGGCGTGCGCGTGCACCACGCCCTCGGTGATCGGGCGCAGGAAGCTGGTGTTGTTGGACAGGCCCATCGCCATCTCGCCCTGCTGGAGCACGACCAGCGCGGTCGCTAGCGAGGTCATCGACTCGGCCATCGAGGCGTACACGCCGCCGTGAACCAGCCCCATCGGCTGTCTGACCTCATCGCGGACGGGCAGCCGGGCGCTGACGTCGTCCTCTGTGCAGCTGAGCAGCTCGAGCCCGTAAAGGCGATCGAATCCACGCATCGACTGGTTCAGCTGCTCAGCGGTCACGCTCGCCATCGGCCGCCACGATAGCCTACGGTCCTTCGATGTCGCCACCGCGGGCCAGCACACGCGGAAACGCACGGAACAGACCATGAGCAGATTGGACGAGCTCCCTCCCGACCAGCGCGCGGCGCTGTCCCTGCTCCTGCGCCAGCGCAAGAGCTACGCCGAGGTGGCGGTGCTGCTGGGCATCGCCGAGGGAGCGGTCCACGATCGCGCTCACTCGGCGCTGGCGGTGCTCGCTCCGCGCCAGGCGCGCGAGCTGACGCTCGAGCAGCGCCAGGAGGTGGCCGACTACATGCTCAGCCAGCAGCGCAGCATCGCCGAACGTCTGACCACGCGAACCTTTCTCGGCAGCTCCGAGCCGGCGCGCGCGTGGGCGCAGGCGCTGGCGGAGGAGCTGGGCGCGCTGCCCGGCGTGATGCTGCCGGAGGTTCCAGCGCCCGCCGCCAACTCGCTCTCCGGGCCGGCCGTGGCCCCCGGCTCTCTCTCAGCGTCTGTCCCCCACGCCGCCGCGCCTGCGCGGGAGGCGACCGCGACCCCGCCAGCCGCGGGCGCGCTGGCCGACGCTGTGGTGGCCGCCCCCTCGGAGACCCAGCCGCCGAGCTCGCGCGTTGGTGGAGCGCTGGTGCTGGGAGCGATCGTGGTGGCTGTGGCGGTGGCCGTGATCCTTATCACCGACGGCAGCTCCTCGCACAAGGGCGCCTCGCACAAGACCGCCACCAAAGCGGCCGCTGCCGCGGAATCGGTGGTGGCCACGGTCCAGTTGAAATCGCCTGACACCAAAAGCCGCAGCATCGGCGAGGCGGAGGTGCGCGCCAAAGGCAACGTGCGGACGTTCGCCATCATCGTGGCCAACCTGCCGGCCACGCGCCACTTCTACTACGCGGTGTGGCTGTACAACTCGCCCACCAGCTCGGTGGCTCTGGCGCGCGCCCCGGCAGTGGGGTCCAACCACGGTTTCGCGGCGGTGGCGCCGCTGCCGAGCTACGCCCGCGAATACCACGAAATCCTGCTCACGCGCGAGACGGCCTCGAGCCCCACGCACCCGGGCCGTGTGATCCTGCGGGGAGCGCTGGCGCTCAAATAATGACCGGCAGCAGCTTTCCGGGGTTCATGATCCCCGCCGGGTCAAGCTCCCCCTTCAGCGCCCGCAGTGCGTTCACGCCCTCGCCGCCGATCTCCTGATCCATCCACGGCGCGTGGTCGCGCCCGACGGCGTGATGGTGGGTGATGGTCCCGCCGGCGGACACGATCGCATCTCCGGCCGCGCGCTTGACGGCCTGCCACTGTGCGATCTCCTCGTGTTCGCGCTGGCGTGCGATCAGCGTGAAGTACAGCGAGGCGCCGGTCTCATAGATGTGCGACACGTGGCACATGACCATCCCCGGCGTGTGCTGGTCCTGGAGCGCCGCTTCGATCGCCTGCGCCACCTGGCTGTGCAGCCGCTGCACGTTGGACCACTGTGTGGCCGTCTCCAGCGTCTCCACCATCACCCCGTGGGTGAGCAGATTGTCGCGCAGGTATGGAGCGGAGAAGCGTCCGTGCAGCCATGCCTGCCCCGGTGAGCGCCCCACCGTCAGCCCGCCGAATCTTCGCGCCAGCTCGATCGCGCGGGCACGGCGCGGCAGCGACCTCCTGCGGGTGGCCCTCGAAGCCGAAGATGGCAAGGCAGCCCGCGCTGTAGCCGCGCACGCCCAGGTAGGTGCGCCCGAGCCGGCCCTTCAGGCCGCCGCTGCCGGCCAGCGCGAGCGACATGCGCGTCTCGGCCTGATCGGACAGGCGTGCCACGTCCGGCAGCGCGTGCTCGCGTGAGAGCTCGCGCAGCGCGCTCACACCGGCGGTGAAGTCCTCGAAGAACAGGCCCTCGTAGATGCGCTCCCGTGGTGCCGGGCGCACCCTCAGCGAGAGCTCTGAGATCACCCCCAGCGTGCCCTCTGAGCCCACCAGCAGCTGGCGCAGCCCCGGACCGGCGGCGCTTGCAGGCATTGCCGGCAGGGCGATGTCGCCGGCGGGCGCGGCGAAGCGCATGCCGAGCACCATCTTCTCGATGGCGCCGTAGCCGGTGGAGGCCTGCCCGGCCGAGCGCGTGGCGGCGCAGCCTCCCAGCGACACGTACTCATAGGACTGTGGGAAGTGCCCCAGCGTGAGCCCATAGCCGGCCAGGTGGCGCTCCAGCGCCGGCGCGCGCATGCCCGCCTGCACGGTCACGGTGGCCGACTGCTCGTCGAGGTCGAGCACGGCGTCCAGCTGGCCCATGTCCAATGCCAGCACCGCGCTGTGCTCCCCGCGCAGCGGCGCCACCCCGCCGACCACGCTGGTGCCGCCGCCGAACGGCACCACCGCCAGCGACTGGCGTGCGCACAGCTCCAGCAGCGCCCGCAGTTGCTGATGGCTGTGCGGATACAGCACCGCGTCGGGCGCCCCCTCGGGCTGGCCGGCGCGCAGCCGCACCAGGTCGGGGTAGCCCTTGCCGGCGGCGTGCAGCACGCGTTCGCGATGGTCGACGCACACCCCGTGCTCGCCCACGATCCCGCGCAGGGCGCCGAGCTGTGAATCGCTCAGCCGCGAGGCCGCCAGCTCGACGTTGGCCAGCGCCACCGCCGGGCGCGGCCGCGAGGAGAGACCGACGCTGTCGCGCAGGAACCCCAGCGCATGCGGCGGCAGCGCGGAGGCGTGCCCGGGATCCCCCACCCCCACCAGCGCATCTGCGGCGCGCGCGTCGGCTCAGCCACCGACCCGCTCCAGTCCGTCGAGCGCCTGTTCCAGCGTGGCGGCGGCCGCTTTGCGCACCATCACACCGCCCAGACGCGGGGCCATTCCCATGAACAGGCCGCCGCGGTCGGAGTAGCCGACCATGCTCTGGCGCAGCTCGATCGTGACCTCGCTGCCGCCGGCGGCGTCGGTGAGCCACAGCTGCGTCTCGGCGGAGCTCAGCACCTGCGCGAACGGCGAGCCCTCAAGCCGCTGGGCCCAGGTGAGCGTGTGCTGGGTGTCGTTGCGCATGACCACGTTGTAGTCGGCGCGCACCAGTTTGCCCTTGCGCGTTCGCATCACCTCGGTGAACGCGTCCTCATCTACGTCCTCCACACGCTCCACCCGCGGCCACCAGCGCGGCAGGTGGTGCGGGTCGCAGACGAGCGCCCACAGATCCTCCAGCGGCGTGTGGATGCGGCGGCTGCGGCGAGCGGTGGGCATGAGGCAACGCTGGGAACGCTAGGACTCGTATTTGACGAGCGCGTGGACCGGATGCGGCGCCAGGCGCTCACGACCGCCGAGGAACGCCAGCTCGATCAGGAACCCGCAGCCCACCACCTCGCCTCCGAGCTCGTCCACCAGCTCGCACAGCGCGGCGGCGGTGCCGCCGGTGGCCAGCAGGTCGTCGTGCACGAGCACGCGGCTGTTGCGGCCGAGCGCGTCGGTGTGAAGCTCCAGCTGGTTGGCGCCGTACTCGAGCAGGTATTCGGCGCTGACGGTGTCGTATGGCAGCTTGCCGGGCTTGCGCGCCAGCACGAAGCCGGCGCCGAGCGCCAGTGCGAGCGCGGGGCCGAGCAGGAAGCCGCGCGCCTCGGCGGCGACCACGCAGTCGACGTTCAGCGGTCTTGCGTACTCGGCCAGCCCGGCCACCGCCTCTGCCAGCGCGGCGGGGTCGGCCATCAGCGGCGTGATGTCCTTGAACAGGATGCCCGCTTCGGGGAAGTCGGGAATGTCGCGGATCAGCGAGCGCAAATCGACGGCGGGTCCGCCCTCCATGACTACCTGACGATCTTGCGCAGGTCTCTGATCAACAAGAGGTGCTTGAGGTGCGTGGCAACTGCGGCGAGGTTCTCGAGCGCGTCGACGGCCTCTTTGCGGCGCTCGGGGTTGCGCGAGCGCAGCGCGGGCGCGAGGATCTGCTGAAGCAGGTTGGCCTCGCGGTCGGCGGAGGAGCGGAAGACCCTGAGGTTGCGCCCGCCGACGCCGTAGCGCGCCAGCTCGGCCACGGCGGCGATGATCTCGCGCTCGGTCTCGTCGAAGTAGCGCACGCCGCCGCGCATCTCGCCCTTGACCACGCCGTACTCTTCCAGCTCGCGCACCAGCTTGGCCTCGGCCTTGGTCTCCTCCAGCACGTCGTCCACGGAGTACAGCGCGCCGGTGGCCTCGCGCACGCTGACGCTGGGACGCCACGTGCGCCCGCTGTCGCGGCCCACCCGGCCGGGCGGGGGAGCGACCTCGCCGGCGCGCCCGGCGGCGAGCTCCTGGCGGATGACGCGCAGCGGCAGGAACTCGTCGCGCTGCATGCGCAGGATCGTGCGCAGGCGCGCAACGTCGCCCTGGGTGTAGAGGCGGTAGCCGCCGGGGGTGCGCCGGGGCGTCAGCAGTTTCTGATCCTCCAGGTAGCGGATCTTGGAGATGGAGATGTCGGGGAACTCCTGCGCCACGGCCTTGCACACGGCGCCGATGGTCAGCGACTTCTGGCGCTTGCCCAGATCGGGCGCGCCGGCCTGTGTCTGCTCGGCCAGCTCCAGTTCCACGGGCAGCTCCTCGGCGGGTGTGAGGTTGACGGCCATCAGCGTTGCGTGGAACGTGAGCTTGTACTTGCCGACCTGGACCTCATCGCCCTCGGCCAGCAGATGGGACTCGATGCGCGAGCGGTTCACGTAGGTGCCGTTCAGCGAGCCACAGTCGTCCAGGTACCACTGCTCGCCGCGACGGATCAGCAGGGCGTGGTCGCGCGAGACGGTGACGTCGTCGAGGAACACCTCGGAGTCGGGCCGGCGCCCGATGCTCATGCGCTCGCCGTCGACGGCGAAGCTCTCGCCGATCCGCCCGCCGCCGGCGCGGATAACCAGTGCGGGCCCGCGCGCGGTGACCTCCTCCATCTCCATCGGCACGAGCTCGCCGGCGTCGTCGATGCGGTAGGTGGCGGTGACCGGATCCCCGCCCGCCCCCACGCCCGCCCCCCCGCCCGCACCTGCGGCTGTCTCGCCGCCGGCGTCGGCGCGTTGCAGCAGGGCGCCGCAGCGTTGGCAGTAGTTAGCGCCCTCGCTGTTGCCGAAACCGCACTCGATGCAGTGCAGGAGGGTCATGACGGCGCGCTACTCCGCGGACTCCGGCGGACGGTGGGCGAGGATGTCGGTGAGCTTCTGCACGTCCTCGCCGGTGATCATGATCTCGCCACCGTCGTGCTTGTGGCGCAGACGGTTGACCAGCTCCGCACGCAGGATGTCGATCTTGCCGTGCAGGATGCGCCGCTTGTAGGAGATCTCTGTCTCCTCCTCGGTGAGCTGACGGATGACGTCTTTGAGTTCGACGTCCGTCAGCGAGCCAAGGTCGGGAAACGTCTCGTCCATCGTCGCCTCTTCTCCTCTCGCGGACTTGTGCCGAGGTCACTGCGGAGCTGTTGCCGCCCCCGGCCAGAGCGAGGAGTATAGACCAAACGTTCAGGCTGAGCTTGAGACTCTAGGAAGCCTCGGCGGCGCGCATCTGGGCAAGCGCGCTGCGCGCGTACATGGCGGTGGCGAGGAGCGCCATGGCCAGCCCCACGTACAGCATCACTTCGCCCACCTGTTCCAGGCCGGCCATGGCGAAGAAGAACGACCCCATCACCGGTGCCACGCCCAGGCGCCCGGGCCAGTTGATGCGCAGCTCGGCGCCGTGCGTGAGCGCGTAGCGTCCGAGCACCAGCATGGTCAGCTCGCGCACGGCCAGCACGACGAGCGCCCAGCGCGGCAGCAGGTCGAAGCGCCATGTGACGACCACGCCGGATACCACCAGCAGGCGGTCGCTGACGGGGTCCATCAGCGCGCCCAGGCGGCTGTACTGGCGGGTGACGCGCGCGGCGATGCCGTCGGCGTAGTCGCCCCAGCCGATGACGGCGAACAGCGTTGCGCCGAGCGCGCCGTTGCCGCCGGCGCTGGACAGCTCCACGATCAGGAACACGGGGATCAGCGCCAGGCGCGTGAAGCCGATGGCGTTGGGGATCGTCCAGGGCCTGAGCGGCTGCCCGGCCTGCGTCTGTGGTGGCGGCGGGCCGGAGCGGTCGAGCCCGAACAGCCGCCTGGGGGTCAGTCGAGGCTCTGCCACAGCTCGTCCAGCTGGCGCAGCAGCTGTGTGGGCTCGCCGTCGAGAGGCAGCCCTGGCGCCTGCGCCAAACCGCGGCGGATCTGCACCTCGATCCCACCGGACTCGAGGGAACGGCGCCCGACGGTCAGCCTCAGCGGGCACCCGAGCAGCTCGGCGTCGGCGAACTTCTCGCCGGGGCCGAGATCGCGGTCGTCGTAAAGGACCTCGATCCCCCCCGCTTTCAAGGTCTCATACAGCCGCTCGGCTGCTTCGCGCTCGGGGGTGCCGGGCTTGCCGAGTGTGACCAGGTGCACGGCGAAGGGGGCGAGGGCTTTGGGCCAGGAGATGCCGTGCTCGTCGGCGAACTGCTCGACGGCGGCGGCCACGATTCGCGCGGGGCCGAGCCCGTAGGAGGCCATCCAGATCGGCTGCTCGGCGCCGGTGTCATCCAGGAAGCGGGCGTCCAGCGGCTCGGAGTAGCGCGTGCCGAGCTTGAAGATGTTGCCGATCTCGATGGCCGGCTCGAGCGTCAGCTGCTGGCCGTCGCGGAAGTACTGCTCGCCGCGCTTCTCCACGTCGGGGCTGGTGGCGGCGACCTCCACGTTGGCGGCGTAGCCCTCCCCCAGCACGATCTCGTCCTCGCCGGCGGCGCATGGCGCCATGTACTCGTGCGCGCCCACCCCGCCCATCATGCCCACGTCGCCCTCGACGCGGTACCAGCGCAGGCCGGTGCGGTCCATGATGCGGTCGTAGGCGCCGACGTGCAGCTCGTAGTTGAGCTCCATGCCGGCCTGGTCGCGGTCGAAGCTGTAGGAGTCCTTCATGATGAACTCGCGGGTGCGCAGCACACCTGCGCGTGGCCGTGCCTCGTCGCGCTCCTTGACCTGGAAGTGGTAGACGATCTGCGGCAGGTCGCGGTAGGAGCGCACGGTCTGTGCGATGTGGAAGGTGACGGCCTCCTCGTGGGTCATGGCCAGCACCAGCTCGGAGCCCTTGCGGTCGGTGAGCTTGAACAGCGCCTCGATGTCCAGCCTCCCGGTCTTGCGCCACACCTCGGCGGGCTGCAGCACCGGCATCAGCATCTCCTGCGCGCCGATGGCGTCCATCTCCTGGCGGATGATGCCCACCACGCGCTGGTGCACGCGCCAGCCGGCGGGCAGCCAGGTCCACATGCCGGCGCCCATCTGGCGGATCAGCCCGGCGCGCACCATCAGCTTGTGCGAGAGCGCCTCCGCGTCGGCGGGCGGCTGCTTCTCGGTGGGCAGCAGATATGCGGAGAGTCGTGTCATGGCTGGATTGTGCCGAGCAGCGCGGCGATCACTTCGCGAAGGCGCTCGGTTTCGCGCCGCACGCCGACCACGGCGTCGTTGTAGAGGAAGGCCTCGCCCAGGCGCACGATGGCGTAGGCCAGCACGTGCGGCTGGGTGGGCGGCTGGAACTTGCCGCGCTCCATCTCGTCGGTGAGCAGGCCCTCGACGACGGACACGGTCTGGGGTTGCACGACGCCGACGCTGGAGGTGAGGATCCGAAGCGCCCGCTCCTGCTCCTGCGCGAGCAGGAAACGCAGCGGGTCGCTGTCCACCAGCTCGCGGTTGTAGGTGTCGAAGCAGTCCAGCAGCGCTCGCGCGCCGCTGCCCTTGGTGTGTGCGCGGATGGCGTGCAGGCGGCGTTCGGCGACGGTGGCGAGCGCCTCGCCGAGCAGCAGGTCGCGCGTCTGAAACCAGCGGTGCATGGTGGCGCGCGCCAGGCCGAGCTCCTTGGCGATGGCCTGCACGTCCACGCGCTCGCACGCCAGGAAACGGCGTATGGCCAGGGACAGAGCATCCTCCCGGCTGCAGGCGGCGGGCCTGCCCGGACGTCCGGTTGCGACGGTGCTCATCCGTGAAGCGTAACCCAGCCTTTGCTAGAACTGCCATGACCCGATAAACCTTCGACGGACATCCCAAAAGGAGCCCAGCACATGGCCTACTCGGTACCGCCCCTTCCCTACGCCTACGACGCGCTCGAGCCGCACATCGACAAGGCCACGATGGAAATCCATCACGACAAGCACCACCAGGCTTACGTGGATAAGGTCAACGCCGCCCTGGAGGGCACCGCTCTGGCCGATGCGGCGATCGAGGACGTGCTGAAGAACCTCGGCCAGGTGCCTGAGGACAAGCTGAAGGCTGTGAAAAACAACGGCGGCGGCCACTACAACCACACGCTGTTCTGGGAGTCGATGAGTCCGGACGGCGGCGGCGATCCCGGCGGCGAGCTGGCGGACGCGATCGCGTCGGCGTTCGGCTCGTTTTCCGACTTCCAGGCCAAGCTGAAGGAAACCGGCGTGAACCAGTTCGGCTCGGGCTGGTCGTGGCTGGTGAAGGACGGCTCGGGCCTGGCTGTGGTGGGCTCGGCCAACCAGGACAACCCGATCTCCGACGGCAAGACGCCGCTGCTTGGCGTGGATGTGTGGGAGCACGCCTACTACCTGAAGTACCAGAACCGCCGCCCGGACTACCTTGATGCGTGGTGGAACGTGGTGGACTGGAGCAAGGTTGCGGAGCGCTACTCCGCGGCGTAGGAAGTTTTAGAGGCGCGCTTCGCGCGCGGGCTTGCGGTCGTAGTGAGCGGGCCCGCGCGTGGCGTACTCAGTTGCGTTTGATCTCTGCTCGGCAGGTGGTTGGCGTCTAGCGCGCTATGCGCCGAGGCACCTGCGCGGTGTAGTGACTGCCATGCAGTCGGACCTTGGCGTAGTCGCGCTCGCTAAAGACTGTCCCCGTTTTCTTGCGCATGCCGGTGATCACGGCTATGGCTGGCCGACGTAGACCACGCGTCGTCAACGTTCGTTGGTCGGCGTTCTCCAGCAGGCAAAAGAGGCGGAACTGCTCGCGACCTGGTCCGGTGACGCGGATCTCGTAGTAGCCGCCCATATTGCCGTGCATGGCCTCCCACTTGCCTCCGCCGGAGAACGCGGGCGGTGGGGCTGTGGCGACCGCGTCGAGTACGGCCAGAATCGTTGCCCGGACCTTCGCGGGGCAGCCGTCGAGGAAGTCCGCTCCGGGAACGGTGCCCTCGGCGGTCGCATAGAAGATGATGTCCCACGTCATCACCGCAGCCTACGAACCGCTGCGGGCGTTTTAGAAGCGTCAGACTCGCACGGCGGAGGCGCGCTTGCCGTTCGATTTGCGCGACCGGCGCTTGATCACGATGCTGGCGTCGAGAGCGTTGGCTATCGAGACGATGAGAGGTAGCTCTGGGCGTGCCTGCTCGGCCGTGAATAGGCGTCTGATGCTGGCGGGGTTGCGTCCCACGCGTCGTGCCAGCTCGGCCTTCGACATTCCGGCGTCCTCGCGCAACTCGTCCAGCGCGCGGATAACGGTGTCGATTTGCTCGATCTCGCGTCGCGCGCGTTCGTACTCCGCGCGAGTCGCGTCGTCCGCTAGCCAGCCTTGGCGGCGCTTGTCGTAATAACTGGTGTCGAGAGGCTTGGCCATGTCGCTGCCTTCAAACTGTAACACAAGCGCTACAGTCGATCACGATGGAGATGACGTCGAATCGTCTCACGCCCGCGCTCGGATCTCGATGCAGCGCCTACGCCCTCAGTTCCTGGAAAAGCGCCGCCCGGCCACGGGCGATACGGCCTCGTCCAGCGCAACCGGCTGCTCCCCCACACCGGCTGTGGCGCCCGCCGGCTCGAGCATCGCCTCGAGCACGGTCTCGGCCAGCTCGTCGTTCTCGGCGGCGGCAGCTTCCAGGGCGGCGATCCGCTCGGGGGTCATGGCGGTGTCGTCCTCGTTCTCGGCCAGCCACGCGCGCGCCTCGGCGGCGGCGGTCTCGTCGCGCTGCACGGTCTTGCCGGCCGCGTAGTAGCGGTCGATCTCCTTGAACAGCTCATCCACCAGCTGCTCGGTGGGAACCTTCTTCAGCGGCTCGCCCTTGGAGTAGATCATGCCCATGTCTTTGGCGCCGGTGATGCCGAAGTCGGCGTGGCGGGCCTCGCCGATGCCGTTGACGGCACACCCGAGCACGGAGACCTCGATCGGATCCTCATACGCTTCCAGGCGCCGCTCGACCTCGGCCACCACGGAGTCCATGTCGAACTGCAGCCGCCCGCAGGTGGGGCAGGCGATCAGGTCGGGACCGCGCTGGCGCAGCTTCAGCGCCTTGAGGATCTCCCACGCCACCTTGACCTCCTCCTCGGCGTGGAACGTGGACAGCGAGATCCTGATCGTGTCGCCGATGCCATCGGCCAGCAGCGTGCCCAGGCCGACGGCCGACTTCAGCGAGCCCGCCCACTTGGTGCCGGCCTCTGTCACCCCCAGGTGCAGCGGATAGGGGATTTTCTGCGACAGCATGCGGTTGGATGCGATCGTGTTGGGCACCGAGGTGGACTTCATCGAGACCTTGAAGTTCTCGAAATCAAGACTCTCCATCAACTGCACCGTCTCGATCGCGGCGGTCACCAGCGCCTCGACGGGGTTGTCGTACTCGAGCTGGCGCAGGTGCTTGGGCAGCGAGCCGGAGTTGACGCCCACGCGCAGCGGCGTGCCGTGCTGCTTGGCCAGCGCGATCACCTCGGCGACCTTCTCCGGGCCGCCGATGTTGCCGGGGTTCAGCCGCACGCAATGCGCGCCCGCTTCGATCGCCTTCAGCGCCAGCGTGTGGTTGAAGTGGATGTCGGCGATCACGGGGATCGGCGACTGCGCCACGATCGTCTTCAGCGCCTCGGCGTCCTGCTCGCGCGGCACCGCCACGCGCACGATGTCGGCGCCCGCGTCGGCCACGGTGCGGATCTGCGCCATCGTGGCCGCCAGGTTGGCCGTCTCGGTCTTCGTCATCGTCTGAACCGCCACCGGCGCGCCGCCGCCGATTGGCACGCCACCCAGCTGGATCTGTCGCTTCGAGGCCATGGGCTGATTCTACGATGCCCGCGCGGCGCGGCCCGACGAGCGGCTCATCGAGGTGTCTCAGCCACCGAGGCGGCTGAGGTCGTTGCCGATGCCGTTGAAGACCAGGAACAGCAGGGCCACGATGCCGACCGAGCTGAAGCGATACATGGCGTTCAGCGAGATCCGCCGTCCGCGCAGCTTTTCGGCCACCGACCACAGGATGTGCCCACCGTCGAGTGGCAGGAACGGAAACAGGTTCATGATGGCCAGGATCAGCGAGATGAAGGCGATGAACACCAGCGCATAGCCAGGGCCGGCGGCCACCGATTCCTGCGCGATTTCGGTGATGCCCACGATGCTGTGCAGTTGGTGGCGAACTTTGGAGCTGGTGAACGCGTGTGCCACGTTGGTCACCAGGCTGGTGGTCATGCCCCACATCTCCTGCAGCGCCACGCCCGGAGCGTCGAGCAGTCCGAAGCCTTTGGCGCTGGCGCCGAAGCCGATGCCGATCAGCATGCGACCGAGCGACTTGTCGTAGCGTGGATACAGCGCCAGCGACAGCTGGCGGCCATGGCGCAGCACGGTCATGTGAACAGGCGTGGTGGCGCCACAGCCGTTGGTGGGTGTGCCGGCGCAGCGGTGCGAGTCGATCGCGTTCATGGCCGCGGTGACGCTCACGCGACGACCGTCCACGGAGACGATGCGGTCGCCCAGCTGCAGCTTGCCGTAGGCGGGATCCTGCTTGGTTATGGCCCCAACCGAGGTGTTGGTCACGAGCGTCTGTACCGAGGGGTTCAGCTCGCTGAGCGTGTAGTTGCCGTTGAGGCTGCCGCTGAGCAGGATCGCGCAGAACAGCACGAACGCGATCAGCAGGTTGACGAACGGGCCGGCGAGGATCACAACCACGCGCTTCCACGGCGACTGGTTGTAGTAGGCGCGGCGCGCCACCTCAGGCTCCAGATCGCCGATCTCTTCGGGGCTCATGCCGGTGATCTTCACGTAGCCGCCTGCCGGGATCGCGCCGATCGCGTACTCGGTCTCGCCTCTGCGCACCTTGAACAGGGTCGGCGGGAAGAACAGCGAAAAACGCTCCACGCGCATGCCCACGGCCTTTGCGGCCGCGAAGTGGCCGAACTCGTGCAGCACGATCAGCGCGACGATCGCAATCAGCGCTATGGCGAGATTCATGGCCTCAGTTTGGCAGGCCGGCGAGCGACTCCCGCCGCCTTGATGTGGACCCGGTGGTTCAGCCGAGCGCGGCGACGGTCTCGCTGGCCAGCTCGCGCGCCTGCCTGTCGGCCTCGTACAGCGACTCGAACGACAGCACCGGTTCGCTGTCGAGCTCGTTCAGCACCCCCTCGATCACCTCGGCGATCTCCAGGAAGCGCAGGCGGCCCTCCAGGAAGGCGTGCACGGCGATCTCGTTGGCGGCGTTGAGCACGCACGGCGCGGTGCCCCCTGCGCTCGCCGCCTCGCGTGCCAGGCGCAGGCAGGGGAATGCCTCCAGATCGACCGCCTCGAACCTGAGCTGCGCGACGGCGGCCAGATCCAGGGGCTCGATCGGCAGCGCCACGCTTTCGCCGCCGTGCAGCGCGTATGAGATCGCGATGCGCATGTCCGGCGGGCCCAGGTGGGCGAGCATCGCGCCGTCGTCGAGCGAGACCAGCCCGTGGATCAGCGACTGCGGGTGCACGACCACGTCGATGCGGTCATACGGGGTGCCGAACAGGTGGTGGGCCTCCATCACCTCCAGGCCCTTGTTCATCAGCGTGGCCGAGTCGATCGTGATCTTGCCGCCCATCGCCCATGTGGGATGCGCGAGCGCCTCCGCCACGGTGACGTGCTCCAGCTCGCTGCGGGGGCGGCCGCGGAACGGCCCGCCGCTGGCGGTGATGGTCATGCGCTTGACCGCGCCCAGCGGCTGCCCGGCCAGCAGCTGGTGAAGCGCGGTGTGCTCGGAGTCCACCGGAATGATCTGCGCGCCGGTGGCCTGCGCGAGCGCGCTGACCAGCTCGCCGCCGACCACCAGCGACTCCTTGTTGGCCAGCGCCAGGTCGATGCCCTCGCCGAGCGCCGCCACGGTCGGCCCGAGCCCGGCGGAGCCGACGAGCGCGTTGAGGACGAGGTCGGCGCCGGACTCCACCACCAGCGCCACCAGGCCCTCGGCGCCGCCCAGAACGCGCCCGTCGGTCCACACCTCCGACGCACGCGCCGCCGCGTGCTGGTCGGCCAGCGCGATCCGCTTGACGCCGTGTAGGCGGGCCTGCTCGACCAGTGCCTCCCATGAGCGCTCGGCGGAAAGTCCCACGATTTCCAGCTCGTCGCTGCGCGAGCACACGTCGATCGCCTGGGTGCCGATCGAGCCGGTGGAGCCGAGAATGAGCAGGCGCTTGGGGGCACTCATCGCGCCGATCATACGCTGGCCGCCCGCCGCTCCCGGCGGGCGCTACTTCAACGTGAAGCTGGCCGCGCTGCTGGCGGCGCCGAGCGGAGCGGCTGTGTTGGTGACGGTGATCGCTCCTGTGCCGCTCGCGTTCGGCGCCACCACGGTCAGTTTGCTGGCGGACTCGTGGACGATGCTGGCGGGCGCTCCGTTGAAGCTGACGGTGGTGGCGGAGTTGAAGCCGACGCCCTTGACCTTGACGATCGTGCCGGGCGTGCCGCTGCTGGGGCTGAAGCCGGTGAGCGACAGCGTGGGCGTGAACTTGGCGACGCTCTTGGCGGTGGCGACGGGGGTGCTGACCGCGATCTTGCCGGCGATGGCGCCGTTGGGCACGAGCGCTTCGAGCTGGGTTGGCGACAGCGCGCGCACGGCGCTCGCTGCGAGGTTGCCGAAGCGCACTTCGCCGGTGTTCTCCAGTGCGGTGCCGTCGATCGTGACCCAGCTGCCCGTGGGCGCCGCCACGGGCGTGAAGCCGGTGACGGTGGGTGTGTTGGAGAGCACCGTGGCGGTTGCCGCGGAGGCGCTTGGTGCGCTCAGGCCGGCTGAGTTGAGCGCGACTTCCCGGAAGCGGATGGTCGAGCCAACGTCGCTTGGGCTGAGCGTGTAGGTCGATCCGCTGGCGCCGGCGATGGCGCTGCAGCTGGACTTGCAGTCCTCCCACTGACGGCTGATCGAGGTCGGGCTGCCGCTCCAGCTGGCGGCGGTCGCACTCAGCGTCAGGCCCTGCTCGGCCACGCCGGCGACGGTGGGCGAGGCGATGCTGACGGGAGCGCCGGCGGAGGCGAACGCGCGCAGGCCGATCGGACTGCCCACGCCGGTTGGGCCGTCGTAGCCGAGCGCCGCCTGGCAGGAGCTGGCGCCGGCGCAGGAGCCGTTGGCGCCGCTGAGCACGTCATACACGGCGCCGCCTTCGCCGTTATGGGAGTACAGCGTGGCGGCCGGGTAGGCCACGCCATGCGCGCCGCCGGCCAGCGCGAACTCGGCGGCGATGATCGGCGAGGCCACCGAGGTGCCTCCCCATACGCCCCATCCGGTTGGTCCACCGCTGCCTTCCGGGGTGCTGTCGTAGATGTCCACGCCGGTGTTGGGATCGCCGATCGCGGCAACGTCCGCCACCGCACGCCCGCTTGCGCATCCGGTGGCGGGAAATTCTCTGAGGTCCTGCTGCCACGACGCGGCGGCGAACACCAGGCTGCAGCCGCTGCCGCCGTCGCTCCAGACGGTGCTCTTCCACGCGCCCTTGGAGCTCGTCAGCCGGGTGCCTCCGACGGCCACCACGTCGGGGAAGTCGGCGGGGAAGTTGGCCGCTTCCTTCCAGCCGCAGGCCACGTTGAGATAGCCGCAGTCACCTGATGCGGCCGCGATCACAACGCCAGGGTGGTCGTAGGCGGCGCCGAATTCGCCGTATGACGGTTCCTCAGGGCCGGCGTAGGAGTTGCTGATCTCGGTGGCGCCGGCCGCCACAGCCGTGTCGACGGCCGCGCCAAGGTCGCTGAATCCTTCGCTTTCGGCCTCCACCAGCAGCACGTGGCAGATCTGACAGATCGCGTGGACCATCTGCACGTCGATCGAGGTCTCCCCCGCCCACGAGCCTTCGGTGGGCGGCAGCGGGCTGGCCTTGCCCTGCTCGTCGAGCTTGCGAAAGCAGCCGTTGGCGCTGGTGCAGGCGGGCAGCCCGAACTCGGCGTCGTAGACGCCCAGGTCCGCTTCGGCGGTGGGGTCGTCGTAGGCGTCGACCACGGCCACGGTCTGCGCCGAACCCGAGATCTGTTCGGTGGGCAGCGCGTAGGCGGCGTGCAGGCTCTGCGGCGTGAGAAAGCCTGGCGTGGGAGCTTCCTGGCTCACTGCCGGGTGCGCTTCGCTGGCCTGTCTGACGGCGTTGGCGTGCAGCTGCGCCGGCGTCAGCGAGCTGGGCAGCAGCTTCATGCCGGTACAGGCAGCCGCACCCGCCCGCGGCGTGCCGCAGAGACGCTGCACGCGATAGCTCGACGCTGGCTGCGCGCCAGAGGCCCCCGGACTCGCCGCAAGGGCGAGCACGCCGGCCGCCACCAGCGTCCCTCCGGCGCGCGCCCAACGTCGGGCTGCAGCGAGCGACCGGGAGACAGCGGGCGTCGAGCGGCGATCGGTCGCTGCGGCGTCGCGCTCTCGCTCCATGAATCCCCCGTTCGCCAGTGGACGTCCCTCAACGCCCTGTGACAAAACTACACCCATAAGGCCCTTATTGTCTACCCTGGGCAGGCGATCGAGATATCCTCAGTATATCAGTGCGGAATCCCCCTCCCGTTCGCCGACGGCTTCAGTGCACGTAGGCGGCCCAGATGTAGTAGCCGGCCACGACCGAGAACATCACTGCGTCGAGGCGGTCCAGGGCCCCGCCGTGCGCGCCGAACAGGCTGCCCGAGTCCTTGGTGCCGGCCTCGCGCTTGACGAATGACTCGAACAGGTCTCCGACCGGCGCGACCAGCGCCACGCCGAGGCCGAGCACGAGCGCGTGGGTGCCGGGGAGCCATTCCTGGTAGCGCCCGGCGATCCACACCCCGAGCACGCGCGCACGCCATGCCGATGACCAGGCCCTCCACGGTCTTGTTGGGAGAGATGCTCGGAGCCAGCGGGCGTCTGCCGAACATGCGCCCGCCGAGATAGGCGCCGGTGTCGCCCAGGAACGTGCCCACGAGCACGTCGATCACGATCCCCTTGCCCGTGCGGCAGCCCGCGCAGCAGGACCGCGTGGGCGAGGGCGAAGCCGATCCAGTAGATCCCGAGCAGCGTGAGCGCCATCGCCGCCGACGCGCGGCCGCGGCTGGGCCAGCGTCAGGCCGAACAGCAGCGGCAGCGCGATCACGGCCACCAGCAGCACCTGGAACTGGTCGCCGTAGAGCGCCGCGGCGAGCAGCCCGGCGAGCGCGATGAAGCCGGCCAGGCGCGCGGGCTGGGCGCGCTCGTACATGCCGTACAGCTCGTGCATGCAGACGCCGCCGAGCACGAACATCCCGAGCGCGAACACGAGGCCGCCTTCGATCACCAGGAACAGCGCCACGCGCGATCGCGGGGATCGCGACCAGCAGCCGTGCGCTGAGATCCGAGCGCTGCTTGCTTCGGCGCCCCTGGCCGCGCCGCACGAGCGCGCGCGGGGCGCCCGGCGACCCCGGCTCGTTTGCGGCGTATGCGGCGGCCGCGCCGCGCGGCCTCTTGGGCTCGTCGGCCATCGCTGCGGCTCACCGTCCGCCGAAGCGGCGACGGCGCTCGGCGTACTCGGCCAGGGACTCTTCCAGCGCTGCGCGCGTGAAGTCGGGCCAAAGCTCGTCGCGGAAGATCAGCTCCGAGTAGGCGGACTGCCACAGCAGGTAGTTGGAGAGCCGGCGCTCGCCGCTGGTGCGGATGATCAGATCTGGATCGTGCATCTCAGGCGCATACAGGCAGGCCCGGAACTCCTGTTCGTCAGTTTCAAGAGCGAGGGGCTCGGCTCCTCGGCCTTCGGCCGACTGCGCCACCCTCCTGGCGGCGAAGCGTCGGGCGGCGTCCACGATCTCGGCCCGGCCGCCGTAGTTGAACGCCACGAACATCGTGATGCGCGTGTTGGCGCCCGGTCAGCTCTTCGGCCCAGCGCATCTGCTCGGCCAGCTGCTCGTCGATGCCCTCGCGGCGGCCGATGAAGCGCATCCGCACGCCTTCCTCGTGCAGCTCGGGCGTTTCGCTGGGATGCGCTCGCGAGAACATCCGCATCAGGCCCTCGCACCTCCTCGGCCGGACGCGACCAGTTCTCGGTGGAGAACGAGTAGACGGTGAACTCCTCGATGCCGAGCTCGGCCGCGTCGCGCAGACGCGCCTTGACCGTGTCGGCGCCGGCGCTGTGGCCGTCGTTGACGGGCATGCCACGGGCCTGCGCCCAGCGGCCGTTGCCGTCGGTGATGATCGCCACGTAGCGGGCTGACCGAGGGGCCGATCGATCGGTTCGCCGCCGCTGCGCGTTCCCCGGCGGCGGCCATCAGACTGCGAGGATCTCCTCTTCCTTGGCCTTGAGCACGCTGTCGAGCTCGCCGATGCGCCCGTCGGTGAGCTTCTGCAGCTCGCACCTCGGCGCGGTGCTCGTCGTCGGATGACGCTTCGCCCTCGGCCTTCAGCTCGCGCAGGTGCTGCATCGTGTCGCGGCGTACGTTGCGGATCGCCACGCGCCCCTCCTCGGCGAGGTTGCGCACGATCTTGACCAGCTCACGGCGGCGCTCTTCGGTCAGCTCGGGGATCACCAGGCGCACGATGTTGCCGTCGTTGCGCGGGCGTGAGCCCGATGTCGGACTCGTTGATCGCCTTCTCGATCGCCTTGATCGAGGACTTGTCGTAGGGCTGGACCGTGAGCAGCCGCGCCTCCGGCGCGGAGATCGTGGAGAGCTGGTTCAGCGGCGTCATGGCGCCGTAGTAGTCCACCACGCACCGGTCCAGCAGCGACGGGCTGGCGCGCCCGGTGCGCACGGTCGAGAACTCGTGCTGGGCGGACTCGACCGACTTGCTCATGCGCTCGCGGGCGTCCTCGAGCAGTTCGTCGATCAGGTTCTCAGCTGCCATCGTCCTCTCCTCCCGATGTGGATACGAGCGTGCCTACTCGCTCGCCTGAGATTATCCGCGCGAGGCTGCGTGTCGTCGTCCATGTTGAAGACGTTCAGTCGGCATGCCGTTGTCCATGCACAGGGCCAGGGCGGTCGAGTCCATCACGCGCAGACGCCGCTCGATCGCCTCCATGTGCGTGATCTCCGGGATGAACTCGGCGCGTCGGGTCGAGCGCCGGGTCGGCCGTGTAGACGCCCTCCACCCCGTTCTTGGCCATCAGGATGATCTCCGCGTGGATCTCCGCGGCGCGCAGCGCGGCGGCGGTGTCGGTGGTGAAGAACGGGTTGCCGGTGCCGGCCGCGAAGATCACCACGCGCCCCTTCTCCAGATGGCGCATGGCGCGCCGGCGGATGTAGGGCTCGGCCACCTCGGAGATCCCGAGCGCCGACTGCACGCGCGTGTTGGTGCCCATCTTCTCCAGCGCGTCCTGCAGCGGCAGTGCGTTCAGCACGGTCGCCAGCATCCCCATGTAGTCGGCGGTCGCGCGGTCCATGCCCGCCGCCGCGCCCTTCATGCCACGGTAGATGTTTCCGGCGCCGACCACGATCGCGACCTCCACGCCGCGGTCGCGCACCTCGGTCACCTGGCGCGCCACGCCGGCCACCCGCTCGGGATCGGTCCCGTAGTCCAGGCTCGCCCATCAGCGCCTCGCCCGAGAGCTTCAGCAGGATGCGTTTGAATACAGCGGCCATCGCGTGCCCTCAGCTCCCTGTCAGGAGTCCGTGGACCAAGCGGAGCACGGACGCAGGGAGCGTGGCGTGCTTCGCACGCGAGCGACCGAGGACACCGCTCCGCGCAGAGTCCACGGCCTACTGACCCACTGCGAAGCGGGTGAAGCGGCGTATTACGACGTTCTCGCCGGTGGTGGCGGTGAGCTCGTCGCGCAGCTGCTGCACGGTCTTGCCGTCGAACTTGGGGTTGTGCATCTCCTGCTCGAGCAGCACGATCGTCTCCAGCCACGAGTCGATCTTGCCGGCAACGATTTTCTCGCGGATGTTCTCCGGCTTGTCGGCAGCCTCCTGCTCGTAGATCCGCGCCTCGGCCTCGCGCTGCTCGCTCGGGCACGTCCTCGCGGCTGACGTATTTGACGGTGGGCGAGGCTGCGATCTGCATCGCGACCTCGCGGGCGAAGCGTGACGAAGTCCTCGTTCTTGGCCACGAAGTCGGTGTTGCAGTCGACCTCGATCAGCACGCCCACCTTCGAGCCGGCGTGCACGTAGGCCTGGATCGTGCCCTCGGTGGCGGCGCGCTCGCCGAGGTCCTGAATTTTCTTGCCCTGCTTGACGCGCAGGATCTCGATCGCCTTCTCGATGTCGCCCTCGGCCTCGGTGAGCGCCTTCTTGCAGTCCATCATCCCCGCGCCGGTGCGCTCGCGCAGGGCCTTTACGTCTTTCGCTCCGATCTCCACTGTGCTCATGATGCGCTCGTCTCCGCTTTCGTCTGCTCGTTGTCGTCCGCAGCCGCTGCCGTCTGCTCCTCGGCGGCCGGGGACTCGGCCTCGGCGGGGGGCTCTGCCACTGGAGCAGGCGCCTCTGCCGCCGGCGCGGGTGTCTCAACGCCGGCGCGGGCGTCTGCCACCACTGGTGCAGGCGCCTCGACGCACCGGCGCAGGCGCCTCGACCACGGGTGCGGGTGTCGGTGCTGCCTGCGCGGCCGGTGCCTCGCTGCTCGGCGCCGGTGCCTCCGGTGCGGGTGCTGCCGCGGCTGCGGCAGCTGCCCTGGCGGCTGCCTCGCGTTCGGCCGCCTCTTTCTTGGCCTGCTCCTCGGCCTCGCGCTTGGCCTGTTCCTCGGCCTCGCGCTTGGCGCGCGCTTCGGCCTCGGCGCGGGCTTTCTCTTCGGCCTCCTTGCGGGCGCGTTCCTCCTCGGCGCGGAACACGTTGTGTCCCTCTGAGACCACCTGGCCGATGGCCTGGGTGATCAGCGCGCAGGAGCGGATCGCGTCGTCGTTGCCGGGGACCACGAAGTCGATGCCGTCGGGGTCGCAGTTGGTGTCGACCAGACCGATGATCGGGATCCGCAGCCGCCGGGCCTCTTTGACCGCGATCTCCTCGGTTTTGAGGTCGATCACGAACATCGCGTCGGGCACGCGCTGCATGTTCTTCACGCCGCCCAGGTTCGCCCGCAGCTTGGCGAGATCGGCCAGCGCGGCCATCCGCTCGCGCGTGGGCAGCAGCGCCAGCTGGCCCTCGGCCTCGATAGCGTTCGAGATCGTGCAGCCGGCGGATGCGCTGGCTGATGGTCTGGAAGTTCGTCAACAGGCCACCGAGCCAGCGGTGGTTGACATACGGCATGCCGGACGCCTCGGCGACGTCCTTGACGGTGTCGCGTGCCTGCTTCTTGGTGCCCACGAACAGGACCGTGCCGCCGCGGTGGGCGAGCGTCCCGGCGAACTCCTGCGCCTGGGCCAGCAATGCCTGGGTCTTGAGCAGGTCGATGATGTAGATGCCGCCTGCGCTCACCATGAATGAAGCGGCGCATCTTTGGGTTCCAGCGGCGCGTCTGATGACCGAAGTGAACGCCGGCCTCCAGCAGCTCCGCAATGCCTACGTCAGCCACGGGCTACTCCCTTTGTGTTTATGCGATTGAGTTCCGTGCGGGTGGAGCGGACCCGAAGCGAGGTGCCCCGGGCAGGGCCGCGATCCATTACCACACGGGTAGAGATTCGAATTGACCGCTCAGGATACCCGTTCGGCGCGGCTCAGGGCTGCGAGCAGGTCATCGGGCAGCGACGAGCCGACCTCCACGCGCTCGCCGGTGAGCGGGTGATCGAAGGCCAGGCGCGTGGCGTGCAGGAACTGCCGGTCCAGGCCGAGCAGGCCGGGTGTGCCGTATTCGGGGTCTCCGCACACCGCGTGACCGATGGCGCGCAGGTGCACGCGGATCTGGTGGGTGCGTCCTGTCTCCAAGCGCAGGCGCAGGAGCGTTGTGTCGGTGAATGAGCGCTCGAGCGTGAAGTGGGTGCGAGCCTCGCGCGCTCCCGATCCGCCCACGGCCATGCGTGTGCGAACGCGCGGATCGCGTCCGATCGGCGCCTCGATGGTGCCGCTGCGTGCGGGCGGGCGCCCCTCCACGAGCGCCAGGTACTCGCGTTCGATCTCGCGCGCGGCCAGCGCCGCCTGCAGTCGGCGGTGCGCCTCCTCCGAGCGTGACACCACGAGCAGCCCGGAGGTGTCGCGGTCGAGTCGGTGCACGATGCCAGCGCGCTCGGCCTCGCCGCCGGCGAGCAGCGGCGCGAGCAGTTGCGCCAGCGTGTCCTCGTGGTGCCCGCGCGCCGGATGGACCACCACACCGGGGTCCTTGTCGACCACGATCAGGTGCTCGTCCTGGTAGGCGATCGTGAACGGCGGCTTCGCGGTCATCTGGTCTCGCCGCGGCGCGAGCCGTCGATCAGCACGAACAGGACCACGATCCCGATCGAGATCGAAGCATCGGCCACGTTGAACGGCGGCCAGCCCAAAGGCAGCTTGATGAAGTCGGTGACCGAGCCGTCGCGCACGCGGTCGAGGATGTTGCCGAGCGCGCCCCCAATCAGCATGCCGGTGGGCAGCCAGATCAGGCGCCTGGTGGCATGGCGCGCGAAGTACACCAGCAGCACCGCCAGCGCCAGCACTATGAGCAGTGTCACCAGATCGTGCTTGCCCGGCAGCAGGCCGAAGGCCACGCCGTGGTTGCGCGTGTTGACGAGCTCCACGCCGGGCAGCACGCGGCGTTCTTCGCCCGGCACGATCGAGTGTTCCACCGCGTGCTTTGTCAGCTGGTCGATCGCGATCACGACCGCCAACACCACGCCGGTGAGCGCCCACGCAGCCGAGCTCCGCCCCTTCAACGCACCGATCTGGCGCATCGGCTCAACCGCCGATGATGCGTAGGACCACCACTTCCCTGATCACATACAGCGTCAGGATCGCGAGCATCGGGCTCAGGTCGAGTCCTCCGGTCCTGGGCAGGAAGCGACGGAAGATGCGCAGGAACGGCTCGGACACCTCGCGCAGGAAGTCCAGCACGATGTCCGTCCAGCGCGAGTACGGCGGGCGGATGCCGACCGAGAACAGCATCTGGATCACGATGTACAGGAAGATCACCAGGATGTACACGTAGATCAGCGTGGCCAGGAAACTGGCAACATCGGTGCGGGCGCTGGCGAGCACCATCAGCCGTCTCCGAGCACGGCGTCGAGCGCATCACTGAACGCCGCACGCACGCCGCCGCGCTCCAGCGCGTCCAGGCCGCGGGCGGTGAGCCCGCCCGGCGAGGTGACCTCGCGTCGGACGGCCACCGTGTCATAGCCGCGGCGGCGCAGCAGCTCGGCGGTGCCGGCCAGGGTCTGCACCACCAGCTCCGCGCCCTGGGCTGCCGGCACGCCCTTGCGCACGCCGGCGTCGATTTGCGCCTCGGCGATCAGCGCCACGTATGCCGGCCCGCACGACATCAGCCCCATGGCCACGTCCACCAGCGAGTCCTCCAAGACGACCAGCGTGCCCAGGTCGGCGAACAGCTCGCCCACCACCGCGTCAAGCGCGGTGTCCTGCTCGGGGCCGCGCGCCTGCACCACCGCGCCCTGGCGCACCTCCACCGGCAGCGACGGGATGAAGCGGTACACGGGGATGCCCGGATAGGCGGCATGCAGCGCGGCAAGTGGCGTGGCGGCAAGAATCGAGGCAACCGCTTTGGCGTGCGGCGCCACTTCCGCCGCCACCGAGTCGAGCTGCGCCGGCTTGTGGCACAGCACCACCAGGTCGGCCTTTTGCGCCACCTCGGCGTTTGACCCGAGCACCTCACCACCCAGCTCGTCCACCAGCGCCTGCGCACGCTCGCGTACCGGGTCAGCGCACAGCACGGGCTGCCCCCACCCTCTCGCGAGAGAGCGAGCCATGTTCCCGCAACCGATCAGACCAATCTTCATATCGGTATCCAAACTACGACAATCCCAGCCACTTCGCCGTCCTGAGGTGTGAGAGCCAAGCCTGGCAAGGACGCAGTGAGCGAAGTGTGCCTACTGCACACGAGCGATCGAGGACGCCGCCAGGCGCCGGCTATCGCGCCTCAGGACTGGTTGAAGAAGCCCTTCTCGATGAGTCTTGCCCGCTCCTCGGCTGAGATCTCGACGTTGCGCGGGGTGAGCATGAAGACCTTGTCGGCGATCCGCTGCATGCCGCCGTCGAGCGCGTAGGTGAGGCCTGAGGCGAAGTCGATCAAGCGCTTGGACAGGTCGGTGTCGGAGCTCTGGAGGTTGAGGATGACGGGGATCGAGTCCTTGAACTTGTCGGCGATCTGCTGCGCGTCGTTGAAGGACTTGGGGACCACCAGGTGGACCCGCACGTCGCCGTTGCGGTTGCCCACGGGCTTGAGCACGGTGGTTGGGCGGACTCTCGCGGTGCGGGCGCTGGAGTCGGCGTCGTCATCGTCGGCGAAGATGTCGTCGTACTCGTCGCGGCGGCGGCGCAGGCGGCGGACGTTGGGCCGCTCGCGGTAGCGATCCTCGATCTCGGCCTCCGGCTCGGTCTCCTCCTCGAAGTCGTCGTGGTACTCCTCGGCAAGGCCGAAGTACACGAGCGCGCTGTGCCAGGAATCACGAAAAGCCATAGCTGTAGATGCGTGTTCGCCCGGCAAGCCAGATTCCCTGCCGGAATCTGTTGGAAAAGCTCACCCCACGACCGGCTCTAATGATAGAGCTTGGTGCCGATTCGCACGATTGTGGCGCCCTCCTCGACGGCGATGGGGTAATCCTGGGAGGTGCCCATCGATAGATGTTCGAGGCCGCGCTCGTGCGCCAGCTGGCGCAGGACGCTGAACCACGGGCGGCTGTGCTCGGGCTCGCTGGACAGCGGTGGCATCGTCATCAGGCCGGCCACAGGCAGCGGTGAGCGCGCGATGAACGCGTCGAGTTGCTCGGGGGCGATGCCGGCCTTCTCCTGCTCGCCGGCCACGTTGACCTCGATCAGGATGCGCAGTCCGGGCCTGGCCAGCTCGCGGTGGCGCTCCAGCTCGCGCAGCGCCGACTCTGATGCCACCGAGTGGATCAGGCGCACGTACGGCACGATCGTGCGCACGCGCCTGCTCTGCAGCTGTCCGATGAAGTCCCACTCGAACAGCCCGCCGTGCGCCTGGGCCTTCTCCTGCAGATCCTGCGCGCGATTCTCGCCCACCAGGTGCACACCCCCCTCGGCCAGGATCGGCAGATCGGCGCAGGCCACGTACTTGATGGCCGCAAGGATCTCCACGGTGGGATGCGCGTGCGGGCTGCGAGTCTGTGCGGCGGCGATCTCGGCGTTGACGCGCGTGAGGTTCGCCGCTACGCGCTCGGCTTGCAGTTCGCGGACTAGCTCAACCACGCCACACCCGCCTGACGGCCGGCGCGCTCGCCTTCGCGCCGGTATGAGAAGAAGCGCCCGTCGCAGATCGTGCACGCGTCCAAGTCGCGCACGTGCGTCACCCCCGCGCCGAACAGCCGCTCACGGGCGATCGCGCGCAGGTCGATCGGGCCGGGGCTGTCGCGCTCGATGCCCAGCGCGCGGTGGACCTCGGGTCCGACGTCGTAGCAGCACGGTCCTGCGCCGGGGCCGATGATGGCCACGATCTCGTCTTGGCGATCCAGCGCGCGAACCGCCTTCACACCCTGCTCGAGCACACCGGCCGCCAGTCCGCGCCAGCCGGCGTGAACGCTGGCCACCGCGCCGTGGCAGCCGAGCACCACCGGGAGGCAGTCGGCTGCCAGCACCATCGTGCCAACTGCCGCAAGCGCGGTGGCGTGCCCGTCCGCGTCGATCTCCAGCGGCGTTCCGCCGGTGCCGTCCACGTTGTTCTTGACGGTGTGCACGATGGTGCCGTGCACCTGGCGGCTCGAGCACAGCTGGCGCAGGCCAAGTCGCTCGCAGATCTCACCGCGCCGCTGGCAGGCCCAGCTGATGGTCGACTCCGGCGTCGGTCGACAGATTGCCGGCGGCGCGCGTGGTGAACAGGGCGCGGCCGCCGCCCGGAAGCTCGAACATGATGTCCCCTGCCGCTGCTGCAATGTCGCCGGCCAGTTGCTGCATCAGTTCTCCAGCGCCGCCCGCAGCTCGGCCTCGCGGCCCTCCGCCACGCGCCCGTCCAGCTTCAGCGCCAGCACGCCGGCCAGGCGCCGGCCGATCTCCGGGCCGCTGGGGATCCCGGCCGCCAGCAGGTCCTCCCCACCGATCTCCAGCCGCACGAAGCGCAATTGCTGAAGCCACTGGCGCGCGGCGGGCACTGCGGAGCTGGACGTGGCTGCGCCCAGTGCCACCGCCTCGAGCGTATGCGTGCTGAGCACGGCGTGGATCTCGGACGGTTTTCGGGCGACGGCCAGCTGTGAAGAGATCGCCGAAGCGCCCAGCGCCGTGCGGATCGCGCGCTCGCGCTCCGGTGCGGGGAACTCGAGCCCGTCCAGCAACTCGAACATGGCCTGCTCGCCATCCCCCCCGGCGGCGAGCGCAGTCAGCAGCGAGCCCAGGAGCAGCAGATCGGGTCTGCCGTCGTCGGGCAACAGCTCGAGCGCACGACCGGCCAGCGCTGCGTCGAACTGGAGCCTCGGCTCCACCGCGTCGAGAACGCCTAGCTCATCCAGCGCAGACAGGGCCGCCACGGCGTCCGCTTCGCCGAGCGCCAGGCGCAGCTCGGCGCCGATGCGAGCTCGCGAGACGGTGTTCAGCGCGCCGGCGGCCAGAGCCTGTTGGGTCAGACTCAGCGTGTGTGGCTCGATGTGGAAGCGCAGTCGTGCGCTATAGCGCGCCAGGCGCAGCAGCCGTGTGGGGTCATCGATGAAGCTGGCGTCGTGCAGTACGCGCAGGAGCCCTGCGGCCAGATCGTCGAGTGCGTGATCCACGGACAACAACTGCCCGACCTGCTGACCCCCGAGCGGGACGGCAATGGCGTTGACTGTGAAGTCGCGCCTGGCGAGATCCTCCTCAACGGTGCCAGAGCGGACCTGTGGCAGCGCTCCGGGCGCCTCGTAGGTCTCGGCGCGGCGCTCGGCTATGTCCACTCGCCCTCCCCGCCAGGAGAGCACCGCGGTGCCAAAGCGCTCGTGTGCGGTGACGATCGCCGGCTTGCCGCCCACCTGCAGCACGTCGGCCAACTCCTGAGCCAGCTCCTGTGCGCCTTGGTCCACGACCACGTCGAGCTCTCGTGGCGTGCGGCCGAGCAGCATGTCGCGCACAGCACCGCCCACCAGCGCCACCTCCCCTCTGCGCGCACCCAGCTCGGTCAGCTCGCGACCAGCGGGCAGCTGCGGCAGCTCCTCCAACACCTGCGCGGCGGTGAACGGTGCTGTGCGGGGCTGGGCTCCAGTGCTCATACAGCGGTGGATGGCATCACAGCTCGCGCACCGGGATTCCGGCGGCGGCCAGATGTGCCTTGGCCTCGGCGATGGTGTGGCGGCCGTAGTGGAAGATCGACGCGCACAGCACCGCGTCGGCACCGGCATTCAGCGCCTGCACCAGGTGCTCCAGCTCGCCGGCGCCGCCGGAGGCGATTACGGGAACGCCCACCGCGTCGCTGACGGCGGTAGTGAGCGGCAGGTCATAGCCGTCGCTTGTGCCGTCGCGGTCCATGCTGGTAAGCAGGATCTCCCCCGCGCCGCGCTCCACCGCCTCGCGCGCCCAGGCCACCACGTCGCGTCCGGTGGGCGTGCGCCCGCCGGCCAGGTACGCCTCCCAGCCACCCGCGGACTCCGAATCTGAACTGGAAACCTCACCGGCCCCAGCGGTGCGCGCCTTGGCGTCGATGGCCAGCACCACGCACTGGGCGCCGAACACGGCGGCCAGCTCGTCCAGCAGCTCGGGGCGCTGCAGAGCGGCAGAGTTGATCGACACCTTGTCGGCGCCCGCGTCCAGCACCGCCTGGGCGTCAGCCACCGAGCGGATGCCGCCGCCGATGGTGAACGGCACGAACACCTCATCGACCGTGTGGCGCGCCAGCTTGGCGATCGTGTCGCGCTTCTCGTGCGTGGCGGTGATGTCCAGGAACACCAGCTCGTCAGCGCCCTCACGGTCGTAGTGAGCAGCCAGCTCCACCGGGTCACCGGCGTCGCGGATGTCCACGAATTCCACGCCCTTGACCACGCGGCCGGCGTCCACGTCCAGACAGGGGATCACGCGCTTGAAGTGCATGGGTCCAGCGTAGATGGTGTGACGCCTACAGGATCACGGATGGCGCATGCGCCATCCGAACTGCCGACTGTGCACCCTTCATGAGTGCGCACTTTGTGCAGTCCACTGGCATGATCCCGTTCGATGAATCGGATCGCTGCGACGTCGCTGGCCATCGGCGCAACCCTGGTTGCTGCCGCATGTGGAAGTAGCTCCCATTCGTCCGCCAGCAAGGGTCAGGTACTCGCGTTTGCGCGTACCGTCAACCTACGCAGCACCGACGTGCCGGGATTGAGGGTCGCGGGGTCAAATGCGCTGATTCCCCCTCAGGAAAACGATTCCAGATCATGCGCGGGTGCCAAAGGCAGTCAGCCGATCCTGTCGAGGGCCTTTGTTGGGCGGAAATGGGAGACCTTCTCCTACGTCGTGGCGATGGCCAACGAAACGTCTGCGCAAAAGTACGTTTCGGCTCTCAGCACTCCAGGAGGCAAGAGCTGTTTCGTGCCAGAAGTCGAAAGCTCCCCTCCGCCGAGCGTCAGTCGGCTGTCGGCGACGCTGCCGAGCGGCCGACCATACGTGAGCGTACGGACCGTCACACCCGTTGAAGGGCGCTCCGGAGGACTCCACATCGACACGTTGCTTTTTGCTGCCGGTCCCACAGTCGTCGGACTGGTAGCGCTCAGCGGCAGCACGGCGCCACCAATCGCTACCGAGCAAACGCTGCTATCGCTGCTCTACAGCCGCGCCCAGGCCAACAAGATCTAGCCAGCGGCGACAGACTACGCGAGCGCCCGCTTGCCTTCGGCCACAGTGAAGCGCCGCTCGTACAGCGCGGTGCCAACGATCACGCCGTCGATGGCGTCCAGTTCCAGCTCCCGGCGCAGATCGGCGATCAGCTGGAGATCCTCGCGCTTGCCGATGCCGCCGGAGATGATCACGCTGCCGTCCTTGACCGCCCGGGCCACCTGCGTGACCTCCTGGCGGTTGGCGCCGTCGAGCATGCCGTCGTGGTCGACGTTGGTGAAGATGAAGTTGCGCACGCCCTGCTCACGCAGCGCGTCAAACGCCACGCTGGCTTTCACGTTGGTGCCCTGCACCCACCCGTGCGTGACCACCTCTCCCCCGCGCACGTCCACGCCTACGAAGATCCGCTCGGCGCCGTGTGCTTGCAGGCACGCGCGCAGGACCGTTGGATCGGACATGGCCACGGTGCCGAGGATCACGCGTGCGGCGCCTGCGTCGAGCGCAGCGGTCACAGCCTCCGCGCTGCGCAGCCCGCCGCCGTATTGCACTGGCACGCCTCCGTCGACCGCGATGCGCTTGAGCTGCGGGATGTTGACCGGCTGGCCGGTCTTCGCTCCGTCGAGGTCGACTACGTGCAGGTACTCGCGCGCCGGCTTCAACCCAGCCGCGCGCGGCGTACAGCGGGTCCTCGTCGTAGACCTTCTTGGCGTCGAAATCGCCCTTGACAAGGCGCACGGCGTTGCCGCCGAGGATGTCTATCGCCGGGTAGAGCCTCACCGCGGCGACCGTGGCTCCAGCGGCCGACGCACACGCGCGCGAAGTTGGCCAGCAGCCGCAGCCCGGCCGCAGAGGACTTCTCAGGGTGGAACTGCACGCCGTAGAAGGAGCCGCGCTGCACGGCGCTCACGAACGGGCGGCCGTAGTCGGCCACGCCGAGCACGTCGTCCTGGAAGGTGGGCACCGGCGCGTAGCTGTGCACGTGGTAGAACGCGCAGCTGCCTGGCAGGTCGCTCACCAGCGGCGAATCCGGTTTGGTGAACGTGACCTCGTTCCAGCCGATGTGCGGCAGCTTCAGCTCGCCGGCCTCAAGCGCCCGCACTTCGCCGGGCACGATCCCAAGGCCCTGCGCGCCGCCCAGCTCCTGCGAGGAGTCGAACGCCAGCTGCATGCCCAGGCAGATGCCGAGCACGGGCGTGCCGCTGTTCACGCGCTCGCGAATCAGCTCATCCAGGCCCAGCTGGCGGAGGTTCTCCATGGCGCGCGGGAACGCTCCCACGCCTGGGCACGATCAGCCCCGCCGCAGCGCGCAGCTCGCTGGGCTCGCGCGTGACGATGGCGCGCGCGCCGACGTGCTCCAGCGCCTTCTCCACCGAGCGGCGGTTACCCATGCCGTAATCCAGCACCGCGATCTCAACCGGCTGCTCCAGCAGCGCGCTCATGCGGTCAGCGTCCCCTTGGTGCTGGGCACTCCCGTCTCGTCTGGGTCGATCGACACGGCCTGGCGCAGCGCGCGCGCGAACGCCTTGAATGCAGCCTCGATCATGTGGTGGGCGTTGCTGCCCGCTTCCACGCGCAGGTGCAGCGTGAGCTTGGCCGCGTTGGCCAGCGCGCGGAAGAACTCCTCGGTGAGCTCGTGCTCGAAGCCGCCGGTTGCGCCCGGCGGCAGGTCGGCCTCGAACAGCGTGTAGCGGACGCCCGGAGATGTCCAGCGCACAACTGGCGCGCGCCTCGTCCATTGGCACGGTGGCCGCGCCGTAGCGCACGATCCCGACACGGTCGCCCAGCGCCCGATCGAGCGCCTGCCCGATCACGATGGCGGTGTCCTCGGCGGTGTGGTGAGCGCCCGTCTGCAGGTCGCCGCCACGTCCACGTCGAGGTCGATGTGGCCGTGGCGGGCTAGCAGGTCGAGCATGTGGTCGAGAAAGCCCACGCCGGTGCTGCGTGTGCCGGCGCCTGTGCCGTCGAGGGTGAGCGTGAGCTTGACGTCGGTCTCGCCGGTCTTGCGCTCGATGGTGGCCGTGCGGCTCATGGCTGTGCATTCTCGCGCACTCGCGCCTCCATCGATTCGGCGTGCACCGTAAATCCCTCCGCGCGTGCGATCGGTGCGCCGGCGCCCGCCAGTTTGGCGGCGGCCGACGGTGTGATCCTGACCTCGGACATGGTGCGGCGGAAGTGGCGGGCGGACAGCGTTGAGGCAAAGCGCGCGGCGCCGCCGGTCGGGCAGCACGTGGTTGGAGCCTGCCACGTAGTCGCCGAACGCGGTGGCGCTGTCGGCTCCCACGAACACGCAGCCGGCCGCGCTCACCGCCGCGGCCAGCGCCTCGACCTCGGCGCCAATCAGCTGCAGGTGCTCGGGCGCGAACGCGTTGGCGAAAGCGATCGCCTGCCGCGCGTCTGACACCTCGGCGATCGCGAACGCGGCCTCGCCCACGGTGGGGCGTTCGAGCACCAGTCGCTGTAGCGCCGCGGCCAGCGCGTCGCACACGGCAGGGTTGGCCGACACGCCCACCACCAGGCTGCCGGTTCCGTGCTCGGCCTGCGCCAGCATGTCCAGCGCCGCCAGCTCGATCTCGCGCTCGTCCACGCTGGCGCCGAGCGCCACCAGCAGGTCGCTGGGCCCGGCGAAGCCGTCGATGCCCACGACCTCCGAGCACTGGCTCTTGGCCTCCTGCACATACAGGTTGCCCGGGCCCACGATCACGTCCACGCGCTCCACCGACTCGGTGCCGTGGGCCAGCGCGGCGATCGCCTGCGCCCCGCCCATGCGGTACACGCGTTCCACCCCGCACAGCCGGCAGGCGCCCAGGATCACCGGATCGATCTGCCCGTCGGGGCCGGGCGGAGCGCACACGGCCACGTCGATCACGCCAGCGGAGCGGGCGGTGACCACGCCCATGACCACCGTGCTGGGGTACGGGGCACGCCCCCCCGGCACGTACACCGCGGCAGAACCCACAGGGCACCTCGCGCAGCAGCACACGATGACCCTGGGGCAGCTCCACCGCACGATCGTGGTTGACGCCAGCCTCGGCCACCAGCGCCACGTTGGCGATCGTGACCTGCAGGCCGGCCACCAGCTCCAGCGGCAGCTGCGTGATCGCCTCATCCAGCTCCTGCTCGCCGACCCGCAGCGCCCGCGGCTCGGCGCCGGCGGTGTCGTGCAGGCGCGTATAGCGCAGTACGGCCTCGTCGCCGTGCTGGCGCACGTCGTCCACGATCGCGCGCACGTCCGCCGCCACCGACTCGCCGCCCTGCACCAGCGTGCGGATGTGAGCGGCAGCTCCACGCACGCCGCCGAGGCGCCCCAGCGCGGCTGCGTCGAGACGCTCCAGCTGCATGCTCAGGCGTCGCCGAGGGGCATGCTGCGCAGCCGCCCCAGCAACTCGTCGATGGCGCCGGCCTTCAGCTTGTGCGATACGGGGTTGGCGATCAGGCGCGCGGTGCACACCAGGATCTCCTCGCGCACCACCAGGTTGTTCTCGCGCAGCGTGGTGCCGGTGGCGGTGAGGTCGACGATCGCGTCCACCATGCCGGTCAGCGGCGCGAGCTCGACCGAGCCCTTGACCTCCACGATCTCCGCCTGGCGGCCGGTCTCCTCCAGGTGGCGGGCGGCGATCTTCGGGTACTTGGTGGCCACGCGCATCACGCCCAGGCGGCGCAGCGCCTCCGGCGCGGGGTCCGGCCCGGCCTTGCTGGCCAGCACCATCGCGCAGCGCCCAAAGCCGAGGTCCAGCAGCTCATACACCTCGCGCCCGCCCTCGCCCGGGTGCGTGGCGGCCTGCTCCAGCAGCACGTCCTTGCCGGTCACGCCGATGTCGGCCGCGCCGGCCTCCACATAGGTGGGCACGTCGGACGGGCGCATGGTGATCACGCCCATGTCCTCGAACAGCAGCTTGCGGTCGTTGGCGCGCAGCTCCTGCGTGTCCAGGCCGAGCGCGCCCAGCAGCTCGAGCGTGCCCTTGAACAGCGCGCCGCGGGGAACGGCGATGGTGAGTCCGTTGATGGTGCTCATGTCGCGCCCTCGCCTTGAGCTGAGAGCGCACCGGTGCCGCGCTCCTCGCCGGCCAGCGCCTTGTGCAGGCTTTCCACCTCGAGCGCGAAGCCGACGGCGGGCAGGCTGCGACCGAAGCGCCCCAGCAGCTCGTCATAGCGTCCGCCGCCGCCGATCGGGGCGCCGACGGCCGGGTCGTAGACCTCGAAGATGGCGCCGGTGTAGTAGCCGATGTTGCGGATCAGGCCGAGATCGAAGATCACGCGTGCCGCCACGTCGGAGTCCAGCAGCTCGTGCACGCGGCGCAGGCCCGTGACCGCCTCCTCGGCGGGGCCGGGGGCGCCGGTGAGGATCTCCGGGCCGCCACGGCGCTGAGGCACCTCCAGCAGCAGCTGGGCGGCCTCGGCCGACAGTCCCGCGCCGGCCAGCGTCTCGCCCAGGCCGACGAAGTCGCGCATCACCAACGCCTGCAGCAGACCCTGGGCGGATCTCAGCGGGCACGTTCAAGCTGGCCATCAGCGCAGGGAACAGCGAGGCGTCGCCCAAGCCGATGCGGTAGTCCTTCAGGCCGGTGGCGTCCAGCGCGTGGCACAGCACGGTCAGCGCCTCGGCGGTGCCCTGCGGGGCGTGCGCCCCGATCAGCTCGATCCCCGCCTGCAGCATCTCGCGCGGCAGCCCACGCTGCGGGCGCACGCCGCGATAACAGTGGGCGAAATAGCAGAAGCGCAGCGGCGGCTCGCTGGCCGCGTAGCGGGTGGCCACCACGCGCGCGATCGGCACGGTCATGTCCGAGCGCAGCACCAGCACCGCGCCCGACTCGTCGAACACGCGGTAGGCAGGCCGAGCTTCGGCCATGTCCGCGCGCGCCAGCACCGACTCGTACTCCAGCGCCGGCGTGTAAACCTCGCCGTATTGGTGTCCCTCGAACACCCCCCTCAGGGTGTCCGTGATGCGACGCACCTCGTGCGTCTCGTCGGGGAGCACGTCGCGCGTGCCGCTGGGGATCGGGTGGATCATCAGAACCTCGACCCGAGATTATGCGTGTACGGGCTCCGTGGCCACGCGCTCGATGCGGGCGCCCAGCTCGCGCAGGCGCTCGTCGATGCGCTCATAGCCACGGTCGATCTGACGGATGTTGCCTATCTCGCTGCGCCCCTCCGCGCACAGCGCTGCCAAGAGCATCGCCATGCCGGCACGGATGTCCGGCGACTCCACCCGCTCGCCGCGAAGACGTCGGGGGCCGGTGATGATCGCTCGGTGCGGATCGCACATCACGATGTCGGCGCCCATAAGGATCAGCTTGTCGGTGAACACCAGCCGGTTCTCGAACATCCACTCGTGCACCAGGATCGAGCCCTCGCCTGGGTGGCCAGCGCCACCGCGATCGAGGTGAGATCGGCCGGGAAAGCCGGCCACGGGCCGTCCTGGATCTTGCTCTTGTACTCGCCCACGTCAGCCTGCACCACCAGGTCCTGCCCGCCGGGCACGATCACGTCGTTGCCGTCCAGTTCCGAGTGCAGGCCGACGCGCTCGAACACCAGGCGGATCATGCGCAGATCGCCCGGCACGGTGTCCTTGATGCGCAGCTCGCCGCCGGTCACACCGGCCAGCGCCATGAAACTTCCGATCTCGATGTGGTCCGGCGCGACGCTGTGCTCACAACCGTGCAGGCGCTCCGCGCCGTTGACCGTGATCAGGTTGGAGCCGATGCCCTGGATGTCCGCGCCCATCTTCACCAGCATGCGCGCCAGATCCTGCACGTGCGGCTCGCACGCCGCGTTGCCGATCACGGTGGTGCCCGGCGTGAGCGCCGCCGCCATCAGCGCGTTCTCCGTGGCCATCACCGATGGCTCGTCCATGAACACGTCCGTCGGGCGCAGCCCGTTGGGCGCGCTCAGCACGATCTCCCGTCCGCATTCCGCCACCGCGCCCATCGCGCGGAAGGCGTCCAGGTGCGGGTCAAGGCGGCGGCGGCCGATCACGTCTCCGCCCGGCGGCGGCATCACCGCGCGGAGGAAGCGCGCCAGCAGCGGGCCCGCAAGCAGGAAGGAGGCCCTGATCAGCTCCGCCAGCTCGCGCTCGATCTCGACCTCGTGCACGTTGGCCGGCGCACAGCGCCACCTCGTTGGGGCCACGCCAGCGGACGTCCACACCGATCGCCGTCAGGATCTGCAGCATCGCCTCGACGTCGCGAATGCGCGGAACGTTGCGCACGATCACCTCATCCTCTGTGAGGACGCTGGAGGCGAGTATCGGCAGAGCCCCGTTCTTGTTCCCGGCGGGAACCATCGTGCCGGACAGCGGGACGCCGCCTTCGATGACGAACTTCTCCATGAGCGGTGCGCGGCGCCGAGCCCCCACGATGGGTGTCCGGTTGGAGCGCATGGCTAGCGTAACAGTCATCTGCTCTGTGGAGTTCTAGCCGCCGCGCCAACGCCCTGCAACGAGCGTGTTCGCACACAGCCGCAGCGACAACCGGCCGATCGTGCAACTTCCGTTGCAGTCCAAACGCCCTCCATGCGCTCTGTAGAGCCATTTCCCGCGCGCCGCGCCGATGCGTACACCCGTTCGCTTCGGTTCCGTCCGGAGGCAAACCTATCTTACGAACACATGTTCTCTTCTGCGAGACCATCAACGCTTGGGCAGCGCGCGCTCGGTGCCCTTCGCCTCACCCGCTCGTTCCTGCTGCTCGAGGACGACTATGGGGTCGACTGGGAGGTCGACGACCAGGCCGGGCGGCTTGCGGCGAACCATCCGCACCGAGCGCCGTTGCGCGGGCGCGCCATCCCGCGGCGTCACGGCGAGTCACCGGCGCGCACGCAGGTGTGCGTCTGCCCGATCGCGGCGCCGCCGGCTAGGCGTAGGAGCGCCCAGTTGAGCGTCTCCTACAAGCACAGCGGCGTGGCCGCAGCGCACACCACACGCGCCTGAAAAAGGTTCTGAGAACGACGAAGGGCCGCCTTTCGGCGACCCCATGTCTTCTAGAAAAAACCGGCGGCGTCCTACTCTCCCAGGCCCTTGCGGGCCAAGTACCATCGGCGCTGAGAGGCTTAACTACTCTGTTCGGAATGGGAAGAGGTGTTTCCCTCTCGCTAAAACCACCGGAAAGTGGTGAGAGACCACGCCCTCCGCAGTCCTTCAAAACTGCACAGCGCCACAACGAGTATCAAAAAATCCGTCAAGCCCTCGACCCATTAGTACCGGTCTCCTTCAGACGTTGCCGTCCTTCCAGATCCGGCCTATCAACCTGGTGGTCTACCAGGGGTCTTACTCCCTCGAGGGGATGGGAGAGTTCATCTTGAGGCCGGTTTCCCGCTTAGATGCTTTCAGCGGTTATCCGATCCACACGTAGCTAGCCTGCTATGCCCTTGGCAGGACAACAGATACACCAGAGGTGCGTTCATCCCGGTCCTCTCGTACTAGGGACAAATCCTCTCAACTCTCCAACGCCCACGGCAGATAGGGACCGACAGTTTTGTTACCGCATCGCCCCGTATTGGACGCTGCGGGCCAGGTCATTTCTGCCTGGCTCTGCATGTCGCCATGCAGCTCGGACTATATCTTTACGGAGTCATCACTCTCCGATGTTCGGCATATAGTCTCTGAGGATTCTGGATCGCTACCGATGACATCACTCCATCGCACGCTCCTGAATCGACCGCCGCCATTCATTGACAGCGCCTCATCTAGAAGCCGGGAGAATCCCCCCGACGTGCGATGACGACCTTCTGCCATCGCTCTTACGATCGCCGCAAACTTCTCAAAGTCCCGTTGCTTCGAGGACAAGAGAGGCGACCGCTCGAAGAAGGGAATCACGTGCTCCAGTAGGTCGCCGCGCTTCCGCACGACGTATACCAATGCACGATCCTTCCTTCCGTTGGACTTGATGTAGCCCGCTCCGTCAAACCGTTCGCGTATCAACTCGAGGACCTGGCTCCTGTCACCGTTCTGGCTGACATGAAACTCAGGGACAAGTTGAAACCCTGTACGGCAGGTCGGATTGCGGTTGACGGCGACTGCAAAGCAGCCCTCGCCATCTACAAAGCCCGAGATGTAGCTATCCAGCCTTTCCTGCTGATTGTCCGCACCTGACACATTTTCACGGTACCGCCCCGTTAGGACGGAACTCGTAGTGCAGGATACTCGGAGTTTCCAGCATATAGCCGAATTTATAGACAGCAACGGTTAACTTACTGTCTCACGACGTTCTGAACCCAGCTCGCGTACCGCTTTAATGGGCGAACAGCCCAACCCTTGGGAGCAACTCCACCCCCAGGATGCGACGAGCCGACATCGAGGTGCCAAACCGGGCCGTCGATGTGGACTCTTGGGCCCGATAAGCCTGTTATCCCCGGAGTACCTTTTATCCGTTGAGCGACGGCACTTCCACTTGCTACCGCCGGATCACTAAGACCTGCTTTCGCACCTGCTCGACTTGTCAGTCTCGCAGTCAAGCTCCCTTACTACCTTTACGCTCTACACACGATTTCCAACCGTGATGAGGGAACCTTTGTGCGCCTCCGTTACATTTTAGGAGGCGACCGCCCCAGTCAAACTACCCGCCTGGAACTGTCCAGCGCCCGGATTCACGGCGCGCTGTTAGAAATCCAATACACCAAGGGTGGTATCTCAAGGTTGGCTCCACACTGGCCGCAACCAGTGCTTCAAAGCCTCCCACCTATCCTGAGCGAAATGCACCGAACTCCAATACCAAGTTGTAGTAAAGGTTCACGGGGTCTTTCCGTCTAGCCGCGGGTACTCGGCATCTTCACCGAGACTGCAATTTCACCGAGCTCCTCGTTGAGACAGCGCTGAAGTCGTTACGCCATTCGTGCAGGTCGGAACTTACCCGACAAGGAATTTCGCTTGTGTCTGTTACTTCCCAGGCTTCCATCTGCACACCTGAGATTGACTGAAACCAGAACTGCGTCTCAGCGGGCCGATCATTTCTGTCGACCTCTCATGTCGCCATGCAGACCGGACCATATCTTGCCCACCAAAAATGGGCCCTGGCGTGTGGTCTCTGAGGGGTCAACCCAACTTCTGGGCGACTTCCCTGCTGATTGTCCGCACCCGTCGCATTTTCACTGGTCATGAAGACCAGTAGCGCCGGATGCTCGGAGTTTCCAGCATATAGCCAGGTTTTACTAAGGCAGCTATTACTTCACCTTAGGACCGTTATAGTTACGGCCGCCGTTTACCGGGGCTTAGCTTCGCTGCTTCGGGTCAAGCCCTAACAACTCCACGTAACCTTCCGGCACCGGGCAGGCGTCAGCCCCTATACGTCGTCTTTCGACTTAGCAGAGACCTGTGTTTTTGGTAAACAGTCGCTTCAGCCAATTCACTGCGGCCCTCTCAGGCTCCACTCGCGAGGAGTTTCACCTTACTGGGGCGCCCCTTATCCCGAAGTTACGGGGCGATTTTGCCGAGTTCCTTAACGAGGGTTATCTCGATCACCTTAGTATTCTCTACTTGCCCACCTGTGTCGGTTTTGGTACGGGCACGCGCTTCCTCCCTAGAGGCTTTTCTTGGAGGTATGGCGTCAGGAACTCGCCGGCTTAAAGCCAGCTGGCATCGCACCTCAGGTTATGCGGCCCCGCATTTAACATAGGGCCACCCCTACATGCTTACCCCAGGACTACCATCGCCTGGGTTCCCCTAGCCTTCCTCGTCCCCCCATCGGTCAAACGGAAGCGACGTGGTACAGGAATATCAACCTGTTGGCCATCGACTACGCCTTTCGGCCTCGCCTTAGGTCCCGACTAACCCTGAGCAGACGAACTTTACTCAGGAATCCTTGGGCAATCGGTGGAGGGGATTCTCACCCCTCTTTCGTTACTTATGCCGGCATTCTCACTTCCCATGCCTCCACGGCTGGCTTACGCCGCCGCTTTACTGGCATGGGAACGCTCTCCTACCGCGCGATCGATCCGAAGATCTCACGCACCCGCAGCTTCGGTGACTAGCTTGAGCCCCGTTACATTGTCCGCGCTCGAACACTTGACCAGTGAGCTGTTACGCACTCTTTCAAGGGTGGCTGCCTCTAAGCCAACCTCCTGGTTGTCTATGCACTCGAACATCGTTTCCCACTTAGCTAGTACTTAGGGACCTTAGCTGGCGGTCTGGGCTGTTTCCCTTTTGACGCTGAAGTTTATCCCCCAGCAACTGACTCCCGGAGTAAACGTGATTGGTCTTCGGAGTTTGCCTGAAGTCGGTAACCTGGTAGGGCCCCTAGTCCAAACAGTGCTCTACGGCCAATACGCAATTTATCCGAGGCTATACCTAAATATATTTCGGAGAGAACCAGATATCACTGAGCTTGATTAGCCTTTCACTCCGACCCACAGGTCATCCGCCCAGTTTTCAACCTAGGTCGGTTCGGCCCTCCACGAGGTCTTACCCCCGCTTCAGCCTGCCCATGGGTAGCTCGCTCAGTTTCGGGTATACCGCCTACGACTATGTCGCCCTATTAGGACTCGCTTTCGCTACGGCTCCGCTCATCGCTTAACCTTGCCGCAGACGAGTAACTCGCCGGCTCGTTATGCAAAAAGCACGCGGTCACAGGACAAGCCTGCTCCCACCGCTTGTAGGCACGCGGTTTCAGGTACTATTTCACTCCCCTTCCGGGGTACTTTTCACCTTTCCCTCACGGTACTAGTCCGCTATCGGTCACCAAGGAGTACTTAGCCTTGGAGGGTGGTCCCCCCAGGTTCAGTCCGCGTTTCACGGGCGCGGACTTACTCAGGAACGCTTGACAGGAGACCATGCAGTTTCGTCTACGGGACGATTGCCCTCTATGGTGCGCGGTTCCACGCGCTTCGACTACCACATGATTTTGTAACTCCTGCCGAGCCGGACACGGCTCGGAACAAGCGCCCTACAACCCCTGACAGACAACGCATGTCCGCTTACAACTGCCAGGTTTGGGCTGATCCCTTTTCGCTCGCCACTACTCAGGGAGTCTCTTTTGATTTACTTTCCTCGGGGTACTGAGATGTTTCACTTCCCCCGCTTGTCTTCCCCCGGTCTATGTGTTCAACCGGGGATAACGCCGCATTACCAGCGCTGGGTTTCCCCATTCGGGAATCCACGGGTCAAAGGCTATTCAGCGCCTAACCGTGGCTTATCGCAGCCGTTCACGCCCTTCATCGACTCTTGGTGCCAAGGCATCCACCATGTGCCCTTACTATCTTGACGGTGATCTGGCCCAACGCAGACTTGATGCTCCTTGCGGAGCGACTTCCGTCTTGCAGGGCCCGGTGATACCCGTTTTCAGCCGCCGCTTATCGATGGCGGCTGATGTGGCTTCTGTGCAGTTTTCAAGGACCGTGGAGAGGCGTATACGCCGGCCGGTCACCGCGTACTTCGGTCACGTCACTGAAGGCGTGTCCACGCGACGCGCCGGCGGACGCCGGTCTCTCAAAACTCAACAGCATGCTGGGGTCGTTTGTGGCCATCGCTCGCCGGCTCCCCAAGTAGTGAGGGAGCCGGCATCGCGGCGGCCGTCCAGCCAGGTTCGGTCGACATGCTAGGCCCGATCCGCTCGGACATCGCCGGCCACGCTAGGGCTCGGCGGGACCGCGGACCTCGCTACGGGCATCCGGACCGGGGCACCGTTAGGTGCTCCCTAGAAAGGAGGTGATCCAGCCGCAGCTTCCGCTACGGCTACCTTGTTACGACTTCACCCCAGTCACGAGCCCCACCTTCGACGGCTCCCTCCCTTGCGGGTTAGGCCACCGGCTTCGGGTGTTGCTCACTCCCGTGGTGTGACGGGCGGTGTGTACAAGGCCCGGGAACGTATTCACCGCGGCAATGCTGATCCGCGATTACTAGCAACTCCGCCTTCATGCAGGCGAATTTCAGCCTGCAATCCGAACCGAGACGCACTTTAAGGGATTCGCTCCACCTCGCGGTATCGCAGCCCTCTGTATGCGCCAATGTAGCACGTGTGTAGCCCTGGACATAAGGGGCATGAGGACTTGACGTCATCCCCACCTTCCTCCGGTTTGTCACCGGCAGTCTCGCATGAGTCCCCAACTAAATGCTGGCAACATGCGACGGGGGTTGCGCTCGTTGCGGGACTTAACCCAACATCTCACGACACGAGCTGACGACAGCCATGCACCACCTGTGAAAGTGCCCCGAAGGGAAGACGTGTTTCCACGCCGGTCACTCACATGTCAAGCCCAGGTAAGGTTCTTCGCGTCGCGTCGAATTAAACCACATGCTCCGCTGCTTGTGCGGGCCCCCGTCAATTCCTTTGAGTTTTAGCCTTGCGGCCGTACTCCCCAGGCGGGCAACTTAATGCGTTAGCTTCGACACGGGGGGAGTCGACACCCCCCACATCTAGTTGCCATCGTTTACAGCGTGGACTACCAGGGTATCTAATCCTGTTTGCTCCCCACGCTTTCGCGTCTCAGCGTCAGTCACGTCCCAGCGAGCTGCCTTCGCCATTGGTGTTCCTCCTGATATCTGCGCATTTCACCGCTACACCAGGAATTCCACTCGCCCCTTCCGGACTCTAGCCCGACAGTATCCACCGGCATTCCAGGGTTGAGCCCTGGACTTTCACAGCGGACTAATCGGGCCGCCTACACGCTCTTTACGCCCAATAATTCCGGACAACGCTTGCACCCTACGTATTACCGCGGCTGCTGGCACGTAGTTAGCCGGTGCTTCTTGTGAAGGTACCGTCACTCCGGCCGGCTATTCACCGGCGAAGCTTCGTCCCAACTGAAAGGGGTTTACAACCCGAAAGCCTTCTTCCCCCACGCGGCGTTGCTGCGTCACGCTTTCGCGCATTGCGCAAGATTCCCCACTGCTGCCTCCCGTAGGAGTCTGGGCCGTGTCTCAGTCCCAGTGTGGCTGATCGTCCTCTCAGACCAGCTACCCATCGAAGCCTTGGTGAGCCGTTACCTCACCAACAAGCTAATGGGCCGCGGGCCCATCTCGATGCGGAGGCCGAAGCTTCCTTTCCCCTTGCGGGCACATCCGGTATTAGCCCGAGTTTCCTCGGGTTGTCCCGGTCATCGAGGCAGGTAACCCACGTGTTACTCACCCGTTCGCGGCTCTGCCCCAGGGCAAGCCCTGGTTCGTCGCTCCACTTGCATGTGTTAAGCACGCCGCCAGCGTTCGTCCTGAGCCAGGATCAAACTCTCCGTGAAGAACTTCACGAAAAGCTGTCATGGGTTGGGAGACTCGAAGGCCCGACTGGATGGAACCTATACACCGTGGTCTCGAACCATGACGGGGTACTTCTATCTACTTGACTCTTGTACCGCCGCTCGAGAGCGCACGAAGCGCTCCCGTCGGCGGGTCGAACCTGGACGCACACCACGATCCGAATCCGATCGTAGATGCGCATGCTGTTGAGTTTTCAAAGACCGCCGTGCCTCACCGAAAGGGGTTCCTTCTGGAGGAGACCGATCCGACCCGCGCCCAGGGGCGCCTGCGGGCCGACCGGGGAGTATAGCGCGATCTCGAGCGCGGCGTGCGGTCAGCCTGCGCGCAGGCGCCGGAAGCGCCGCTTGCCCGACCTGCAGGACCGGCCCGTCGAGCGCGCTCGGCCGGCGACGTCGTGCTCGCCCGCCTGCAGCGGCTCGTCGTCCAGCGCACACGCCGCCCTGGTCGATCAGCCGGCGGGCCTCCGAGCGCGAGACGCCGAACTCTCCGCGATCAGGCCGGGCAGGTGGACGACGCCGTCGTGCGGCGCTGAAGACGCGCCTCCTCGATCTCCTCGGGCGCCTCGCGCGGCGACGAACACGCGATCGAAGTGCGCTTCTGCCGCCGGCGCCTGCGTCCTCGGAGTGACAGCCAGGCGACCAGTCTCGCGCGCGAGCGCGCGCTTGGCATCGCGCGGCGACGAGGTCGCCCGGGGCCGCGAGCTCCCGGCCGAGCAGCAGCCTGAGTACTCGGCCATCGCCTCGTCGGGGATCGCCATCGTCTTGCCGTACATCTCCTGCGGCGGGTCGGTGACGCCGATCTGGTTGCCCAGCGACTTGGACATCTTGCGGTGCCCGTCGGTGCCCGACCAGGATCGGCATCGTCAGGATCGCCTGCTCGGGCTGGCCGTAGGCGCGCTGGATGTCGCGCCCGAGCAGAAGGTTGAACTTCTGGTCGGTGCCGCCGAGCTCGACGTCGGCGCGCATCGCCACCGAGTCATAGCCCTGCAGCAGCGGGTAGAGCAGCTCGAGCATCGAGATCGGCTCGCTGCGCCGACCAGCGTTTGGCGAAGTCGTCGCGCTCGAGCAGCTGCGCCGACGGTCGTCGTGCGCACGAGGCCGAGCAGCTCGACCATCGGCATGTCCAGCCACTCGCTGTTGCGGCGCACCTCCAGGCGCTCCGGGTCGGCGTCGAGGATCTTGCAGCGCCTGCTCCTGGAAGGTCGCGGCGTTGGCGTCGATCTCCTCGGCGCTGAGCATCGGGCGCAGGCTCGAGCGTCCCGAGGGATCCCCGACGCGGGCGGTGTAGTCGCCGATGATCAGCACGACGCGGTGCCCGGCGTCCTGGAACTCGCGCAGCTTGCGCAGCACGACCGCGTGGCCGAGGTGGATGTCGGGCGCCGTCGGGTCGATCCCCAGCTTGACCCGCAGCGGGCGGCCCTCCGCGCGCGGCCATCGCGAGCTTCTCCGCAAGCGCCCCCGCGGGCAGGCAGTCGACCGCGTCGCGGGCCAGCCGGGCGGCTTCGCTCGGCGGCCGCGTTGGTGGTCGTTTGGCATGGGGTGGCAATGCTAGACTCTCGCCGGTCGCGGAGGGTCCCATCGTGCCGCGCAGCACCGCGGCCCGCGCCCTCGGAGACCGTGCCTTCCGGACGCCTCCGGGCCCTCACTGCCGCAGCTGCCGATGAGCGATGACGTCGCCCCGACATACCCCCCGCGACCGGCGCCCGCGCCGCCAAGCCGCGCCTGAAGCGGCTGCGGTTCGCTGGCGATCCTGTTCGCCGTGCTGCTGCTGGGTCTCGTCTCGTTCGTGTTCGGGATGTTCGTGTCGATCGCCTCCGACCTGCCGTCGCTGACGCACTTCTCGCAGTTCAAGGACGCGCAGAGCTCGACCCTGCTCGACGATCTCGGCCACCCGATCGGCGTGCTCAGCCAGCAGAACCGGGTGATCGTCACGCCCGGACCAGATCCCGCCGATCGTCAAGGAGGCGGTGATCTCGATCGAGGACAAGCGCTTCGAGACCAACAGCGGCATCGACATCCGCGGCATCGCGCGCGCGTTCGTCGAGGACGTCCGTCACAAAGGCAACGTCCAGGGCGCCTCGACGATCGAGCAGCAGTTCATCAAGAACGCGCTGCAGGCCCAGTCGCACCGCACGATCTTCGAGAAGCTCAGGGAGGCCGCGCTGGCCTACCAGCTCTCGCACAAGTGGTCCAAGGAAAAGATCATCACGGCGTACCTGAACACGATCTACTTCGGCAACGGCGCCTACGGGATCGAGGCCGCCGCGCGAGACCTACTTCGGCCACGACGTCAACCACGTCGGCTGCGGCATGCCCGGACACAAGCTGTGCGTCGAAGAGCTGCACGCCGTGGGAGGCGGCGCTGCTGGCCGGGATCATCCAGTCGCCGACCGACTACGACCCGGCCTACCACCCGCTGGCGGCGAAGCGAACGGCGCGACCTCGTGCTGCGCAGATGCTCGACCAGGGCTACCTCACCCGCCCGTCTACGAAGAAAGCATCAAGCAGGCGCTGCCCACCCCGCACGAGGTCCAGGCGCCCCAGGAGCAGACGGTCGAAGGCGTCGACGCCGGCTACTTCACGAGCTGGGTTCAGCAGCAGGTCATCGAACGCTACGGCGCACCGCGCGCCTTTGACGGCGGCCTGAAGATCAGCACGACGCTCGACCTCGAGCTGCAGCGCGCGGCCGAACAGGCCGTCAACAACTACCTGGCGTACCCGGGTGGCCCGACAGCCTCGCTCGTAGCGATCGAAAACTCGACCGGCGAGGTCCGCGCGATGGTCGGCGGGCGCAGCTACAACGAAAGCCCCTTCAACCTGGCAACCGAGGGCGAGCGCCAGCCGGGCTCCTCGTTCAAGGCCTTCGACCTCGCGGCGGCGCTCGAAGACGGGATCTCGCCCGAACTCGGTCTGGACCTCGAAGGAGAAGACCTTCATCGTGCCCCATACGGCGACGGCACCGAAAAGTTCGTCGTCCACAACGACGAAGGCGCCTACTCGGGCTCGAACACCCTGACCGGCGCGACCGCCTTCTCGGACAACTCGATCTACGCCGAAGTCGGCCTCAAAGTGGGGACCGCCAAGATCGCCCGGCTGGCCCACCGGATGGGCATCACGACGCCCCTCTCGACCAACCCCGCGATGACCATCGGCGGTCTGACCGTGGGGGTCACCCCGCTGGACATGGCCCACGCCTACGAGACGATCGCCCACGACGGCGAGCGGGTCAGCGGCTCGATGGCCGTCGGCGGGCAGCCCGTGGGAATCCAGGAAGTGGATGCGGGTAGACAGACACTCCCGGACGGCTCCCACCGCGACGTCAACCGCGTCAAGGTGAAACGCGTCCTGCCGGCCTCGGTCGGCGCAGACGGAGACCTCGATGCTCGAAACGGTGATCCAGTACGGCACCGGCCGGGCTGCGGCGATCGGCCAGTTCGCGGCCGGCAAGACCGGCACGACCTCCAACTACGGCGACGCCTGGTTCGTCGGCTGGGACTCCAAGTACACGGTCGCCGTATGGGTCGGCTACCCGAACAAGCTGATCCCGATGACGACGGACTTCAACAGCGGCCCGGTGCTCGGCGGCACGTTCCCGGCGCTGATCTGGCATGACTTCATGACGTCGGCCATCTCGATCGACAAGGCGCGGCGCCGAACACGCGGCGAGCAAACACAAGGGAGGCGAAGCGGCTCCAGCGGCGAAGGCACGGGCGAAGGCGGGGAAACGACCACTGCGACCCGAGCTCCTCAGGCGGGGACACCGGCTCCCAGCAGCCCGGCAAAGGAAGCAGCTCGGCACCGACGAGCGGCGGCGCGACGGGAGGCAGCGAACACGCCGACCTGCGCCGGCCACCCCGAGCCGACGAAGCGCCGCAGCGCCCCCACCCCCTCCGCCCTCGGCCGGGACGCCACCGGCCTCATCTGACACCGAGCGCCCGCCGAGCTCGCCATCGCCCCGACGGGTGGCGCGTCAGCGCAGGCGGCTAGAGCCGCGCCGAGACGTGCGGGTCGCCGGCGGCCCAGAAGCGCCAGGGCAGCTCGACGGCGCGTGCTGATCCCGATCCGCGGTCCCGCGAGGATCTCCAGCCGTCGCCAGGGTTCGCCCGCCGCGCCCGCGATCCGTGATCGGGCCGTCGGTCAGCGAGGCCGCCGTTGGGTCGCAGCTCGATCGCCGAGGGCCTGCGTCAGCTTGCCGGGCCCGGAGCAGAGGTCCTTCCGCGCAGCCGCTCCCGCCGCGCTCGCCGGCGGCGCATCAGCTCGATCCCCGTCGACGCGGCTCGAGCGCGCGGATCAGCACGGCCGCGCCGACGCCCTCGGGCTCGCAGACGGCGTTCAGCAGCGCGTGGATGCCGTAGGAGCGGTAGACGTAGGCGCTCCCCGGCGCGCCGAACAGCGTCGGCGGTACGCGGCGTCAGGCCGATGAATGCGTGACAGGCAGGCTCGCTGTCGTGGTAGGCCTCGGTCTCGACGATCACGCCGGCGGTCTCGCCGTGGACGCACGGTGCAGCCGATCAGCTCCCGCGCGACCTCTAGCACGGGCCGACGTAGAACTCAGCCGGCAGCGGCGCCATCGAGCACGCTCCGGGCGAGCTCGAGCTGCTCGCGCAGGCGCCGAGGAGGTGCCGCCCTCGGAGACCTTCGACTCCAGCCACGAGGAGCTCTCGAGCACCGCGCGAACTCCCGCTCGTGTGCAGCCAGGACGCGGGCTCTGGGCGGCGAGCTCGGCGGCGCTCAGCTCGGAGAGCGGCCGCCGGCGTCAACCGCGGCGCGCACCAGCCCGGCGACGACGCCGTGCGCCTCGCGGAACGGCATGCCAAGGCGGACCAGCAGGTCGGCGACGTCGGTCGCCGCGATCATCTCGTCCGCTGCGGCCTCCTGCCATACGCGCTCGCGGTCGAAGCGCGACGCCTGCGAGCATGCCCGTGCGCGGCCGCGAGGCGTCAGCTCGATCGTGTCGACGGCGTCGAACAGGTGCTCCTTGTCCTCCTGCAGGTCCTTGTTGTAGGTCAGCGGAAGCGCGTGGATCACGCCGTGCAGCGCCGCAAGGTGCGCGACGACCCGCGGCGCCTTTCGCGCGCAGCAGCTCGGCCGCGTCGGGGTTCTTCTTCTGGGGCATGATCGAGGAGCCCGAGCTCCACGCGTCGGAGAGCTCGCAGAAGCCGAACTCGCTGCTCGACCACAGCACCAGCTCGGCGCCGAGGCGCGAGAGATGCGTCGCGCAGGTCGCTGCGGCGCCGAGGTAGTCGAGGATGAAGTCGCGGCCTGGAGACCGCGTCGATCGAGTTCGGGACGACCTCGGCGAAGCCGAGCTCGCGTGCGACGAAACCGCGGTCGGTGTCGAAGTTCACTCCCGCGAGCGCCCCGGCGCCGAGCGGCATCCGTCGACGCCTCCCGCTCGGCGTAGGCGAACCGGGCGCGGTCGCGCGCGAGCATCCAGAAGTAGGCGAGCAGGTGGTGGCCGAGGTAGACCGGCTGGGCGCGCTGCAGGTGGGTGTAGCCGGGCATCGGCCAGTCGGCGTGCTCCTCGGCGCGCTCGAGCAGCGTCGCCATCAGCGCGGCGATCGCCGCGCGCGGCGACGCTCGGCGCGCTCGCGCAGTGAACATCGCGAGGTCGGTGACGACCTGGTCGTTGCGCGAGCGGGCGGTGTGAAGCTTGCCGCCGACCGGCCCGGCGATCTCCGTCAGGCGCCGCTCGATCGCCATGTGGATGTCCTCGTCGTCGGGCAGCGAACGGGAAGCGTCCCGCCGCCAGCTCGCTCGGCGACCGCGTCGAGGCCCGCGAGCAGCGCGTCGCGGTCCGCCCCGCCGATGATCCCCGTGCCGGCGAGCATCGCGGCGTGCGCGCGCGACTGCGCGACGTCCTGCGGCCACAGCCGCCGGTCGAAGCCGAGCGAGGCGTTCAGGCGCCTGGAAGTCCGGGTGCTGGGGCTCGTGGAAGCGGGACACGCGCGTGAGTCTATGTCCGGGGGCTCGCCGAGGAGCGGCCGCAGCGCCTCGGCCACGCGCGCGACCTGCCCCTCGCTCATCCCCGGGAAGAACGGCAGCGCCAGCGAGCGCGCGGCGACGTCCTCGCAGACCGGGAACTCGCCCGGGGCGGTGACCGAAGCGCTCGCGGTAGAAGCTCATCAGGTGGATCGCCGGGCAGGTAGGGCTTGCTCTGATCCCCCGAGCGCCGAGCACGCGGACGGATCGCGTCGCGGTCGACCGCGCGGCAGCTGCACGACGAAGACGAACCAGCCGCGACGATCGCCGCCGCGGTCGGCGCAGGGCAGCTCGAGTCCCTCGATCCCGGCGAGCGCCTCGCGGTAGGCTCCGCGACGCGGCGCGTTCGGCGAGCATCTCATCGAGGCGTTCGAGCTGGGCGACGCCGAGCGCGCAGGCGACTCGGAGAGGCGGTAGTTGAAGCCGAGCGGTCGTGGTCCAGCCAGTCCATGTCGGGCGCACGGCCCTGGTTGCGCTCGGAGTCGATCCGCGCCTTCTGCTCGAGCGTCGCCGAGCGTGACCATCCCCCCCTCGCCGGTGGTCAGCTGCTTGTTGGCGTAGAAGCCGAAGACGGCCGGGTTGTCCGCGCGCGCCGACGGCGGCGCCTCGGCGTGCGGCGCCGAGCGCCTCGCAGGCGTCCTCGACGATCGCCAGGCCGTGGCGCGCCGCGAGGCCCTCGAACGCGGGCATGTCGGCGGGGTAGCCGAAGATGTGGACCGGCAGCATCGCCCGCGTGCGCGGGCCGATCGACCGCGGCCGCCGCCTCGGGGTCGAGGTTGAGCGTCCTTGGGTCGATGTCGGCGAACACCGGGCCGCGCGCGCTCGTAGACGCGGCGTTGGCCGAGGCGACGAACGAGAAGGGGCTGGTCACAACCTCATCGCCGTCCCTGACCCCGACCGCTCGCAGCGCGAGATGCAGCCCGGCGGTGCCGCTGGTGACGGCGCTGGCCAGCGTGCTGCGCCCACGCGCGCGGCGAACTGTCCGCTCGAACTGCGGACGCGCGGTCCGAGCGAGAGCTGTCCGGAGCGCAGCACCTCGAGGACGCGCGCTCCTCGGCCTCGCCCAGCACGGGGCGGGCCAGCGGGACCTCGCGGGCGTCGCTCACGAGACGGGTGGGCGATCCGCGCTTGCCCCCGCGGCGGGGCGCCGGCCGGGCTGCATCCCGTACTCGAGGGAGTCGACGAGCGCATCCCAGGAGGCGGCGATCAGGTTCTCCGAGACCCCGATGGCCCCACACCTCCTGCCCGTCCGAGGCGTCGATGAGGACCCGCGTGACCGCCCCGGTGCCCGATGTCTCGTCGAGGATGCGGACCTTGAAGTTGTCGAGGTCGATGTCGTGCAGGTGCGGGTAGATCTCACCGATCGCGTCACGCAGGGCCTTGTCGAGCGCGTTCACCGGCCCGTTGCCCTCGGCGGTGCGCAGGTAGCGCTCGCCCTGGACCCAGATCTTGATCGTCGCCTCGGTTTCGACCTTGCCATCCGCGCGCTTCTCGACCCTGACCCGCCATGACTCCAGGCGGAACAGCGGCTCATACTCGCCGGCCTCCTTGCGCATCAGGAGCTCAAGTGACCCGTCGGCAGCCTCGAACTGAAAGCCTCGCATGCTCGAGCTCCTTGACCCTGTCGAGGATCCGCTGTGCGGCGCCCTGCTCGTCGGCGGCGATTCCGGCCTCGGCGCCTTGTCGGC
>CAVRQK010000012.1:0-237502 GCA_963723325.1 uncultured Solirubrobacteraceae bacterium | reverse complement strand
AGCGTGCGAGCGATCCCGAAGTCGGTGATCTTGGCGCCGCCCTCCTGGCTGATCAGGATGTTCTGCGGCTTGACGTCGCGGTGCACGATCTGGCGCTCGTGCGCCGCCCCCAGCGCCCGCGCGATCTCGATCGCATAGGCCAGCGCCTGCGGGATCTCCAGCGGGCCGCCACTGCGGATCAGGTGCTTCAGCGTCTCGCCGTCGACGTACTCGAGCACGATGTACGGGGTGCCGATCTCCGGCGCCGCCCCGCCGTGGTGCAGCTCCTCATGGAGGGCTCCTCCCCGGCGTCGATCACCGTCACCACGTGGGGATGGTTGAGCTGCGCCACCGACCGCGCCTCGCGCCGGAAGCGCTCGAGCTGATCGGAGTCGGCGGCGATCTCGCGGTGCATCAGCTTGATCGCCACCGGCCGCTCCAGCACCGTGTCGAAGGCGCGGTAGACCGTCGACATGCCGCCCCGCCCGATCACCGCGTCGAGCCGGTAGCGCCCGCCGATCAGGGTTCCAAGCGTGGTCATCGCCCTAGCGCACGCGTCGCACGCGGCGACCACCAGCCGGCGAGCAGGCATCGATAGAGCGAATACGGCCACAGCGCGCGTTCACGGCGTCGACGCCGGCCAGCAGCCGCGCGCTCAGCAGCGTCGAAGCAAACGCGCTCAGCGCGCCGGCCGCGAGCGCCGCGCGGGCGTCGCGCGGCACGCCGCGCGCAACCTGCTCGCCTTCAGCGCGCTCGCCCCGAGGATCACCGGCAGCGCCGCCGCCCATGAGAGCGCCTGCGCAGCACCGCGTCCGAACCCCCGCGCACGCGCCGCCGTCAGCGTCGCGCCGTTGCGCGAAACGCCCGGGATCAGCGCCGCCGCCTGCGCGACCCCCAGCGCCAGGCCATCCGTGGCGCCGGCATCCGCGCAGTCGCGCGCCGCCTGCGCCGCGGTCGGCGACGGCCATCGCGACCGCGCCCCAGCGCAAGTCCGAGCGCTATCGACGCGGCCCGCCGAGCAGCCGCTCGATCGGAGCGCGCAGCGCGAAGCCCGCGAGCGCCGGCGGCGCCAGCGACAGCGCGAGCACCGCCGCCCTGCGCGCGTTCACGTGCGCGCCCGTCGCCCCAGCTCCGCGCGCATGTCGATCGCCAGCGCCAGCCCCGCGCCCGCGTGCAGCGCCACCTCGAAGGACTTGCGCAGCTCGCCGTCCATCCGCGCGTAGGACCAGCCGCCCAGCCACGGCAGCAGGGCGATGTGCGCTGAGGAGGAGACCGGCAGCAGCTCGGTGGGGCCCTGCACCAGGCCCAGCGCCACCGCGTGGCGAAGCGACAGCGCGCCCTCAGCCGGCCGCATCGGTCGCCGGCTCGCGGCGTCCTGCGCCGCGCACGACCACGTAGACGACCCCCACGACGACCAGCGCCACGATCACGTAGTCGACGTACTCGAAGCCCTTGCGCACGCTCGTCCAGTCGCCGCCGAGCGCGTGTCCCGCCAGCGCCAGCCCGAGCACCCACGGGACCGTGCCGATCAGCGAGAAGACCGTGAACCGTCCCAGCGGCATCCGCGCACGCCGGCCGGCAGCGACACGAACGCCCGCACCACCGGGATCAGGCGCCCGAACAGCACGGCCGCCTCGCCGTGGCGCTGGAACCAGCGGTCGGCGCGTTCGATCTGCGCCGGCCCCATGTGGACCTTCCCGCCGTGGCGTTCGAGCAGCTCGAGTCGCCCGCCGCGTCCCGACCGCGTACGCGACCCACGAGCCCACCATCGTGCCCAGCAGCCCCGCGAGCACGACGCCCGAGCAGCGTCAGGTGGTGGTGGGAGGCGCTCTGCCCGGGGTCGGCCACCGCGAACCCGGCGAACAGCATCACCACCTCCGACGGGATCGGGATGCAGGCGCTCGATATCGGCCATCAGCACGAAGATGCCCGGCAAGCCCCGCATCGCGAACGAAGTGCGAGGTTTCGTTGACCAGCGTTTCCGATATCGAGGCGAGGATCGAGCACCGGCGGCAACGATACCGGCGAATCGAGCCCCACGTGCAAGGACCCTCCCACCCGCAGACCGTTACCGTCCGTCAGCGATGCGCGTCTGGATCGACCTGACCAACAGCCCCCACGTGCTCGTCATGCGCCCGCTGATCGAGCGGCTGCGCGCAGACGGTCACGACGTGCGCGTGACCGCGCGCGACTTCGCACAGACGCTCGAGCTGTGCGAGCGCTTCGGAGTCGCGCACACCGGCGATCGGCCATCACCGCGGCGGCCGTCTGCGCGCCAAGGCCGTCGGCCTCGCGTCGCGCTCGGCCGCGCTGGTGCGCTGGGCGCGCGCCGATGTGCGGGCGGCCGGCGGCAGGCGCTTCGACGTGGCGCTCGGGCACGGCTCCAACGACGTCACCGTCGCCGCCGCCATGCTGCGCATACCGAGCGCGACGATGTTCGACTACGAGTGGGCGACCGTCCAGCACAACGTCAACTGCCGCCTGGCGCGAGCGGTGGTGGTGCCCGACGCGATCCCGCCGCAGCGCCTGGCGCGCTACGGCGCAGCGGGCAAGATCCGCGCCTACGAGGGCCTGAAGGAGGAGTACTACCTGGCCGACTTCGAGCCCAGACGCCGCCGTGCTCGAGGAGCTGGCGCTCGACCCCGCGCGCCCGATCGTGCGTGGTGCGCACGCCGCCCGAGGTCTCGCTGTATCACCGCTTCGAGAACGACCTGTTCGCGCAGGTGCTGCGCCGCCTGTCGCGAGGCCGCAGCCGAGCGCGGAACCCAGACGGTCGTGCTGCCGCGCGTCGAGCGACAGCGCGAGGAGCTGCGCCAGGCGGGCGGCTTCATCAGTCCCCGAGCACGCCATCGACGCCCAGTCGCTGATCGCGCACGCCGACCTCGTGATCTCCGCCGGCGGGACCATGAACCGCGAGGCCGTGGCGCTGGGCACGCCCGTCTACACGACCTTTCAGGGCCGCCTGGGGGCGGTCGACGAGCGGCTCATCGACGAAGGCCGCCTGCGCGTGCTCGACGGACGCGCGAGAGCTCGATCTGGGCAAGCCGCGAGCGCACTGACGCGCCGCCACGGGTGCGCCGCGACCCGCGCGTGCTGGTCGAGCTGCTGCTCTGCCCGCTACGCAGCCGCGACCCGCAGCGGCTGTCCGGAGGCTCCGGTCGCGGCGGACGCTTACAATCTCCGCAATGCGCCGACGGATCCGCTCGGCGGCCCTCCCGCTCCACCGTCACTCGCTGCCGCAGCTAGCAGTGGACGGGGCGCTGGTCGCGCTCGCGTACTACCTCGCCTTCCAGCTGCGCTTCACCACGCGCCTGCCGGCGCACTACGCCGAGCTGCGCGCCGACACGATCTGGTGGGTGGCGTTCGGCAGCGCTGCCCGTGCTGGTGCTGACGCGCGTCTACCAGCGCCGCTGGCGCTATGCGGGGCAGCGCGACTACGAGGCGGTCGTGCTCGCGGTCGTGCTGATCGTGCTGCTGACCGTCGCCGGCGTCGAGGTCTTCCGCCCAGTGCACCAATACCTGACCAGCGACGGGAAGCCCAGGCACGCGCCGGCGGTCGCGGTCGTGCTGCCAAACACCGTGATCGTGCTGTTCGGGCTGCTGTCGCTCGTCTTCCTGGTGGGCGTGCGCGCGCTGGCGCGCATCGATCTACGAGCGCCGGCCGCTGGCCGCGTTTCGCAGCCCGCGGCGCGACCAGCGCGCGGTGCTGATCGCCGGCGCCGGCGAGGGCGGCCGGCTGGTGGCGCGCGAGATCATGCGCAACCGCGAGCTCGGCCTCGTGCCGGTCGGCTTCCTCGACGACGATCCCGCCAAGCGCGCGGCTGCGCATCGAAGGGCTGCGCGTGCGCGGCAACACCGAAGGCGACCTGCCGCGCATCCTCGACGACGCCGAGCCCGACGAAGTGATCATCGCGATCCCCTCCGCGCCCGGATCGACGCGCGCGCGGATCGTGCGCGAGTGCCGTGCCCGCGGCGATCCCCGTGCGCACGCTGCCGACCGTGTTCGAGCTGCTGCAGACCCGCGGCGCGCTCGCCCGCCAGGTGCGCGAGGTGCGCGTCGAGGACGTGCTCGGCCGCGAGCCGGTGCACATGGAGCTCGAGCGCGTCGGCGCCTACCTGGCCGGCGAGACCGTGCTCGTGACCGGGCGCCGGCGGCTCGATCGGCTCCGAGCTGTGCCGCCAGATCGCGCGCGTGGAGCCGCACCGGATCGTGCTGCTCGACCACGCCGAGGACAACCTCTTCTCGATCCAGCGCGAGCTGCGAGGACGAGCGCCACGTGCCCGCCTCGATGCTCGCCGCGGTGCTCGCCGACTGCAAGGAGGAGGAGCGCATGCGCGAGGTGTTCGAAGAGCACCGGCCCGACGGTCGTCTTCCACGCCGCCGCCTACAAGCACGTCGGCCTGATGGAGGCGAACCCGGTCGAGGCGATCCGCAACAACGCGATCGCCACGCGCGTGGTGGCGCACATCGCCGGCGAACTGGGCGTGCGGCGCTTCGTGCTGGTGTCCACCGACAAGGCCGTCGCGCCGGCGACCGTGATGGGAGCCTCCAAGGCGCTCGCCGAGTTCGCACTGGAAGCGGCCACCGCGCGCTGGCCGGGGACCCGTTATGCGGCCGTGCGCTTCGGCAACGTGCTCGGCTCCTCCGGCAGCGTCGTACCGATCTTCCGCCGCCAGATCGAGCGCGGCGGACCGGTGACCGTGACCGACGAGCGCATGACGCGCTACTTCATGACGATCCCCGAGGCCGTGCAGCTGATCATCCGCTCCGGCTCGCTCGCCTCCGCCGGCGCACACGACGAGGTCTCGCGGCGGTGTGGAGCAGCCGCCACCCGCCAACCAGCGCCCACGCCGCCGCCGCCGAGGTGTTCGTGCTGGACATGGGCGAACCCGTGCGCATCGTCGATTTCGCCCGCGCGATGATCGACCTGTCCGGGCCTCGACCCCGACCGTGACATCGACGTCGAGATCATCGGCGCGCGCCCGGGCGAGAAGCTCCACGAGGAGCTCTTCAACAGCTACGAGCGAGCGCGGCCAACCGACGCCGAGAAGATCCTGCTCGCCGAACGCGCGCCGCCATGGGCCCCGACGCGGTCGAGTCGATGTTCGCCGAGATCGGCCTGCTGGTGCTCGAAGGCGACGCGGCCGGACTGGCGGCCAAGGTCTCTGAGCTCTCCGCCGAGCGCCGGGCGCCCTCCCAAGAGGCGGACGCTGAGGCCGCGGCCCCCGATCCCGCCACCGCCGCGGCGGTCGTGCAGGAGGCGCCCAACGGCCGCCCGCCAGAGGACAGTCGGCGCGATGCGCCTGCCCCCCTCGTACACTCACCGCACTCATGACGTCGCTGCCGCTCGCCCTTTCGCTCACCAACACAGTCACTCAGATCGGCGCCATCGCAGCCTTCGCGGCACTCGTGGGCATCGCCGTGCTCTCGCTGCTGGTCTTCTCCCAGGCGCGCGAGATCAAGCGCCTGCGCGAGTGGGCCGGTCGCGCTCCCGAGCGCGCGGCAGAGCTCGAGCAGCGCGTCAGCACCGCCGCCGCGTTCCGTGCGCAGCAGGCCGGCGCACAGGGACAGGTGCCGCGCGCCACGCCGATCAACACCCGCCCCGTGGCCGCTGCCGCCGCCGGCGCCGGGCCCGCCACCCGCGTCGTCCCCGCGCCGAACGGCGGGGTCGCTCCCGCGGCCCAGGCAGCACCCGTGCCCGGCGCCCCACCCACCGGCGTGCCGCCCGCGCCCGCCGCTCGGCCGCCCGCGGGCCAGCCGCCCGTTCCCCAACCCCCCAGCGGCCAGCCAGCGCTACCGGGTGCTCCCGCGCAGCCGGCGCAGCCCGCCATCCCACCACGTCCACAGGCCCCCGGCCAGGCCGCCACGCCGGCCCCCGTCACCGTCGCTCCACCCGCCGCCGCGGCAGCAGCGCGACCCCCGGCTGCCGCCCCGCCGCCGGGAGCCGCGCCGTCCGCCGCCCCCAGGCCGCCGTTGGCCCCAGGCGTTCCCGCGCCCGCCACTGCCGCCGCCGGCGCACCGCCACGCGCGCCGATGCCACCGGCCGGCGCCCCTGCCGCGCCGGGCCAGCCGGCACCCGCAACGCCCCGGCGTCCCCCAGCGCCGGCGTCCCCCAGCGCGGCCAGGCCGCCCGGAACGTCGCCCGCCGCAGCGGCCCCCAGGCCAGCGCCTGCCCGCCGCGCCGCGAGCCCCCACGTCTCGCCGCCGCCCGCCCGCTCCTCCGGTCTTCGCAAACTGCTGATCGCCGCTGGAGCCCTCGTCGTCGTGGCGGTCGTGGCAGTCCTAGCGCTGGTCGTGCTCGGCTCCTCCTCGAAACCATCCAAGCCCGGCACGGTGACCGTCAGCACGGTGGCCGGCGGCGGCAAAACACCGAGCGCCCACCACAAGAAAACGGCGGCCAAACACACCACCACCACCAAGACGACGACCCCGGCCCAGAGCCCGGCGGAAACGACGGTCGCGGTGCTCAACGCCACCGAAACCGCCGGCCTGGCGCACAGAGTGTCAACCGCCCTGCAGCAGGGCGGCTACTCGCAGGCCACCGCTCTCAACGGCAGCCCACCGGGCTCCGGCCAGGTCACCGTGGTGGAGTACGCCAGCGGCCACCAGGCCGAAGCCGAAGGCGTGGCTCGCTCCCTGTCCGTCTCACAGGTGCAACCCCTGGAATCGGCCGTCGCAACGCTGGCGGGCCCGGCTTCGGTGGTGGTGATCGCCGGCGCGGACAAGGCCGCAGCGTTCCCATAGGCCATTTCCTCGACATCCCCGCGCGCTCGTCCAAGCCGCGCGAGCACGGCATCACCCACGTCATGGACAGGGGCATGTCGGTGGCCGAAGTGGACGGCCTGCTGGAAGTGGCCGGAGCGAGCGTGGACATCGTCAAGCTCGGCTGGGGCACAGCGCTGGTCAGCGCCAACCTCCAGGCCAAGCTGGCCCTGTATGCCAGACGCGACATCCCTGTGGTGCTCGGCGGCACGCTGACCGAGCTGGCAATCCGCCAGGGTCGTGTGGAGGGGCTGGTGGCATGGTTGCGCGAGCTCGGTCTGCGCCACGTGGAGGTCTCCGACGGCACCATCGCCGTGGAGCCGCAGTTCAAGCACGAGTTGATCGAACGGCTCGCGCGCGAGTTCACGGTGCTGGCCGAGGTCGGCAACAAGGACGCGCACTTCATCATGGCGCCGTACGTGTGGGTGGAACAGATCGAGCGCGACCTGCAGGCCGGCGCCTGGAAGGTGATCGCCGAGGCGCGCGAGTCCGGCAACGCCGGCATCTACCGCGCCGACGGCGAGGTGCGCACCGGCCTGATCGACGAGATCGCGCACGCCATCGACCCCGAGCGGCTGATCTTCGAGGCGCCCAAGCGCGAACAGCAGGTGTGGCTGCTCAAGCGCTTCGGCACCGAGAGCAACCTCGGCAACATCGCCCCCGCGGATGTGATCTCGCTCGAGACGCTGCGCCTGGGGCTGCGCTCCGACACGGTCGAGACGTTCGCCCTGGGCGGTGAGGATTGACCGGGCGGGAGCCCGGCGGCGCCGACCCGCTCGCTCGTACCGTCTTCGCCCTGCTGATCCTCGCCTGCTTCGCCGCGTTCTTCATCACGCAGCGGCTCAAGCACACACCAACCCTCCTGCAGGAATTCAAGCTGGCGGGGCACTTCTCCCCATACGCGGCCCCCGGCCACAACCAGGAGCCGATCTCGTTCAAGCTCGAGCACGCCGAAGACGTCACCGTCACGATCGTGGAAGCCGCCAGCTCGAAGACGGTCGCCACGCTGCTGAGCGCCTACCCCGTGGCCCGCTACAAACGCTTCTCGCTGCGCTGGAACGGGCATCTGGGCAGCGCCAGCTCGATCGGCACGGTCAAGAGCCCCGGCGGCCGCACGATCCTGGTGCCCAACAATCCGGGCGGCGTTGCGCCGCCCGGCGAGTACCGAGTCGAAGTGACCCTGCTCAAACAGGGCCACACGGTGCCGTCGCGCAGCTTCACGGTCGAGGGCCGGTGACCGCGGAGTGAGCTTCTTGCCAGCCACCAGCCTGCCCAGCGCGACCACGCTCGCAGTGGCCGCGATCGCCGCCGCGCTGGCGATCGCGGCGCTGGTGCTCGTCATCCGCCGCTTCCACCAGGCGTTCCCGCTGCTGGCCATCTTCGCGCTGCCCTTCCGGTTGCCGATCGCCGCCGACGGGCGCACCGTCAACCTCCTGATCCCGCTGTATCTGGTCGTGGCCGCCGGCACCGTGGACCATCTGCTGGCGCGACTGGCGGGCGGCTCGACAGGCGGCGGCAAACCGACGGAGCAGCAGCGAAGCGGCGCCGAACCGCAACCGCCAGCGCTCGCATTCTGGGGCTCGCCGCGAGGCCTTGAATGGCTGCTGCTGGGCGCCGTCGGGCTGTACGCCGTGCAGGGCTCCTACTCCGCCGACCACGCCCGCGCGGCCGAGGACATCGCCTTCTTCTACGTGCCGTTCGGTTTGCTGTTCCTGCTGCTCAGACAGGTGCGCTGGACGCGCGAGCTGCTGCTGCGCTGTCTGGCGATCGTCGTGGGGCTGGCCGTGCTGTTCGCCGGCGTGGGCTTCGTGGAGTACGCGCGCAAGTCGCTGTTCCTCAACCCCAAGGTGGTGGCCGCCAACGAGTACGACAACTACTTCCGCGTCAACTCGCTGTTCTTCGACCCCAGCATCTACGGGCGCTTCCTGGCGCTGGTCATGATCGCGGTCACCACCGTGGTGCTGTGGAGCCGCGAGCGCCGCCAGACGCTGATCGGCGCCGCCGTGCTGCTGTGGCTGCTCGGCGGGTTGATCACCAGCTTCTCGCAGTCCTCCATTGCCGCCCTGCTGCTGGGCCTGGCCGTGCTGGCCGCCTGGCGCTGGGACGCGCGCCTGACCGCCTACTGCGCCGTGCTGGCGCTGGCGCTCGGCGGCGCGATCGTGCTGCTGGCGCCCACCAGCCTGCACTTCGGTCTGAAGGGCGCCGGCGGCTCCACCAGCAACGCCACCAGCGGCCGCACCACGCTGATCTCCGGCGGTCTGGAACTGTTCGCCAAACGCCCTCTGGAGGGCTACGGCGCGGGCTCCTTCGAAGTGGAGTACAAGCGTCACAGCAGAGCCAGCGCCGAGAACGCCACCTCCGCCTCGCACACCATCCCCGTGACGGTGGCCGCCGAGCAGGGGATCTTGGGGCTGGCCGTGTACGTGGCGTTGCTGCTGTGCGCGTTCGTGGTCCTGTTCCGTGGCGCCGGGCGCTCACCGCCCAGGATCGCTCTGGCCGCCGCGTTCGCCGCGCTGGTGCTTCACACCTGGACCTACGCTGACTTCCTCGAGGACCCGTTCACGTGGGCGATCCTGGCCGTCGGCGTGGCGCTCGCGCGCCAGCACGGGCCCGCGGAATCAACCATCTAGGTTCTGAGCCGTGCTCGGATACCTCAAGCGCCTCGTAAGCACCGGCGCGGCCTACCAGTTCGGCGACATCCTCGCCAAGGGGCTGGCGCTGATCACGCTGCCGCTCTACACCAGGCACGCCAGCCCCGAAGCCTACGGCGCCGCCGAAACGCTGCTCACAGACGTGATCCTCGCCAGCATCCTGCTGCGCGTGGGCATCGGCGAGGCGTTCATCCGCTTCTACTTCAACGACGAGGACCCCGCCCGGCGCGCGCGGATCTCGCGCAGCGCCACCGCCGCCGTCGCCTGGACCACGACGCTTGCCACCGCGCTCGCGCTGGCGTTCGCCGGGCCGTTGTCCAAGCTGGCGCTTGCCTCCCGCGACCCGCTGCTGTTCGACTGCGCCGTGGTCGGCCTGTGGGCGTTCACCAACCTGGAGATGGTCTATGCGCAGCTGCGGGTCGAGGAGCGCTCGCGCGTGTACGTGATCGCCTCCGGCGCCAACGTGCTGATGTCCGTCGCGTTCACCATCACGCTGGTCGTGTTCGCCGACGAAGGCGCCCGCGGGCTGCTGCTCGGCAACTTCGCCGCCTCCGCGCTGGTGGTGCTCGGCCTGTGGTGGGTGCTGCGCGAGCGCGTGTCGCTGCGCTTCCGGCTCGCCGATCTGCGCCCGATGCTCCACTTCGGGCTGCCCACCATCCCGGCCGACGCCAGCGTGTACGGGCTGCAGGTGGCCGACCGCTCCTACCTGTACCGCAGCTACTCTCACGGCGCCGCCGGGCAGTACGCGATCGCGATCAAGCTGGCCACCGTGGTGTTCGTGGCGGTGCGCGGCTTCCAGTACGCGTGGCCCCCGCTGGCCTACTCGATCGACAGCGACGAGGAGGCCTCACGCCTGTACTCGGTCGTCACCACCTACTACGCGCTGGCCACCGGCGTGGTCGTGTGCGCGGTGACGCTGCTCGGGCGCTGGATGGTGCGGCTGCTCGCCGAACACCGCTACTTCGACGCCTACAAGGCGCTGCCGTGGCTGGCGCTGGGGTGGGCTCTGTACGGGCTGTACCTCGTGTTCGTGGCCATCTCCGGACGCGCGCGCGCGACCTCGCGCAACCTCCCCGCCGCCGCCGCCGGGCTCGCCGTCAACGTGACGCTGCTGCTCGTGCTCGTGCCGGCCGGCGGCGCCGGCCTCGGCATCGCCGGCGCCGGGATCGCGCTGTGCGGCGCCTACACGGCGATGCTGCTGGTCATGTACGGGCTCACGCGCAGCCTGTTCAAAGTGGGCTTCGAATGGACGCGTCTGGCGCGGCTGGGCGCGATCCTGATCGGCGTGGCCGTCTCCGGCGAGCTGCTGCTGCCCAACCACGGCCTGCTCGGCCTGCTCACCCGCCTGCTGTGGCTGGCGCTGGTGCCAATTGCGCTGCTGCTCACCCGCTTCTTCCACCCCCACGAGTGGGACGGCGCACGCACGCTCCTGACCGACGGGCGCCGCCGCGTGGCCGCCTTCCGCGCCGGCCACGGCGACGCCGAGAGCTACGCCGAGGACCCCCTCAAGGACATCTGAGCGGCGCCCACGACGCTCGTCAGCTGCCAGCCCCGAAGGTAGGGATGTCGATTGGAGAGGCGTCTACTCAAGTCATCCGTAGAAATCGCCGAAGCCGCACACATGCGTCAGCCGTCAGCTGCGTCTGCGACCACAGAACTCTCCACGCCACCACGCCGTCCCGTCGGGGCTCGCGAGCGCCTGCGCCGCGAAGAGGCGCTGCGCCAGCACCACGAGGACAAGCTGTCCAAGCCGCTGGCGCCGGCCGGCAAGGTCACCTACCTGCGCGCCCAGCTGCGCCTGGCCGCGCGCCTCACGGCGCGCCTGGCCACCACCAACGACGTGGAGGAGATGGTCACGCTGGTGGTGGAGGAGCTGCAGGGAACGTTCTCCTTCTACCTGGCCGCCGTTCAACGGCTGGACAGCGACGACATGCTGCGGCTGATCGCAGGGCGCGGCGCGCTGGCGGAGGTGATGACCGAGTTCCTGCTGGTCGAGCAGTCGCTTCACCACGGGATCAACGGACGCGTGGCGCGCTCCGGCACGAGCGCGCTGGTGTCCGACACGCGCGAGGACCCCGACTACATCGTGCGCGATCCCGACACCGACCCGCGCTCGGAGCTGAGCGTGCCGATCGTCGTGGACGGATCGATCTGGGGCGTGCTCAACCTCGAGGCGCCCGAGCCCGAAGCGTTCAGCGAGGCAGACGCCGTGCTGGTGGAGACGATCGCCGCCACGCTCGGCTCCTCGCTGCACCGCGCCGTGCTGGTCAGCGACCTGGAGCGCACGTTCATGACCACCCTCACTGCCCTGATGAGCACCGTGGAGGCCAAGGACAGCTACACCGCCTCACACGAGCAGGAGGTGGCCGAACTGTCCGAGCGCGTGGCCCTGCGCCTCGGCGAATCCCCCACGCAGGCCCGCGACGTGCGCTACGCGGCGCTGCTGCACGACGTCGGCAAGGTGGCCGTGCCCAGCGAGATCCTGCTCAAGCCCGGGCCGCTCACCGACGACGAGTGGGTCGTGATGAAGACCCACGCCGCAGTGGGCGGCGATCTGGTGGGCCGCATCGACGCCTTCGCGCACCTGGCGCCCGCCGTGCGCGCCAGCCACGAGCGCTGGGACGGCGGCGGCTACCCCGACGGGCTCGCCGGTGAGGACATCCCGCTGGCTGCCCGCATCATCGCCGCCTGCGACACCTACGAGGCGATCGTCACCGACCGCCCATACCGGCCCGCCGCCACGCCCGTCCAGGCCCACGAGGAGCTGCGCCGCGTGTCCGGCGCCCAACTCGACGCGCGCGTGGTCGACGCGCTGCTGGAGGAGCTCCAGGCGCAGCAGTAGTCCCGCTGACGGTCGCCAGCGCGGGCGCGAAGTTGACCTGTTCTGGCCTTTGGACTACCGTGATACGGGGATGTCGATCAACCGCGACGCTTCCGTCGAGCTTCCCGTCGTGCTGCCCCCGGGCCCGCGCCTGCCGCGTGTCCTACAGGCGATTCTGAGGATCTGGGGCTACGACCAGTTCAGCGATCGCGGTCACGCGCGCTACGGCGACACCTTCACCGTCCGCATCGGCGGCCTGCCCACGGGCGTATTGACCAGCGATCGCGACGCGATCCGCCGCCTGTTCACGGGCGATCCGCTCCTCAAGCGTCACGGCAACGACCTGCTGCGCGTGTTCGTGGGCGACGAGTCGCTGCTGGTGCTCGAGCCGCGCGAGCATCTCGTGCGACGCAAGACGCTCTCGCCGTCGTTCCACGGCGAGCGGGTGCGCTCCTACGCGCGCCTGATGGAGCAGCTCACCGCGGTCGAGCTCGCCAAGGTGACGCCCGGCGAGATCCTGGCGGTGCAGCCCATGGCCCAAGCGCTCACGCTCGAGGTCATCCTGCAGGCCGTGCTCGGCGTCTCCGACGCCGCCATCCGCAGCCGGCTGCGCAAGATCTTCGACGCGTTCGACACGCCCCTGAACGCGTTCGTGCTGTTCGTACCGCGGCTTGCGCGCCGCTCGCGGTGGAACCTGCTCTCACGCCGTGCGTGGCGACTGAAAGACGAACTCGACGCGCTGCTGTTCGAGCACATCGCCGCAACCCGCGCCGACCCGCGGATCGGCGATCGCGAGGACATCCTCGCGATGATGGTGGCCGCCCGCGACGAGCACGGCGCGGGCCTCACCGACCAGCAGCTGCGCGATGAGCTGGTAACGCTGATCGCCGCCGGGCACGAGACCACTGCCACCGCGATCTCCTGGGGCGTGGAGCTGCTCGTGCACAACCCCTCGGTGATGGCCGCCGCCCGCGATGGCGACGACGCCTATATGGACGCGCTGGTCAAGGAGATCCTGCGAATCCGTCCGCCGCTGCCGATCGGCGCCGTGCGCCAGCTGCTGGAGCCGTTCCAGATCGGAGGATGGACGCTCCCGGCGAACATGACGGTGGTCGTGGACACCTACGGCGTGCACAACGATCCCCGCACCTACCCCGAACCCAAGCGCTTTCGCCCCGAGCGCTTCCTGGAATCCGGCGCAGACGGATACTCGCTGCTCACTTTCGGAGGCGGTGCGCACCGCTGCATCGGCGCCTCGCTTGCGCAGCTGGAGATCAAGGTGGTGCTGCGCGAAATGCTCGACTGCCTGGACCTCGCGCCGGTATCCGAGGAGCTCCCACGCGCCGTGCCTCGCGGTCCCACGCTCGCACCACGGGGAGGCGCAAAGGTACGGGTCCTCGCCAGGCGCCATCTTCCGACGCCCGAGTCAGCGCCCACACTCGCGCACGTCAGTCCGGGCTAGCGCTGGCGTTGTATTCGTCCGCCGCCTCGCGCAACCCCCGGCCGCGAGCGGGCATCAACGTGGCGGTCACGTGGCGCCAGTAGCGCCGCGCGGAGTGGCCCGGCAGCGCCAGCGCCACAAGCGCCCGGAGGGCATACGCCCACGCGGTCAGCAAACGCACCGCGCCTGCCGCCAGTGCAGAGTGGTGCTTGCGCATGTACAGGTCGCGATTGCGCGCCATTTCCACGATCCGCCGCTCCGGCACCGTGCCTGTTGACAGCTGCTCGTGGTGCACCGCCAGCGCCGCCGGAACGTAAAGCGAGCGCCAGCCTGCGTCGCGCAGGCGCCTGGCGAAGTCCACCTCGTCGGAGTACACGAAGAAGTCCGGGTCCAGATAGCCCACCTGCGCGGCCGCCTCACGCCGAACCAGCAGTGCCGAGGACTGGCACCAGTCGACCTCGCGAGTGTCTGTGCCACCGCTCTGCACGGTGAAGAAGCGGTGCAGCATCAGCGCGCCCGCCAATGCGCTGGCCGGCGAGGGAAAACGCCATGCGCACGCCTGTGGCGCGCCATCCGGGCGCAGCAGCTGGGCGCCCGCGCATGCCGCCGTCGGGTGCTGCTCCAATGCTCGCCACAGCGCCATGCTCGCCCCCGGCTGCAGCTCCGAGTCCTCGTTCAGCAGCAGCGCGTAGCGGCCTCGCGCACGACGCAGCAGCTCCGAGTCGTTCTCGGCCTTGCCCACGCGACGATCCAAAGCGATCGTCTCATCGACCGCCGGGTGTTGACGCGCCGCCTGCGCCGAGCCGTCGCGTGAGCCGTTGTCCAGCACCAGCACCTCGGTGGCAAACGGGACCGACGTCCGCTCGCGCGCGATCGCGTCCAGGCCGCGCAGCAGCAGCTCCCGCTGGGAGGTGTTCACCACGCAGTAGCTCAGCTCGATCTCCGGCACTCCTGAGCACACTACTTTCAACCCATGCAGGCTCGATGGTAGGTTCAACCTACCTCTGAGCATGCGCGTCCACATCGTCGACCCATCGGCCTTCACGCCGCCCTACGACCACGCGCTGTGCAGCGCGCTGGCCGGCCAGGGGGCGGACGTGGCGCTGTACACCAGCCACTTCGCCTACGGCCCGGTGGCATCCGCGGCGAACTACGCGCGCCACGAGAGCTTCTACCGGCTCGCCGCCAAAGTTCCCGACGCCCGCGCGCGGCGCGTGGTCAAGCTGGCCGAGCACGTGCCCAACATGCTCAGCTACCGCCGCGCCGCCCGCGCGGCCCAGGTGGTCCACTTCCAGTGGCTCACCGTGCAGCACCTCGACGGGCATCTGCTGCCGGGCAAACGGACCGCATCCGGCGCCAGGCGCCCGCTGCTGCTGACCGCCCACGACGTGCTTCCACGCGAGCCGCGCCCCGGCCAGCTGGACGCGCAGCGGCGGCTGTACGACCACTTCGACGCCATCGTGGTGCACTCCCTGCACGGCGCCAAACGACTGACCGACGAGCTCGGAATCGACGCCGCGCGCGTCCACACCATCCGGCACGGCGCCTTCACGCACCTGGCCGCCGACGCGCCGGGCGCAGCTGAGGAGCAGCCGCCGTTTCAAACCGAGAAGCCGGTGGTGCTGTGCTTCGGGCTGATGCGCCCCTACAAGGGCATCGACCTGCTGCTGGAAGCATGGCAGGGGATCGACCACGCCGAGCTTTGGATCGCAGGCATGCCGCGCATGGACATCTCCGCGCTGCAAGCCTCCGCGCCCGCCAACGTGCGCTTCGTTCCCCGTTTCATCGGCGATCACGAGCTGGGCGCCTACTTCCGCCGCGCCGACCTGCTGGTGCTGCCCTACCGCCAGATCGACCAGTCAGGCGTGCTGTTCACCGCGCTGGCATTCGGCAAGCCGATGCTGCTAAGCGACGTTGGAGGCTTCCCCGAGGTGGCCGCCACCGGCGCCGCGCGCACGTTCCCAGCCGGCGACGCGCACGCGCTCAACCGCGAGCTGCAAAGCCTGCTCGGCGATCCGGCCGCGCTCTCGCAACTCGCCCACGGCGCCCGCGCCGCCGCCCAGGACGTCTACTCCTGGCGCTCGATCGCCCTACGCACCATGCAGCTGTACGACACGCTGCTGGCAGCGGCCCCATCCGCATGAAGCCGGTGCTCGAGATCGTGTTCTGGCTGTCCTGTGCGGCCATCGTATGGACGCAGGCCGGCTACGCCCTGGCGCTCGCCATCGCCGTGCGATTGCGCCGACGCTCCGGCACGGAGCCCCACGAACGCACGCGGGGCGAAGCCCTCATCAATCAAGGCCCGCTCCCGTCCCTCACGCTGATCGTTGCCGCGCACGACGAGCAGTCGGTCATCGCCGCCAAGGTCGCAAACGCACGCGAACTGGACTACCCGCGTGAGCTGCTGGAGGTGATCGTGGCCTGCGACGGCTGCAGCGACGCCACCGCCGAGCACGCCCGCCAAGCCGGGGCCGATCTCGTGCTGGAGCTGCCCCGCGGCGGCAAGATCCGCGCCCAGGACACTGCCGTCGAACGTGCCAGCGGCGAGATCGTGGCCTTCTCCGACGCCAACGCGCTGTGGCAGCCGGACGCCGCCCAGCAGCTCGTCAGCGCCTTCCAGGACCCGCGCGTGGGCTACGCCTGCGGGCAGGTGCGCTTCTACCAAGCAGACGGCGGTCCCTCCGCCCGTCCGGGGGGAGCAAATCAAGAGGGCGTGTACTGGCGCTATGAGATGGCCGTGCGCGCCATGGAGTCCAAGCTCGGCTCCATCACCGCCGGCAACGGCGCCATCTACGCCACCCGCCGCAGCTCCTACATCGTGGTCGACCCCATCATGGGCCACGACCTGTCGCTGCCGTTCAACATCGTCAAGCGCAAGCTGCGCGCCGTGTACGTGCCCAGCGCGCGCGCCAGCGAGAAGATGGTCCCCTCGCTTGCCGGCGAGTTCGCCCGCAAGCGGCGCATGATGAGCCACACCTGGCCGATCCTGCTGCGGGGCGGCATGCTCTCCCCGCGCGGCTACACCCCCGGCTACGCGCTCATGATCGTCTCCCACCGGCTGCTGCGCTACTCATCGCCGCTGCTGCACCTGCTGGCGCTCGCCTGCAACATCGCGCTCGTTGCCGCCGGCGCCGGCGAGATCTACACCATCACCCTGCTGGCGCAGTGGGCGCTGCTCGTATGCGCAGGGCTCGGAGGCGTGCTGCACCTGCGCCCGCTGCTGATCGCCCGCTACTACGTCCTCACCACCGCCTCCGCCGCCCTCGGGCTGTGGGACTGGCTGGCGCACGGGACCGACGCATCGTGGGAAGCGGCGGAGGGCACCCGCTGACGGCCGGGAGGCGGCGCCATGCGGCGTCCTCGGTCGCTCGCGTACGTAAGTACGCCACGCTCCCTGCGTCCTTGCCTGGCTTGCCTCCCGGCCGTCAGGAGGTTGGCGGGAGTCATATTGTCCGCGTGGTGATCCGCCGCGCCGTCGACATGGTCGTCTCCTCGCTGGCGCTCCTGATCAGCTCGCCCGTTCTGGCCGTGGCGGCGCTGGCGGTGCGCGTGGAGAGCCGCGGGCCGATCATCTACCGCCAGAAGCGCTCGGGCTTGAACGGTCGCGAGTTCGAGGTGCTGAAGCTGCGCACGATGGTGGACGGCGCGGAGCACATGGGTGCGGGCTTGGCGATCGACGAGAACGACTCGCGCATCACGCGCGTGGGCGCCTTCCTGCGGCGCACGTCGATCGACGAGCTGCCCAACCTGGTGAACGTGCTGCGCGGTGAGATGTCGCTGATCGGCCCGCGGCCCACGCTGCCGGTGCAGGTGACGCAGTACACCGAGCGCCAGCGCGGAAGGCTGGCGATCAAGCCGGGCATCACCGGCTGGGCGCAGGTCAACGGCCGCGCCAGCCTGCCATGGCCGCAGCGCATCGAGCTCGACCTCTACTACATCGAGCACCGCTCGACGGCGCTCGACCTGAAGATCCTGTGGCGCACAGTGGCCATGGTCCTGGGCGGCTCCGACCTCTACAAGGGGCAGGCCGGCGGCTGGGAGGGAGAGTTATGAGATCCGACCGTCCGGGGGTGTTGCTCACTGGCGCAGGCAAGCGTTACGACATCGTGTCGTGCTTCGCGCAACTGGCAACCACCGTGGTGGCCGACCCCGCGCCGCTGGCCCCCGCGCAGTACGCCGCGCACGTGCGCGCTGCCGTACCGCTGATCACCGACCCCGGCTACGTGGCCGCGCTCGAGCAGCTGTGCGCGGAGCACAACATCGGCGTGGTGCTGCCGCTGACAGACCTCGACCTCGACGTGCTGGCGGTGGCGCGCGAAGAAGGCCGCCTACCCACGCTCGGGCCGTCTGCGCAGATCGCCCGCGCCACCTTTGACAAGTACGAGACTCACCTTCTGCTGGAGAGCCTCGGGCTGCCCTCGCCGCCCACGGCGCTGCCCGAGGACGATCTCGACTCGCTCGAATACCCCGTCATGATCAAGCCCCGTCGCGGCTCCGGCGCCCGCTCCATCCACCTCGCCCACAGCCCCCAACAGGCACGCTTCTTCATCGACTACGTGGACGAGCCCACCATGGTGCAGCGCGCCATGAACGGCCCCGAGATATCCATCGACTGCCTCGGTGACCGTCACGGACGCTGTTTGAACGCGATCCCGCGCACCATGCTCGAGTCCCGCGGCGGGGAGTCGATCAAGGGCCAGGTGATCCACGACACGGAGATGATCGAGCTGGGACGCAGCGTGATGGAGGCGCTGGGAGTGGCCGGCCCGGCCACCATCCAGGTCTTTCGCGACCCCCACATCGGGCTGGGGATCACCGACGTGAACACCCGCTTCGGCGGCGCCTTCCCCGCACCGGTGTACGCAGCGCTGCCCGGGCGCACCTACCCCGAGCTGATCGTGCGCATGGCCGCCGGCGAGCAGATCGAGCCGCACGTGGGGCAGTTCAACGCCGGCATGACCTTCACCCGCTACTACTGGCAGCTGGAGCTCGACACAGAGCTGCAACCCACCGGGCGCGACATCGTCAACGGAGGTCCGCCCACGCCCGGCTAACGGCCCGCCGATCTCATTGCTTCAAGGCGTGCGTATAACCATGGTAATACGCCGTCTTTGGAATTGAGGCGCACCGAGCTGCCACCGGGCTAGAATTCCAGGCTGTGGCATCACTGCTAGTAGACCCGACGTCCGCCAGCGCCACCGAGCAGCAGCGGGCGCCCGCCTCCAACGGGACCGCCCCGCAGCCATCCGCCGGCTCGGTTCCGCCCAACACGCCCGAGCCCAGCGCACGCCCCTGTACGCACTGCGGCTCGGCGATGGTGCCCGGGCAGGACTGGTGTCTGCAGTGCGGCGCCGGCGCTCCGGGCAGCATCGGAACGCCCGGCTGGCGCTCCGCCGCCACGGTTCTCGCCGCCAGCGCCATCCTGGCGCTTGGGGCCGCCGCGGCGGCCTATGCGGCGCTCAGCAAGGGCAAGCCGGCCACACACATGGTGACCGCCACCGTCGCGCAGGTTGCGCCGCCGGCGACCGTCACAACCCCCGCGCCCACCACGACGGAAACGCCCACGATCTCAAAAGCGCTGCCGCTACCCAAGATCAAAACGCCGAAAATCCCGCTGACGCCCACGTTCACGCCCAAAACGCCGAGCACCACAACGCCGACGAACACCACCACGACCAAAACCGGCACCACCACCACGCCCGCCACCAGCAACACCGGCGGCTCGAGCACGGAACCGACGGCGATCACGCTGGACACCAATGCGGCGTCCACCTACAACCCCTACAACTACACCGCCACCAACTTCGGCGACCCCAGCCTGACGATCGACGGCGCCACGTCCACCGCGTGGACCGCCCTGGTCGAACCAACTGTCGCCCCGCGCATGGCGGTGGGCGTGCTGATCGACCTCAAGGCCCACCAGAAGGTCGGGCAGATGGACCTGGTCACCTCCACCCCCGGAATGACCGTGCAGGTCTACGGCACCACCGGTCACACGGCGCCCACCTCGATCACCGACCCGGCCTGGATCGCGCTCAACGGCCCGCGCGTGACCAAGAAGAAGAAGGTGAAGATGAAGCTCCACGACTCCAGCAAAGCGTTCTACTACGTGCTTTTGTGGGTCAGCAAGGCGCCCAGCACGTCGACCGCCGCCGCCCCGGGGCACGTGAGCGTCAACGAACTCGAACTGTTCCCGCCCGAATAGCAGCTCGCCGCGAGGCGAGTCCGCTCAGCCCGAGCTGCGCGCGCGTTTGGCCGCCGGTTTGGCCGCCGGCCTTTTGGCCCGCCTGCTGCGCGGCGGCGCCCACACCTCGTCCAGGAACGATGCGATCTCGTCGGTCAGCCGCTGCGGCTTGACGCGCAGCTCCACCAGCGACTCCGCCTGCAGCAGGCGCGCGTTGGGCATCTCCTGCTCCAGCATGCCGGCGTCGGAGAACGGGTGCACCGGATCGCGTGAGTGGCCGAGCACCAGCGTGGGCGCCTGGAAGGTGCTGCGCTCGTTGCGTGGCGGCGCGATGCGACCGAAGAACAGGCCCTGCACAGCGCGCCGCCCGGACCCGGCTCCTGGCGCACCAGATCGAGCAGCACGTTTCCATAGTGGGGCAGAACCCGGCGCGGCACCGCGCTGGTGACCCGTGACAGGAGCTTCATCACCGGCTCCCCGAACGTCAGTGCCACCAGCAGCGGCGTGAACGCCAGCGCGCTGCCCAGCAGCCCGTTGTCGAGCACCGGCATCTCGATCACCATGCCACGCAGGCGCTCCGGCCTGCTGGCGGCCACCTCCAGCGCCGCGTTGGCGCCAAGCGAGGTGCCCATCACCACCGCCTGCTCGATCTCCAGGTGGTCCATCAGCGCGACCACCTCGCGGCCGTAAGCATCCATCGAGTAGCGCCACATGTCGCGCGGGCGGTCCGAGCGGCCGTGCCCGAGCAGGTCCATGGTGATCACGCGGTTGCCGCGCGCCGCCAGCGCTTCGGCCAGCGGCTTGTGCATTTCCTGGGACAGCAGCAGACCGTGCAGCAGGATCAGCGGCCGCTCCTGCGCCGGTGCGCTCCTGGCCGTTCGCCCGCGAGCGCCGTTGGTAGTCACGGCGGCCGGGCCGCCACCGAACTCGGTGTAGACCAGACGCTGCCCCTCGAACTCAAAGAACGGCATGAGATCAACAGTACACCCACCGGCGTGCATTTCCAGCCCCGGCGCGCTAGCTTTGGCTGGCCAACTTAATTCGCAGCCACCCAGGAGGGACCATGGCCAAGCAGCCCCGCATCCTCGCCGGAGAGACCGCCGCCATCACCGGCGCAGCACGCGGAATCGGCCGCGCAACCGCAGAAGCGTTCCTGCGCCAGGGCATGAAGGTGGCCATCGGCGATGTCGACATCGACGCCGCGCGCCAGACCGCATCGGAGCTGGGCGCCAGCACGGTGGCGCTGCCGCTCGACGTGACCGACCGCGCGTCGTTTGCAGCGTTCCTGGACGCAGCTGAGGAGCAGCTCGGCCCGATCGACGTGCTGGTCAACAACGCCGGCATCATGCAGATCGGGCGCTTCATCGACGAGGACGACCTGACCGCTCGCCGGATGGTCGACATCAACATCCACGGCGTGATCCTCGGCACCAAGCTGGCGCTCGAGCGGATGATCCCGCGCGACCGCGGCCACATCGTCAACATCTCCTCGCAGGCCGGCAAGTACGGCTCGCCCGGCGGCGCCACCTACTCCGCCACCAAGCACGCCGTCGTGGGCCTCACCGAGGCCGTGCGCGGCGAGCTGCACCTGATGGGCGCGCACATCGACGTCAGCTACGTGATGCCGTTCGTCGTCAACACCGAGCTCGGCGGCGGTCTCGGCGCCGCGCGCGGGATGAGCAACCTCGAGCCCTCGGATGTGGCCGACGCGATCGTCGAGGCGCTGCAGCTCGGCACCGTGGATGTGTGGGTGCCCAAGTCCGCCAAGCGCACCAACGCGCTCGGCGCCGTACTCCCGCGGGCGCTGTCGGAGGGCATGGCGCGCGCGATGAAGGCCGACCGCGTGCTTGCCGGCGCAGATCTCAACAGCCGTCGCGAGTACGAGCTGCGCGCCGCACGCTCCGAGCCCGGTCTTCAGCCCGCTCCCGAGCAGCCGCAGCTCGTGCCGGCGGCAGGCGGCGAGGACGGCGAGGGGTAGGCTCGTTCAGCCGGAGGTGAGCCAGTCGGCGATCAGGGCGCCGATCAGCGGCCCCTGATCCTCCTGCAGGAAGTGCCCGGCGCCCTCGATGGTGGTCGGCTTGGGACGGCCGATCGACTCGGCGAAGCGCTCGCCCACGTGCAGCGGCAGCACCGGGTCGGAGTCGGCCCACAGCATCAGCGTGGGGCGATCGTCGCCACGCAGCGCGTCGGTCACGGCCTGGCCCTCGCTGGCCCCCGCCTCCTCGGGGCTGCGGGGGATGATCAGCGGGAACGCGCGCGCACCGGCCTTGGACGCGGCGTTCGGGTAGGGCGCGTCGTACGCTGCGATCACCTCATCGCCGGGGTCGGTCTTGCACGCTCCACGCACCAACATCCCCACCGGCAGATCCTCGCTGCTCTCCACGAAGTTGCGAAACGCCGTCCACGCGTCGGACATCTGCTGGCGGCCGTTGAACAGGCCGGTGTCCATGATCACCAGACGCTCGATGCGCTCGGCCTGCTCGACCGCCAGGCGCAGCCCCACCGGCCCGCCCCAGTCGTGCACCACGATGGTGGCCCCGCGCACGTCCAGCTCCTCCAGCAGCGAACCCACCAGCGCCACGTGGCGGTCGTAGGTGTAGAAGGAGATGTCGGTCGGCTTGTCCGAGCGGCCGAACCCGGCCATGTCGGGCGCCAGGCAGCGGAAGCCCGCGTCGCGCACCGGCGGGATCACCTTGCGCCACAGAAACGACCACGTGGGCTCGCCGTGCAGGAACACCACCGGCTTTCCATCGCCCTCGTCCAGGTGCGCCAGACGCAGCCCCTCGACCTCGCGAAAACGCGATGCAAAGGGAAAGTCCGGCAGTCCCTCGAGCGCCTCGGCGGGCGTGCGAACCACGTCGGTCATCGGCTCGCGCAGCATACCCTGTGCCTCATAGGCTAGGCTCGCGCCCGATGCATACCGTTGCGCTCCAGCTGGCTCCCGTCCTGGCGGCGGAGAAGAGCAAGGTTCCGTTCTACATAGCGGCCGGCCTGCTCGTGGGATGGGCTCTGGTCCTGTCGCTGGGAATCGCCCGCTGCAGCCCAATTTTCCGAGCAACTCCGGCGGCCAGCGCGCGGTGATCGCGATCTCGGCCGTGCTCGTGCTGGTCACCGCGGCGATGGCCGTGGTCACCTCCGGCACCCCGGCCAAGGGCGCGGCCGCCAGCACCACATCGAGCGCGCCCGTCGCCGAAACGCCGCCCCAGCCGGAAGCGACCACGCCCACCAGCACCTCCACCGCGGCGTCCAGCGAAGCGCCCGCAGCCACCACCACCGAAGCGCCCCCGGCGAGCACCACGGAAACGACCGCCACGGCGACCCAGCCGAAGGCCACCACCGGAACCCCCGCGCCGCCGTCCTCGCCTGCCGCGAAGAAGCCCGCCGCCAAGCCCACCGTTTCCTCGCTGAGCCTGGCCGCCAACTCGGCGGGGGCCCTCAGCTACGACACCAAGAGCCTCAGCGCAAAGGCAGGCACGGTCACGATCGCGATGGCCAACATGTCGCCGGTGGAACACAACGTGACGATCGCCGAAGGCAGCAAGGTGCTCGGCGCCACGCCCACGTTCGCGGGCGGGACGAAGACGTTGACGCTCAAACTGAAGCCCGGCAAATACACGTTCTACTGCTCCGTCCCCGGACACCGCACGGCGGGCATGGAAGGCACGCTGACGGTTTCGTAGGCTCATGCAAATCCAGCGAAGGGAGCACACAGTGGACGTACTCGCAAGACTCGATCAGGTTCGGACACAGATCAACGTGCTCGAGCACCCCTTCTACGAGCGCTGGAGTGCCGGTGAGTTGAGCGCGGAGGAACTGTCCTGTTACGCCGGGCAGTACCACCACGCGGTGATCGCGCTGGCCTGCGCGTCCAACGCCGCGGCAGCTGCCGCGCGGGAACCGCTGGCGCGGGGTCTGCGCCGCCACGCCGAGGAGGAGACGGCGCACGTGACTGTGTGGCGCGAGTTCGTGGAAGGCACCAACGCCAGGGCGGGACAGGTGCCGTCGTGGGACGAGCCGCCGCTGGCGCAGACGCTGGCGTGCGTGGAGTCGTGGGTGGCCGGTGAGGACCTGCTGGAGAACCTGGCGGTGCTGTACGCGATCGAGGCGGGCCAGCCGGAGATCTCGAAGACCAAGCTCGAGGGCCTGACGGCCCACTACGGCTACAGCCTGGAAGGCCCGGCCACGGAGTACTTCCGCGTGCACGAGCTGCGCGACGTGGAGCACGCCCAGCAGGCCCGCGAGCTGATCGAGCAGCTGATGGCCGACGTGAGCGACCCGCAGGAGCAGGCCGAGCGCATGCTCGCCCGCGCGACCGCAGCGCTACAGGGCAACTGGCAGCTGCTGGACGGAGTCGAAGGCCGCGCATAGCGGCCGGGCGCCGGCATCGCCCGGCGCTCAGCGGGAGGGCTGGCCCGACGGTTGGGCCAGCCTCCAAGCGAACAGCACCGCCGCCACCGACGTGGCCAGGTTCAGGCTGGAGACGCCGGCGCGCATGGGGATGCTGACGCGCGCATCGGCCATCGCGCCGAGCTCGTCGCTGAGCCCGTAGCGCTCGGTGCCAAACGCAAGGATCGAACGCGGATCCAGCGCGGCCGGATCCAGCGGCTCGCCGTCGGGGTCGAGCGCGATCAGCGGTCCGCTGCGCGCATCCAGCATCTGCACGCTCTCAAGGCGGCACACGGGCAGCGCGAAGTGCAGGCCGGCGGCGCCGCGCAGCGCGTCGGGATGCCACGGGTCGTGGCTGCCGGTGCTCAGCACGGCGGCCGCGTCAGCGCCGGCGCTGACGCGCACGCACGCGCCCATGTTGCCCAGGTCGCGCGGATCCTCCAGCAGCACCGCCGGCGCCGAGCGCTCCACGGCCAGCACGGCGGCCGGGTCGCTCGCAGGCCGCACCGCCAGCGACATCACGCCGGTGGCCGGCGGCAGCGGAGCGAGCTGTGAGAACACCTCCTGCGCGACCGGGCGCGCCAGCGCGCGCATCCGCTCGGCCACGTCCGGGGCCAGCCGAGAGGCCAAGCGCGCCAGCTCGGCGGGATCGCTGCACACGACCTCGAGCAGCTCCGCGTTGAAGCGAAGCGCGTGCTTGAGCGGATGGAAGCCCTCGAGCACCGCCAGCGCAGGATCGCGTCGCGCCCGCCCGAAACGCGGGATCAGTGATCCGTCTTGCACGCGCCGATGATCGCACGCGCGGGCCGTGGGGCGCGCGACGTTTGCCCGCACTACAGTTGTGGGCGGGAGATGAAGCTCGAGGGCATCCACCACATCAGCGCCATCACCGGCGACGCGAGCGGAAACGTGGAGTTCTACTCCGGCGTGCTGGGCCTGCGCATGGTCAAGAAGACCGTCAACCAGGACGAACCGAAGATCTACCACCTGTTCTACGGCGACGAGCACGGCTCGCCGGGGATGGACCTGACGTTCTTCGAGTACCCCGGCACCGCCCCCGGCATCGCCGGTGCGGGCATGGTGCACAGGATCGTGTGGCGGGTGGCATCCCAGCAGACGCTTGAGTTCTGGCGCGAGCGTCTGGCGGCGCACGGCGTGCAGCCGGAGCTGGCCGGTGCGAGCCTGCTGTTCAGCGACCCGGAGGGCCTGGAACACGAGCTGGTGCACGAGCCCACCGACGACGATCCGCTCAGCGCGCTCTCGCCGGAGATACCGGCCGAGCACGCGCTGCAGGGCTTCAGCGGCGTACGCGCATACAGCAGCCAGCCGGTGCGCAGCGAGCGGCTGCTGAGCCAGGCGCTGGGATTCACGCGGCGCGAGGGCGAGCACTGGGAGGTGCGCGGCGATGGGCGCGGCAGCTTCTACGCCTATGACCCGGCCCCGCCGGAGCTCAACCGCAGGCAGGGCGCCGGCACGGTGCACCACGTGGCGTTCGCATCGCGCATGGAGGAGCTTCCGGCGTGGCGCGAGGCGGTCAAAGAGGCGGGCGCTCAGCCGACCGACGTGGTGGAACGCTTCTACTTCAAATCGGTGTACTTCCGCGAGCCCAGCGGGGTGCTGTTCGAGCTGGCCACCATGGGCCCGGGCTTTGCCGTGGACGAGGACGAGCGCAGCCTCGGCGAGCGGCTGTCGCTGCCGCCTCCGTTCGAGTCGTTGCGCGAGGAGCTGGAGCGCACGCTGGCGCCGCTTCCGTACCCGCCGCAGTGGCGCCGCGAACAGCACGAATAGTTCGCTGCCGGGAGCGGCCTATCCGAGCTGTCTGGCGGCGTCCAATATTTGCGGACAAATGCTCACGTGAGCGGCAGAAAACCCCGATAACTCAGAGATGAGGTCGGGGGAGGACCACGGGATCGTGGATCAGTCGGCGCTGCGCATACGCGAAGCGACGATAACGGCCGGCGCATTCCTTTCCTATGCCGTGTGCGGTAGCACGGGCATGTATGTGGCGCTCACGTGGCAGCAGCCGCACCGGCTGCTGATCGCGCTGTCGCTGGCGTGTGGGTTCGTGGCCGCTGTGGTCGTGCTGTTCCTGCCGCGCGAGCGCATCGTGCGCAGCCGCTATCGCGAGCTGTTCTTCCTCGGCTGGAGCCTGCTGGATCAGGCGCTGATCACGCTGGTCACGCTGGAGGACGGCGGCACGCGCAGCCCGCTGGCGCTCACGTTCGTGCTGCCGGTGGTGTTCGCCGCCATGTCATATCCGCTGTGGTCGGTGGTCACGGTGGGTGGCTCAAGCGTTTTGACCTACCTGGCGGTGGCGCTCGTGGTGGGTGGCGCCAGCTGGGGCTATCAGGCGCTGTTTGCGGTGATGCTGACGTGCACGGGGGCGCTGAGCGCGTGGCAGGCCCGCAACCACGATCGTCAGCGAGCGGCGCTGATGGAAGTGTCGCGCGTCGATCCGCTGACCGGCTGCCTGAACCGCCGCGGCTTCGAGGAGCGCGCCGATGCGGAGATGAGCGCCGCCGCGCGATGCGCTGGGCAGGGCGCGGTGCTGCTGCTGGACGTGGATCGCCTGAAGCTGATCAACGACCGCCACGGCCATGCGGCGGGCGATGAGCTGCTGTGCTGGGTGGTGAGCACGTTGAAGGCCACGGTCCGCCCGGGGGATGCCGTTGGGCGACTGGGAGGCGATGAGTTCGCGGTGCTGTTCGGCGACATCGGACTGTCTGACGCGTTGGAGGGCGCGGCGCGCGTGAAGAGCGCGCTGGGTGAGCGTGCACCGTGCTCGGTGGGCCTGGCCACGTTCCCGCTGGACGGCGCGTCGCTGGACGAGCTGATGCGCAAGGCGGATGAGCGGCTCTACACCTCCCGTCACGGGCGTCCCGCGCTGCATGGCACCAGCGCCGAGGAGCGCCTCAGCTGGGCGGCCACGCTGGCCTCGGCGGTGGACATGCGCATGAACGCCCAGCACGAGCACTCACGCGCGGTGGCCGACTGCGCGGTGGGGATCGCGGCCACGCTGGGCTGGGGCCGGGACATGCAGGGGATGCTGCGAATCGCGGCCATGCTGCACGACGTGGGCAAGGTCACGGTCCCAGACAGGATCCTGTGCAAGCCGGGCAAGCTCACGGCGGAGGAGTTCGAGACGATCAAGGGCCACAGCGCCGCCGGCGCGGAGCTGGTCGGCCGCATCGACGGCCTGGCCACGATCGTGCCGTGGGTGCGCCACTCGCACGAGAGCTTCGACGGCTCCGGCTACCCCGACGGCCTCAGCGGCGAGGCGATCCCACAGGCCTCGCGGATCATGCTGGTGGCCGACGCCTTCGACGCCATCACCAGCAGCCGCCCCTACCGTCAGGCGCTGTCCGTGGAGCACGCGCGCGCCGAGCTGGAACGCCACGCCGGTACGCAGTTCGACCCCGTCTGCGTACAGGCGCTGTTCGCCTACCTGGACGAGCAGTGCACGCCGCTACGCGGCGACTTTGCCCTGCCGGCGTGAGCGCGGCGAGCGCGGCAGTCGAGCTCGATGCCTCGCTGGGCGCCCTAGCAAGGCGGCTTCGGGGGGCCGATGCTCCATAGACGGACGTTGCGTCGTCCCGCCCGCCGTGCCCGTCGCAGCAGCTGCTCGCTCGAGTCCATCCCCGCGCGCGTGAGGTCGAGGTGGCTCTCGACGTCCGGATGGGCGTCGTCGGGCTCGCTCCACTCGTACAGGCAGTACGTCGCCGAGGCGAGCTGACGGCAGTTGCGAAGCAGCGCTTCGCCGAGCTCGAACAGCTCGTCGGAGGTGGGGGTGGGCTCCACGTCGATGGTCTGCTCGGCCTCGTGCAGGCATTTGCGCAACCGACCGCGGAAGCGGTCGATCTCCTGTACCGCGGCCGTGTGCGCGACCCGCCACTCCTGGTGCTGGGGGGACTCGGGCAGCTCGGGAACCTCACAGCGACGGCGGGCGCGCTTGAGATGGCGCTGCCCGGCGCCGGTCAGCTCCCAGCAGGCCACGCCGTGCACGCGCAGCGGCTCGATCCAGCCGGCCGCGTGCAGCACGTCCAGTCGCACGTGCACGTGACGCGCGGCGGCTGAGCGCCGCGGGATCGAGAGGTGGGCGAAGATAGCCCACGTCGGCACCGCGTTGCTGTCGCGTGCACGGTGTCTGATGGCACGCTCGATTGCGGCCAGGACCAGCTCGTCGGACGGTCGCTCCTTGGGCTTGGAGCGCGGGTTTCGATCGGTGTTAGACATCTCGGCCTCCTCGTGTAGGAAGGCTCCGAGGGGCTTCTCATCGGTTCCAGTCGCACGACCCAGCGCAGCATCGGATGCGGCGTTGAGCGAGAATCGACGGGCATCGAGGTGAGCTGCTCGGTGCCGGGCCCGGGGTGTTTGCGCACCGCCGGGCCGCTTTTCATGGGACGCGTCCGACTTTAGGTTGGGTGGGCTGGCGGCACGGGCAAGGTTTGCGGGAGGCCCGTGAAACGGATCTCGGATGTGTCAGATCGGACACAGGTAGACGCGGTTTGACCGTGATGTACGTGTGTTGCGCGGGAGGCATAGAGTGGGGTTGACCGTAGGCGATGGCCGGATGGCCCGGACGGGAGCTGGATGGATTCACGCCAACAGGAGACCCCGTATCTGGATGCGCTCAGCGCGTACGCGGCCAGGCGCCCGGCGCGCCTGCACGTGCCCGGGCACAAGGGCGGCCAGGGCGCCGACCCCGGTCTGCTGGAGGCGATCGGCGAGCGCGCGCTGAGCTTCGACATCCCGGCCCTGACGCACGGCGTGGACGTGGGGGTGGAGCCGACGCCGTTCGAGCAGGCCCAGCGCCTGGCGGCGCAAGCGTGGGGCGCCAAGCGCGCTTGGTTCCTGATCAACGGCGCTTCGCAGGGCAACCTGGCCGCCGGCCTGGCGCTGGCGCACCGCGGCGATGAGGTGGTGGTGCAGCGCAACGCGCACTCGAGCACCATCGACTCGCTGGTGCTGTCGGGTCTGCGTCCCACGTTCGCGGCGCCGGAGGTGGACGCGGAACTGGGCATCGCGCACTGCCTCTCGCCGGACGCGCTCGATGCGGCGCTGGCGGCCACGCCGCGGGCGGTGGGGGCGTGGGTGATCTCGCCGACCTACTTCGGGGCGGTGGCGGACATCCGGTCGCTGGCGGAAGTGGCGCACGCGCGCGGCGTGGCGTTGATCGCGGACGAGGCGTGGGGCGCGCACATGGCCTTCCACGAGGATCTGCCCGAGCACGCGCTGGCGGCGGGCGCCGACCTGGTGATCTCCAGCACGCACAAGATCGTGGGCAGCCTCACGCAGTCGGCGATGCTGCACTCGGTCATCGCGCGCGCGAGTACATCGCCGAGGACACGGTCGACCGGGCGGTCACGCTGACCGAGTCCACCAGCCCCAACTCGCTGCTGTGCGCGTCGCTGGACGCGGCGCGCCGCCAGGCGGCGGTGCACGGGCGCGAGCTGCTGACGCACACGATGGCGGTGCTGGCGCAGACCCGCGATCAGATCCGCGCGATCGAGGGGCTGGACGTGCTGGACGAGCGCATGACGGGGCGCCCGGGCGTGTTCGCCTATGACCCGCTGCGCCTGGCGGTGGACGTGCGGGGCGTGGCGGCGAACGGCTATGAGCTGGCGCCGCTGCTGCGCGAGATCGGCGACATCAACCTGGAGCTGTACGGGCAGAACGTGCTGGTGGCGGTGTTCGGCATGGGCGAGCGTGGTCTGGAGGAGGCGGCGCGGCTGGTGGACGCGCTGCGCGAGGCGGTGTCCAGGGTGGGCCTGGAACCGGACGGCGCCACCCACAGCTTCGCTGCGGCGCCGCCGTGGGGCGAACTGGCGATGACGCCGCGAGAGGCCTACCTGGGCGCGCAGGAGGTGGTGCCGGCGGCGGAGGCGGTGGGACGGATCGCGGCGGAGTCGCTGGCCACATACCCGCCGGGGATCCCCAACGTGCTGCCGGGCGAGCGTCTGACGGCGGAGACGCTCGAGTACGTGCAGAACACGCTGCTGCTGGGCGGCAGCGTGCGCGGCGCCAGCGACCGGCTGCTGCACACGGTGCGCGTGGTGGTGGAGGCCGACTGAGCTAAGCGTCGCCAGCGGCGACGGCGACCACGTTGACGAGCCAGTTGCCGAACAGCCGCCGCGCCAGCGCCACGGCGCCGTCCCGGGCGGCCGCGACCTGCTCGACCATGCTGGCGAGCGGATCGTCTCCGGGCAGCTGGGCGAGGCTGTGAGCGTAGGCGGGCACCGCTCCCCACTCTTCGACCATTGCGGGGGTGACCTCGATGTGGAACTGCAGCGCGTAGGCGTTGCGGAACACGAACGCCTGCTGCTCGTAGAGCTCAGAGCGCGCCAGGTGCACCGCGCCGGCGGGCAGCTCGTAGGTGTCGCTGTGCCATTGGAAGGCGTCGAAGCTGGCGGGCGCGCCGGCGAACACCGGGTCGCGGGCGGCCTGCGGGGTGAGCTGCACTGGCAGCACCCCGACCTCGGCCCGCGGCCCCGGAGCGACGCGGGCGCCGAGGCTGGCGGCCAGCAGCTGGGCGCCGAGGCACACGCCCCAGAACGGCTTGCCCTCATTGACGGCGTCGGCGATCAGCCGCAACTCGTGCTGGAGCCACGGGTGCAGGACGCCGTCGTAGGCGCCCATCGGTCCGCCCATGGCGACGATGGCGCTGTAGCTACGCCAGTCGGGCAGCGGATCGCCGGCGTAGGGAGAGACGCGATCGAGGGTCAGGCCGCGCTTCGAGCAGCTCGTCCTCGTAGGCGGCCGGAGGCTCGCAGCCGATGTGCTGCAGGACCAGCAGCGGTCGCGAGGTCGCCGTTGGCGGGCATCGGGCGAGTTTATGGGCATGGCTAGAATCCCGCTGCGATGCTCGCCTTCGCCTGTCCCACGTGCGAGCGGCTGGTCACGTTCGAAAGCACCGCCTGTCTGAACTGCGGCAGCAAGCTCGGATACGACCGCGGCGCACACCATCGAAACGCTCGGCGCGGGCGCCTCTGAGCAGCGGTCGCACCGCTGCTCCAACGTTTCGCTGGCGGCGTGCAACTGGCTGGTGCAAGCGGAGGGGGAGCTGTGCGCGAGCTGCCTGCTGACGCGCACGCGGCCCAACGACGGTGACGCGGACGCGCTGATCGGCTTCGCGCAGGCGGAGGGCGCCAAGCGGCGGCTGCTGTTCGAGCTGGCGCAGCTGGAGCTGCCGGTGGAGAGCTGGCGCGAACGCGACGGGGACTGGCGTTCGACCTGCTGTCGAGCGCGGGCGGGCCGGTGACCACCGGGCATGCGGGCGGGCTGATCACCCTCGATCTGAACGAGGCCGATCCGGCGCACCGCGAGCGCATGCGCATGCACCTGGGGGAGCCCTACCGCACGGTGCTGGGCCACCTGCGCCACGAGGTGGGCCACTACTACCAGCCGATCCTGCTGGGAGATGACTGGGCACAGGAGCGCTGCAGGGAGCTGTTCGGCGACGAGCGCGAGAACTACAAGCAGGCGATGGACCGCTACTACGAGACGGGCGCGCCGGCTGATTGGGAGCGGCGCTTCGTCAGCGCGTACGCCACGATGCACCCGTGGGAGGACTGGGCGGAGACGTTTGCGCACTACCTGCACATCCGCGACACGCTGCAGACGGCGGCGGCGTACGGCGTGCGCGTGGACGGTCCGTCGATCCCGACGGCCGACCGCGCGCCGCTTCACTCAGAACCGGAAGACGCTCCGGATGACGTACGCGCGATGCTCGAGGCGTGGCTGCCGATGACGTACGCGCTGAACGCGATCAGCCGCAGCATGGGCATGCCGGACCTGTATCCGTTCGTGCTCAGCCGCGAGGTGGAAATGAAGCTGGCGTTCATCCACGCGCGCGTGTCACGCGCGGGCGCTCTGTTGGGCAGCGCCTGAAGCGAGGTCGAGCCTTTCCACGAGCTCCTCGGCGATGGCCATGGAGGAGGTGGCGGCGGGCGAGGGAGCGTTGCGCACCCAGGCCACGTGGCCGTTGACGGTGAGGCGGAAGTCGTCCACGAGATCGCCGTTGGCATCGACGGCCTGCGCGCGTACGCCGGCGGGCGCACGGACTACGTCGCAGCGGCGCAGCTCGGGCACGTAGGTGCGCGCGGCGCGCACGAACAGCCGTGGGCTGGCGGAGCGGCCGATCTCGCCCACCCCGGTGCGCCAGTGGCGGGCGAACATGCGCCAGGAGCCGCTGTAGCCGAGCATGTTGCGCAGCTCGGAGCGGTTGACGGTGCTGCGCCGGTAGCCCTCGCGGGCGAGCGCCAGCACGGCGTTGGGCCCCACCAGCACGGAGCCGTCGATGCGCTTGGTGAGGTGCACGCCGAGGAACGGCAGCGTGGGGTCGGGGACGGGATAGACCAGGCCGCGCACGAGCTGGCGGCGCTCGGGGATCAGCTCCCAGTATTCGCCGCGGAAGGGCACGATGCGCGGCGCATCCTGCTCGCCGGAGGCGCGCGCCAGGCGGTCGGCGTGCAGCCCGGCGCACACGATCACGCGGTCGGCCTCGACGGCGCTGCCGTCTCGCAACTCCACGCGCGGGCGCCGATGGCCGTCGACGCGCACGACCTCGGCACCCAGGCGCACCTCCCCGCCGCGCTGCATGATCTCGCTCGCGAGGCTGCGGGCGACGGCGGGGTAGTCGACGATGGCGGTCTCGGGCGAGTGCAGCGCGCCGAGCCCGCGCACGTGGGGCTCGATCTCGTGTAGTGCCGGCTCATCCACGATCCGGACGCCGGGAACGCCGTTGGCATTGGCGCGCTCCAGGATCGCGTCCAGGCGCTGCAGCTCGGCGGGTGTGGTGGCCACGAGCACCTTGCCGCAGGCCTCATAGGCGATGAAGTGCTCGGCGCAGTACTCGCGCAGCAGTCCCACCCCGCGGCGGCACAGCCGTGCCTTCAGCGACCCGGGCTCGTAGTAGAGCCCGGCGTGCACCACGCCGCTGTTGCGTCCGGTCTGATGCTGTGCGACCTGCGACTCCTTATCCAGGAGCAGCACCGAAGCGTCTGGATGTTCACGCGCGAGCAGCGCCCCGGCGGCCAGGCCGAGGATGCCACCCCCCACGATGCAGACCCGCAATTGAGGCTCCCGTCTGTCAGGGCGAGCTAACCGGCAGGGTCATGGTACGGGCTCGCGGAGCGCGCAGGCATGACTGCAAGGCCGCGGTCTCCGGCTGGAAAACCGCGGCCTAGCAGGCGATTTCGTTGATGGACCTTGCCAGGACGCTTTCCAACCCTACAGGGGCGCTGAAAGTGTTCCTCGAAGGGCCGCCGACGCCGCCTGCGAGACCCCGGACACGATCGCCGCGAGCGAGACTAAGCATCGCGGCGCGGCATCCTCGCACGGGCCGCATCATCGAGGCGATCGTCCGGGTGCTCGCCGACAGGCAGGAACCGATGCAGGCCAAGGAGATCCATTCAGCCGTTGAAGCAGTACTCGGGGAGTCGGTCCGCTGGTCCTCAGTCAAGGCTGCTCTGGCCGCTAATGTCGCGGGTCCGTCGCCTCGCTTCATTCGGGTAGCAAGGGGACGCTACTCGGCGGCGCCATCGTGACTGTGACGCCTTGGTCCCTCGCGTAGCTCAGGGCAACGTAGAGCAGTTCCGGTTCGTCCCAAAACGCATCAAGCATCATTACTAGCGTGCCAGCTTTCTTGGTCTGCGTACTGCTGACAGCTTCGATGAAGTCTTGGGCGTCATGCTCACGGAGATAGACCTCACGATCTTCCTGATTGTTTGGTAACACCTGCGGTGACATGGCATCCACTATATGCCAGCGAGGTAATTGTGTCGAGTGCGCAAGCGGCGTATGCTTAGTTACATAAATGAAATACAGCCTTCAACTCTCACCATACACTCAGGCACGCGTAATCGATGGTATATCGGTTACAAAGACGGGCCGCATCGGGCTCCCAAAGTACTTTCTTACTACCCAAGGCATCCAGCGCGGCATGAAAGCCTATTTGTATTGGGATGCGGAAACCCGCTCAGTGGCGATTGAGTTCACACATCGAGACGACGCGACGGCTTTCCCGATTGTCTTTACACAGAAGTACGGCGCATTCATCACCGCTGCAAGATTCTTCCAGACACACGGCCTTGACGCTGGTGCCCATACAGGTCGTTATTCATATGCCTGCGAGACTGGCGAAGCACTCGGCATATCCGAGGCAATGTCGAGCTTGTTTGGAGCGCCGGGATAAACCGGCATGGAGATAGGAGATGAGAGTTCTCTACATCGGAAGGAGTAGCGATCCACGGTGGCCCTGAGTCATGCGTTGGCGTTCGTGAGGACGGCGGCGAAGCGTTGACAGGGGTACGTGTGGGCTGGGCGATTGAACCGCGAAATCAGCGATTCCAGGGTGCCGACGCTCTCAAACTAGGCGGAAGGCCATGTCCACGGCGGCGTTATCGCGAGTCGTCGTGGGACCCTGCGCGGTCAGAGAACCTGGGCACGCACGGAAGTCTCCATGCGCGAGAACCGGGAGGTCCCGCGGTCGCCCGCGGTGTCGATAGATGCCTCGCCCTGGATGGTTCGCGGGGTGGTGGATCGGCATTGGTGGGCCGTGAGGGGAACGCTTCGGCGGTAATCCCTCGATGAACGACCATGGGAAGTCAGACGGTCCCGTAGTACCCGCGAAGCCGCTGAACAAGCTCGCTGTGATGGCGGGGGCGGAGGTGGTGGAGGGAAGGGGACCGGCCAAGGGAAACACGGCCAGCGAATCACGTCCCGGACGCGGTGCCGGAATGGGCGTGTCAAGTGATCTGGATCGTGTGCGCCAGCTGGCGCGTGAGGACAAGGACGTGCGGTTCACCGCGCTCCTTCATCACGTGAGCGTCGATCGTTTGCGGGAGGCGTATCGGGCGATCAGCCCGAACGCGGCTGCGGGGGTCGATGGCGTCACGTGGCGGGACTACGGGCTGGATCTCGAAGCGAACCTTCTGGATCTGTATGCGCGTGTCCACAGAGGGGCGTATCGAGCGAGACCGACTCGGAGGGTGTTCATCCCGAAGGCGGACGGGCGGCTGCGGCCGCTCGGGGTTGCTGCGTTGGAGGACAAGATCCTGCAGCGGGCGGTCGTCGAGGTGCTGAACGCGATCTATGAGGAGGACTTTCTCGGGTTCTCGTACGGTTTTCGGCCGGGGCGTAGTCCGCATGATGCGTTGGACGCGCTGTCGGTCGGGATCGTGCGAAAGAAGGTGAACTATGTGCTCGACGCGGACATCCGCGACTTCTTCACCCGGCTCGATCAGGGCTGGCTGGAGCGGTTTCTCGAGCATCGGATCGCGGACAAGAGGGTCCTGCGACTGATCCAGAAATGGCTCAGAGCGGGAGTCATCGAGGACGGGGAATGGTCAAAGACCGAGGAGGGTACAGCGCAAGGGGCATCGGTTTCGCCGCTGCTTTCGAACGTCTACCTCCACTATGTGTTTGATCTGTGGGCCGACCAGTGGCGGCGGCGAAACGCGCGCGGGGACGTGATCCTCACGCGGTTCGCCGACGACTACGTGGCGGGCTTTGAGCATCGTGAGGACGCCGAGCAGTTCCTCGCCGACCTGCGCGAGAGGTTCGCGGAGTTTGGTTTGGAGTTGCATCCGGAGAAGACGCGGCTGATCGAGTTCGGGCGGTTCGCCGCCGAGAATCGAGCCAGGCGCGGCGACCGGAAGCCTGAGACGTTCGAGTTCTTGGGCTTCACGCATATCTGCGCGAAGACCCGGAACGAACGGTTCAAGCTCAAGCGGGTCACGAGCAAGAAGAAGATGCGGGCAAAGCTGAGCTCGGTGAAGACCGAGATGAGGCGACGCTGGCATCACTCGATCCCCGAACAGGGACGCTGGCTCGCCAGCGTCCTGGCCGGGCACTACCGCTACTACGGGGTGCCCGACAACATCCGGGCGTTGCAAGCGTTCCGTGAAGCGATCATCCGGCTCTGGCTCAAAGCGCTACGGCGTCGCAGCCAGCGCTCCAGGATGACGTGGGAGCGGATTCGTCGCTTCGCCGAGCGGTGGCTACCCCTGGCCCGCATCCAACATCCTTGGCCAACAACGCGCTTTGACGCCAAAACCCAAGGCAGGAGCCCAGTGCGTTAGACGCGCACGCTGGGATCTGCGCGGGGGGCGTCGGGCAACCGGCGTCCCTACCGCGATTAATCAGACTGCAATAATCGCTGCGCTTGGTAGGACAGCTTTCCAACCCTTCGCCGAGCGTAAAGGCGATCCTCGCCGCTTCGCCGGACATCGAATCGAGCGACCCGAGTTGTAGCTGAGCTGGCCGTTGCGTGGCTGGCGGGGGGCCGCTGCACTCCGGCTGAGAGCAAAGCCACGACGATCTCTTGACATTTCCTGCCTGCTAGGCGGATGCTAGAGAGATGGACCGACTGGACTTCGATGGCCTTGACCCGACCGAGTTCGAGGAGTTTTGCTTCGAGCTGCTGCGCGGACTCCCCGGCTTCACGAACGTTGACTGGCGGAAGGGTACTGGCCTTGCGGCGAGTCCCGCCGACCGTGGACGCGACATTGTGGCCGAGGTCGAGCGTACCGACGTGGATGGCGCGCGCCACTCGGAGCAGTGGTTCGTTGACTGCAAGCACTACAAGCGAGGTGTGCCGCCAAGCGCGATACAAAGCCTCCTAGCATGGGCCGCCGCCGAGCGCCCGCATGTTGTCCTGGTCATCGCATCGAACGCCCTTTCCAACCCCACCAAGGACTACCTCGCAGACTACGAGCGGAACAATCGCCCGAGCTTTCGCATCAAGTATTGGGAGCGTCCGATCTTGGAGAAGCTAACTGAGGGCAAGCCCGAGCTTCTTGAGCGCTTTCTAGTCTCCGACACGCGCAGCCAGAGCGAGATCATCGCGGCAGAGGAGGAGTTCTTCGACAAGGTCTGGTATGACCGACATCTCGGGTTTAGACACGCCTACGAGTCTGGTGATCGCGCCGATACTCCGAAAGAAATCTACGAGCAGGCACTCAAGGCCGCAGAGGAAGTCAGGAAGCGCTGGGGTGATGACAACCTCGGACCTTATAGCGACTTCGAGTGGGGCATGGTCAACGGCAAGCTCTCCGCGCTTCGGTGGGTTCTCGGGGATGACTGGGACTTCCTCGACACCTAAAGAGCGCAGCACTCAGTCCTCTGCCGGAGGCTAGAACTCCTAACTTTCTTATCTCCTAGTTCAGTGCGGCGAAGCGATCAAAGGTCGCTTCTATGTCTGCGAAGGTATCGGTGCCCAAAGCTGCCACCGCATTCACGTACAGCGTCTTGGCATGCCCGACCGCCAACGCCGCTTCACCGGCAAACTTACCCAGTAGCGGCTTGCCAGGAACAAGAGCCTTCCACTCGTCGGTGTCCGCATCTAGGCTTGCGCGAATCCTCGCATACTCGCGAGTCACAACGATCTCGATTGCAGCAACATCGAGCACTTTGCCGAGCCGCCGCTCCTCGGACTGCACGGTCGCCGTGACCGCGCTGACAAGTTCCTCAGACGTCAACCCATTGCACGCACTCGGCATCACATTCACATTACCCGCGCCTTGGCGAACCTCTGCTGCCGTTCTCAGGGCGACCGCATAGGAAATCTGGTCGGTGGCCAGCTCGCGAAGTTTTGATCGAACCTCAGTAGGCGATCGTCGCCAGGACTCCTCTGGCTCAAGTTGAGAGAACACGTGAGCCCAGACCTGCTCGTCAAGGAAGTAGTTCTCCAAATGGTAGCGTGGGAGAACGGCAAATCGTTCGCTTGTTCCGCTTCCAGCGGGGCGGCTATCGCCGTCGCACAACATAAAGAACTCCACGCCCCAAAGGCTCTCTGAAAGTACCGCCTCGTGTACCAGGTCAAAGGACTCGATTGCGTGCTTGCCTCCTGACGGCACCAATACAAGATCGGGATGCCGTTCGCGCAGTATGGTCCCATAGACCAGCTTGTCGGTGCCCGAGCTGTTGCCCTCTACCAGTACAATCTTGCGGCCGAGCGCTACGATACCTATCGACTGCCCGAGTAGCTTGAGCGCGCGATGGGAGTCGTCCGTCTCAGTGACCTCAACCGCCTGATTTTGCGGCTCCGTGGCCTCATTGTCCGCAGGGGCGAGAAACACGACTGTGCGATCCAACGATGCTGTAATGAGATCGGGCGAATGCGTCGTGAAGATGAACTGATTATTTGCCCCAATCCGCTGTAGCACTTGGACGAGTCGATAGCTCAACTCTGGATGCAGATGAAGCTCTGGCTCGTCAAAAACGACAATGCAATCGCGTGGCCGTCGTAGCAAGAAGTCGAAGGCGATGTTAATTACCTCGCGCTCACCAGAACTGAGAGAGTCAAATGGAAATTCGTTCCCGTTGTCGAGATACCGGAGCCGTTGATCTCCCATTGTTAGATCGGCCAACTCCTTGGGGCCTAGCAACTGGCGAAAGACGTCTTTGAAAGGCTCCATGGGGTCGGTGAAATCAAGTTTCATCGACTCGCGTCCCTCCTTCTTGAGACGAACGGCGGATGTCGCGATACCCCTTCGCTGCGCCTCGACCATTCTGTGCATGGCATGGACCGTGTCTTGGTAGCGTTGACTCAGCGGCGAAAAGGTCGTCTCCCAGCCAACCTGTTCCTCTGATGGGTCCACCATATCGAAGGTAAATGGAAACGGCTGCAGGTTTCGTACCGTGCGGTCGCTCTCAAAATTGATCAAGCTGCTCTGCCAGTTGCGTCGCCGACGGCCTACGGATAGCGTCGCATGCAACTGCTGCATGTCCTCGGCAACTGAAAGATCAAGATCCGGCTTACCCCATTGCTCGGTCTCTTCTGCGCAAGTAGCACGAACAGATCCAGAGATCCTCTCGCTTACCTGGCCAGCTCGAAGTTGATCGATGACGGCTTGCACGAGTCTCGTCTTGCCAACGCCGTTTGGACCAGCTATGACCACAATGTCACTGAGATCAGGAACGTCAAAGCGACGTACCGGCGGGACATCTCGGAGGTGGAGAGAAGTTAGGCGCACGAAATGATCGCCTTCCGCTCTGAGTGAACGATGGATGAGTCCATATCTCTATTATCCTTATTTCGATGGCGTCTGTCCACGCACAGGCGCGTGGCGATTCCTTGACGCCGGAAGCGGGGCTATTAGTCGGCGGTCGCAGCTCCCTCGTTTGCTGGTAGAACCCCGGTAATATTTCCACTTGCAATGAGACGCTGAAAGCGCTCCTGTGCTCCATCGACTTTAGGTAGGAGATACCCGATAAGCTCGGCTTCGGTCATACCCTGCTGGCGTGCCTCTGCGCGAACCTGGATAAAGGTTTTTGCATTCTCAAGTCTTAGGGCATCGTTTTCCAGCCCCTTGCGCTCCCTTATCTTGTCTAGCGTAACTAGCTGTTCGAGGAGCGTGCCAAGTCTCTTGAGAGACTTCTTTAGCCCTTTGACGATCACATACCCCGGAGAGCTGTACTCGATGCTAACGATATCCAGCGGAGCACCGCCGACATTTGCCGGCAGCCACGTACCCCACCACGGTCCGTCTAGCGGAGAGCCGTAGCGCCGAAGGTAGCGGAGGCTGTCTGGCTCGTAGTCGAGGACAAGGCGGAGTGCGTAAAGGCCACTCAGATCGCGCAAGCAGACTGACAGGTCATCAGCTGACCACCTACCCGATACATTTATACGCAGCTCGGCGAATTGATCGTCGTTGTCATCGTCGTCGTCGCTGGGCGACATGGCATGCCTCCGCATCTATCGATCTTGTCAAACCTACAGAAGGCTACGAAGCCGCACGGACGGACTATTCCGAATGGCAGACGGGGCCGCCTTGTTGGGTCACGGGCCGGCCTCTGCGGTCGATGTCGTCGGCCCGGTGGGACGCGCGTCGCACAAGTGCCAATGTGCGCGCCCGGTAGGTCCGGGCTCGTCAACGCCGGACATAGCGAAAGCGCCGCGCCCTGTCCGAGCAGCGCGGCGCTTTGCTCTGAGTCTCTACACCCTGATCCGCGTGTAGTGCAGCGCTGCCCTGGTCGGAAAGACCAGATCGTCGCGTGTCCGGTGGATCAGCCCGGATTTGCGGAGTCGATCGAGCGAGTCAAGTGCGGCGATCTCGTCTCCGCGCTCTCGGATGATCTCGGCGACCGACCACGGCCGCTGATCGTCCGGTCCAACGAGCAAGACGAGCACGCCCCAATCGTCGCGGTCGTCGTCTTCCCCTAGCGTGCGTTTAGGATTGGCCTGCATGGGAGTTATAGCCTCCTGTGCCACGGCCCCCGGCTGGCTCCAACCGGCGCGGGGGCCACTTTGTTGATTATGTTGGTGCGCCACCCCGGCAGATAGCCCGGTGAGCGGGGCGACCCTATCAGGTCTTGCGGCCGGTGGTGAGCGCCTGCTTGACCTCGCCAACGTCGCCCTGGACCTGGCGCATATCGCGGCTCAGGGCATCGAGACGGGCGAGAACCGTCTCCTCGAAGGTCTTGCCGGTGGCGTAGCGACCAGCGGCGTGCAGTAGCTCGGCGGGGTCGGCTTCAAGCGCCTGGCCGATGCGCTCAATGACCTCATCGGGTGGCGGCCCTTGGGAGCCGAGCTCGATGCGGCTGAGGTTGGATGCCGACATCGGGACGCGCTCGGCGAGCTGGTCGAGCGTCATGCGGCGTTCGCGGCGGAGCTTGCGTACCAGCGCGCCCAGCGCCAGAGCCCGGCTGGCCTCGGTCTTGCCTCTTGGACTTGTCATCACCGGAGGCTACGAGCCGGGCGGCCGGGCTCCTTGCCGGTTCCCGTGATATAGGATATGGCCCGCTACTCCGGGAGTCAGGCTGTGCGCATGGCTCTACCCGGACCCCAACGAACAAAGGAACCCTGAACATGAGACGAAGCATCAATGTCGTGGCCGTGCTCTTGGTGTTGTCGTGCGCCGCGATCACGGTCGCCGCCCCGTCTGCCGTGGCGAGCATCGTCATCGGCCAGAGCATCGCCGGCGTCAAGCTCGGGGATAACGAAGCCCAGGTGATAGCGCTGCTCGGGGAACCGGCGAGTAAAGAAAGTGCTGGTCCCGCTTACCCTGGCGTGGTCAATATCGTCTATCCGCTCAGTGTCGGTCTGCACTTCACCGTGACCAATGGCCGCGTCAGTGGGGTGTTGTCCTTCTCCAAGAAGCAGAAGACATCAAAGGGCATCACCATCGGCTCGTCGCGGGCTCAGATGAAAAGGGCCTACCCCAAGGCCAAGTGTGCAGAAGGGCCGTATGGTCCGAAGTCGGCCTACTGTGCAGTCCTAACTCACTTTCACGGTCGTAAGACCTACACCAGTTTTCTGTTTCAGACAGCCAAGGGTGGCGCTGTAGAGATTGAAACTGGCTACGGTGTGGGTCTTGCTCAGGAACTCAAAGAACAGAGCAAGAAATAGCGGGCCGCGCTAGCGGGGTGAGACGATGAGCAGGACACAGCGCGGGATCACTCGGCAGAGAGCAGCGGGGTTGGCTGCTCTCTGTGCCCTCCTGTTGGCTGGCTGTGGCTCCAGCGGACCTGGTTCGAGCGTAGGCAGCGTGACCGGGCCTCTGCGACCGATCAGCACACCAACGCAACCCGATCCTACGACAGAGCCAACAACCAGCTCGACAACGGCTGATGCGTCGTCTGCTGGAACGCCATCGTTTGTCGTTGAGGGGTCAACTCAGGATGGTGACAAGGTGAAAGTTGAAGGGCGGTTTGGGTCGCCCTTGCCTCCAAGCGAATCTGACGTTGATCAGACGGCGCTTGGCGAATGTCCCGCACCCGCTCCTGATGGACGGGAGCTGGTGGTGCGGCTGGCTTTGAGCGTGACACTGGAATCGAGCTTGGCGGGGGCAGTAACACTTTCCACCACTCCCATTGTTGGGCCACTCGTCAGTTTTGTCATGGGCTTCAAGGAAGGAGCCCGTTGTGAGGGTGGAGAACCAAAGAATGTAGAAGCAAACTTTGGCAGTGTGCAGCCAGGTCAGTCAGTCAGCTTTACGATGTGGGTGGTTTTGCCGGATGCCATCACACCCAATGATCCTCACCCGTCAGAACATGCACTAGCTGCCGAGTCGTGGCTCATGGGTGTACCCATGCCGTTGGTCAACGGCAAAGGCATAGGCACCCCGAGCAGGCTCAGTGGGCCAAGGGTGGTCAGGTGCCGTGGCAACGGTGACGGTGTGAACGAACCGGGCAATGAATACATTGCCGTTGTGGGCGACACGCCCACAACTATGGTGCAGTCAGTGTGTCCGACGGAGTAGGTAGCCAGGGATCGCAATAATTGGAAACCGGCAATCCCCCGGAGTCGTCGTACTATTTCAAGTCCAACACCACTTTTAGACCAAGTGAGCCAGGCCGGTTTTGGCGGAGGCTCTTTTCCGTGGTTATGTCCGCGGGGGAAGGGAGCCTTTGGGGATGTCAAGAGCGAGGAAGTATCCAGTTGAGTTGATCGAGCGTGGGGTGCGTTTGGCGCTCGAGAGTGGCCGTCCGATTGCTCATGTCGCTGCTGATCTGGGGATGCACCCGGAAACGCTGCGGGTGGCTGTCCGCCAGGCCGAAGCCGATGCCGGGGGCCGCAAGGATGTGCTGAGCACGGGCGAGCGGGAGGAGATCAAGAAGCTGCGCAAGGAGAACTTCGAGTTGCGCCGCGCGAATGAGATCTTGAAGTCGGCTTCGGTGTTTTTCGCGAAGGAGCTCGACGCAGACCGAACGAAGTGAGCCGCTATATCGATGATCATCGTGGCCGCTTCGGCGTCGAGCCGATCTGCAGGGTCCTGGGCGTGTCGGCGTCCGCCTACTATCAGCGCGCTACCGGCGTGCGCTCCGCGCGCAGCGTGGAGGACGAGCGGCTGCTCGCTCGGATCCGGGAGGTGCACGAGGCGAACTACTGCGCCTATGGCTACCGCCGGACGTGGAAGGCACTCACACGCGCGGGTGAGCGGGCGCCTCGTTGCCAGGTGCAGCGGCTGATGCGAGCCAACGGGATCGAGGGCGCGAAGCGCAGGGGCAAGCCGTGGCGAACCACGATCCCGGACCCCGAGGCTCGTCGCCGTCCAGACCTCGTGAACCGTGATTTCACAGCAGAGCACCCGAACCAGCTCTGGGTTGCCGACTTCTCGTATCTGCGTTGCTGGGAGGGGCTGGTGTTCTTCAGCTTCGTGATCGACGTATATAGCCGCAAGATTGTGGGCTGGCAGTTCGCCCGCCACATGCGCACCACACTGGTCCTGGACGCGCTACGGATGGCGCTCAGCACCCGTGAGCGAGTCGAGGAGGTCCGGCTCGTCCATCACAGCGACAGGGGCTCGCAATACGTATCTGGTGACTACACGCAAACCCTCGCCGATAACGACGTGCTCGCCTCGGTCGGCAGCACCGGCGATGCCTACGACAACAGCATGGCTGAGAGCTTCGTCGACAGCTTCAAGACGGAGCTGATCGCCGACCGTGTCTGGCAAACCCGCAGCCAGATGGAGCTAGCGATCGTGGAGTACATCAGCTGGTTCAACGACAGCCGCCTGCACGAAAACCTGGGCGACCGGACACCACGCGAGATCGAAGAACTCTACGCTGAGAAAAGCAAGCCAACGAGAGACCGAATCATCACAGAGAAAACCTACTAATCCGGTCTCCGCGGAAGTCGGTCCGGCTCAAAGGGCAAGTCTTGAGCTGGCCAGTGCCAGTTCGGAGCTTTGACCAAAGTCTCGTCGATCGGCCTCCGGGGCAGCTTCGGTACTGTCTGGAACGGCGAAAGTAGTATCCCATAGCCAATTGTGCCATCGGGCAAAGAGTTCGGGCGCACGCTCCTCACTAGGGATTCTGGGGTGATAGTCAATGCTATACCCAAGCACGCTACGTAGGTCTAGAAGATCTAGGTCTGTATATGGCAACAGCCGGGGAATCATTCGGCAAGCAGCTTCCACGTCATAGCGGGCCTTCGGCTCGCCGAGTCCGCGTTGCAAAGGTAGCATTGGATAAGGCACCTCTCTTGAACTGACGCTGGTAGCCGTTTCGCATCGCATTTCGAGAGCAACGGCGTATCCAAGTGCCTGGCGTTCTATGGCCGGACTACGCGGATCTGAGCGGTTCCTGCTTAGAGCCAGATAACGCGCGGTGCCTTTCGCATTGCGCTGCATAAGTGTCCATATATCAAGGTGAGCCTTCGGCATCCTTGATTCCAGACCACGATTTACATCTTTACTTGCCATACTCTAACTCCACTTACTACTATATGAAACCACACTAGCTACATTTTGTCAAGTTCCATTTTCTTGCGGTCGATGAAGCCGACTATATGTTCCCTCAAGGATTTGCCTCCGTAAACGGGAGTCCACTCATCGAAAATATAACAAGAGGCGATGTTCTTGTACGCAAGATCACGCGCCATTTTATCGAACGGCAGCATCAACCCAATCTCAGCCGCCACAATGCTAAATATCTTGGCGCTCTTTGCCGCGATAATGCTTAGGTTGTGCGGTTGGTTTTCGGGTACGTCAACGCCCAACCTTTCTTCGAGCGCTCTGCGACCTTCGGGTTCACGATTATGATAATCAATCTCACCTTTGTACCAAGACAGCCAGACCTCGGTATAGAGCAGGTCGTCGATTCTCATGTGACTAGATACGTCTAGTTGCAATTCTCCGAGTGCCTCGGCGTCGAGTTCATGGATACCACTCGGCCCGCAGCTAGTGCACGCCTCATAGAGAAGTATGAGCTTGTCGCGGGTGGACCCTGGTAGCGTGCTCAGTGTCTCGGTGTCCTCAGCATGTTGCAGCATGTAATACATATAAATCAGCTCTACATAACAGCAAAAGAGCCGCTGAGCGCAAAGCTCCCAGACAACGTAGGCGGTTGGGTAGTGGTTTTGTCGGCCGAAGCTGTCTTCCCAAGGCAGGCCACGAGCAAAATCCTCAATAAATAGTGCGACTAGTGCGTTGTAGTGCAGTTCTATAGCCTTCCATGCGAACCCCTGGAAGACAGGAAAGGGAGGTTCATCCTCGAAGGCGCGACCTGGCTCGCTAATCCTCTGGGGCACAGCCTTTTCTGCGCGTTGCTTTTCGAGCTGCGCCACGATCAGCCAGCCGACTTTTTCGAGCAGCCTTCGTCTGAGATTGTTCTGGACGTCCAGTTCTGTCGAGCCGAGCTTTGCGGCAGCTAGGTCGTAGCGATTTTTGAACCCCCCGAGCGGGGGAACATTGCCTTGGCGGTAGCCATCATCGGCATCAAGGTCTATCCAGAGTATTTCGGCGATAGCTTCCCGGTCGCCTATCGGCTCGACGCGACGAACTGCTGGCACCACGATATTGGCAATCAACGCGGGCAAGTCCTCGGCTTGATCGTCAGCCAACTCCACAGCAGCGCCCCAGAGGTACGGGATGCTCTTACCCCCGTACTTGCGTGGCAACGACCGGCCGACACCGTTACGCGCGACCTTCGCGAGATCGTTTGCGAGCTGTTCTTCCGTGGGCAGATCGTTAGCACTCATCTCGGGGAGATATTCCCAGACCAGAGCCACGCCTGAAGATCGCTGTGGATTTGCTTTAGAAAGTCTTGTCGCGGTTTCCTGCGACCGGCGCAACCATGATCGCATGAAGACCCACCCCTGTGCAGGCCACGCCTGCGATCACTGCTACCGATGCGACGTTCTGGGCGAATGTTGCCGGACGCCCGCGCCTAACCAAGCCGTGCGTCCTCCTGTCGTCATTGTCCAGCGCGACGTGCTGCATGACGCCGTTATCGAGGACGCAAGGAGCGCGGCACCAAGCCTGAGCCAGCTTGTCCGGGCTGAGGGTGTCCGCCCGCGTCTGGCCGGTCTGCTCTTGCCAGGTCCGCCCGTTGAATCAATCGCCAATCAATCCCGAAAGGAGTCCGTCTATGTCCCTGTTGCCCGCACTACTGGATGACGACACCGGCTTTAGCCCGCGCCAGATGGCGAAGGCCCGCCGCGCACAAGAAAACACTGAAATCAAGCTCTTTGGTCACACCCTGGAGGCTCATACGATCGCCGAGATTGACCGTCTCGACAGCCAGGCCATAGCCGATGCCTCTCGCGCTGCGCTGGAACAGGAGGTCGGCCTACTGGAGTATGGCCTGGCCCGTGCTCAAGGCTCAGTTGCGAAGACCGAGCTGGTCGCGCGTCACGTCGAGCGCATGGCAGCAATCAACGATCGCAGGATAACGAGGCGATTCGGATGAGCCCGCTGCTGACGATCTTTCTCGCTCTCTTGGCTGGCACACTCGGCGGCATCGCATCCGGTGGGGTAGCTGGCTGGTGGCTGTACCGGCGTCGTATCGCGTGCGCGCCCCTCGACCCCGATGCGGGTTGATCCTGCTGTAGATCATCAGATCAACGCGGCTGCTGATCGCTGGGCCGCTGCTCACGATCGGCCTGGGACCGCTCCGCTGATCGCGCGCAAGCTGCGACTCGCTTACCGCTTGCAGCAACGGCGGGGTCGTCGGCGGAGGTGGGAGCAATGGTAACGGTTCTGCTGTGGGTATTCGGGGTGTTCGCTATAGCGGTGATGTTGTTGTTCCTGTACGGCTTCTACTTGGGGTTCACCGAACAGACAACACATCGGACTGTCATCAGTTTGTACGACATACGGCGACGCATACAAGTTGCTCAATTGAAGACGGAACTACGGGGAGACGCTGCCGACCTGCGGCGAGACTTGCAGCGTGAACTCGACGAGCAGGGCAAGCTATGACTACGCCTCCTTCCCGCTGGCGCGACTCTGCCGTGAACCTAGCTACGAGCGCCTTGATGGTTGCGGTGATGCTGTACGTGGCTGCCCGGCTCATTCTGGCCGTTTTGCCCGTCCTGCTCATAGTCGGCGGCATTGTTTTGGTCGGCTTCGCGGGCTGGTCGTTTTATCAATTTCGGAAGTCGCGTTGGTGACGAATCTCCTTGGGGTCAAGGGCGTCGTATCGGTGTTGTGGAATGTGACAAAACTATTGACTAAACCACAGATTCATTTTGTAATAGGCAGACTCCCGATATTGCCATAAGCAGTATCACGGTGCGGTTTTAGGTACGGGCTTGTCCCGTTAGTAGACGAATAGCCCCCAGCGGGGTCTAGTTCTCTGCGTGCCAAAACGGGCCGGTGGCGGAGAGAAAGGAGGTTCACATATGAGTAGGACCTATCATAATGGAGAACGGAAAATCCGAGTCCGAGGCATTAGACGGCCGACCGACACACGCCGACTGGCAAGGGCGCTGATCGAGCTTGAGTACCAGCAAGCCCAGGCAGAAACGGAGGCAAAAACAGAACACCAAAACAAACAGAAAAAGCCAAAACACAAACCAGCTACACGCCCTCGTCAGGAGAATGCTCAGTGAAGTCGGCGGACAAGCTGATTTGGTATCGCCTGCGATGGCCGCGCGAAGTCAGGCCCGAGCAAGTCGCCGAAGTGTTTCGCTTGCTGGCGACGGCTGCCGGCACGCCAGTAGTGATCGAGGCCGTTGGTTCGCCTGGCATGGTTGAGCATCGTCTAGCGCTGCCAGCCAGCCGAGCCGAGGCCGTAGTTGACCAGCTCCGCGCTGCGATCCCTGCTCTGAGCGTCGAGGAAGTATCGGAGCGCCCGCCAATGGACGTAAGCCATGCTGTCTGCTTGCGTTTGTCAACCAAGCGTCGGGCGTTGCGCAGCGATGACCTGGCGAGCGTCAACCGCGCCATATTGACGGCGTTGGCGCAGCTTCACCGTGGCGAGCATCTGAGTAGTCAATGGGTGCTTGGCCGATCGTTGGCTGCGACGGCTACACCGAATCACCTAGAGGGTTTGGGCCGCGAGTCATGGCTCGGTGCCCTGCTAATGGCACCATTTGGCACCCCGCCGCAGGCTGATGTCGAGCTGCGCAACGCGGTACGCGCCAAGCAGGCCGAACCGGGCTGGCAGGCCGTTGGTCGAGTGGCTGTCAAAGCCAAGGTCACGAGCCGCGAACGGCAGTTGATCCGGCAGGTAGTTGGTGCCCTTGGAAGCGCCGAAGCTCCTGGTGTCCGGTTTTGGGTCCGGGGAACGAACGTCAAGCGCGTGGTCGATGCGACGGCTGGCTGGCGTCTGCCACTGAGACTGAACACCACCGAGCTTGCCACCGTTTCATCGTGGCCGATCGGATCAACCAGCGAGCTGCCGGTGTCGATGATCGGCAGTCGCCTGATCGCTCCATCTGGGGCCATTCCCCGCAAGGGCCGCATCATTGGCACGGCATCGTTTCCGGGCCGAGAGCGTCCCGTGGCACTGTCACCTGTCGATTCGCTGCGTCATCTGCATCTGCTTGGGCCGACCGGCGTGGGTAAGTCCACGTTGCTGCTCAACCTCATAACTCAGGACATGCAGGCTGGCCGGGCGGTGGTGGTGATCGAGCCGAAGGGCGACCTGATTGCCGATGTACTGGAGCGCATCCCACCGGAGCGAGTCGGCGATGTCGTGCTGCTTGATCCGACCGATACCGAGCGCCCGGTTGGCCTGAATCCGCTGGCGCTCGGTGGTCGCTCCCCGGAGCTGGTCGCCGATCAGTTGCTCGGGATGTTGCACTCTCTCCACTCAGCGCATTGGGGGCCACGAACACACGACATATTCGGAGCGTCGCTGCTGACGCTCGCTCGCTTGCCGGGCATGTCGCTGGCGGCGTTGCCGCTGCTACTGACCGATGCCAAGTTCCGGCGTCAGGTTGTGCCTCGGGTCGCTGACCCGATCGGCCTCACGCCGTTCTGGAGTGGGTTCGAGGCGTGGAGCGAAACCGAACGAGCGACGGCCATAGCGCCCGTGATGAACAAGCTCCGTCCGTTGCTGCTGCGACCCGAACTGCGAGCCATCATCGGGCAAAGCCGTGGCTTCGATCTGCACCGTGTCTTCACCGAGCGCAAGATCCTGCTGGTCAATCTCAGCAAGGGGCTACTCGGGCCGGAGACATCGGCATTGCTCGGGAGTCTGGTCATCTCGCAGTTGTGGCAGGCCATTCTCGGACGGGCCTCGATCCCACCGGAGCACCGTCATCCGGTCTTTGTCTACGTCGATGAGTTTCAGGACTACTTGCACCTGCCGCTCGACTTCTCGGACGCACTGGCACAGGCCCGTGGTCTTGGCGTGGGCTTCGCTCTGGCTCATCAATACATGCACCAGCTCGACCCTGCAATGCGCTCGGCGGTGCTCGCTAACGCACAGTCTCGGATCGCCTTCCGGCTGCCGAGCGAGGACGCGAGAATGATCGCGGCGGCCAGCTCCATCGACGCGGAAGACTTCGTGAGCCTCGGTGCCTTCCAGTGCTACGCCCAAGCCGTCGCACACGGTGCGATCCAGCCGTGGTGCAGTCTCGGCACCTTGCCACCAAGCCAGCCGCTCAGCGATCCAGCGATGATCCGTGACGCCTCACGGAGCAGCTATGGAGCCGACCGTGCCGATGTGGAAGCCGAGCTGCACCAGCTCTTGTTCAGTAGCCGCGCAACTGAAGGCAACGACCTCGCGCCACGCCGTCGAGACGACAGGAGCGCCAAATGAGAGGGCGACGTGTCGCCCGTCGCATCGCGTTGAGAATGCAACGCCAAAACCCCCGTCGTGACGGTGTTCGGCCCGGAAGTTTGGCAACGAAAGTCTTTCGGCGCTTGCCGACGAAAGGCTCCCTTAATGGAGCCTGTTGCTGGTTCGCCTGCGCGCTGGCGTGGCTGAGACGGATTGGAGGCGGTGAGATTCACAGGTGGTGCGGCTGGCCTGTGTGGTCGTCAGCGGGGGTGTGGCCCTCTCCAAAGTCCTTGAATACCCGTCGGCTCGCGTTGCCGCGGTCGCCCGTCCCAACACCTTTCAGTACGTCTACATGGGTAACGAAAGGGTGTAGAAATGAGGTTGTTTCGTGAGCGGTGCTCCTACACGCTCGTACATCTCGGCGAGGGGGGTCGCACGGCTTCGTGATCGGCTGTCCGTTCGAGACATGGCGATCATCGCTCAGGTAGCCGAGCTGCGACTGATGAGCGCCCGTCAGATTCAAGCGATCCACTTCCCAGGCAGCGAGCACGACAACGAACAGGCCGCGATCCGCGCTCGCCAGCGAGTCCTAGAACGCCTCTGCCGCGAGCGACTACTGATCCGCCTGGAGCGTCGTATCGGTGGCGTGCGGGCTGGCTCGGCCGGTCTGGTGCTGGCACTCGGGCCGGTTGGTCAACGGGTGCTCGCGCAGAGTGGGACTCGCCGCCGGTCATACGAGCCGACGCTGCGGTTTGTCGATCACACGCTCGCCCTGTCTCAGCTCGTCGTAGACATAACGGTGGCCGCTCGGCAAGGGTCGCTCGACCTGCTGGACACTCAGGCTGAGCCTAGATGCTGGCGGGAGTTCTCCGGGCCGGGTGGACGGCGCTTGCTCCGACCTGATGCGTTCCTCGCGTTGGGTGTCGGTGACTACGAGCTGCGCTGGTTCATCGAGGTAGACCGCTCAAGTGAGAGTCTGCCCGTCATCGTCCGCAAGTGTCGGCTATATGCCGACTACTACCAATCCGGCAAGGAGCAGGCCAGTAGCGGCGGTGTCTTTCCCCGCGTCTGCTGGATCGTGCCTGATGAGACGCGAGCTGCACGACTGCGGAGCGCCATCGAGCGGGACCGCACTCTGCCCGAACGGCTATTTGTGGTCACGACTTCTGCACAGTCCGTGGCGGCGCTCAGATCACTGGAACCAAGTTAACAATTAACATGAAAGGAGGTACGCCTATGACGGATATTTCACACATTGAATGTGGTACACTTAACAACAATAATGCGCTCAGATTTGAGCCGAAAGGGGGTAGTCTATGACAGAAGAGAATGAAAATAAGCGCGTAGAGGGAGCATCGGCAGTCATCTATCTGCGCGTCTCCACCAAGGAACAGGCGGAGCGTGGTGGCGAAGCCGAGGGCTTCTCGATTCCGGCGCAGCGAGAGGCGTGCCGTCGCAAGGCCGCAAGCCTTGGAGCGGTGGTCGTTGAAGAGTTCGCGGATCGCGGCGAGTCGGCCAAGACTGCCGACCGGCCGGACCTAAATCGGATGTTGCAGTTCGTTGCGGCCAACCCGGTTCGCTACGTCATCGTTCATAAGGTCGATCGACTGGCCCGCAACCGGGCTGATGACGTGGCCATCAACATCGCCCTCCAGCAGGCCGGCGCCGAGCTGGTGAGCGTCAGCGAGAACATCGACCAAACGCCGTCAGGTCTGCTGCTGCACGGCATTATGTCCTCGATCGCCGAGTTCTACAGCCGCAACCTGGCAACCGAGATCATCAAGGGCTCGACGCAGAAGGCCAAGAACGGCGGCACGCCAAACCGTGCCCCACTCGGCTACCGCAACGTCCGGCGCATGGAGAACGGCTACGAGATCCGCACTGTCGAAGTCGATCCCGAGCGTGGGCCGCTCATGGCGTGGGCGTTTGAGGCGTATGCGACTGGCGACTGGACGGTCCTTCGGTTGCAGGCTGAGCTAACCAAGCGAGGACTGACGACCGCTCCTGGTCCCCGGACACCAAGCAAACCGCTCAGCGCCAGCCAGCTTCATTCGTTGCTGCGCCATCCGTACTACATGGGTGTTGTGCGCTACCGAGGCGCGATCTACCCCGGCAAGCATCCCCGCCTGGTCGAGCCCGAGACGTGGCAGCGAGTCCAAGACCTGCTCTCGGCCAACTACCTGACCGGCGAGAAGCACCGCGAGCACCCGCACTATCTCAAGGGCTCCATCTGCTGCGGCCAGTGCGGCTCCCGGCTGATCGTCAACCACGCCAAAGGCAGGCATGGCGGCATCTACCCCTACTTCGTCTGCATCGGACGGCAGCAGGACAAGCACAGTTGCTCGCAACGCGCCCTGCGTATCGAGCTGGTCGAGGAGGCCGTGGCCGACTACTACGCGACCGTGCAGCTCCCCGCCGACGAGCTGGAATCGCTGCGGGCGTTCCTGGGCGAAGAACTGACCAATCTACGCCTTGACGCCGAGCACGAACGCACAGCACAGGACCGACGGAAGGGCAAGCTCGAAGCCGAACGGCAGTCGCTACTCGACGCCCACTTGGCCGAAGCGGTCCCGCTCGACCTGCTCAAGAGCAAGCAGGACGGCATCACCGCCGAGCTGGCCGTCATCGAGAGTCGCCTCAAGGAGATCGCCGCCGACTTCAAGCGCTCGGAGGCCAACCTCAAGCGCGCACTGGCGCGAGTCGGGGACTGCGAGACGGCCTACCGCGAAGCCAACGACCATGTACGCCGCCAGTTCAATCTGGCTATCTTCGAGCGGCTGCTGATCGGCGAGGACTACGCCGTCACTGGCGTACTCGCCAAGCCATTCGACACGCTTCTTGGCGGCGGGCTCAAGCAAGCCGCAGCCGAAAAGTCCGACGAGAGCACGCGAACAGCCGTCCGAGACGCCCTACGCCAGCGCCGAGAGGTCATTGAAGCCGAAAACGAGCAGCGCCCACAAGCATTGCTCGTGGGCGCCGACTCTCCCACGACCCCTTTCGAGGTCGTGGGTTGGAGTCAGAACAATATGGTGGAGCTAGGGGGACTCGAACCCCCGACCTCTTGGGTGCGATCCAAGCGCTCTCCCAACTGAGCTATAGCCCCGTAAATTCCGGGGTAGTGCCCGGCAATGGGCCGCTGATGAAGTGTAGTGGCAGAAGGTACGTCCGTGAGGACGGTATGGTTTGGAGGCGGCATGGGATTGCTAGAGGACGCCATACGCGAGCACCTGGAGCTGAAGCGCCAGCAGGGCGCTGACCCGGGGGAGATCGCACAGAAGGAGCGAGAGGCGCTCGAGCCTGTCGTGCCGGACGAGCCGGCCACGTGGGGTTTGGAACACGACCCGACGGTGCAGAGCCTGGCGGGCGAATACGAGCAGCCGGCGCCCGAAGCTGCCGAGCCGGCGCTGCCGACCGCATCGTTCGAGGATCGCGCCATGGACGTGTCGTCAGTCGGTCAGGAAACGGCCGAGATCGACATGCGCGAGGTGTTCGGCGAACTGGGCGAGATCGAGCAACAGGACCCCTATCCGCTGGGGCTGGGCGCCACCGCGCCTGTGCGCGCCGCCCGCATCACGGGTCAGCCCCGAGGCGAGACGTTCGACTGGCAGTCGCCTGAGGATGCGCCTGTCGAGCAGATACCGGGGCAGGAGAGCCTGGCCTTCGAATAGGCCTACCTGCCGGTGGGCCGCCCAGGACTAGCTGGTCGGCGCGGCCGTGCGGCGCAGCAGCCCGGTATCGCGCGTCAGCCTCTGTGCCAGCGTGACCGGCACGATCGTGATGGCGATCACCAGCAGCACCACCACGTTGACCTGCGGCAGCTGCTGGCCGAGGCGAATGTTGCCGAAGATCCAGATCGGCAGGGTGTTCTGCGCGCCGGCCGTAAAGATGGTCACCACGATCTCGTCGAACGACAGCGCGAACGCCAGCAGCCCGCCGGCCACCAGCGCGGTGGCGATCACCGGCAAGGTCACGAAGCGGAACGTCTGCCAGCCGTCCGCGCCCAGGTCCATGGAGGCCTCCACCAGCGAGGACTGCGAGCGGCGCAGCCGCGCCAGCACGTTGTTGTAGACCACCACAATGCAGAACGTGGCGTGTCCGATCACGATCGTGGTCAGCGAGAATTCCTCGTCGGTGAACGTGATGAACGAATTGAGCGCCATTCCGGTGATGATTCCGGGCAGCGCCAGTGGCAGGACGAAAATAAAAGAGATCGCTTCCCGACCGAAGAACTTGAAGCGATGCACCGCAAACGCGGCCATCGACCCCAGAGCGATGGCGATGGCGGTGGAGAACAGCCCCGCGCGCACCGAAAGCCACAGCGCGTGGCGCATTTCTTCGTTGTGCCAGGTCGATGAGAACCACTTGGTCGACAGGCCGGCGATCGGCCAGCTCTGCACGTTGGAGGAGTTGAAGGCGTACACAGCGATCAGCGCGATCGGCACGAACAGGAACAGCATGATCAGCAGCGTCCACGCCGCGAACGCCAAACGACTGAGTTTGCCGGTGCCGATCACAGCGCTTCGAACGCTCCCAGCCGCCGTGCCAGCAGCAGGTACACGCCCATGACCACCAGCGGCACGGTGGCGAACGCGGCGGCGAACGGCACGTTGTTGGCGATTCCCACGTTCTGGTAGACCACGTTGCCGATGAAGTCCGAGCCCGCGCCGCCGACCAGCGTGGGCGTGATGAAGTCGCCCAGCGTGAGCGCGAAGGTGAAGATCGAACCGGCCGCGATACCGGGCAGGATCAGCGGGAACAGCACCGTGCGAAACGTGCGCCAGCCGTGCGCGCCGAGGTCGGCGGAGGCCTCGATGTAGGAGTCCGGTACGCGTTCCAGCGCCGACCAGATCGGCAGGATCATGAACGGCAGCCAGATGTAGCTGAACACGATCCAGATCGCCCAGTTGGAGTAGCCGATGTTGATCGCTCCCAGGCCCACCGTTTCAAGCGCCCAGTTGAGGACCCCGTCCTTGGCCAGGATCAGCCGCCACACGTACACCCGCACCAGGTAGCTCGACCACAGCGGTATCAGCACCGCCACGAACAGGGCAGCCTGCAGGCGTTTGGGTGCGATCCGCACCGCAAAGAACGCAAACGGCAGCGCCAGCAGCGCGTCCGTGACGGTCACCGCCGCCGCGATCCCGATCGTGCGCAGCGCGATGGTGCGATACACGGGTACTTCAAACAGCGTCTTGAAGTTGGCAAACGTCCAGTGGTGAATCAGCTTGCCGGTGAACGGTTCGACGCTCCACAGCGCCGAGATGAACAGCAGCGCCAGCGCCGCCATGTAGATCAGCACGAACCACGCGCCCGGCGCGGACAGCAACAGGACGGCCCGCAGCCACGGCCGGCGGAACAGTGCCGCCGACACGCGGATGCGAGCCACCCTGTTCACAGCGACGCCCCCAACAGGGCTCGCCGGCTGTGTGGGGCTATCCCGTTACTTCTGTCCACTTCTGCTGCCAGGTGGTGTAGTCGGTGCAGTCGTTCTGTCCGTTGCCACATTCGGCCACGGGGGTCTTCCAGAACTTGATGCTGTTGAAGTACGCGCTGGGCGCGTTGGCGTGGTACTGAGCACACGAGCCCTTGGACAGTTTTTCCATGTAGGCGCAGGCCTTGGTGTTGGCCGGCGTCTCCCCGAAGGACAGCGCCTGCTCGGCCTGCACCTTCGGGCTGGAAACCCAGTTCACCCATTTGTACGCGCAGTTGGGGTCTTTGGGGTGAGCGGACAGCATCCACGTGTCGGCCCAGCCGGTGGCGCCCTGTACCGGGATCAGATCCTCGACGGGCACCTTGTCCGCCTTCAGCGTGTTGGTCTGGTACGGCCACGCCGCGCCGATCACCGCGTCGCCACTCTTGAACAGTTCGATCTCATCCGAGGCCAGCGCCCAGTACTTCTTGATCAGCGGACGCTGCGCTTTGAGCAGTTCCACCGCCGCGTTCAGCTGCGCTTCGGTGAGCTCGTACGGGTCGGTGATGCCCAGGCTGGGCTTGGTCTTGGACAGATACAGTGCCGCGTCGGCGATCTGGATCGGGTTGTTGGGAACGGTGATCTCGCCTTTGTACTTGGGGCTGTAGATCGCTTCCCAGCTGGTGGGCGCCGGCTGCACCGACTTGGTGTTGTACAGCAGTGTGTTGGGCCCCCACTGCAGCGAGATTCCATAGTGTTTGCCGTTCACCGTGTTGTGCGGCGGTGACTGCAGCTGGGGAATGAAGTTCTTCCATTCCGGCACCAGCGCCACGTTCATTTCCTGCACGTCGCCACCGCGGATCAGGCGCAGGCTGGCGTCGCCGGAGGCCGAGACCATGTCGTACTGGCTGCCGCCGCCCTGGCGCATCAGCGTGACCATTTCGTCGGACGAGCCGGCGTACTTGGCGTGAACCGCACAGCCGCTCTGCTTTTCAAACGGCTTCACCCATTCAGGCTGGGCGTAGCCTTCCCAGGCGACCAGGTTCAACTGGCCCTCTCCCGCGCCGATGCTGCTCGGCAGCTTGCTTGCGGTGGTTGCGGTGGAGGAGCTGCCGCAGGCACTGACGCCCACGGCCATCAACGCCAGGACCGCTCCCATCGCCCAGTCGATCTTTGCCAGCTTCATCGGTTCGTCGCCTCCTGTTGGTTTGTGTCGAGCACAGACTCATCCGCCTCCCGCCAGGTCACCTTCACCGGGCGCCCTCGTTCCCCCAGGGCAGTTGCGGCGGACGCGTCGAGATTCTGCTGCAGCACTACAAGCGATTGCCCCTGCTCGGTGTCCACCACGTAGCGCGTGACCGAGCCGAGATAGGCCACCTCGCGCACAACGCCGCTCAGCGGCGCCGTCGTGCCGTCATCGGGCGTGCTGTGGGCGCCGTCGGCGTCGTGGGGCAGCAGGCGGATCTTCTCGGGGCGCACCATGTAGCGGCGTCCGCCCCGCTCGAGGATGTTGGTTGTGCCCACAAAGCCGGCCACGAACTCGTTGGCCGGACGCTCGTAGATCTCGCCTGGCGTGCCCACCTGCTCGATGCGGCCCTCTGAGAACACCGCGATGCGGTCGCTCATGGTGAGCGCCTCGTCCTGGTCGTGGGTGACGTAGATGAACGTGATCCGCTCGCTGAGCTCGCGCTGAATCGACTTCAGCTCGAACTGCATCTCCTGGCGCAGCTTCAGGTCCAGCGCCCCGAGCGGCTCGTCGAGCAGCAGCACGCGCGGGCGGTTGACGATGGCGCGCGCCAGCGCTACGCGTTGACGCTGCCCGCCTGAGAGCTGGATCGGCCGGCGCTTCTCCACGCCCGGCAGCCGCACCATCTCCAGGGCGCTAGCCGCGCGCTCGTTGCGCTCCCTCTTTGCCACGCCGGCCACGCGCAGCCCGTAGGCCACATTGTCCAGCACGCTCATGTGCGGAAACAGCGCGTAGTCCTGGAACACGGTGTTGACCGCCCGCTCATACGGTGGGCTGCGGGTCACGTCCACGCCGTGCAGCTCCACGCTGCCGGAGTCGGCCAGCTCGAAGCCCGCGATCACGCGCAGCGTGGTCGTCTTGCCGGAGCCGGAAGGGCCGAGCATCGTGAAGAACTCCCCCTGCAGTACCTCCAGCGACAGGCGCTCCACGGCCACCACGCTGCCGTAGGTCTTGCGTACGTCCACCAGGCGAACGGCTACCGCCGTGGATGCGTCTGAGGCCGACGGGGGATGCGATTCGGGCGCATCCATCGTCGTACCTGCGTCGGAGAGCATCGGCCCGCGAGTCTATTCGCCGTGCTGGATAGCGACAATTGTCCTGTCTGGACAATCTCGGGCTCGTTGCTTCGCCTTACGGGCGGCTGAGCGCCGGTTGGCCGGAGGGGGCGGTAGGGCTTATAGTGCGGGGTCTGGGGCCTTAGCTCAGCTGGGAGAGCGCCTGCTTTGCAAGCAGGAGGTCACCGGTTCGATCCCGGTAGGCTCCATCGGAGGAAGTGCCTGCAAATCGGCTGGTTTGCAGTCGGGAGTGGTACTCGGTTAAGGGTCGTATTGGGCGGAGAGCACCGCTGGTGAGTACAGAGGCTCCCGCCGAGCGAGAAGCGTCCCAAGCGGTTCGTAGCCTTACGCTCCCATGATGCCGAAGTCTGTTGCTGAACTGCTGTCAGAGCGCGAGGGCACCCGCCTGGACTTCAAGCGGGACCTATCGAGCATGAACCGCGTACTCGAGACGGTCTGCTCGTTCCTGAACACGGCCGGCGGGACTCTCGTCGTGGGCGTCGAGGATCAGACAAAGGCCGTCCTCGGACTCGACGATGTGGAGAAGCAGGAGGAGAAGCTGTCGAATGCCGTGGCAAGTTCGATTGAGCCGCAGCCCACGGTGCAGCTGGAGATCGTGACCCACGAGGATCGCGACCTGCTCCTCCTGCGCGGCGCTTATGCGGCAGGCCCCTTCTTCATCCGGGAGAGGGGCAAGGAGAAGGGCACTTTCGTCCGGATCGGCAGCAACTCGCTCCCCGCGAGTCCGGAGAAGGTCGCCGAGCTCGAGCGGGCGCGGCGAATGGGCGCATGGGATCAGGAGCCGATGCCGGGACTGATGCGCGATGACCTCGACCGAAAGGCGATCAAGCGGTGGCTGGACATAGTCGGCGAGCGTCCGACGGACGCCAAGTTGCGAGGTCTCGGTGTCCTGGCGACGTACGGTGGCCAGCTTGTACCCACCCGCGCCGGGATCATCCTGTTCGGACGAGAGCAGGCCATCCATTTCCCTGACGCACAGATCAGGTGCGTCGTATTTCGCGGAGTCGATAAGAGCCGGCCCGTTGTCAGGGGCGAGGACAACGACGTTACGGTGCTCGACGGGATCGAGGAGGCGATGAGATTCATCGAGCGCAACACCGACACGATCGTGCGGATCACAGGCCGCACCCGCCGTGACGAGCTGGACCTCTACCCAAACGTCGCCGTCCGTGAGGTTCTGAACAACGCGGTCGCTCACACGGACTACGCGGTGGAAGGCGCTTCGATCTTCGTAGCTCTCTTCTCCGACCGTCTAGAGATATCGAGCCCGGGGACCTGGCCTCCGGGCTTCTCCCGCGAGGATTTCGAATCGGGTGTGAGCCTTCGCCGTAACAAGGCCATCTCGCGAGTGCTGATGCGGCTGGGTGTCATCGAGGGCTATGGCAGCGGATACGACCGTGTGATCGCCGCCTGTCGCGACAAGGGCTACCCCGAGCCCGAGTGGATCGAGAACGGACCGCAGATCAAGGTGGTTCTTCGGCCGCATTCTGATGCCGATCGCGGAGATCTCGTCAGCGATCGAGAGACGACGCAACAGAAGCGGCGTCTCAGTCCCGCGGAGCGACGCGACAGCATCGTGGCTGCTATCGACGATCTTGAGCGGCCAAACGCCTTGGCCATCCAGGAGCACACTGGTATTCCTAAAAGGACTCTCGCCCGAGATCTCAGCGACCTGCAAGCAGAGAAGCTGGTGGAGTTTGTGGGTACTCGAAGAGGTGGGTTTTTTCAGCGCCCGCAGTAAATCCATACTGTGACTCACGTGGTGTGACTGATCCTGCTGGCGCATGGGGCCAATCAGTGCCAATCAGTGCCAATCAGTGCCAGTGTTCTGTTCGGCGGTCCTGGGCAGGACATGCATGCGATGTGCGCTAGGTCCACCTCCTCTGGCTCGTGGAAGTCGAGCACCGCCGCTGGTGGTTCGCGGCGTTTGGTTGTCCCGGTGACGGGGTTTTGACGGCAGGCTGTGCGTGTCAGCGCGGCAGGCGAAGCCAAACATCGCAGCGGCGGGGCTTTGCTCGACATGTCGGCTTGTTAGAGGGTTCCACGGATCGTCGGCGATCAACGCTGCACGGCAGCTATCAGAGCCCGAGTTTGCGAACACCTGCCTCGTCGAAGCCCAGGTAATGACCAACCTCGTGGCGCACCGTCTTGATGACGTGTGCCCGGAGAAGGTTCGGATCGTCCCCAAAGTCGCGCACGAGCGTGTCGCGAAAGATCAGGATCTCGTCGGGCAAGCCACCACCCCCGAAGAAAGGGTTGCCGCCCAGCTTGGAGCCAACGTACATGCCGTACGCGTGGTTCTCGTCACCGCGGTCGGAAACGACGACCGCTACATGCTCCAGCGCTCGCTGGAACTCGATCGGGAGTTCGTCGAGTGCTGAGCGAACGAGTGCCTCAAAATCCTGCTCGCTGTAGTGCCGGGTTTTGCTCATGGCTTCGTGGTCGCGCCGAGCGTAGCTCACCCGTTGCGCTCACGAACCCCTAGCTCTGATCGCGCTGCGCACCAGGGCGAGCGCCACCTGACGGTGGATGAGCGAGATCGGGGGCCAGACGAGCGCTGCGAGCCATCGGTCGTAGCGGATGAATGACGCGAAGGACAGTTGGCCTTCATCGACGTGCATGACCACGTGGCCGGTCAAGAACCACGAGGCGGCCTCGATCCTGATCCAGTTCTCGCTGCGATCGGCGATCTTCCACCCGAGCAGGCGATCCGGGGATGGTCGCAGCTTCAGGCGAAGGCCGAGGAAGACACGCTGGACAAATGGGATGCAGAAGAGCAGGCCGCGCGGCACACCCTTCAACGCCGCGCGGATCAACTGCTCTGGTTCTGCTGGCGCCCCGTCAACCGTCGCAGTGACGATGTCGGCGTAATCGGCGTTCGCAAGCGCACCGAGAGAGCGAATCTCCTCGGGAACCTCACGCCGCCAGCGGACGGTTGAGGTGTCTGTGCGTCCGTCGCGACGCGGAGAGGGGGGGTTGGGGTGCTGGGAGGAGGCTGCCGACATCGTCTGGTCGCATGGGATGGTAACATACAGCCGTGCATGTATGTATCGACGGACGAACGCCGCAACGTCGATGAGTTCCGCGAGTGCGCCGGTGCGCGTGCGTCCTACCCAGGCTGAGCGCCGCGCCCGCTCGCGCAGCGCGTTGCTCGAATCCGCCGCGCGCGGTCTCTCTCGCTGCGGCTACAGCAACCTCGCGCTCGAGGAGGTGGCACGCGAGGCCGGCTACACGCGGGGCGCCCTGTACCACCAGTTCAAGGACAAGGAGGCCCTGGCGCTGGCCGTGATCGAGTGGGTCAACCAGAACTGGATGCGTGAGGTCGGCGAGCCTGCCTCCGCACAGCCCGACCCGGTTGCCGAGCTGCTGGTGCTGGCACGTGGACATGCTGTCTTCTGCCGACGCGACATCGCACGCGTCGTGATGGCGCTGCGCCTGGAGTTCGCCGGTCAGGACCATCCGGTGGGGCGCGAGACCGAGCGGATATGGGAGACCGGCGTCAAGCGCTGTGGCAGGCTCATCAACGCCGGACGCAAGGCCGGTTCGATCCCACCGGGACCACCCGCCAGGGCAATGGCACTGGCGTTGCTGGGAGCGCTCGAGGGAGCCGTGATCGCGCTCGCCGGGCATGCGCCTCACGACGAGCTCCTAGCCGCACGCGCTGTTGCAGGGGTACTGGGAATCGACAGCCATCGAGCAAACGGAGTTGCCCTCTCGCCCCTGAGTCGAATGGGGGACGGGGGACGCAGCGCCGCGATGCTCGCCGCGTCTGCTTGACTCTGGGCCGTGGAGCAAGAACTTCCACTGGGTGATGAGCTCGATTGGAAGCCGGCACAGGCGCCCACCCGTGTGTCGCTGCGGGGAGCACACGTGCTGGTGTGCCCAATCGACGCCGACACCGACGCCGCGCCGCTGTTCGCGGTGTCGCATCTCCCCGAAGGCGACCCAACGATCTGGACGTACCTGCCGGATGGGCCCTATGACAGCCCCGAGCACCTGCGCGGCACGCTCGCCTGGGCCTCGAGCCTGGACGACTGCGTCTACTTCACGCTTGCCTTGCTTCCCGACCAGCAGCCGCTCGGAATGGCCGCCTACCTGCGCATCGCGCCCGAGGTCGGCGTCGTCGAGATCGGGCACATCTGGTTCGCCCGGCGCCTGCAACGAACGACCGCCGCCACCGAGGCCATCTACCTGCTGGCGCGGCATGTGTTCGACGATCTCGGCTACCGCCGCCTGGAGTGGAAGTGCAATGCGCTCAACGCCGCCTCCCGCGGCGCGGCCGAGCGGTTCGGCTTCACGTTCGAGGGGGTGTTCCGCAAGCACATGGTCGTCAAGGGCCGAAACAGAGACACCGCTTGGTTTTCGATCACCGATGACGAGTGGCCGGCGATCCGCGGCGGCTTTCAAGCTTGGCTTGCGCCCGAGAACTTCGACAGCGAGGGCCGCCAAGCACGCGCGCTGGGCGATCTGATCGCCGAAGCGCGGCTCAGCAGTCCACGTGCAGCGCCGGCAGCCGGTCGGGACTGATTCCCCGCTCGATGCACGCCAGGTAGGCGATCCCGCGGTGGATGCCGTCGATGACCAGCTGCACGCCATCGAACACGCCGATGCGCATGACCACGTCCGAGGTCCACCTGCTGCTGGCCATGTCCTCTATGTAGCGCTCTATGCGCAGGTCGTCCGCTCGATCCTCGGCGACCCGCAGCGCCTTGCTGCGTTCCCGGTATATCGCCCGCAGCTGCCCCAGCGTCTTGTGGTTCGTGTCCACGTAGCCCATGAAGCTCTCAAACAGCGTCGGTGTCGCCGCAAGTTCCTCCGCCGATAGTGGCCTGAGTGCCATTCGAGCATGGTCCCGCCAGGAGCTTCTCCGCTACATGGTCTACGGGCCAAACCTGCTCAGCGCCCTTGGTACGTCTGTCCAAGGCACATCGTTGGGGGGTCGTCTCGACACGCGTCCGGCCCTGTGCGCTTGCTCTGGGGTTGACAACAGCGGTACGCTGGCCACTGAATCGCTGGAGGGCGAGGGAGGGACATGCACGGACGAGTTGATGCAGGGCACGAGGACGCTCACCGCGGGCTGACGCGGCGTACGCTGCTGCAGCGAGCGGCAGGGCTCGGCCTCGCCGCATCCACGCTGAGCGCACTGGACCTGCTGGCGCTGATGCCGGAGCGTGAAGCCCGCGCGGCGAAGTCCGGCCTGCCCGAAATCCAGTACCAGATCGAAAAGTTCATCGCGCCCGCCATCAAGGCCGAAGGCGTGAAGGCCCGCTTTGGGCCCGTCTACACCACGTTCGCGACGTTTGTCCTGACGCGCACGCCCACGCACGCCGACCAAACCGCGCTTGCGAGCGCGTTGGCGAGAGTCGAGGCGAGCTACCCGTTCAGCCCGAGCGGCGTCTTTCTCACCGTCGCCTACGGGGTGCCCTATTTCGAACGGCTGTCCGGCGGGCTGACCGGCACGCTCGTCTCCGAACACATGCCCCGCCTGCTCTCCGAACCGCAACGCTACGTGCTGGAGGAGGCCGTTCCGGGGCCCACCGACGTGTCCGCCCAGAATCCCGAAGTCACCAAGCAGCGCTTCAACATCCCGGTCCGGATCGAGTCCAACGACGTGCTCGTCACGCTGCGCAGCGACTCCACCGAGATCATCGACGACGTGCTCTCGTGGCTGGCCGGCGAAAGCTCGACGCTGGCCGGTCAAAGCATCGGCAACTCCGGGCTTGGGCAACTGCTGAGCATCACTTCTCGGCGCCTGATGTTCACCCAGATCGGCCTGCCGCGCAAGATCGCCGCCGAACAGGGTCTGCCCTACGCGGAAACGATCAACCCGCAGTCGCCCATGTGGATGGGCTTCGTCTCCCAGCAGGTCGGCACCAGCGGGCCGCCCGCGATCACAACCTTTCGCGGAAATGGATCCGCCGCCTTCACGACCGCGCGGTCGGGCGACTACTTCGACCACGGCTCCATCGTGCACCTTTCGCACGTGATCCAGGACCTGGAGCAGTTCTATGAAGCACCTGGGGAAACCTACGTGCGACGAGCGGCTGAGATGTTCAGCGCCGATCCCGTGCCCAGGCCCGGCAACGCCAACCAGTTCCTCAACGGCGGCGGGCCCGCGTTCGTGGCCAACGTCTTCAACAATTCCCAGCAGGCGGCCCGTGAAGCCGAAGGCGCCACCACCTTCGACGGGCAGCCCCACATCGCGCACACGACCGCGCTGCAGCGCACCAGCCGGGCCTCCAACCGCACGCCGATCCACATCCGCGCCGACGGCCCCGGCTTCGACTCGCTCGACGTTCCCGACGGCTCCCAGCAGCCGAAGCTGCACTTCAGCATCTTCGTTCCCACCGCCGACTTCTTCGCCACCATGCGTCGCAGCCAGGCCTCGCTCGACCTTGCCAAGCAGCACAACGTCGCTCCCGCCAACCTCGGTATCGAGCGGTTCCTAACCGCCACCCGCAGGCAGAACTTTCTCGTACCACCGCGGCGCAATCGCGCATTTCCGCTCGTCGAGTTGACGTGAAGGACATGGGCCGGCGGATTGACCAAAACGATGCATGTACAGAAGGGGAGGAGAATCACGTATGCACACCAACCGAAGTATCTTCAGGAGCAGCCTGATGCTGCCCAGGGCGGCGCTCGTCGCCGCGCTGGCATTGATCGCCCTGTGCGCCGCGGCCGGAGCCGCGAGCGCGAGCTCGAGTGAAGTCGAGATCGTCACTCAGGGAGAAGCACCGGCCACGGTGCCAAAGCACGTCCACTACTTCAAAACCATCCAGGCGGCCGTCGACGCCACCAAGCGCGGCGCATGGGTGCTGATCGAGCCGGGCGTGTATGACGAAGAAGTGAAGGTCACCAAGCCGCACGCCGGCATCTTCATCCGCGGGATGGACCGCAACAGCGTGATCGTGGACGGCCAGGGCAAGATCGTCCCCGGTGGGCGCAACGGCATCGAAATCTACAAGGACAACAACGTGTGGGTTGAAAACCTCACGGTCCGCAACTTCGAACGCGAAAGCCTGAACGGATCCGGCGGCAACGAGATCTGGTGGAACGGTGGAGCGGAGTCCAAAAAAATTGGCGCGCACGGCTGGTACGGGCGCTACCTGACCGCCTATGACACCGGTCTCAACGGCGGCTACGGCATCTTCACCGACAACGAGATCGAAGGCGAATGGGAACACATCTACGCCTCCGGCTTCAACGACTCCGGCATCTACCTCGGCGCCTGCCCGGAATGCAAGGCGCGGATCGACGACGCAATCATGGAATACAACGCGCTCGGCTACTCGGGATCCAACTCCGGTGGCAACCTCATCATCGAAAACTCGGTGTTCCGTCACAACACCACAGGCGTGGCGCCCAACTCGGAAAACCCCGGAGATGGCCCGCCGCCGCAGAACGGCGCGTGCGAACACTCCCGGCCGTACAAGGGAGCCCACGGCAAACTGCCCGAATTCACCACCACCGAATTCGCGCACTGCACCATCATCCGTGACAACCTGATCACCGAAAACGACGACCTGACGGCGCCTGCCAACACCTCAGCCGCCGCTGCGCCGTGGGGCGCCGGCATCGAGTTGCCGGGTGACTATGGCGACCTGATCGAACACAACACCATCACCAATAACCCGAGCGACGGAGTGCTCGCGTTCGAGTACCCCAACCCGTTCCCGCTGGAAGAAGACACCATCTTCTTCCAGAACGCCGGCAACGAGGTTGCCAACAACACGTTCTCCGGCAACGGCTACCTCAATGGCGCATTCGCCGGCGACGTGGCCTTCGAGGGCGGGCTGTTCGGGAGCCAGTCGACGAACAACTGCCTGACCGGCAACTCGTTCGCCGACGCGACCTACCCGGCCAGCATCGAAGGCGAATGGGGCTGCCAGAACAAAACCACCCCCAACGCGGGCGGTGGCTTCCCGTTCATCGAATACATCCTGGGATTGCAGGCAGAATCGGAAAACAGGCCCGCGATCGAACCGGTGGCCGCTCCGCCGGCTCAGCCCACCATGCCGAACCCGTGTGAAAACGTGCCAGCCAACCCGCTGTGCCCGTGAGGCGCTAGCAAGCAGCCATCACCCACACGCATCGAGCATGCCGCCGCCCCTTTGCCGGGGCGGCGGCAGCTTGCCTGCCGATACCAGGGCGGGGCTGTTCCTGCCTGCCCAGCCCTGGCTGGCGGCGCTAGCCTAACCAGGCAAGGAGTTCCGGCCAACTGATCTGTTCGCGATGCCGGTAGACCGCGGGGGATCTTCGCGCTCGTGTCTCCGACTGCGCGGCTAGCTCGGCGGAGTGCCCTCCACCCGCCGCTTGAGCTCATCCGGGCGGCCGTTCACGAACAACGCGCGCGTGGCGGTCTCCACCGGCCCGCGGACCAGCATCCCCAGCACGCGGCCCGGGTCCGCGTCGAGCGTGTACACCGCTCGGGTGCGTCCATCGCCCAGATCCTCCAGCTCCCACGAGCCCTCCACCGACTTCATGTCGCCCTGCTCCTGCGACCACGCCAGGCGCTGCGGGCCTTCGTAGCGAAAGCGCACACGCGTCTTGACGCGCCGGACCTTGATGTCGTTCTCGGTTTCCACCAGCGTGGCGCGGCCGTCTGAGTCGTGCTCCAGTGCCGTCACCGCGTCGAGCCCGCCCTGCCACTGCGGTGAGGACAGCACGTCCTCGATCACGGCCCACACGTCGGCCATCGGCGCGTCGATCTCGCAGCTCGCGCTGCCTCCAAGCTGTGCCATGCGCTCAGCCTAGCCGCTCATTCCACCACCAGCGTCGCTTTCATCCCCCTGGCCTCGTGGTCTGGGAGCGAGCAGAACAGCGTGTAGCTGCCTGGGCGAAGGTTCAGCGTCAGGCTCGGGTGCGCGTTGGGCACCGTGTCTGGGATCGATCCCGCCACCGTTTCGCTCGCCGCTTCCACCGCGTTGAGGTTGTGTTCGTCCTGGCCGTGGTTCACGAATTCGAGGATCACCTTGCCCGCCGGCACGGTGGGGCGGGAAAGCACGAAGCGGAACGCTTCGCTGTCTTCCGCGGTCACCTGCACGTGCGACACCGGCGGCGCTTTGGGAGCTTCAGCCGGGGGCGTTTCTCCGGTCGGGGTGGTCGTGGTCGAGCCAGAGCCGGATGTCGGGCCGGAGGCGACCCCGCCGGCTGACGCTCCAGTCGCGCCTGAGCTGGTCGACGGAGCACCGGGCACGGACGGCTTTGAGCCCCTGCTCGGCCCGTGTCTTTCACGAGCAAGCTTCTCGGCCCGCGTCAACGGGCAGCGATGATGCTTCGTGCGGTGGCAGGCAGGCACCGCACCGGCCCGCCGGTGGCGTGAGGGGCGTGCGCTGGCGACACTGGCGACAGCGATGGCCGATGCTGCGCACGCGAGGCACAGCATGCCCAGCAGCAGCCCAGATCTGGCTGCGCGGATCACGTTCACTTCACCAGCACCGGCCGTTGGAACGACGCCGCTTCGGGGATCACCAGGCCGGCTTCGGTTTGGAACCACTGCTCCAGCAGCGAGCAGTACATGCTGCGGAAGTCGGACGTCATCAGAACGTTTTCGTTGACGTCCAGTTTGCTCAGGCCGGGGAACTCTCCCACCATCTTGCCGGCCGCCCGGCTGCCGATCAGGAACGCCACGCCACCGGCGCCGTGGTCGGTGCCGGAGCCGTTTTCCTTGGGGCGACGCCCGAACTCCGACCACAGCTGGATCATCACCCGCTGGTCCAGTCCGCGCCCTTCCAGATCGCGCTGGAAGGCCACCAGCGCGGCCACCGTCTGTTCCAGGTTGGTGTGCAGCGTGGCGGTCTCGTTGGAGTGGGTGTCGTAGGAGCCGACCGCGTTCAGCGACGCGCATTTGATCGGCATTTCGGTGTGCAGCATCGCCGCCAGCGCCGCCAGCCGTTCGGCGAATTCACCGGTCGGATAGGTGACGGTGGAGTGGTCGCCGGATTCTTTCTCCGACTGCACGAAGTTGGCCATCTTCTGTAGCACCAGCTCGGTGTCGTAGGAGGCGCTGCGCGCCTGCGCGTAAGCCGGCGATGGCGCCGACAGCGCACCCAGCGCACCGAACGTCTCCAGCGCCGGCCCCGTCACCGGTTCGTCCAGCCCGTAGGCCCACATCGTGTAGTCGGTCGGCGAGGACACCGCCGCCACCGGCATCTTCTCCGTGGCCAGCGCCGGCGCCAGCGAGTAGTCCAGCGACAGTCCCTGCAGCGGGTTGCCGGGTTCGCCGACCACGTCCAGGTAGCGTCCCATCCAGCCCGTGCGCGTGTTGGCTGTCCAGCTGGCCGACCTCCCAGTAGTGGCGGCTGGTGAAGTGGCTCTCGTCCTGTGGCTCGTAGCCGATCGCCGGGAACACCGTCACCTTGCCTTCGTCGTGCAGTTCCGCCAGGCCGCCCGCGGCCGGATGCCACATCAGGTTTTCGTCCTCGGTGAAGACCTTGCCTGAGCCTTCCGTCAACCCGAGCGTGGGCCGCAGTTCTTTGTACCTGGCTTCCCGCACCGGGGCCAGCACCGACAGCGCGTCCCAGCCGCCTTCCATGAAGATCGACACCAGCACCGGCTGGTTGGGGCCGGAGGCGGCCGAGGCCTGCGCGATGCCCTCTTCGAAGTGGCGCGGGCTGAGCATCGAGGCGCCATACACCGACAGCGCCGCGCCGGCCGTGCGCAGCAGGAACGTGCGCCGGTCAAGCCCCGTGCCGGCGGGAATCGGCATCCCCGGCTCGATGTTCGGCAGGCCCTTGCCGGCGACCGCCGCGCCGCGACGCAGCAACTGCGAGCGGGTGAAGTCGTTGCACGAGCAGCTCCTGGCCATCGTCAGATCTCCTCGCTCTCGGGGGTGGTCCGCGCCTGCATGTCAGCTCACCTGCATGTCCGGGGAGGTCGCGATCAGCATCCGCAGCGCGTTCTGGCGCAGCGCCCTGTAGGGCTTTCGCTCCCAGCTGGGCAGCGGTTCTTTCAAGCAGGACTGGGCGAAGGAGGCAATGCACTGCTCGGATTCGCTGGACAGCAGCGGGTTGGCCCAGTAGGCCAGCGCGTTGCTCATCGCTTCGGTCGGAGTCTCCGTTTCGCTGTATTCCGGTTCGCCTTTGCGCCGGCCACGGGTTGGCGTAGGTCTTCGATGTCACGTAGCTGGCCATTTCCCAGCGCGCCTTGGCGGTCGAGGTGTCAAGCCAGCGGGTGAAGTCCCAGCCGGAGACGTTTGGCGGGTAGAACAGCTGCTGCCCCGCGTTCGACGAAAGCCACGCCCACGCGGTCGTGTCGATCGGGCGCCGGATCGCGCGCAGCAGCCCCGCGTTGTAGACCACCGGTGGCGTGACCAGCTCGGGGCCTTCGTAGAAGTCGGGGTGCTGCAGGATCGCCTCGACGACCGCGCGGATGCTGTAGCCCGAGCTCAGGTACAGGCCCTGCAGCGAGGCCAGCGTGGCTTCCGAGGGCGCGCGTCGGGATGAAGTAGCCCCACAGCTTGGTCACGAAGAACGACGCGTGCAGCGGGTGGGTCACGCACAGGCGCACCGCGTCTTCGTAGTTCCAGTTGCCCGTCTGCCCGAACACGGTCTTGTTGACCGCTGTCGTGGTAGGTGGGATCGAAGCGGAAGTTGTAGTCGCCGAGTTCGGCCGACCAGTCGTTGCGCCAGCCGGTCAGCGCGCGCGCCATTTCGCGTACGTCGTCCTCGGTGTAGGCGCCGCGGTCGGCGCCGAGCGAGAACAGCTCCATCATCTCGCGCGCGTAGTTCTCGTTCGGGTCCCACCTGTTGTTGGACGTGCCGTTGAGGAACAGCAGCATCGCCGGGTTGGTGGTGACCGCCAGGAACAGGTCGTGAAAGCTGCCGAAGGCCATCGAGCGGAACAGCTGGTTCTGGTCGAGCATCAGCTGCTGGCTGTTGACCTGCTGGTTGGAGTTGGCGAACCAGTCGTGGAAGATGAACGTCATCCGCTCCACCAGCTGCTGGTCGGAGCGGACCATGCGGTCCAGCCACCAGCAGTGGTCCTCGCCCCAGACGTTGTGCGGGGTCGAGCGGGTTGCCTTCGTCGTCGGTGGGTTCCGGGCCCGTCAGCGTCGCCGCTCCGGACGGGCGCGTCAGGCCGAGCACCACCTGTTCCAATGGCTGCCCGGCCAGTGCGTCGAGCTGCCCCGGGGTCGGCCCGAAGCCCGCGCGCCAGATCAGACGGTGCGCCTGCGCGCCTGTGAGCGACGGCGCGTTGACCGTTGGGACGGGGGTGGGCGACGGGGCGGGCGGTGAGACCGGCGCGACCGGCACCGGTGTGCCGGCTGTGCCCTGTGGCGGCGCGGGATGGTGGACGGGCTTGTGCTTCTTGTGCTTGTGCTTGCGCTTGCGGTGCTTGCCCTGTTTCTTGTGGAGCTTCTCGTGGGCCTTACGTGGACGGGCGTGATGCCGAGCGAGCATTAACCCGGGCGTCGGCGCACGCGATCGGGACACGCAGCGTGCGAATCGATCTTCGACGGTTGTTCTACTCAGACGGCGTCGAGATCGTCCAGCCGTGCTCGCGACATCCACACGCGCTCGCCGCGGAAGGGGACCGCCTCTCCTTCGAGCAGGCGTCGCTGGCGCGCTCCCTTCGCCAGCGATCCGTCGGCGCGGACGACGCGATGCCACGGCACGTCTCGCGCGGTGGTGTGGCTCAACACGTGGCCGGCCAGCCGCGGCGCGCCCGGCGAAACGTCGCCGTAGGTGCGCACGTAGCCCGGGGGGATCGCTCGCACCCGCCGCAGGATCGCCGCCTGGGCATCGGTGCTCGAAGTTGGCGCCATGCGGCGGATGGTGCCATAGGGATCCGTGCGGCAAGCTCCGCCTAAGCCCTGGATCGCTGGAAACACTGGTTCCATTGGCCATGGACCTGCGATACGTTCTGGTTTCTTCGGACTGCCGAGCGCATTCCAATATCGCCTCGGTGGCCGTGGGAGTCCAAAATCGAGGAGAAAGGGATGATGTTCATGTCTGCACGTTCGTCGTTTCGCGCCCCTGGGAGCGCGTGCAGGAGAGGTCGCCTCTCGCTGATTCGACCCATGCTCTGCATCGCAGTCGTGGCCGGTGCCCTGATGTCGCTCGCCGCCGCCCCGTCGCTGGCCGGCGCATCGTCCGCCTATGTGTCGCTGGGCGATTCCTATGTGTCCGGCCCGTTCATCCTGCCGCCCGCCCTCGGCGCCCCGCTCGACTGCCTGCAGTCCGAGCGCAACTACTCGCACCTGACGGCCGCCGCTCTGGGCCTGTCGCTGACCGATGTCAGCTGCGGCGGGGCGACCACCGAAAACCTCACCACCACCGCGCAGTACCCCGACCAGCCGGTGCAGTTCAACTCGCTCAGCTCCTCCACCAAAGTCGTATCGGTGGGGATCGGGGGCAACGACAAAGGCCTGTTCATCAACACGCTGATCACGTGCGGCGCGGAGGACCTCGTGTTCCCGTTCGGCACGCCCTGCAAATCCACCTATGGCCACAAACTGGCCGAAGAGATCGCCGAAGACGGGCCGGTCGTCGGCGCCGCCCTGCACAAGATCCACGTGATCTCGCCAGCGGCCAAGGTGTTCGTGGTCGGCTACCCGGACATCCTGCCGCAGAGCGGCAACTGCTGGCCGACCGTGCCGTTGACCACCGGCGACACGGCCTACCTCAACGGCATGGAGAAGGAACTGGACTCGATGCTCAGCAGCGAGGCATCCTCCAACGGCGCGACGTACGTGGACACGTACACGCCGAGCATCGGCCACGACGCGTGCAAGTCGGTGAGCGTCCGCTACGTCGAACCGGTGCTGCCCGAATCGGATGCGTTCTCGGTGCACCCGAACGAAAGAGGCATGGAAGCGGACGCATCGGAGCTCGAGGCGGCGATGCGCGCCCAGGGCATCTCCTGACCCGCTCGCTTCGGGCATAGCTCCCGAGCGCGTGGTTCATCTGGGCTGATCGGGGCGGAGGCTCGTAGGTCTCCGCCCCGCAAGCCCCGGGCATTTCAGTTCGAGCCGATGTGCAGCACCAGCTTGCCCACGTTCTCGCCCGCGAACAGCTTGAGCAGCGTGTCGTTGAAAGCGTCCACGCCGCCCTCGACCACGTCCTCGCGAGAGATCAGGCGGCCTTCGTGCATCCAGCCGGCCAGCTCGACGGCCGCCTGGCCATAGCGATCGGCGTAGTCGAAGACCACCATCCCGATCATCGACGCCCTCGCCACCAGCAGCGCGAGGTAGTTGCTGGGGCCGCGGACGCTGTCGGTGGCGTTGTACTGGGAGACCGCGCCACAGATCACGATCCGCGCGCCCCGCGCCAGGCGGGTCAGCACCGCGTCGAGGATCTCCCCGCCGACGTTGTCGAAGTACACGTCCACGCGGTCGGGGGCCAGCGTGCGCAGCTCGCTGCGCACGTCCTGGCTCTTGTAGTCGATCGCCGCGTCGAAGCCCAGCTCGTCCACCAACCACGCGCACTTGGCCGCGCCGCCCGCGATCCCGATCACGCGCGCACCCTTGATCTTGGCGATCTGCCCGACCACGCTGCCCACCGCTCCGGCCGCGCCCGAGACCACCACCGTCTCGCCCTCCTGCAGCCTGCCCACGTCCAACAGGCCGAAGTAGGCCGTCATCCCGGTCATTCCAAGCGTGCCCAGGTAGGTGGGCAGCGGCGCCAGCGCCGGGTCGACCTTGATCGCGCCCCTGCCGTCCGACAGCGCGTACTCCTGCACGCCGAAGTTCCCGTACACGTGCTCGCCCTCGGCGAAGCCCGGGTGACGCGAGGAGAGGACGCGCCCGGCGGCTCCCGCCCGCATCACGTCTCCGATTTCCACCGGGTCGATGTAGGACGCTCCGGCGTTCATCCAGCCGCGCATCGCCGGATCGAGCGACACGTGCGATATCTCCACCACGAACTCCCCATCGCCCGGCACAGGTATCGGCTCCTCGGTCAGGCTCCAGTCCGATGCCTTGGGCAGGCCCGACGGTCGAGCGGCGAGACGTATCTGGCGGTTGCTGGCGCTCATGCGATCTCCAAGCGGTTGACAATTGAGCAACGAAATTTACATCGTGAACATCCCGGTGACGGATGGTGAACATGGCGTGAACCATGGCCAGCAGCTGCGGGCTAGCTGTTAGAAGGGCTCGGTCCGCAGTCCACGATGGGAGATTCCGTGCGTCGCATCGCCACCCTGCTCTTCGCCGTTGTCGCACTCGCCGCAACCAGCGCCAGCGCGCTCGTGCTGAGCTCCGCGGCGCTGGCCTCCAGCGGTGCCACCAGCTATTCGGCGGAAACGCCGGGTGTCGACACGATCTCCGGTGGACCGTGGAACACCTCCCAGGGCGACCCCTCGGCGGGCGGCGAATACGCAAGCTCCCTGCTGCTGCCCACGTTCACGCCCGGCGGCAGTGAAACGGTCCTCGGTGGATCGAGCGAGCCCAACGTGGCCGTCTACCCGGCCGCAACCGCCGCCACGCCCTACCCCAGCGGCGTCGCCGGAACCCCCGGCCCGCTCGACGGCTACTGCTCGAGTCTAGGCGCCAGCCCGGAGACCGGCACGCCCGTCTCCCAGCCGAGCGGCACGTCGCTGCCGTTCTCGCCCTACTACTTCCCCGACGCCGTGCGAAACGCCGACGGTTCGCTGACCGGCTACTTCGACTACCGGCCGAAGGACGCCGACGAGGCGATCACCGTGGCGCGGTCGACCGACAACGGCAAGACCTGGACCAGCGAGGGCAAAGCGCTCGAGCAGAAGCCCCGGCTACTGCCCCACGGCGGACACCAACGACGACGGCCAGGGCCACCCCTACGTGGCGCCGATCGGAGCCAGCACCAAGCTCTACACGCTTCAGCGCCCATCGGGTGACTACGAAGGCGTGGGCCTGCTGGTCCACAACGTCGAACCGTCAGCCGCCAACCCGCTGGCGGCCCTGCCCGCAAGCGAATCGGTCGGCATCGACCCCAACACCTACGCCGAAGCGGAAGTGGAAGTCCCGACCAGCGGCGGCGTGAGCATCCCCGTCTCCACACTCGGCAGCGCCGGCTCACCCGAGCACATCGTGGCCGGGCCGTATGAGGACTACAACGCCTCCTCGCCGTCGCAATCGGTGATCACGTGCACCGGCACCAGCACCGAACCTTTGGCGCTCACCGGCTGCAACGTGGCCGGCTCCGGTGCCCTGGGCGTCAAAGCCCACGACGACCTCGTGCAGGTCATCGCCACGGCCAACCCCGAAGAAGTGACCTCCAAAGAACCCAAAAAAGGCGCCACCTACACCGTCCCCGCCGGGCCCAACAAGACCAGCGGCGAAGGCGGCCTGGAAAAGTTCAGCATCCTCAACGGCAACCCGGTGGTCTCGCCGTTCACCACCTTCATCCTCAACGAAAACGCGCCCAACCGCGTCTACATCGACGGGGTGAGCGTCTACTGCGCCCAGTCGAACGCCAACCCGACCACGAAGGTCGAGGACTGCACCACGGCCAACGGCGCTGCGCTCACCGTCCACCAGGGCGACGCGATCACTGCCGACCCGATCCTGCCGCCGAACGCGCAGGTGACGACCGGGCTGAAGGCTCCCGACGGCATCGTGGGCACGCTGCCGTCCTACCCAGGCGCGCCGGCCAACTCGACGGTCGTGCTCTACACGCAGAAGCTGCTCGCCTACTTCATCGAGGGCACCACCAACGGCTCCGTCAGCGGCTCCACGTTCAAAGCGGGCACCGTGGCATTGCCTGCGACGACGATCAACTACACGCCGGCTGTGCACCCGAGCGAGCCGCTGCCCAGCAGCGGCTCCTTCAAAATCTATCTCGGCACCGCCGTCGGCTCGCCGATCCAGGAAGTGACGTGCACCGGCGTGACGGCGGCCACCCAGACCGGCGTGCCGACCGGCAGCGAGAACCTCACCGGCTGCACCGGCGGCACGGGTTCCGTCAAGGAAGGCAACTGGGTGGGCGGCCCCAACGCGGCGATCGTCCCGGTTGCCACCCTTGAAAAGATCGGCGAGGGCAAGAACTCCGCGTCGAAGGGTCCGCAGAAGCTGTTCGCAAACAACGAGGACTACACCGTGCTGCGCGCGGCGTACACCGAAAACGGCATCAACTTCACCGACCTCGGCCCGATCAGCGGCACCACCTCTGGGACCGGCAACAACAGCGGCTCATACAACGACATCTCAAACCCCTACCAGCAGACGAGCCCGTCCACCACAAGCCCCACCAACCTCGCGCCGGGGGAATCCGACACCACCGAGCTGCGCTACGTCGGCTCGCGCGGCACGATCGTCACCAACCCCGACGGCAGCTACGGCATGTTCCTGTCGGGAGCGTGGGCAACCGACGGCGACAGCGACGCCTTCAACCAGATCTTCTACACGACATCCACCAACGGCAGGGAATGGTCGGTGCCGAAGGTGGTGGTGAGCACCGACTACACGTTCTCCGCCTCCGCCAAACAGGACGAAGCGCTCGGCAAAGGCGAAGACTCCCCGCTGGGTGTGAGCGCCTACTACTCCGGGCGCGCCTACGGCCCCGCCGTCGTGCAGAACCCCGACGGGTCGCTGACGATGGTCTTCAGCGGCTACCGGCTGCCGAAACCGATCTCCTCGGTCGGCACCGTGCTCGGCACCAACGCCGCGGCGCGGTACGCCATCGGTGAAAAGGACCCCGCTCTGTACCGCAACATCCTCACGCTGCACCTCAGCGCGAGCACCTCACCGGGTGTCACCACCAGCACGTCGGTCAGCTCCTCCGACGGCGGCACCGGGGTCGTGGGGGCGCCGGTGACCTACATCGCCACCGTGGCGGCCGTTCCGCCGGGCCAAGGCAGTCCCACGGGCACGGTGTCGTTCTCCGACAGCAACGGGGCGATCGCAGGCTGCGGCGCCGTGGCGCTGAGCGGCGGCTCGCCCGACACCGCCACGTGCGTCACTACGCACGAGGCGCCGGCCGGGGCCGATGAAGTCAGCGCCGCCTACTCCGGTGACTCGAACTACGCCGCCTCGTCCGGCAACGTGGCCGAGAGTGTCACCGAAGCGCCGGCCATCACCTCGGGAGCAGAAGCAACGTTCAGCTACGACGACGAAGGGACGTTCGCCGTCACCGCGACGGGCTTCCCGGCCCCGTCCATCACCGAGTCCGGCACCCTGCCGGAAGGTGTGAGCTACGACGAAGCCACGGGCGTGCTCGCGGGCAAGCCGACGCAGACGGGGACGTTCCCGATCACGTTCACAGCCCACAACGGCGTTGGCACCGACAGCGTCCAGCACTTCACGCTGACGGTGCTGGGACTCCACGTGACCACCACCTCGCTGTCCGGAGTGACGCTGCGTACGCCCTACAGCGACCAGCTCACGGCGGCCGGCAACCACGCGACGGTGACCTGGAAGGTGACCACGGGGAAGCTGCCGCGTGGACTGAAGCTGAGCCGCGCCGGTCTGATCTCCGGCAAAGTCTCCTCACAGTCGTATCCGCACGGTGGCTCGTTCACGTTCACCGTCACCGCCAGCGATCACCTCAAAAAGCTGCACGAGTCGGCAAGCGCCACATTCACTCTGGTCGTCTCTCCCTAATGCCGCAAGGCATGCGGCCAGCGCGAGGAGTCAGGCGAGCGCCACACCCCATGTGGCGCTCGCCGACTCCCCGGCTCCAGCCGTAGCAGCCCATGGCCGCTCTGAAACGCGTTGGAGGCGCACGTCATCGGCTCCACCGCCAAGCCGCTGCGCCTGCGAACCGGCGCCAGCTGGTCGCCGGTGTACAGCTGGATGAACCGGTAGTTGCGATCCAGCCACAGCGTCACGCAGCGACCGTCCGGGCCGGTCAGTTCCACGACCGCTCTACCGTCAGCGTCCCGCTCGAGGTCGGTGAAGGCCGCATCGATCTGCGCGTCGTTGAGCGCATGAGCGCTGCGGAAGTCAAACGGCGTGCCCTGCACCGGCTCGCTGCCCACAGGTGTCATCCGCGTGTCGTCCACAGTGATGCGTGTGGCGGCCCCCAGGCGCAGCGTGCAGGCGTCGATCGCGCCCGCGCCAGGTGACAGATACGGATGCTGGCCGCTGCCGTACGGACACGGTCTCGCTCCCACGTTGATGGCGGTGGTGTGAACCGACAGGCCGTCCTGGCCGAGCCGGTAGGCGATGCTGAGATCCAGCGCGAACGGATACCCCGGCATCGGGTGCAGGCTGTGAGTCATCGTCACTCGATCGCGCTCGTGCTCGGACGCGCGCCACGAGCGCCAGCGTGTGAAGCCGTGAATCGCGTTGTGGCGAGCGGGCTCGCTGAGCTCCACCTGATAGTCGACGCCGTCGAAGCTGTAACGGCCGTCGGCCAAGCGGTTCGGCCACGGGATCAACGGCGAGCCGTGCGCGCCGTCGCACAGCGCATCCAGCGGATAGGGCTCCAGCACCGCCCGCTCGCCCACGAAGAACTCACGGACGCCGCCGCCGACCTCCACGATGGTTGCGCGCTGCTCTCCGTGGGCGATCTCGAACTGCTCGCCCGACGGGGCTGCGCTCACTAGAGCGACCACAGTCCGTCGAAGCCCATCGGCTGCTCGTGCGCCACGTGGCTGAGCTGCTCGCGCGCCTGCTCGAGCTCGATGCCGCACACCGCGGCCACCTCGATGCTGGCCAGCGGCTCCCCCGCCCACTCAAGCACCTGCTCGACGCCGTCCGGGTCCGCGCGCCGGCGCGCGGACGGCAGCAGGTTTGCGATCGCCACTTCGTAGGACTCCAGCGGCTGGAAACCGGGAACCGCCAAGCGCGCGCCGCCGCTGGTGTGTGTGAGCTCATACGACGGGCATGTGTAGCGCCATCCTCCCGGCCACTTCGCCAACTTGTGGCTCAGCGCCACCGCCTCCCGCGAGGGGTGGCGGGTCTTGTCCAGGTCGTCTTCCAGGGCGCGCTCGGTCGCCGGCTCGGCCACCCATGCGCGCAGTTGCTGAGGGTCGATGCCGGCGTCGCCGGCCGCTGCGTCGATCGTCTCCTGCTCGTCGAGCAGCTCGCCCGCGAAGTGGCGCACCCGCAGGGCGCGCAGCAGGCGGCGCTCGCGCGTCACGTCGTGCAGTCGCGCTGCCACGACCGCGCGGCAGGCCGGCAGCGTGGCGGCAATGCGCGGGCGAATCGAGCTGTCCATCGGCATGCCATAGCGCTCGGCCATGGCATGGAAGGACGCGGACATGCGCTCGGGCGTGAACCCCGACTCGCTGCCATCCGATGAGCGGTCGGACAGGCCCACCATCCGCACACTCCAACCCAGCTGCTCGCCAAACAGCCATTCCAGCCGGCGCCTGGATGGCTCGGCGCACCACGCGAACGGGCACGCCGGATCGGTGTACTCGGTGATCGTCAGCTCATCCATCTCGACATCGGGATAGCAGGTCGATCGCCGGGCGCCCTCCGCGCCACGCCGGTCGGCGCACGCGGAGGGCGTCGGGTTCGTCAGCGGCTCAGTTGTGCGCCAGCGCGTGTGTGAACTGCAGCGCGTCGAGCGTGCCCAGGCCGCTTGCCATGTCGTAGCCGACGTGCGCCTTGTAGCCCGGGATCGTGAACAGCGGTTCTTCTCCTTCGCCGAACACCGTGAAGCTGTTGTTGCCTTCCGTGACGTCGACGATCCCGCTGTTGGGTTTGCTGAACATCCGATACATCCGCGGGTTGATCTTCCCCAGCGGGTGCCCGGCGATCTGATCGGCGATCGCCACCACGCCGGCGAACAGCGGCGTGGCCTCGCTGGTGCCGCCCACCAGCGAGAACGTGTTGGGCGCCGGTTCTCCTGGAACGGTGGATGGGTAGGAGGTGTACACCAGCACCCCGCCGTTGACGGCGGCGCTCATGCTGATGTCGGGGGTCGCGCGGTGCGTGCCCGAGCCGGTATTCAGGAGTGACTGGTAGGACGGTCGCACGAACACGTGCGAGGGGCCGCCACCGCCGGCGGCGTCGATGCCCACGTTCGCGTCGTTCCACACGTTGTCCGCAGCGGTGCGTTCACCGGCCGCGTTGAGGTGCAGCTGGGTGCCGCCGACCGATGTCACCAGCGGATCGGCCGACGGCCAGGAGTTGACCTGGCGGGGGTAATATTCACCTTCGATGAGCGTTGGGCCGGCCGCGCCTTCGTCGCCGGAGGCGCCCAGCACGGTGATGCCGGCAGCGGCGGCGTTCTTGAACGCGGAGCGCAGCGAAAGCAGCGTCTGCACGTTGGGGAACGTCTCCTCGGTGGCGCCGAAGCTCTGCGAGATAACCGATCCGAGTTTGTGTTCGATCACGTAGTTCTCCGCCTCGATGATCGGCGGGAAGCCCTGCACACCCTCGGTCTCCGCTTCCGGCGTCTCCACCAGCAGGATGCTGGCCTGCGGCGCGATCGCGTGGGAGTACTCCACGTCGAGCGTGGTCTCGAACGCCCAGCCGGACATTTCCACGTTGCTCGGTTCCCACTTCGGGATCGGCCCTGCCGGAGCGATCACCTGCAGCGAGGGTGGGTTGGGCAGCTTGAACGCGTGGTCGAAGCGCGTCAGGTCGTGTTCGATCGTGGGCGAGCCAAAGGAGTCCACGATCACGATCGTCTGTCCCTGGCCTTCGTTGCCCTGCGCCCACAGGCTCGGCAGGTCGTAGGCCCGCTCGATCTGCGACGGCTGGTAGCAGGCGATCCCGAATTCGGCTTCGCATTCGGCCGTGGTGGGCGCGCTGGCGCGGTTCAGTGGCACACGAGGCGTGTGGTGCGTGGCCGGATAGGCGAGCGCCACGGCCGTGCTCACCCCGATCGTCGCCGCGGTCGTCGTTGCGGCCGTCATGGCCGCTCTCAAACCTAGCCTCATGCAAAGCCTCCTATCCGTGGGCGATTTGGGTAACCACGATAATGGATTGATATGAGCCTCGATCAGGAGCGCATCGACCGGATAGCAAACGTGATCGTGATGGTCGTTCCGCTGGCACTGGTGGGGTTCGCAGGCTGGCGCGCATGGGGCGGCGCGCTTCACTGGCAGGACCTGCTCGTGTTGGCGGTCGCCTACGGCCTCACCGGGCTGGGCATCACGGTCGGCTTCCACCGCCTGTTCACGCATCGCAGCTTCAAGACCTCGCCGCTGCTGCGCGGGCTCTTCGGGGCGCTGGGCTCGGCGGCCGTTGAGGGACCTCTGATCGAGTGGGTGTCCAACCACCGCAAGCACCACCAGTTCTCCGACCACGATGGCGATCCCCACAGCCCTCACGTCGGTCACAGCGGCGGCTGGCGGGGGGCGCTCAAGGGCCTCTACCACGCGCACGTCGGGTGGATCTTCAACGGCGACGCCATGGCCGATGAGCAGCGCTACGGCAAGGACCTGCTCACCGACCCGGTGGCGCGTTTCGTGGACCGCATGTTTCTGCTGTGGGTACTGCTCGGCCTCGCGTTTCCCTTCGCGCTGGGCTACGCGCTCACGGGCACGCTCGACGGCGCGCTCACCGGCCTGCTGTGGGGCGGGGCGGTGCGACTGTTCCTGCTCCACCACGCCACCTTCTCGATCAACTCCCTGTGTCACTTCTTCGGGCGCCGAGGGTTTCCCACCGAGGATCGATCGCGCAACCTGCTGTGGCTGGCGCTGCCCACGCTGGGCGAGGCATGGCACAACAACCATCACGCGTTTCCCACCTCCGCCCGCCACGGCCTGCGCTGGTGGCAGTTCGATCCCTCCGCGTGGCTGATCGCGGCGATGCGGCGGCTCGGGCTCGCATGGGACGTGATCGAGATCAGCCCCGAGCGCCAGCTTGCGGCCCAGGACCGTCAGGTATCTTGAGCATCACGAGGGTGAGCCGCAACGAGGGGAGCGGGAATCGTGTTCGACTACGTGATCGTGGGCGCCGGGTCGGCTGGGTGTGTGCTCGCCAACCGTCTCAGCGAGGATCCGGATGTGCGGGTGCTGCTGCTGGAGGCCGGCCCGCCTGACACCAAGCAGAACATCCACGTGCCGCTCGGCTACCTGAAACTGGGTGGCACCGACGTCGACTGGGACTATCACTCCGCGCCCGAGCGCGAATGCTCCGGCCGGCGCATCACGCTGCCGCGCGGCAAGGTTCTGGGCGGCTCCTCCTCGATCAACGCCATGGTCTACATCCGCGGCAACCATCGTGATTACGACGACTGGGGTGTGGACGGCTGGAGCTGGGCGGAGCTGCTTCCGTACTTCCTGAAGGCCGAGGACAACGAGCGCGGCGCGTCTGAGCTCCACGGCATCGGCGGCCCGCTTGCAGTGAGCGACGAGCGCTCCCACAACAAGATCTCACACGCCTTCGCCGACGCCGGCGAGCAGGCCGGGCTGCCCCGCAACGAGGACTTCAACGGGCCCGAGCAGGATGGGGTGGGCATGTACCAGGTGACCCAACGCGGGGGCATGCGCGCGAGCGCGTCGGTTGCCTATCTGCACCCGGCGATGGAGCGCGCCAACCTCACGGTGATGCCCTACATGCTGGTGCAGAAGGTGCTGTTCGAGGGCACGCGCGCCGTCGGCGTGGAGGCCAGCCGGCTCGGCGAGCCGCAGCAGTTGATGGCCGAGCGCGAGGTGATCCTGTGCGGCGGCTCTTACAACACGCCGCAGCTGCTGATGCTCTCCGGCGTGGGCCCCGCCGAACACCTGGCCATGCGCGAGATCGAGGTGCTGCTCGACTGCCCGGCCGTCGGTGAGAACCTGTCCGACCACGCGGCCACCCAGCTGGTGTGGACCACTCCGGAGCCTGAGAGCCTGTTGCTGGCGCTCGAGCCGGCGGCGCTGCAGCAGTACGAAGCCACCCAGACGGGGCCGTTTGCCTCCAACTTGGCCGAGGCCGGCGGCTTTGCTCGTGTCCATCCGGACGCCCCCGCTCCCGATGTTCAGTTTCACGTGGCGCCCGTGCACATCGTCGATGAGGGCATGAGCGATCCGCAGGCGCACGGCGTGTGGGTCTCGCCGTGCCTGCTCACGCCGCACAGCAGGGGCACGGTGCGCCTGGCGTCAAACGATCCGACCGCCAAGCCGATCGTGCACAACGCGCTCTACACCGAGGGCGATGACATGCAGCGCATGATCGCCGCGTTGCGGCTCACGCTCGAGATCTGCGGACAGCCCGCCATGAAGCCCTACTGCGCCGACCCGTTCAACGTTCCGGCGGGCGAGGACGAGGCCGCGCTGCGAGCGCACGTGGCGCGCACCACGTTCCTCGTCTACCACCCGGTGGGCACTTGCAGGATGGGCGGAGATGAGGAGGCGGTGGTCAACGAGCAGCTGCTCGTCAACGGCGTGGACGGCCTGAGGGTGGTCGACGCATCGGTGATGCCGGTGGTGCCGCGCGGCAACACCAACGCCCCCGTGATCGCGCTGGCCGAGCGCGCCGCCGACCTGATCCGCCACGGCAAAGCGATGGTCGGGTTGTCATGAACGTCTCACCGCGCGCGATCCACCACCTCAACTGCGGCACCATGTGCCCGCACGGGTCACGCCTGCTGACCGGCGCGGGCGGCCTGTTCGAAAACGCCACGCTGGTTTGCCACTGCCTGCTGATCGAGGGCGCCGACGGCCTGGTGCTGGTGGACACCGGCTTCGGCATCGACGACACGCTCAAACCCGCGCAGCTGGGCCGCATCTTCAGGGCCGGAATACGCCCCAAGCTCGACGCCTCCGAAACCGCCATCGCGCAGATCCGCGCGCTCGGCTTCGACCCGGCCGACGTGCGCCACATCGTCACCACGCACCTGGACCTCGATCATGCCGGCGGCCTGCCCGACTTCCCCCACGCCGACGTGCACCTCATGGGCCGCGAGTTCGAGGCGGCCATGAATCCCCGCCTGCACGAACGGCTGCGCTACGTGGCCGCGCACTGGCAGCACGGGCCGCGCTGGGTCCAGCACGGCGTGGAAGGCGAGCAGTGGTTCGGCTTCGACAGCGTGCGCATGCTGCCCGGCAGCGACGCTGAGATCCTGCTGATACCGCTGCCCGGACACACCTTCGGGCACACCGGAGTGGCGATCAGGCAGGCAGATGACTGGCTGCTGCACTGCGGCGATGCGTACTTCCACCACCGCGAGATACAGACGCCGCCGTCATGCCCGCGGGCGCTGGAGGCCTTCCAGGCCTTCGATCAGGCCGACGGCGCGGCGCGCAAGGAAAACCGCGAGCGCCTGCGCGAGCTGGCGCGCGATCACGGCGATGAGGTGGAGCTGATCTGCTCCCACGACGCGCCCACGCTGGCGCGCTACTCGGGCTGAGAGCCCGTTCAGGCGCTGTCGGCGCCCGCGCGCGCGTCGCGCACGATCCGGCGCATGCCCCGCAGCCAGCGCTCCGGGTCGGAGCCCTTCAGCGCCAGAAAGCCGGCCACGTTCTCGTGCGGCAGGATCAGCAGCCGCTCCGCCGCGATGCCGGCCACGACCGCGTCGGCCACGTCCTCCGGTTCGATCAGCCCGCCGGCAGTCAGGGCGGCCGCTCCGGCAGGCTCGTCCATGGCCAGTTCCAGCATCGGCGTGCGCACGCCCTGCGGGCAGATGCACGACACCCGCACCCCCTGTTCGGCGTATTCGATCGACAGCCACTCCGCCAGCGAAACGGCGGCGTGCTTGGTGACGCTGTACACCAGCGAGGAGACCTGGGTCAGCAGCCCGGCCGCCGAGGCGGTGTTGATCAGGTAGCCCTCGCCGCGCTCGATCATCTCCGGCAATAGCGCCCGCGAGGCCCACACGTGCGCCATCACGTTCACCCGCCACGCTTCGTCCCAGGCGTCGTCCGGCGTCTCCGGGCCGCCCCTGCCGCCGGGCACGCCGGCGTTGGAGATGAAGATGTCGATCGGGCCGCTGGCCTCGGTCGCCTGGGCGATCAGCGAGCGCACGCTGTCCTCCCGGCCGGCGTCCAGCTCGATCGCCAGGCCGCCGACCTCGCCGGCGATCGCCTGGGCGGCCGGCAGGTCGCGGTCGGCCACCACGACCGCCCGCGCGCGCTCCTCGACGAACTTGCGCACCAGCGCCCGGCCGATGCCGCCGGCGCCGCCCGTGACCACGATGTGCTTGTCGACGATGTCCATCGGTCGTACTCTATGTCAATGCTGGCCGCGCAACGGAGTGCCGCAGTCGCTCAGCCGGTGATGCGCACGGTGCGCTGGCTGGCGCTGCTCGGCGATCTCGGCCTGCCCGGCCTGTTCTCCAGCAGCTGCCACGACGGGGAGTGCTGTGCGGAGTTCCGTGAGAACCTCTCAGCGCCGTTGGCCGATGGCGTAGACGCGATCGCGGTGCACTCGCGCAGCGACGGGATCGTCGACTGGCGCGCGTGCGTGGATCCGCACGCGGAATCGATCGAGGTCGACTCCAGCCACTGCGGGATGTCGGTGCATCCAGCCGTCTACAGGGCATTCGAGCGGGTTCTGGACTGAGCGCCCGCTCCCGCCCTCGCAGCGCATAGCATCCGGTTTCATGCCCCACGCCGACAAGATGCTCGCCCATGCCGCAAGCCGTGCGCAGGAGCTGGCCGCTCCAGGGTTGAGCCCAAAACCGCGCCAGAAGGTGGCCGTGCTGGCCTGCATGGACACCCGCATCGACCTGTTCCCGATGCTCGGCCTGGAGCGCGGCGACGCCCACATCATCCGCAACGCCGGCGGCCTGGCCACCGACGATGCGATCCGCTCGCTCAGCGCCTCGCAACGGCTGCTCGGCACTGAGGAGATCGTGGTGGTGATGCACGACGGCTGCGGGCTGCACGGCGCCTCCGAGGACGAGTTCAGCCAGGCGCTGGCCAAGGACGGCGCCATGCCCCACTGGCGCCTGGGCGCCTTTGAAGACGTGGAGGACACGCTGCGCCACAGCCTCGCCCGCCTGCGCTCCAGTCGCGAGCTGATCGCCCACGATCACATCAGGGGATTCGTGTTCAACCCCGAGACGGGCGCGCTACGCGAGGTAGACGCGCCCGTCCCCTGAGGAGGGCCTCACCACACTGACGCGGACGGCCGCCACAGCCGTCTGCTGGGCCCTACCTCATACGCGGGTCGATGTACAAGTCATACAGCTGCGTTTCCCCTGTTTTCGCTCCCGCTTCGAACACGAACGTCACGTTGTGGGCCGCCACTTCGCTGCCGGCCAGATGCGGATCGAGCCTGAATTCAGACAGGGTCCAGATGCCGGACGGCCTGACCAGCGTGCCCACAGCCTTCGGTTCGGTTTCCGAGCGGGTGCCGGCATATGACACATACACTTTGACTTTCTTGGTCCCGGTGGCTGCCCGCACCCACACCCGCGCGATCGGGTAGGCGCGTGTGACGCACACCGGGGCGCTGAGCGCGATGGAGCCGGCAGGCAGGTTCAGCATGCCGCCCGTGCTGCCGCTAGGTCGCGTGCCGGAGATCACGCCGGCGCCGCCTGTGTAAGTCCAGCCTTCCGAGGGGCCGTTGAATTCACCGCCGGGCGAGAGCGTGTAGAAGCGCGAGTCTTCGTATTCCAGGAACGGCTGGCTGAAGGTCTGTCCGGCACACGTCGCCGGTGCTGCCGCCGCCGCGGTCACTGCGCCCGCCGGCGCGCTCGAGCATCCGAGCGCGGCCAACGTCGTGCCCGCCACGCAGCTGAGCTTGCGAGCGATCCTGCGCGACTGGTTTGAAAGCGTTGGCCTGAACACGACGGTCCCCCTGTGGTGTTCGCTGGCAGCCGAGCTTTCTCAGAGAGACCTTTGGCTTTGCGTCCCCGCCTCGCGACGGGTTTGCTCTTTTCAGACGGTTTGGATCAGGGTCTGAGAGTTGCACCGCCAACCCCGCCTGTCACTGGTTCTGGACGTATGTACTGCTCGTGAGAGCACGGAGTCGAGTGCGCCTCCGATGGGTGCTGTCAACCATGCCCAAACCCTTAAGTCGATCCCGGCAGATGGCGATAGGAGTACTTATCGCCATGTCCGCAAATCCCCTCACAGACGCTGATCGTGTGCGTGTGGCGTTTGCGCTGCGGGGGCAGCGGATGGAGCTGGCCGAGCTTCGTGGCGAGCTGCTGGTGGGCGGCAGCTTCGTGGTGGCAGCGGTGCTGCTGGCCGGCCTTGCGAGCCCTCACGGTCAGCTCAGCCTCTCGCGGGCCGCGCTGTACGTGCTGTGCTTCGCGGTGGCCGGGCACGTGCGCTTCGACGTGGGCGGCGGTTTCACCGTGCCGACCCAGGTGGTGTTCGTGCCGATGCTGTTCGCCGTGCCGGTGTCGCTGGTGCCGCTGCTGGTGGCGCTGTCGCTGGCGCTGGGGATGCTGCCGGCGATCCTCGCCGGACGCAACCCCGCCATCCGGATCCTGACCGTGGCCGGCAACAGCTGGTTCGCCATCGGCCCTGCGCTGGTGCTGCTGCTCGCAGGCGACCGCACGCCGTTTGGGCGCTGGGACATCCTGCTGGCGGCCATGGCGGCGCAGTTCGTATGCGATTTCACAGCCAGCGCGGTGCGCGAGCGCCTGCGCCACGGCGTGCCCGTGCCGGAGATCCTGCGCGAGGTGCGCCAGGTCTACGCCATGGACCTGGCGTTCTCGGCGCTGGGGTTGGCGCTGGCGTTCGCCACGGTGGCCGCCCACAGGCAGTGGGCGCTGTTGCTGGTGGGGCCGCTGTTTGCGGTGCTGAAGGTGTTCTCCAACGAACGCCACACGCGTCTGGAGCAGCTGGTGGAGCTCAACGACGCCTACCAGGGCACCGCGCTGCTGCTGGGCGACGTGGTGGAGGCCGACGACACCTACACCGGCGAGCACTGCCGCAGCGTGGTGCGCCTGTCGCTCGACGTGGGCCGCGAGCTGGGGCTCGACGCCGACCGGCAGCGGCGCCTGGAGTTCGGCGCGCTGCTGCACGACGTGGGCAAGATCGCGGTGCCCAACGAGATCATCAACAAGCCGGGGCCGCTGGACGATCGCGAGTGGGACATCATCAAGACCCACACGATCGAGGGCCAGCGCATGCTCGAGCGCATCGGCGGCATGATGCGCGACGTCGGCTACATCGTGCGCTCCTCGCACGAGCGCTGGGACGGCGGCGGCTACCCAGACGCTCTGAGCGGCCAGGAGATACCGCTGGAGGCGCGCATCGTCTCCGCCTGCGACGCCTTCAACGCGATGACCACCACGCGCTCGTATCGCCGCGAGATGCCGTTTGCGGACGCGCTGCGGGAGCTGACCGCCAACGCGGGCAGCCAGTTCGACCCGCAGGTGGTCGACGCGCTCGTTCGAGTCGTGCGTCAGGCGGACGCTCAGGGGCCGGTGCGCTTGGGGTATTCGTGCACCGAGACCAGTCTCACCGGGCCCGCAATCACCCGGTAGCTGTGGGGGCGATCGGCGCGGAAGCTGATCAGATCGCCCTGGCTGATGATCTCCGAGAAGGACTCGCCGGAGACCTCCACGGTCCCCGTGGCAACCGCCACGTGCTGGAACAGCCCGCTCACGTGCGCTGTGGTGTCTCTGACGGTCCCGTCGTCCAGAACCGAGGTGTAGATCTCGATCAGGTCCCCGCCGGTGCGGGTCAAGAGGTGGCGCATCACATAGCCGTCGCCGTCCCGGCTGGCCTTCTCCACGGCCACCACCGGCGCATCGCCCTCGCGCACCACCGACACGTCGTCGCTGGGGGCCTCGTCGTGGAACAGGCTCGCGAACGGCACCCCCAGCGCCCGCGCCAGCGACCACACTGTGTCGATCGACGGGTTGCCCTGCCCGCGCTCGATCAGCGAGACGGTCGACTTGGCCACGCCGGCCTGCTCGGCGAGCGCCGACAGCGTCAAGCCTCGAGTCATCCTCCAACGACGCAGGTTGCGCGCAATTGGCTGAACGGCACCGTCCACGACCGTAGTTCTATCGCACGGACGTGTCCGTGTAGGTTGAACTTTGTCGAATGGTGTCTCAGCGAGCCAGGCAATAGCATCTCTGTCGCACCGAATCGAACGGAGGGAACGATTGCCAAAGCTTGGAATGGGGCCGATCCGACGGGAGCAGATCTGTCGCGCCGCGGCTGCCGTGATCGCGCGCGAAGGCTTTGCCGGCACCACCATGCGCCTGGTCGCCGAGGAGGCCGGTGTGAGCACCGGGATGCTCAACCACTACTTCGCCAACCGCCAGGACCTGCTGACCAACGCGCTGGTGTGGGTCTCCGAGCGTGCCCACGTGCGGATGGTGGACGCGATCGACGGCATACCCCCCGGTCGCGAGCGGATGGCCGCGCTGCTGGGGGTGGTGCTGGGCGACGAGGACGAGGTCGTCGAGCTGTGGCGCATCTGGATCAACTCCTATGGCGAGGCGGTGCGCCTACCCGGACTGCGCCAGCAGATCGATACGCGGCTATCCGGCTGGTTCGAGTTGGTCGACCATGCGCTGGAGGGGCTCGTGCCAGCCGATGAGCCCGGTGGCGTCCCGTGGAGCTGGCGCTTTGACGCGCTGCTCACCGGGCTGGCGATCCGCTCCATGACCGCTGAAGGGTCGCTCCGCTTGAATCAGATCCGCGACGGCGTGATCGACGTGCTGCTGGGGAATTCCACGGACTTGCTCACCGGCGCCTGACGGCGGCCGCGTAGTAGGCTGCCCGCGCGATGCGCGCAGTCACCTTTCAGGCCCCCGGCGTGGTCAGCGTCGAGGACCGCCCAGAGCCCGAACTGCTCGATCCCGAGGATGCGATCGTGCGGGTGCAGGCGACCGGGGTATGCGGTTCTGACCTGCACATCTACCACGGGCGCGTCCAGATCGAGGCGGGTTTTACGATCGGGCACGAGTACGTGGGGACCGTCGAGGCGGTCGGAGACGCCGTCGGGAAAGTCGCCGTCGGCGACCGTGTGCTCGGGTGCTTTCAGACCGCCTGCGGCACCTGCTACTTCTGCCGCAGGGGGCTCTTTCACCGCTGCCTGAGCTCGCGCACGTTCGGCCACGGGGCGACGCTCGGCTCGCTGCAGGGCACCCAGGCGGAGATGGCGCTGGTGCCGCACGCCGACCTGGTGCTCAGGCGCGTGCCGCAGGGCATGAGCAGCGATGTGGCGCTGTTTGCGGGCGATGTGATGGGCACGGGCTTTCACGCGGTGGACGCCAGCGGCATGAAGCCCGGCGACGTGGCCGCCGTCCTTGGCCTCGGGCCGGTGGGGCTGTGCGCCGTGCAGGCCGCCAAGGCCGCCGGCGCGGCGCGGGTGTTCGCCGTTGACACCGTGCCCGAGCGGCTGAACGTGGCACGAGCCTTTGGCGCCGAGCCGGTGCACCTGCTGGAGCAGGATGTGCGCGCGATCGTGCGCGAGGCCACCGAAGGTCGCGGCGTGGACGTGTGCGTGGACGCCGTCGGCGACCCCAAGGTGCTGGAGAGCGCCATCCGCCTGACGCGCGCCTGCGGGAGCATCCAGTGCATCGGCGTCTACGCCGAGCGCGCCGAGGTGCACATGGGCCTGCTGTGGCTGAAGGCCATCACGCTGCGCGGCGGGCACGCCAACGTGCTCGCGCACGTCGATCGTGTGCTGGCGATGATGGATGCCGGCGTGCTGGACCCGAGCGCGCTGGTCACGCATCACATGAAGCTCGAGCAGGCGCCCGAGGCCTACGCCATCTATGACCGGCGCGAGGCCATGAAGATCGTGCTCACGCCGTAGCCGCAGCTCCTCCCGCAGGCCCCTCGGGGCGGCGGCTCAAAACACGGCAGTGCGCCCGGAGGGAATCGAACCCTCGGCCTGCGGCTTGAAAGACCGCTGCTCTTTGGCTCCCCGAAGAGAACCGTTGACCACTGAGCTACGGGCGCGTGTTTACGTCTATGGACTGGTCTGACGGTGCTGCGAGCACAATATTCTAAGCACGACCGCGTCGTCGACGCGCCCACCGTCGCGCCGACCACACGGTCGAGCACGTCCAGCGCATTCCCGCGCAGGGACGCTGGCGGAGCCGGTATTCGGCCGATTCCGAGCGCAACCTCCCGCCCGGACGGTGTTGCGGCGTTTCTGACTTTCCGCAACCGGAGGCGCTGTCAAGACGCCTTTTGTGCGGAACTTTTTGCATGTCATCCGGTCGGGTTAAGTTGACATTCTGCGTAAGATCTGATTTATATGTCTCGGGCGGGTAGTCCACCGGCCGTGTCAAAGAGCTGTTCCATCCGAGTCAGATGACTATTCAAAATGGGATTGGAAGGGTCGGAAGATGGGTGAGAGGTCAAGCATGACCCGAGACCACAAAGGCGACACACAGGACAACATGTCCCATAGCTCTGTGATCAGTGTGGTGCGTGCCGCTAAGTCGTTTCGTAGGAAATCGATCGTCCGATTTGTCCAATTTGGAGTATTCGAGTTGGGTGGTCTCACGTCCGCCGGCGTCGGCCGCGCGGGTCAAGAAACGCCGATGGAGGTCGTATGGGGATGAGAGTGTTCGATTGCCACGAGCAGCGGATGCTGCGTGCCTTGCACGGCCGCTGGCCGTATCGCCGCTCGCACTGCCGTCACGATCTGCACTGGCTGGTCCGCGTTCAGGCGCGCCAGTGCTGGTGTGCCAGCGTGCGTACGCATTCGATGGGCGCTCTACGGGAGCACAGCCGCCGCCCGTAGGAGCTGCTTGCGAGGGAGATGGGGGAAGGGGAGTCCTACCCCTGCGGACCGGGTTGCACCGGGGAGGCGGTCCGCAGGGGTGGGTGCAACTCGGAGCTCGCGTCCGCTTCGTGAGCGTGGGTGGAGATCGCGTCGATCACCTGTGGCCACACGGCCCGCGGCAGGTCGTGGCCCATGCCCTCGATGCTCATCAGTCGAGCGCCCGCGATCGCTCGGGCGGTGGCGCGTCCACCCGAAGGTGTGACCAGCGGATCGGCTGTGCCGTGGATCACGAGCGTGGGGGCGGCGATGCGCCGCAGTTCCGCCGTGCGGTCGCCGGCGGCGATGATCGCGCCCAGCTGGCGCCCGGGTCCCTCCACGTCGTGGCCGCGGTCGTAGCTGGCGGCGGCCAGCTCCCGCAGCTCCGCTGGATCGCGCGGCAGTGTGCGCGAGCCAATCGTCTTGAACACCCTCACCATGTGCTCGATGAACGCCTCGCGCTCCGTGGGGGCGCGGCGCAGGAACATTCCATAGACGCGCAGCGATGGCTGCCCGCTCCAGCGGGCGCCGGTGTTGGACATGATCGACACCAGCGAGCGCACCGACCGCGGGTGGCGGGCGGCCAGCGTCTGGGCGATCATTCCCCCCATCGAAGCGCCGATCACGTGCGCTGGGGCCAGCTCCAGCTCGTGCAGCAGCCCGGCCGCGTCCTCGGCCATGTCCGCCAGCGTGTAGCTGGCGGCGGAGCGCGAGCGCCGCAGCAGCTGCGGGATGCTCGGCGGACGGCCGCCCACACGGGTGGAGCGCCCGATGTCGCGATTGTCGAAGCGGACCACGTGCAGGCCGCGCTCGGCAAGCGTCTCACAGAACTCCTCCTGCCAGGCCACCATCTGCGTGCCCAACCCCATGATCAGCAGGGCGGTGGGATCCGATTTCTGGCCGAACGTCTCGTAGCAGAGAGTGATCCCGCGACCCACGTTGCAGAACTCTTCAGACACGTGTGCGACTCTAGCGGCACGCGTCGCTAGGATCGAGTCAATGGCCTACATATCGAGTGACGCTGACCTGCAAGCGGCCGAGCCTGGCGCGGCCGAGATCCAGAAGCTCTCGATCGACACGATTCGCGGCCTGTCGATGGATGCGGTGCAGAAGGCGAACGCCGGGCATCCGGGGACGGCGATGGCGCTGGCGCCACTCGGCTACGTGCTGTTCAACCGCTTCCTGCGCGCCAACCCCGACAGCGTCGACTGGCCCGACCGCGATCGCTTCGTGCTCAGCGCCGGGCACGCCTGCGTGCTTCAGTACTCGCTGCTGCACCTGACCGGCTATCAGCTGAGCCTCGAGGATCTCCAGCAGTTCCGCCAGTGGGGCTCGCTCACTCCGGGGCATCCCGAGCGCGGCCACACCGCCGGCGTCGAGGTCACCACCGGCCCGCTGGGACAGGGCTTCGCCAACGCGGTCGGCATGGCCATGGCCGAGCGCTTCCTCGGCGACAAGCTTCAACCGTCCGGGGCGCGAGGTGGTCGACCACCACGTGTATGCGATCTGCTCCGACGGCGACATGATGGAGGGGATCAGCCAGGAAGCGGCCTCGATCGCCGGGCACTTCGCGCTGGGCAAGCTGGTCGTCTGCTACGACGACAACCACATCACGATCGACGGCTCCACCGCGATCTCCTTCGACGGCGAGAACCACGGCGACCGTTTGGCGGCCGACGGCTGGCACGTGCAGCGGGTGGAGGACTCCGAGGACGTGGACGCCCTGTGAGGCGGCGATCGCGGCGGGGCGCGCGGAAACCGAGCGCCCGTCGTTCATCTCGATCCGCTCGCACATCGCCTACCCGGCACCCAACGCGGTCGACACCTCGAAGGCCCACGGCGCTCCGCTGGGCGAAGAGGAGATCCGCGCCACCAAGGAGATCATGGGCTTCGACCCCGACCGCAAGTTCTGGGTCGACGACGCCGTCTACGAGCACATGTCGCTGAAGCGGCGCGGCGCGGCCGTCGAGCAGGAGTGGCGCGAGCGCTTCGAGGTCTGGCGCGAGGCGTTCCCGCTGGATGGCCGAGGAATGGGACCGGGCCTGGCGCGGCGAGCTGCGCGATGGCTGGCGCGAGGCGCTGGCCACCTTCAAGGCGGGCGAAGAGATCGCCACGCGCGCAGCCGGGCAGAAGATCATGGCCTCCTTCTCCGAGTTCGCCCCCACGATGATGGGCGGAGCGGCCGACCTGGTGGAGTCGACCAAGACGGTGTTCGACGGCGGCGGGCAGTTCTCGCGCGTGCACGCCGGACGCAACGTGCCGTTCGGCATCCGCGAGCACGCCATGGGCGCGATCGTCAACGGCGCGGCCGCACACGGCGGCATCGTCAAACCGTACGGCTCCACGTTCCTGATCTTCTCCGACTACATGCGCGGCTCGGTGCGCCTGTCGGCGCTGATGGGGCTGCCGGTGGTGTGGGTGTGGACGCACGACTCGGTGGCCGTGGGCGAGGACGGCCCCACCCACCAGCCGATCGAGCACTACGCCTCGCTGCGAGCGATCCCGCACCTGTGGGTGATCCGTCCGGGCGACGCCAACGAGGCGTCGGTGGCCTGGCGCGTGGCGCTGGAGCGCAAAGACGGCCCGGTGGCGCTGCTGCTCTCGCGTCAGAACATCGAGGTGCTGGACCGCGGCGAGGTGGGCAGCGCCGACGGCCTGGAGCAGGGCGGCTATGTGCTGTGGGACTCCGCGGGCGCTCCAGAGCTGATCCTGATCTCCACCGGCGCCGAGGTCGGCGAGACGCTCACCGCCGCACGCACGCTGGCCGCCGAGGGGCGCCGGGTGCGGGTTGTGTCGATGCCCTGCATGGAGCTGTTCGAAGCCCAGTCGCAGGAGTACCGCGACGAGGTGCTGCCACGCGATGTGAGCGCCCGCCTGGCGATCGAGCCGGGCGCAACCATGAGCTGGTGGAAGTGGGTGGGCAGCGACGGCGACGTGATCGGCATCGACCGCTTCGGAGCCTCCGCCCCGGGTACTACTGTGCTCGAAAACCTCGGATTCACAGCCGAGAACATCACCGCCCATGCACGGGCGCTGTTCGACCCAAGACCCTGAGACCCAAGGAGATCGCCATGCCCTCCGACGCACCCTCGCCCCTGCAAGGTCTGTCGGCGCTCGGCCAGAGCGTGTGGGTGGACTTCCTCTCGCGCGACTCGATCCACGGCGGGCATCTGCAGGAGCTGATCGACGACCACTCCGTCGTCGGCGCCACCTCCAACCCCACGATCTTCCAGAAGGCGATGTCGGCCGGCAACGCCTACGACGAGCAGGTACACGAGCTCGCAGCGCAGGGCAGCGATACCGCGGAGACGTTCTGGGCGCTGGCCCAGCAGGACATCAAGGACGCGTGCGACCTGTTCAAGCCGGTGTGGGAGTCCAGCGGCCACCGCGACGGCTACGTCTCGCTGGAGGTCGACCCGCGCCTGGCCTACGACACGCTGACCACGTTCCGCGAGGCGATGCGCATACACGAGACGGTCGACCGCCAGAACCTGATGGTGAAGATCCCCGCCACCCGGCCGGGCCTTGCGGCGATCGAGGACGTGATCTCCAAGGGACGCTCGATCAACGTCACGCTGATCTTCTCGCTGCAGCGCTACGCGGAGGTTGCCGAGTCCTACGTGCGCGGGCTCGAGCGCCTGGTGGCGGAGGGCGGCGACCCGGGCACGGTGGCGTCGGTTGCCAGCTTCTTCATCTCCCGCATCGACACCGAGGCCGACAAACGGTTGGATGCGATCCCCGGCACTGATGCGCTCAAGGGCAAGCTGGCGATCGCCAACGGCAAGCTCGCCTACCAGCACTACACCGAGGTGTTCTCGGGCGAGCGCTGGGCGTACCTGGCCGGCAAGGGCGCGGTTCCACAGCGCGTGCTGTGGGCGTCGACCTCGACCAAGAACCCAGCCTATGCGGACACGCTGTATGTGGAGGAGCTGCTCGGCCCGGACACCGTCAACACGATGCCCGAGGAGACGATCATGGCCTACCAGGACCACGGCAGCCCGGAGCCGCGCCTGCAGCGCGACCTCGACGGCGCCAAGCGCCTGCTGCGCGAACTGGAGCGGACGGGCGTGGACTACGACGATCTCACCGACACGCTCGAGCGCGAGGGCGTCGAAAAATTCGCGGAGTCCTTCGCCGAACTGCTGCAGGCGCTGGGCGAGAAGCGCGACGCGCTGGCGGCCGCCTGAGCAGCGAAGAGCCTCGGCTCAGCCGAGGTAGGGGTTGGGCACGAGCACGCGGATGGTCAGCGGCCCGGACGGGAACGCCTGGGCGTTGACGGTGAACACCTGGAAGGAGCGGCCGCGATAGGTGTAGCTGCCGCTGGCGGGCACGTTCCCCGGTTCCGGGCCGAGGCTGTTCTTGACCAGCTGCCGGCGGCCGCCGATGTTCATGTACATCAGCACGTCCAGGTCGGCCAGGCGCCTGCTGAGGCGCAGGTAGCCCTCGTCGTCCTGGATTGACAGCTCCACGTTGCCGATCGTGCGACCGTTCAGACGCAGCGGCGCGGTCACCGGAGCCAGCACGTAGGGGCCGCCCACGTCTGACAGCAACTGCCCGCCGGCGCTGACGCGCATCCGCACGATGTGCTCGTTCAGCAGCGCGTCGATGGCCACCTGCGTGGCCAGCGGGTCACGCCGCGCCACCGCTTCCAGCAGCGCGGTGTTGTGCTGCACCCGTTCCACCTGTTCCGCGCGCCTGGCGCCGGTCTCCGCGGCATAGATCAGGCTGGCCACACGGTGCAGCGTGTTGAGGACGGTGTCCTCGTGCGTGGCGCCGCACGAAGCGGCGGTGGAGCGCACGGCCCGCAGCACGTACACGCGGACCGCGCCCGACGGGTAGGCGGTGGCCGGAAAGGACGTGTAGCGGTAGAGCACGCCGCCGGAGCTGAGCGTGCCTTCGTCCGGCAGCGGCCCCGTCGGCAGCGCCAGCGATTTGCCGATGCTGCGGCCGTGACGGCGCAGCGCCACCAGCCCTTCGGTCACGCCCCGGGCCTCGCTGAGGAAGCCGACGTCCGACCACACGCTCGTGCTGTAGCTGGCGATCGGTGTGCCGGCTGCGCCCTTCAGCGTGCCGTTCAGGGGCGCCAGCGCGGGTGTCCCGACCTTGACGAGGATCTGTCCGTTGCTGACCACCCGCAGGTCGGTCATGTGCCCGGTGGCCAGCAGCGCGCGCGCTGCCGCCCGCGCAGCTGTCGGGTCGTGCTGTTCGACCGCCTGCACCAGCGGCCTGGAGTTCTGGATCAGGTGCTGGGCCGCGGCGGTGCGTTCGCTGAACACGCCCTCGTGGTAGACGCGCATCAACACTCGCCCAACGGTCGCGAGCACCGTCCGTGGACATTCCGCGGCGTCTTCGCGAGTTTCCGCGGCGATGCTGGAGGCGCCCGTGGTATCGCCCTTGACGCTCGATCCGCAGCCGGCCAGAACCCCCACCACGGCCACCACCGCCATGGCGCGCGTGGCGAGTGAGGGCGCTTGCACACGCGGAACCATCCACGCGAATCCTAAGCGCGCGCTAATGACGCAATGAGACTCCTCTTGCGAGGCGCTTCAGTATGGTGGTCGGCGTGCCGACCGCGCTGATCACCGGAGCCTCCACCGGGATCGGCCGTGCCACAGCACTGCGCCTGGCCGGCGCTGGCTGGACGGTGCTTGCGGGGGTGCGCGATCCGGCTGCCGGCGCGGCGCTCGTCACCGACGCCACCTCTGGGCGAATCGTCCCGGTGAGCCTCGACGTGACAGACGAGGGGCAGGTCGCGCAGGCGGCGGCTGTCGTCGAGGAGCAGGCCGGCGCCGGCGGGCTGGACGCGCTGGTCAACAACGCCGGCATCGGCATCGGCGGCCCGCTGGAGCTGGTGTCCGCGGAGGATCTGCGCAGGCAGTTCGACGTCAACGTGTTCGCGCAGGTGGCGGTCACGCAGGCGATGCTGCCGGCGCTGCGCCGGGCGGGCGGGCGGATCGCGTTCGTGTCCTCGATCGGGGGACGCGTGGCGATGGCGTTCACAGCGCCCTATGCCGCCTCCAAGCACGCCATCGAGGCCTTCGGCGACGCGCTGCGGGTGGAGCTGCGCACCTCGGGCGTACAGGTCACGCTGATCGAGCCCGGCTCGGTGGCCACGCCGATCTGGGACAAGAGCAGGGTCGAGTCAGAACGGGTCAGCGTGCCGCCGGAGCTGCAGCGCCAGTACGGGCACGTGCAGGCGGCGATGGACAAGGTGCTGGCCGACACCGAGCGCCGCGGCGTGCCGCCGGAGCAAGTGGCCGACACGATCCTGCGCGCGCTCACCGCCTCGCGCATGAGGGCCCGCTACGTGGTCGGCCGCGACGCCAAGGCGATGCTGATCGCCAGGCGCCTGCTGCCGGACCATGTGTTCGACGCGCTCGCGCGGCGGGCGCTCGGGGTCTGAGCGCCACTCACGCCGCCGGCTGCGGGTACACCGCCAGCCAGGCGAACACGCTGGTGGTGGCCGCCTGTGTCTGCAGCATCCCCGGTTCGGCGTCCTGCGGCGGCAGCGTTTCGCCGTTCCACGACAGCAGGTACAGCCCTTCGCCGTTGACCGCGCGCGTCTGCGCGTCGCGCGCGTTGTTGCTCGCCAGCGCATACGGAGATGGGTCGTTCTCCAGCGCGCCCAGCGCCAGCATCCACTGCAGGTAGATGGCGTCGTACTGCGGCGAGAAGTCCAGCAGGTAGCCGAAGCGGCTGAGCGCGGTGCGCTTGAGTTGCTGTGCGCGTTCGCAGTATGGGGGCGTGTTGGTGAGGCCGCACAGCAGCGCCTGGGCGTAGATCAGCGGCGCCTCGATGTAGTCGATCGGCGTGGGGTTGATGTTGCTGCCCGCATACAGCCCGTTGGCGGCGCTGAAACCTTCGGTGTTGGCCCACGCCAGGAACCGCTGGGCCTGCGCCAGGGCGAAGGCGGAGTGCGTCTGCTGGTAGAGCAGCGTGGCCAGCAGCGTGCCGGAGGCCAGCGCCTCGCCGGCCTTGTAGGGGTGCTGCGTGTTCCACCAGATCCCGCCGCCGCTGCTGGCCGCCCATCCCACCCTGGCGATGTAGTGAAGCGCGGTGCTCGCGTCGGCGAGGTAGCGCCGCGAGCCGGTGGCGCGGAACGCCTCGATGAATGCCAGGCCCCACCATCCGTTGTCGTCGAACCACGTCTCGGTGTTGGCTTCGCGGTCGCCCGGGTAGGGCGAGTAGCCGGGCAGCGGATGCAGCCCGCGGTTGAGGTAGCGCTCGGCGCCCGCCGCAAAGCGCTTCACCGCGCGCTTGTTGGCGGCCGAGGGTTCGGCGATGGCGATCGCGTCGAGGGACTGGAACAGCGGCACGATGTCCCAGATGGTCGCCAGCGGATAACGCTCGTGATCGTGAAGCCGTGCGTCATACCAGCCGCGGCGCGGATCCCACCAGCGCTGTTGGGCACCGGCCACCCCGGCCTGGGCCAGCGACAGGTAGCGCTGCTGGACGGTGCTCAAGGCGCCCGCGGTGCCGCTGAGACACAGCAGGAGCAGCGGCACGGAGATGGTGAGTATGAGCTTGCGCATCGCGATTGAAACCCGTCAGCCCGAGGAACGGTGCGGCGGGCGCTGCCGCGCCCGGATACGGTTGTAGGCAGACATGAGCATGCCTGAGCCACCGGCGCACACCGACCTGGATGCCCCCGCCGGCGAAGCTGACCGCCCGGCGGTGGGCTTCGCGCAGCCGCCCGCGCCGCCATCGGAGCGCGGCGCGTGGCTGCTGGCATGCTCGATCGCGGCGATCGGATTGGCCGTGCTGGTGGCGGTCCTGAGCGGGGTTGTGGGGCAGGAACGGCGCACCGCCCCGCCGCCGGTGCTTGCCTCGGCAACCGCACCCGCCTCCATCTCGCGGTCGACGGCGCGAGCTGTGGCGCAGGCGCCCGCCCGCCTCCTCACGCGTCCATCTGTCGAACAGCAGAGCGTCGACGCCAAGCGCTTTGCCAGCGAAGAGCAACTGCACATCGACCGCGGCTGGATGGAAGGCTTCTACCCGATCTATGAAACCGTCCAAAAGACGTTCGGGGTCAACTGGCTGCTGATCGCCTCGATCCACAAGCAGGAGAGCGCCTTCTCGACTGCGCCCAGCACCTACCACGGCCTCAACTTCGCGCACTGCTGCGGCGGGCCGATGCAGTTCAACGTCACCAACGGGCCACTGACTACCTGGGCCCTGGTCAGCGACTCCTACAAGTACGGCAGGCGCCCGGCCGTCTACGACCACATGACCGCCACGCACCCGTCGATCTACGACGACTTCGACTCGATCATGGCTGCCGCCCACCTGCTGTCGGCCGACGGCGCCACGTACGCGCTGGATGACAGCGCGTGGGTGGCCGCCTATGACTACTACGGCCACGACGCCACCGGCGTGACCTACGCCGATCAGGTGCTGGCGCGCGCCATCGGCTGGTCCCAGCACGGCTTCTGCATCAACTGCGGCGCGGAACCGGCGATGGAACAGGCGGTGCAGGGGGCCTACGGGGCGCCGGTTCTGGCGGCGCTGGAAGAAGCGGACGCCAATGAAGCGCAAGCTCAATCGTCAGACGCCCTGGCGAAGATCGCAGCCAGCGCCAGGACGCGGGGCGGCTGATACGAAGTCTCAGGCGACTCGCAGGTTTGTGGCAACGTCATCGGCGCTGCCGTGCGCAATGAGCGATCGCCAAGCGCGGCCGGGCCCTGCGGCCTGCGTGCCACCGGTATCTTCTCGTCGCATCGCGCCGTGATCGCGGGCTTCCGAGCTGGTGGTCGAAAGCATCGTGAGTGGCGCCTCGTCATGGGCTGTCGAGTCGTACACGATCTCTGCCAGTACACAGGGCTTGTCGTCGTCACGCGCTGTCACGTCGTGGAACTCAACGAGCCATACCCAATGTGGCAAATGAGCCATCCGGTAAAGCGCCACAGCCTCGTCGTTGCGACCCGTTTGACCCAGTTTCTGCTTTAGCTCGCGCCCTTCGATGAGCATCGTCCGGACGCTGATACCGGCCTTCAAGTGGTCGAACTTGCCCGCCAATTCAAGGAAGTCAGTCTCTTGGGCGGTTGTCGTTTTGAGGATACGGCTAGCACCCTCAGCGATGTTCCAGGCCGCCTGCTCAGCGGCCTCGCCGGTTAGGAAAACCTGCTCAGGCAACGGCAGCATGATCCCCACCCACTTACCGTTCTTGGCCTGCTCCACGAGAACGTCGTCGATCGGCTCATACGGGCCAATCATGTCGTCGCACGCGTATAGACGCACTCCCTCTCCTCGCTTTTCCCAGCCCACCAAAGTGAAGGCATGATTCTCATCATCTTCCGTGAGAATGACAACGGGGAATCCAGAGTTGACGTACTTGCAAGCTATGCGCAGGATCCGCTCCCGCTGCATATCTTCCGTCCACGCCTGCTTTGCTTGCTCAGCTGCTGCCTCCCGCGTCGCCGCACTCGTAAACACCCCAGACGATTTCGGTGCGCTCCGGGGCAGAGGCGCTGGTGGGTCAGGTGGGTCCTGGGCGTCGTAGAAGAACGCCGGCAGGCCGATTGCGCTGAAGATGCTCTGCATCTGCTCTCCCGTGAGGCCATTGGATGGCAGCGGACGGTGCCGGGAGAACTCCGAGGGGGCGAGACCGGCAATGTCGGCGGTGGTGCGGCGGCCTATCAGTCCCCTCCCCTGAGCGACGTAATGACAGAGCCATGTGGTTGCGTGGGCGCAGCGAAGCAACTCGCCGTCCTGCTGACAAAATGGGACACCCCGGACTGTGAGTTCGCGGCCAAAGAGGCTGGGATGATCTTCCACCGTACACAGCACAGCGTTCGCTCCAACACGGGGTGGTGGAGTCAAGACGGTACGACCGACGGGTCCTAGTGGTTCGTCTGTGAAGTTTGTTGGTAGTTGAAGGGGTGTCGTAGTGTTTGCCGAACTCGTCGTTGGTTGGGTCCAGCGATGATGGAGGTTCGGTATGCCTGCGTTGGCGAAGAGCGTTGAGATTGCGGCGGACGATCAAGCGGGGCTTGAACGGATTGTGCGCTCGAGCACTGCTGAGGTGCGGATGGTCGAGCGCGCCCAGATCGTGCTTTGTGCCGCGGAAGGTCGTTCTGCTGCGGAGATTGGCCGGCTGGTGGGGTGTTCGACGAACACGGCGCAGAAGTGGCGCTCGCGCTATGAGCAGGACGGAATCGCTGGGCTCCGTGACTTGCCGCGCTCGGGTAAACCTCTGATCTATTCGCAGGCGGACAGGGCGAGGCTGATCGCCAAGGCGTGCACGCGTCCACCGGAGACACCAGAGGGGGCTCAGCAGGAACGCTGGACCTATGAGCAGCTCGGGCAGGCGGTGGGGATGTCGCGCGCCCAGGCGCACACGATTCTCGCGCGCGCCGACATCAAGCCGCACCTGACCGACTACTGGGTGATGAGCGACTTCTCCGACCCCGAATTCGAGGAGCGCCTGAAAGGTGTCTGCGGCCTGTACGTGAATCCACCAGAGAACGTGCTGGTCGTCTCGATCGACGAAAAGACCGGGATCCAGGCCAAGGCGCCGACCAAGCCAGACATGCTTCCTGCTCCTGGGCGACCGACACGCCGCGAGCACGAATACATCCGCAACGGCACGCAGTGCCTGTTCGCGTGTCTGAAGGTCCACGAGGGTGACGTGCTCGCGATGACCTCGAAGACCCGCAACCGCTTCGATCTGATCCGCTTCCTCGACCAGCTCGACAGCGAGATCCCCGTCGTCGAGAGCCAGCAGATCATCGCGGTCAGCGACAACCTCTCCACCCGCGGCACCGAAGAGGTAAAGGAATGGCTCGCCGCTCACCCCCGCTGGAGCTTCCAATTCACCCCCACCCACGCCTCGTGGCTGAACCAGGTCGAGATCTTCTTCTCGATCCTCTACCGCCGACTGCTCAAGCACGGCATCTTCTTCAGCGAGGAAGACCTCGCCGAGCAAATGCTCGCATTCATCGAGACCTACAACCAAACCGCCAAACCATTCAAGTGGACCTACACCGGCAAGGTCCTCGAGGCATAACCCACGAACTTCACAGACGAACCACTAGGGTGGTCGGGCGCAAGACGCTGTAACCAATGTACTCTGCGTTGGCGGGGATGTCGTGAAGTTGCTCAGGTCCGATCTCCGTCCGGAAGAAATGGACCCGCTTTGCCACCGGCGCTCGATCCTCGAAACGCCGCGACCAGAACAAGGAATACTCGCTGCGATAGTCGAGATCGAGATATCGCTCCTCAACGATTACGCAGCAGCAGTGCTGTTCTCGAGCGACCTCGAGAACCGATTCGAGCGGCGCGAGAAAATGACTGACTGCGCCTGCCCCGAACTCTTGGCAAAACCATGCCCAGTGGCCCGCATCGTCGGGATCCGGATGGTACAAACGACACGCGGCCATCGCGGCAAGGCAAGGTGGAGCGCTTGGTGCGGGCCCGTCTGGTTCGGCTGGCTGGAATGGACGCTGCATACGCCCATATGGCTACCACATCTGCCGGATAGGTTGCCGGCTGCTTAGGCGGTTCAACCAGTGCGACGCCGGCTACGCCAACCACGTACCCGAAAACGGAGCAGGCTCTCGTTTAGTTGGGCTTGACGACGCTTGCTGGCTACCGCACGCTGACGCCCGCGCAACTTGTCTGCCAGATCCGGGGGGAGGCGCTCTGCGCCCTTCTCGAAATTTGTGAGGATGTCTACAGCACGAGTCATAGCGAAATCGGTCGATATATCAGCACCAGAGGGGCGCACCAAGCGAATGATGCTATACGAACGCTTTGCCATCACGTCGGCTCCCTAGCCGAGAACTTGACGGCTCGTAGAACTTTAGGGCACATATGCGATCCGATCGTCGTTCGCCTAGGCTGAAAATATATTTCGAGCCATGACTATCGCCCATATAGCGGACGGAAAATCTGGACACATGATTAGGAGACATTGCCTGTTGGCCTGGACAGCCCAGTTCGCATGAAATATATTTTCTAGATGATCTCGAAGGGCATGTCAGATTCAGGCGCTCCTGGCGACGCGGTGCGGTCGTATAGGGCAGCTTGGGTGGCGGCTCGCCTGCACTCCGTCTCAAAACCCTTCTTCGAGGACTTCACGCGGGAACGCCTTGGCACGCAGCTCAGCTATTCCGACGCCTGGAGAGCGGTAAGCCCCCTGCGAGCCACATCACCGTGGCGCGGCAAACAGGGTCGCCCCCGGCGCACACCAGCACACAGGACTGAGTCTCCTCCGCAGCCCGTGTTTTGGGACTGGCTACTCGTCGACGAGGCCGCGCTCGGCTTGCTGCGGGTGCTGTATAGGCTGCCCAACAACGGATTGCCGCGCCCAGGACTCCTCGAGGCCCTATCCGGTATCGGCGGGATACGGCAGATCATCGAAGTTTCGGGCGACCTCGAAGTGTTGGTGGTGGCAATCGTCGAGGATTTGCAGGAGGCGCAGCGCCTCCGCGCGCGCATCCAGGATCATGCAATCGAGCAGCCTGTGCGCATGGATCTTCTGAACTACGAGAGTCACGAGCCAGCCAGGCAGACCTGGATCCAATTGGCTCGTCGTCAGCTAAAGCTGGACAAGACTCGCGAGAGCTAATGCGCGCGATCGTGTATCCCCACAAGGTTCAAGCTCTACGGGATAGCAGGACAGCATCGTTGCCCGGCGCGGGCGTTTTCGGGGGACGAGCAGATCATGTCACCAGCTCGACCGGCGGGGACGTTGCCGCTGCCACTCCCGACGATTATCTTGCCCGACTCGCCAAGCATGTTCCTGCCGAGTCCCTGGCTGTTCTGCTCCTGTTGGCGGGTCAACTCCAGCACGAGGCTCTCGGTTGGCGAGTGTCGGCCGTCACCTTTCCGGCTTTGATGGCCGTGACCATCGATCGTGAGCGGCGTGCACGCATGGAAGCGATACTCCGGCCGCGCGGGCTGATCTACGACGCGTTTGTCGTCGTGGCCTACGCGGGTTGGGCACTCGGCACAACAGACCTCGCTCGCGGCCTGGTAGGCATCGACCAGGCAGAGTCGTCTTTTATCGTACTGATCATCGCCTTTGGGCTCGGCTGGTTTGACGACCGGCTCGGCGCGTTGTTCGAGGCAAAGGATGACCGGGTATTGAGCGCTGGCGCACATGCCCCCACTTCTCGGCCCGCAGGCCCGGGAAGCCGTCAACCACCGCGTAAGTCTTCGGGAGATTCCTAACGCTGGTACCCCACACCCGGACGCGACCCGTTGTGGCCGCGTCCGAGAAAGGCCCGCCTCAGGCGGCGTCGGCCTGCACGATCAGCTCGCCGGCGACTCGGTCGGTCGCCTGGCCGGTGCCACCGAGCAGACGCCGGGAGAGCTGCGCGCGGCGGAAGTACAGCGGCGCGTCGTGCTCCCATGTGGCGCCGATGCCGCCGTGCACGGAGATCATCGTGCGCGCGGCGGTGTCCAGTGCACGCCCGGCCGACCGAGCGCGCGGCGCTGGCCGCGAGCGGGAACTCGGCCGGGCGCGCCGTCGCGGGCCCAGCCGGCGTAGTAGAGCAGCGAGCGGCCGTTCTCGAGCTGGCGCAGCACCTCGGTGAGCGAGTGCTTGACGGCCTGGTAGGAGCCGATGGCGCGGCCGAACGTGAAGCGCTCCTTGGCGTAGGCGACGGACACGTCGAGCGCGGTCTCGACGCTGCCGAGCGACTCGGCGGCGATCAGCGACTGCGCCAGGTACCAGGCGCCCGCGAGCGACGTCCTCGGGCGCGTCCAGCACGCGTGGCCGGCGCGTCCGTGAGCGAGACGTGCGCCGAGCGAGCGGGTGGCGTCGTAGCCGCTCGACCGGCTCGATCGTCACGCCGGCGGCGCTCGCCTCGATCGCCGACGCCGACCGGTGCGCGGCCCGTCGAGCAGCGCCACGCCCACGAGCAGGTCGGCGCCGGGCGCGTCCGGCACGAACGCGAGCTTGCCGGTGACGCTTGCGCCTGCCCGCCGTCAGCGACCGCCGCGGGCGGCGCCGGGCGCGTCCGGCGCCGCGGGCCGGGTCGGCCGTCCAGCGCGCGTCGAGGTCGTCGGGCGGGCTGCACCGGCAGGTAGGCGGCACGGCGCTCGCCGCTGGCCAGCTCCTCCAGCATCGGCGGCGTTCGGCCGGCGCCGTCATTGAGGATCGCGCGTGGCGGGCAGGTGCCCGAGCAGCGGCGACGCCGGCGAGCACGCGGCCGCACTCGCCGAGCACCAGCATCGCGTCGAACGCGTCCAGCCCGGCGCCGCCGTGGGCCTCGTCGATCAGCAGTCCGGGCCAGCCGGCCTCGACGGCGGTCGGCCACAGGTCGGGCAGCGCGGACTCGTTCGCCGTCGAGCGCCTCGCGGGCGGCCTCCAGCGTCTTGAAGCGCGACAGCGCGCCGCGGGCGGCCTCGCGCAGGAACACCTGCTCGTCTGAGAGTGCGAGATTCATGCCGCTGCTCCTTCCTTTGAACGCAGCTCGGAGAACGGGATGCCCTTGTCCAGGCGCGGCTCGGGCGGCAGCCCGAGCACGCGCTCGCCGATCGGTGTTGCGCAGGATCTCTTCGGTCCCGCCGGCGGACTTCAGGCCGGGCAGGAACGAGATCATGTAGGCCCACTCGCTGTCCGGGTCGAGCGCGTCGGGGCCGACGACGTCGGCGATCAGGTCGCCGGCCTTGATCGCGCCGGCTGACGATCGTGACCTTCGCCAGGCCGGCCTCGGGGCCGGGGATCTGGCCCTTCTGCAGCGCGGTCAGCGTGCGGTAGCCGGTGAAACGCACCGCCAGCAGCTCGCTTGCGATCTCGCCCAGCTGGTGGCGGACCTCGGGGTCGCGCCGGGCGTGCTCGTCGGCGGCGATGGCGCGCGGCGAAGCGCGTCGGAGTTGTAGCCCATGCCCTCGCTGCCGAGGCCGATGGTGACGCGCTCGAACATCAGCGTGGTCAGCGCCGTGCCCCAGCCGTTGCCGACGCCGCCGACGACCGCGCCGGCGTCGAGCTGACGACGTCGTCGAAGAAGACCTCGTTGAACTCGGCCTCGCCGGAGATCTGGCGCAGGCCGCGCACTGTCACGCCCTCGCGCGTCCATGGGCACCACGAACATGGTCATGCCCTTGTGCTTGGGCACGTCGGCGTCGGTGCGCGCGAGCAGCAGGCCGTAGGAGGCGAACTGCGCGTTGGTGGTCCACACCTTCTGGCCGGTCAGGCGCCAGCTGCCGTCGTCCTGCAGACGCGCGCGCGTCTGCACCGCCGCGAGGTCAGAGCCGGCGGCGGGCTCGGAGAAGAGCTGGCACCAGACCTCGTCGCCGTGCAGCATCGGCGCCGAGGTAGCGCGTCTTCTGCTCGTCGGAGCCGTGGGCGATGATCGTGGGCCCGAGCATGCCCGACGCCGATCGCGTCGAGGATGCCGGGGACTTTCGCCTTGCGCGATCTCCTGGTTGCAGATGACCTGCTCGATCGGGCCGAGACCCTGTCCGCCGTACTCCTTCGGCCAGGTCACGCCGGCGAGCCCGCCCTCGGCGAGCTTGCCCTGCCACGCGCGGCGCGCGGCGACAATCTCATCCTCGTCCTCCAGCGCGCCGGGCTCCTGCGAGGACGGGCGCTTCAGCTTTGTGCTGCTCGAGCCAGCGTGCGCACCTGTGCGCGGTAGGCGGCCTGCTCCGGTGTGTCGTCGAGATCCACGGTCTTCTCCTTTGGCTGACTGGCCAGTCAATCCTTGCAAGGGAACGGTACCACCACGAGGGCAGGCCGCGCGTCGAATCCGAGCGTCAGGCGCCGGGCGGGCAGCGGCGGCTGGGGCACGGCGGGCGAGGTGGTAGACGTCGTGGAAGGCGCGGTCGAGCAGCTGGCTGGCCTGCGTGCCGGGCGCGTTCGAGTTGAGGATGACCACGCCGAGGCGCACGCCGTGGCGCTCGGCGGTGGCCGACGAGGCAGCGCCCGGCGGCTTCGGTGTAGCCGGTCTTCATGCCGGTCACGCCGGGGTACCTGTAGATCAGCAGCGGGTTGTTGTTGTCAGGTACAGCTTGCCGCCCTTGATGGGGAAGGGCAGCACGGCGGAGTAGGTGCGCACGACGCTGGCGATGCGCGGCTGCTCGCATGTCGACGTGCGCGAGCACGGCCAGGTCGGCGGCGCAGGAGAAGTTGCCCTGGTCGTAGTAGCCGGAAGGCGAGGAGTAGCGCGTGCAGCCAAGCCCGAGCTGCGCCGCCTCGTGCGTTCATGCGCGACGACGAAGCGCTTGACGGTGCCGGCAACGTGTTGGGCGAGCGCGACGGCGGCGTCGTTGCCGGACGGCAGCAGCAGCCCGTAGAGCATGCTCTCGAGCGCGCACGTGGCGTCCGAGCGGAAGCACGCCGACCTTGGAGCCGTCGGCGTCGACGGCCTGGCGCGTGACGAGCACGGGCGCGTCGGGCGGACGTGGACTCGACGGTCAGCAGCGCGGTCATCATCTTGGTGAGGCTGGCGATGGGCACGCGCTGCAGTGGGTTGCGCTGCCACAGCACCTGGCCGGTGGCGAGGTTGAACAGCAGCGCCGGCGCGCGGCGGGTGCTGGAAGGCGATGTGCACGGGGTCGCTCTGCGGCGTGGCGAGGCCGGCGCAGCGCGAGCGCGGGCTTGGCCAGCGGCAGGCCCGACGGCGAGCAGCGCCGGTGCGGCCGACTGCGCTGTGGCCGGTGCGCCGGAGAGGGCGGCGGCGTGCGTGCTGTGGCCGGCGGAGGAAGCGGAGCCGTTGTGAGAGCGCCACGACCACCGCTGCGACGACGAGTGCGAGCAGCAGCACGCCGGCGGTCGGTGAGCCTGCGCATGCGACGACGCCGGGCGGCCTGCGCGCGGCGCTGACGGCTCATGTCGGGGGTCAGGAAAGGCGATCTGCTCATCGCGTGGGCGGATTGCGCAGTGCGCCGACGATGCCCACGCCGAGCAGCACGAGGATGAAGACGACAGCAGGCCTCGCGAGCGTAACTCCCTGTTCGGCCACCGCGGTGAACGTGAGGAAGGCGAAGCCGGCGATGAACACGAGCGCGGCGACCAGCACGAGCGGCCGGTCACGAGGCTCGGCGGCTGCGGGTGGTCGCGATCACGGTGTGGATCACAGCAGGCTTGCGAGATCGGGGCCGCTGGGTCGGCGCGGGACGAACAGCCTGATCACCAGCAGGCCGAAGGCGAAGCCGCCGATGTGGGCGAAGTAGGCGACGCCTTCTCCGCCCCCCAGCGGACTTGCGAGGCCGGCCGAGGCCGAAGTAGAGCTGCTCGAGGAACCAGAAGCCGAGCAGGAACACGGCGGGGACCTCGACGATGGTGACGAAGAACACGATGAATACGAGGCTGAGGATGCGGGCGCGGGGATACAGCAGGATGTAGCCGCCGAGCACGGCGGCGATCGCGCCGGAGGCGCCGAGCGTGGGGACGGTGGAGCTGGGGTCGGCGACCACCTGGCTGCGCCAGCGCGACGAGGCCGCCGAGCAGGTAGAAGACGGGGAAGCGCAGGCGGCCCATGCGGTCCTCGACGGTGGGGCCGAAGATGGCCGAGGAACAGCATGTTGCCGAAGATGTGCAGGAAGCTGCCGTGCAGGAACATCGACGCTGAAGACGGTCTGCCACGTGGCGGGCTGTGCTGCGGGGGTGCCGCTGACGCCGGGCTGGCCCTGGCAGGCGACGGTCGCAGAGCAGCCCTTCGGGGCTCTGCACGTGACCAGTTCGCAGTGCTTGCCCGGGTGCGTGAGCTCGTAGGGGATGGCCCCGTAGCGGACCGCGACGCCGTCGGTGGGACCGCCGAAGAAGCTGCCGCCGTGGCGGATCTCCAGCAGGTAGACGACGACGTTGATGGCGACCAGCGCGATCGTGACGAGCGGGAAGCCGCGCGAGCGGGATGTTGTCTTTGAGCGGGAACATCGCTGCGTGCGCCCGCCGCGCGAGGGCGTCTCAGAGCCTATGCGGAGGCGGGCGGCCAGCGGGTCCGACGCCGGCCATGGGCTGCGGCACGTGCTGGTCGGCGTGGTAGGAGGAGCGCACCAGCGGGCCGGCGGCGACGTGGTCGAAGCCGAGTTCATAGGCGGCTGCTTCGAGCGCTTTGAACTCGTCGGGGTGCCAGTAGCGCACGACTGGCAGGTGTCGCTCGGAGGGGCGCAGGTACTGCCCGACGGTGAGCACCTGCACGCCGTGCTGGCGCAGCGCGGCGAACGTGTCGACCATCTCGTCGTGCGTCTCGCCGAGGCCGACCATCAGCCCGGACTTGGTGACGACCTCGCCTTCGCCCATGCTCCTTGGCGTTTTGCAGCACGCGGCAGGAGCGCTTGAATTCGGAGCCACGGCGGGCGAGGGGGTAGAGCCGGGGCACGACCTCGACGTTGTGGTTGAACACGTCGGGGCGCTCGGCGATGACCTTGGCGAGCGGCATCTCCTGGCCCTGGAAGTCGGGGGTGAGCAGCTCGATCTGGCAGCCGGGCGCCTGGCGGCGGACCTGGCGGATGACTCCGACGAAGGCGGAGGCGCCCTTGTCGGGAAGGTCGTCGCGGTCGACGGAGGTGATGACGGCGTGGCGCAGGCCCATCTGGGCGATCGAGCGCGCCACGCGGGCGGGCTCGAGCGGGTCGTTCCAGGTGGGTTTGCCGGTCTTGACGTTGCAGAAGCCGCAGCGGCGGGTGCAGGTGTCGCCGAGGATCATGAACGTGGCGGTGCCGCGCTCCCAGCACTCGCCGACGTTGGGGCAGGCGGCCTCCTGGCAGACGGTGTGCAGGTTCTCCGAGCGGATCATGTCGGTCAGCTCGCGGTAGCGCTTGCCACCGGGCGCGGGCACCTTGAACCACGGCGGCTTGCGCTCGCGCAGCGGCCGTACGTCGGGGCCGAGCACGCTGAGCACGTCCATGCCGCCGGGGTTGGCGCGGGATCGAGTCCCGCCCACCCCACTCATGCGGGGATCGCTTCGGGTCGGTGGGCCGGCGCGGGCTGGCTTGGATCTTTAGGGGCACGCCCGGAGGCGTGCCTGGCGGCGTGCGCAGTGTCGATCCCGACGCGCTGCGGCGAGACCAGGCGCTGGCGGCGCGAGTGAGCGGTGCAGAAGCTGTGGGCCACGCGCTTGCGAAAGCACGACAGCGACTCGCAGTCACCGGGGGCGCCCTCGTTGGCGATGGACGTCATGGTCACGTCGGGCAGGCCGCAGGCCACGACCCAGGAGAACGGCTCGAGGTCGTTGGTGACGTTGACGGCGAAGCCGTGCGTGGCGATGCCGCGCGACACGTGCACGCCGATCGAGGCGATCTTGCGCTCCTGCACCCACACGCCGGTGTAGTCGGGGCCATCCTCTGGGCGGGAGTGCGCGGCGATGCCCGCCTCGGCAAGCGCGGCCACGATCGCGTCCTCGATCGTGCGCAGGTATGCGACCACGTCGGTGACGGCCATGATCGGGTAGCCGACCAGCTGTCCGGGGCCGTGGTAGGTGATGCGCCCGCCGCGATCGGTGGGGACCACGTCGATGCCTTTGGCGCGGTAGAAGTCCTCGCCGAACGGCAGCTCACCGGGGGCTGAGCGGCGCCCGCGCGTGTACACGGGCGGGTGTTCGAGCAGCAGCAGCGTGTCGGGGATCTCACCCGCCTGGCGTCTGGCGCGGAGTGTCTCTTGAAGGGCTATTCCGTCGGAGTAGTGGACGAGGCCCATGTGGCAGACCCACAGCTCGTCAGGAGGCTTGCTTGCAGCGTTCATCCGTACTTCAGCCTAGCGCCCCGGCCGCGAGGCATCATGACAGCAGCCTTTGTGACGATATGATGCCTGATGTGAGGACGACGGTGACATTGGATGAGGATGTGGCGGCGAAGCTGAAACAGACGGCGCGTGAGCGCGGGGTGTCGTTCAAGGTGGCGCTCAACGATGCGGTGCGCGATGGCTTGCGGGGTAAGACGAAGCCCTCACAGCGCTTCCAGGTGAAGGCGCGTCCGATGGGGGTGCGCCCGGGGGTCAACCTGGACAAGGCTCTCCGTCTGGCGGGGGAACTGGAGGATGAAGAGATCTTGCGCAAGATGGCCTTGCGCAAGTGAAGCTGCCCGACGTCAACCTGCTCGTCTACGCGTATGACCTGAACTCGCCGCGCAACGGTGCGGCGCTGAGGTGGTTGGAGGAGACGCTGTCGGGCTCGGAGACGGTGGCGCTCGCCTGGTCCGCGCTGCTCGGCTTCATCAGGGTGAGCACCAACCCAGCGATCTTCGAACAGGCGCTGACCCCGGAGGAAGCACTCGATCTGGTGGACAGCTGGCTCGAGCTGCCGCCAGTGACGATCGTTCATCCTACGCATCGCCACGCTGCTGTACTGAGAGACCTGCTCGCGCCGCTGGGCACGGCTGGCAACCTCACGAGCGATGCGCATCTGGCGGCGCTGGCGATCGAGCACGGGGCTACGTTGTGCTCCAGTGACAACGACTTCTCCCGGTTCTCTGGGTTGCGCTGGGAGGATCCGCTCAGCGTGCGCCGTCCACGCGGGTAGGCTCTGCGCCGTCCGAGGCCGGTTCCCGAGCGAGGAGGCGAAGCGATGAGATGCCTGAGCGTGAAGCGCGTAGCAGTGTGCATGGCGACGCTGGTTGCAGCGGCGATCGGGCCGGTGGCGGACGCTTCGGCCAGCAGCAGGAGCATCAAGGCGGCGATCGTGAGCTACGGCCCCAAGATCGAAGCGGCTGAAACCCAGGTCGAAGTTGCCGGTAAGGAATACGAACAGAGCCACGACCCGGCGGGTGTGGAGGCTGCGATCGCTGCGTCGTCGTCCGTCTTGAGCGCGCTCGAGAGCAAGATTGCGCACCAGTCGGCAGCTGCGCGCCGAGTGAAGCGTGCCAAGACGAAGATCGTGAGCGGTCTGCATTCGATCGTCGTTGGATACGGCGAACTCTCAAGCGCTTACGCAGAGAAGACGGCAAACCCCGAAGCGGCCAAAGCCGACGCGGACAAGGCGCTCGTGACCGTCACCAAGGGTCACAAGCAGCTGGAGGACGGCATCAAGCTGCTGAGCTAAGACGCGCGCGTTGACGCTCCGTGTGGCGGGATACATAGAAGTCAAGTGCCGTCAGCATCGCTGGCGGCCAGCAAAGGCGTGAGGCTGCTGCGCGCTTGAGCGAGACTCTGCTGTAGCTCGGCGAAGGGGTCATTTCTAGAGGCAGGGGCACGAATTGGCCACCTGCCTCTAGCTGTTCATGGATGCCTTAGCTTAGACGGATCTTTGCTCGTGGCGCTTCTAGGCGATCGATTCGCCCGTCACCACCCTAATTTCTAGGAATTTTGTTTTTGCACCACCGGTTTCTTCCCATGGGAAAGTGAGTGCCTCGGCCGGTTTGAGGCCTTCGACTGCCGGGCTGAATAAGACCCCGTATTTGCAGTTGCCGGCTGCCGCAATGAGTTTGTTATTGCAGAGGTTGTTTTCCAGTTTGAATGCAGTGCCCGACAGTTTCAGCACGCCGGTCTGAGCTTCCACATTGAACGTATCGGTCACAGTGATTTCCCTTGAGATCCCTTTTTTCACCTGACCAAATTCGATTTTCGATCCGAACACGATGGTCCGGTCCTGAACGAATAGTCCTTTTTCTTCAAAAGCAAGTTCCTCTTTGTCGGACAGGCCAGCCTGTTCATAGCCGCCACCGAGTGCAAGTCGCAGCGTGTCCTTCACTTTTTCTTTTTTTTCGCTTTCGTATTCGGCCGGTTTCTGTTTGCCGCTTTCCTGTTCGGCCGTAAAGGTCCACGATTCTTTGAACGCTTCCTGTTCTCCCGTCTTTACCAGGTAGCTGCCGTACAGCTTCGCCACCACTTCTCCACATTTGAATTCGAACGGTTTACTTTCGGTGGCCGCTTCTTTGCCGCTATTCTGAAGGACCTGCGCTAATAGTAAGACTTCGCCCGAGGGCTGACTTGCCACCCGCGTGCGCAGTGCTACGGGTATGCGCACTGTTCCCGACGACGCGCCCGCGCTGGTGCATTTTTTGCCTACGGATTCACAGCCCGAAAAGGAGACCGTCTCTTCCCCGGCCGTCGTCGCGGTCATCTTGCCCGTCACCGTATCGCTTGTGCAGGTCATGGACAGTTTGCCCGTAGTTTCGAATTTCGCCGTTCCGCTGCTTCCCGTGAATTTGCTTTTCGCGAGAGCTTTGCCTTCAACGTTGATGAACTGCCCTTCTTCGGCGAATGCCGTCGCGGCGCTCGTCATGCCCAGGCAGCAGACCGCAAGTGCGACCAGGGCCAGCATTTTGATATGTGACATTTGTTCTTGCTCCTTAGGTAGTGGAGCGCTCCACGAAGCCCGAAGCGGTCAGCGTGTTGCCGTATGAAGTGTCGCTGTGGCCAGTGCTGGACGTGCGGACGTCACGGTGTGCCCCTGTTTCATTGCCCCTACCCGGCGTTGGGTGGTTAACCCGGACGACGGGACGCATCACTGAGTAGCAAGCGTTCAGAGAATCTGGCAAGCGCCCGCATGCGTGGCAGAGACAACAGGCCTGTCCCAAGGAGCCGAATTTGGCGTCTGGGAGGGAAATAATCGCGCTTCCGGCAGGCGTAGTCGCGACCGCCAGCTTTGCGGTGCTGTTCCCTACTTCACAGGGTGAGCGCTGACGGCGATTGCAGCAACTCGCGAATTCGCGCGAGGAATTGGGCAGCGTCTGCTCCGTAAAGGATGCGGTGATCGCACACCAGCGTGAGTGTCATCGTGTGTCGTCGGTGCCAGCTGACCGTCGTGCACCACCGCGCGCGCCTGGAGCGAGCCGACAGACAGGATTGCCGCCTGTGGCGGGTTGATGATCGCGCTGAAGCTCTTGATTCCGTACATCCCCAGGTTGGACACCGTGAACGTGCCGCCGCCCAGCTCCGGGGGCGTGATCGTCACCGGAGCGCACCCGCCCGGCCAGCGCGCGCGTCTCACGCGCGATCTCGCCCAGCGACTTCTCCTCCGCGTCGAAGACCGTGGGCACCACCAGCGCGTCCTCGGCTGGCCACCGCCACGCCCACGTTCACACGCGAGTGCAACTGCACCTTGCCGTCGCGATAGCTGCCGTTCGCGCGCGGGTGCTCGCGCAGCGCCAGCGCAGTCGCCTTGACCACCATGTCGTTGTATGTAGGCGCCACCGCCGGGGCCGAGGAGCCGGGCTGCGCCGGCGCGTCCGGCTGCGACAGGCGCTTCAGCTCCGAGCGCAGCGCCACGCAATCCTCCATGTCCACATCCATCTGCAGCGTGAAGTCCGGAATCGTGGCCTTCGACTCCGCCATCCGGCGCGCGATCGTCTGCTGGGTGCGCGTCAGCTCCACCGTGACCGTCTCGCCCTTGGCCGTCGTCACTCCCGCCAGCGCCGCCTGCTGAGGTGCGGCGGACACCTCCGGGCTTGGCTCCGGGCTTGGCGTTGCCAGCACGGGCTCCGTCACGTCGTTCACCGGAGCTCCCTGGGCGGCTGAGCCGGCTGCCGGCGCCAGCACGTCGGCCTTCACGATGCGCCCTCCGGGGCCGCTGCCCGTCACCCCATGCAGGTCGATCCCGCCCTCCGCCGCAATCCGCTTCGCCAGCGGCGATGCCTTCACTCGCTCCGAGTCAGAAGCACTCAGGGCAGGCGTCGCAGCGTCCGGCGTTGGCGCTGGAGCGTCCACCGCGGGCGCCGCAACGTCCACCGTGGGCGCACTATCCGCCGTGACCGGCGCCGCAGAGCCGGCCGTGTGTGAACCGTCCGTCGCAGCAACCCCGTCCACATCTGACGTGCGAGCCGGCCCTCCTGAGGCCGGCCCATCAGAAGAAGCCCCCGCCGTCGAGCCCACGCGCGCGATCACCTCACCCACCGCCAGCGTCGCGCCCTCGCCAGCCACGATCTCAAGCGTCCCCTCCTGGTCGGACTCGTAAACCATCGCCGCCTTGTCCGTCTCGATCTCCACCAGCTCCTCGCCGCGCGCCACCACGTCGCCCGTCGCGCTTCAGCCAGCTGCAGGATCGTGCCCTCCTCCATCGTGTCCGACAGCCTCGGCATCACGATGTCGGCCATCACATCGCCCCCGCTGCGCCGGCCGGCACACGGCCCAGGCGTGGCAAGCACCGCCGCGCACGACCTGCGGCTCGTGCGGATAGGCGATGTCCTCCAGCGGCTTGGAGTACGGCATCGGCACGTCCGCGCCCGTCACCCGCTGGATCGGCGCGTCCAGGTCGTCGAAGGCCTGTTCGCCGATCAACGCCGCCAGGTTCGCGCCCACACCGCCGTGGGGCCAGCCCTCCTCCACGATCACGCAATGGTTAGTCTTGCGCACCGACTCCAGGATCGTGTCCAGATCGAGCGGGCGCAGCGTGCGCGGATCGATCACCTCCGCCTGCACGCCGTGCTCGCCCGCCAACGTCTCCGCCGCCCGCTCCGCCGTCAGCGCCATCCGCGAGATGCCCACCACCGTCACGTCCGAACCCTCGCGCACCATCCGCGCACGGCCGAACGGCACCAGCACATCCTCGCCGTCCGGCACCTCGCCCCGCACCCCGTACAACGACTCGTGCTCGATGAAGATCACCGGGTTCTCATCGCGGATCGCCGATCTTCAACAGGCCCTTCGCATCCGCCGGCGTGGACGGCACCGCCACCAGCAGCCCCGGCACCTGCAGGAACATCGCCTCCAGGCAGTGCGAGTGCGTCGGCCCCAGCTGATGCCCCGCCCCCTGCGGCATGCGCACCACCAGCGGCACCCGCGCCTGCCCGCCGAACATGTAGTGGATGTGCGCCGCGTGGTTCACGATCTGATCCAGCGCCAGCAGCGAGAAGTTGATCGTCATCAGCTCCACCACCGGGCGCAGGCCCGTCATCGCAGCGCCCACGCCCATGCCCACGATCGTGTTCTCCGAGATCGGCGTGTCGCGCACGCGCCGCTCGCCGAACTCCTCAAGCAGCCCGTCCGTCACCTTGAACGCGCCGCCGAACACGCCGATGTCCTCGCCCATCAGCAGCACCCGCTCGTCGCGCGCCAACTCCTCGCGCAACGCCGCGTTCAACGCCTCGCGGTAGCGCATCTGCGCCATCAGCCCGTCCGCACCGAGTACACGCCGCGAACCTCCTGACCCAGCACGTACACGTCGTCATACAGCGTCTCCGCCGCCGGGAACGGCGACGCTTCCGCGAACGCCACCGCCGCATCCACGCGCGCCACCGCATCCGCGTCCATGCGCTCCGGCTCGTCCGCCGCGATCGCGCCCTCGCTCACCAGCAGCTGCGCAAACGCCGGGATCGGGTCGCGCTCGCGCCAGTGCGCCACCTCCTCCTTCGTGCGGTACTGCTCCGGGTCGGCCATCGAATGGCCGCGGAAACGGTACGTGATCGCCTCCACCAGCACCGGGTGGCGAGTCTTGCGCACACGCTCCAGCGCCTCCGACACCACACGATGGGTGTCCAACACGTCCATGCCGTCGCAGCGCATACCCGGCACACCCAGGCTCTCGCCCTTGCGCTGCAGATCCGTCACCGCCGAATGGCGCTGCAGCGACGTGCCCATCCCAAACTGGTTGTTGGTCACCATGAACACCACCGGCAGCCTCCACAACGCAGCGATGTTCAACGATTCCCCGAACGTGCCCTGGTTGGAGGCACCGTCACCGAACGTGCACAGCGTCACCTCCTCCGTTCCCCGATAGTCGCTCGACAGCGCCATGCCGGCCGCGATCGGCAGGTTGCCGCCCACGATCCCGTAGCCGCCCATGAAACGCCGCTCCAGGTCGAACATGTGCATCGATCCGCCGCGCCCGCCCGAGCAGCCATCCACGCGGCCGAACAGCTCCGCCATCACGTTCTCCGGCGGCGTGCCCCGCACCAGCGCATGACCGTGCGAGCGATACGTCGAGATCAGGTAGTCCTCATCGCGCAGCGCACGCGCGCTGCCCACGATCGTGGCCTCCTCGCCGATCGACAGGTGCAGGAACCCACCCACTTTGGCGCGCGCGTACATCTCGCCCGCCCGTTCCTCGAAACGACGGATCAGCGTCATCGTGGAAAGCCACTCGCGCGCCTGATCCGGATCGGGAACCTTCGCCATCAATGCTCCACCGTACTCCAGCGCGCGAAGAAGTCCGGGGCATCCAGTTGCGCCAGATCCGCGCGCAGCTCCTTGGCCAGCTTGGAAGCGGCCTGCGGCGCCCGATCCCACAACAGCACCGCTTCGCCGCTGTCGATCTCCACCACCTCGATGTGGTCCACACGCGACGTGTCCGCCAGCAGCGCCGGGGCCAATCCGCCGCGGGTCACGATCAGCCGATAGGCGTCCCGTGCCCTCATGGTGAGGGGCCCACCGTGAGCATGTGGGCGGCTGCCTGCTCGAGCGCGTGCTCGCCCTGGAACACCAGCCCCTCGATGACCACCGCGGGGACATCGGTGACCCCGAGCGCGGCCGCGCCGGCGGTACACGCGCTCAGCTGCTCCGCCACCGAACGCAGCTCCGCGCCACGCAGCACCGCTGCGGGGTGCATCTCGCAGGCGGCCGCCGCAATCAGGACGAAATCGGGATTCTCGAGCGAGTGCCCGCCCGCAAACGCCTGGCGGAACGCAGCCTGCGCGAACGGCACCGTGCGCCCGATCGACTTGGCGTACGTGGCCACCCGCATCGCCAGCGAGCTGTCGAACGGGAACGGATCGGGCCAGCGCAGCGGCTGCAGCCCGAGGGCCTGTGCGCGCTGGGAGATCTCTCCTCGGAACCCGGCCTGCTCGTTTGAATGAGACACACCGAATCCGCCGTAGCCGGGCAACTCGCGGGCGAGCAGCGGCTGCCACTCAACCGGCCCGGGCGCGCCGGAGAAGACCTGCAGCGCCTGCTCGGCCGCGATGTAAGCCAGCGGACTGGCCAGATCGAAGTAGAAGTCGGCAAAGGCCACGAGCAGAGGGTAGAGGCGGGCGCAGCAGGACGATCCATAGCATTTGACAAGAGAGACACTCAATGGTCTTCGGGGCGGGGATGGGGCGCTGCGTAGAGCACACAGACAACAAGGAGATGAGCATGAGGCGCAAGGCACTGGTAATGGCTCTCGCAGCGTTCGCTGCGATCTGCGGGGGTGCGGCAGGCGCGTCGGCTGACGTCATGGTCGACGCGGGCTCGTTGACCGACGCGTGCATCACGCACGGAGGCCTGTTGCGGATCGAGGCGCACTGCGCCACGGGCGAGCAGGCGGTCGGTCTGAACATCGTCCCGCTCGCCAACGGCGGCAGCGTGCACGCGCCGGATGCGGGCGTCGCGAGCAAGAAAAAGGCGAAATCTCTACGCGGTCCGCGCGGCCTGCGTGGCCCGGCCGGGCCGCAGGGGCCAGCTGGTGCACAGGGGCAGGCCGGAGCACAGGGTCCCGCAGGCCCGCAGGGCTCAGCCGGTACCGGATCGACGGTCAGCTACACGGCCGGTACCGGCCTGAGCCTGAGTGGAAACACGTTCAGCCTCAACTCCGCACTGCTCGAAAACCTCACCACGGGGTGCTCGGCCGGCTTTGCGCTGACCAAGCTGAACGCCGACGGAGCGCCAGAATGCGGATACCTGAGTCCGCTGACCACCGTGTACGCCGGCTCGGGGCTGACGGCCGAATACGGCTCCAACTACGCCAAACTGGCCGTGTCCGTGCCGCTGGTCCTGCACAACGACGAAAACAACCCGACGATCATCGCGCACAACGAAACAGGCAACGCAAGCGAATTCACCGGCACCTACATCGGTCTGCTCGGTCGCAGCGACCAGTACCCGCTGGTGCTGACCAATGAAAAAGCCGAAAACGTGATGTACGTCGACGGTTCCGGAAACATCTACTACCACGGCACGCTGACCAAATTCTGACGCTGCAGATGTGAGCGTGGTGAGGGTCGGGTGTCATCTGGCGCCCGACTCTCCGCTCGTCGGCGGTGTGCTCGCGGCGGCGCCGCTCAGCCGTGGATCAGCCAACCGTCGGCCGCGCGAGCAGCCTCCATCACTGCCTCGGACAGCGTGGGGTGACCGTGGATCGTGCGCGCCACCTCCTGGTAGCCGCCCTCCAGCGCACGCACGTTCACCAGCTCCTGGATCAGCTCCGTGGCGCGCGAGCCCACCATGTGCCCGCCCAACAGCTCGCCGTACTTGCGCTCGCCCACGATCTTCACCAGGCCCGTGCGGTCGCCGTACACCGTGCCGCCGCCCACCGCGCCATAGGGAACCTTGCCGACGACCACGTCATAGCCCTGCTCGCGCGCCTGCGCCTCCGTCAGCCCGAACGAGCCCACGTTGGGGGTGCAGAAGGTGGCGCGGGGAATGTCGACGTAGGAGATCGGGTGGGTCGCAAGGCCGGCGATGTCCTCGGCCGCGATCATACCCTCATCCGAAGCCTTGTGCGCCAGCGCCGGGCCCGGCACCAAATCGCCGATCGCATACACGCCCGCTCGTGAGGTGCGCAGCGCGCCGTCCACTTTGATCAGCCCGCTGCTCGCCTGTGCCCCGGATGGGGTATCCACCTCCACGCCCGCCTCCACCAGGCCGAGGCCCTCAACGTCCGCCCCGCGTCCAGCCGCGATCACCATGTAGTCGACCTCCGCCGAGCTCTCGCCGTAGCTGAAGCTCACGCTCCGCTCGCCCGCCTGCACGTTCGCCACCGGCGTGCTCGTGTGGATCTCGATCCCCTGCTTCTTCAGGCCCCGCTCCACCAGCCGCGAGATGTCCGCGTCCTCGCTCGGCAGCACGCGATCGAGCGCCTCCAGCAGCAGCACCGAGCTGCCCAGCCGCGCGAACGCCGAGGCGATCTCGGCACCCGACGCGCCCGCGCCGACGACCGCCAGGCGGGCGGGCAGCTCGGCCAGCGCCCACGCCTGCTCGGTGCCCAACACGCGCCCACCGAGCTGCACACCGGGGATCGCGCGCGGCGTGGAGCCGGTTGCCAGGATCACGTTGGCGGCCGCGATCGTCCGCTCGCCCACGCGCACGTCGCCGTCGACCGTCAGCGACGCGTCGCCCTCGATCAGGTCGATGCCGTTTTTCTTGAACAAGCCGCTGACGCCCGACGTCAGCGTGGAGACCACCTTCGCGCGGCGCTCCTGCACCGCCGCATAGTCGACCTCCACCCCGCTCACGTTCAGGCCGAACTCGCCCGCCTCGCGGATCTCGCTCAGCAGATCGGCCGAGCGCAGCACCGCCTTGGCGGGGATGCACGCGTAGTTCAGGCAGCGACCGCCGACCTTGTCGCGCTCGATCACCGCCGTCTTCTTGCCGAGCTGAGCAGCCCGGATCGCGGCCACGTAGCCGCCCGGTCCGGAGCCGATCACGACGCAGTCGTATGAGTCCTCAGCCATCTGATGCTGAGCCTATCGAACAGCCGCGTGTACTACTGGCTGGGGGGTCGCTCTAGATGGTTGATTCCACGGGTATGTGCCGTGGTCCGGGGGTGTGGATGGCCGAGTCGGCCAAGGACGCAGGCCGAAGGCCTTGCTGGTGGCAAGGTCGAGGGCGAGGACGCCGGCCGGCGAAGGTCAGGCGCGCCATCCGGCGGTGCATGGCCGTGCAATCAACCATCCATACGTTCGCCCGCCTGGATCCGGCCCATCACCCGCACCAGCTTCCAGAACAGCCAGCCGCCCAGGCCCACGCTGAGCAGGCACACGCCCGCCGCCAGCAGCGTCGATGCGACCACCAGCGCCAGCGACGTCACCAGCATCTGAAACGCCAGCAGCGCCTCGAAGCCGAGCACCGCCCAGTAGCGGCGGCCGTACATGCCAAGCGCCGAGCCCCAGCGAAGATCGCCGCCAGGAACACCGCTCCCGGCAGCGAGCCGCCGCGCGCGGAGAGGTCGTGCACCGTCGCCGCGCCCACGAACACGGCGATCGCCAGCAGCACGCTCACCGCCGACCGCGATCAGCAGCGCCGCGGGCGCTCGTGCGGGCCGAGCGGCGCCAGCGCCGCGCGCAGCTCCTCCTCGCGCACACGTCGCCGGGCAGCCGCCGCGCCGGGTTCTCATCCGCCGGATCGACCTGCTGGCCGCCGCCGTCGGCTCATGCTCACAGCCCCGGTTCGTGTGTCGAGCTGCTCGCGCAGCTGCCCGCGCCGCGCGCTCGGGATCCTCCGCGTCGGCGATCGCCCGCAGCACGCACACACGGCTCGCGCCCGCATCCACAGCCTCGGCCACGTTGCCCACGTCCAGGCCGCCGATCGCGAAGAACGGCACCGGCTGCATGGGCGGCCGCGTAGCGGAGGAGCTCCACACCCACCGCCGCGCGGCCGGGCTTGGTCGGCGTGGCGTGCACCGGGCCCACGCCGATGTAGTCCACCAGCGCGCGGTCCACCGCGTCGATCTCCGCCGGCGCGTGGGTGGAGAGCCCGACCAGCATGTCTGCGGCCGACCAGCTCGCGCACCTCACCCACCGGCATGTCCTCCTGGCCCACGTGGACCGCCGTCGGCGCCCACCTCCAGCGCCAGATCCGGCCGGTCGTTGACGCACGAACAGCGCGCCCAGCCGCTCGCACATGCCCCTGGCCGCGATCGCAGCCGCCACCAGCTCCGCGTCGGACAGGTGCTTCTCGCGCAGTTGGACGATGTCCACGCCGCCGGCGATCGCTGCGCTCAACAGCTCGGGCAGCGCGCCCGCCGCCGGCGAGGCGCCGCACACCAGATACAGACGGCTCGCCGCCAGGCGCGCGCAGGCGAGTTCGCGCGCAGATCATCCGTCGTCATGGGCAGAGTCTCGCACGCCGGCAATGGCGCTCAGCGCCAGCAGCGGGCTAGCATCAACTGGATGTCCTGGAGTGATCAGCGCGACGTGCTCGTGGTCGGCGGCGGCATCATCGGCCTGGCGGTCGCCTGGCGCGCACGCCAGCGCGGCATGACGGTCACCGTGCTCGAGCGCCACACCGTCGGCTGCGGCACCTCTCGCGTCGCCGCCGGCATGCTCGCGCCGGTGGCCGAGGTCGAGTTCGGCCAGGCCGGCGGGCGAGCTGCTCGAGCTGGGACTGCGCTCGGCCGAGATGTGGCCGGCGTTCGCCGCGGAACTCCAGCAATCCAGCGGGATCGACGTCGGACTGCTGCACACCGGCACCCTGCTGCTGGCCCGCGACGACGACGACGCACGCGAGCTCGACCGCCAGCTCGCATTCCGCCAGTCGCTGGGACTGCCCGTCAACCGCCTGCGTGCCAGCGCCGCGCGGGAGCTCGAGCAGCGCCCTCGCGCCCACCGTGCGGATGGCGCTGCGAAGCGCCCGACGACCACTCGGTCGATCCGCGGCCGGTGCTCGCGCGCGCTGCAGCACGCATGCCAGGCCGCAGGCGTGCAGATACGCGAGCACACGCCGGTGGCCGCCGTGCGGCTGGACGACGCTGGGCAGCGCGTGAGCGGCGTGGCGCTCGCCGACGGTGAGCAACTGCAGGCGGAGCGGGTGGTGCTGGCGCGCCGGCCCATGGAGCGAGCAGCTCGGCGGCCTGCCCGCCCACGCGCGGGTGCCGGTACGCCCCGTCAAGGGGCAGATCCTGCGCCTGCGCGACCCCGCCGGCCCCGGCCTGCTCGGGCGCGTGCTGCGCTTCCGCGGCGGCTACATCGTGCCGCGCGCCGACGGCCGCTACGTGCTCGGCGCCACCGTGGAGGAGCAGGGCTTCGCATCCCAGCCCACCGCCGGCGGGGTGTATGAGCTGCTGCGCCACGCCCACGAGCTGCTGCCCGGCGTCAGCGAGCTGGAGATCGAGGAGCTGGCCGTCGGCTTCCGGCCCGGCACCCCCGACAACGCTCCCGCCATCGGCCGCGGCGCGGTCGATGGCCTGGTCTGGGCCACCGGGCACTACCGCAACGGGATCCTGCTGGCGCCGCTGACGGGCGAGCTGGTGGCCGCGGTGCTCGCCGACGAGCAGGCGCCGGAGCGGCTGCTGGAGGCCTGCGATCCTGCCCGCTTCCGGCCTGCTCACCCCAATTCGCGGGACGTGGCCGTGGCGGTGGGCTCGTGATCGTGCTCAACGGGCAGCGCTCCGACGTGGGCGCCGGCGACACCGTGGCCGCGGTCCTCGATCGCCTCGGCCTTCAGGCGGATGCGCGCGGGATCGCGGTGGCCGTCGACGGGGAGGTGCTGCCGCGCAATGTCTGGCACGAGTTCGCCCTGCCGGAGGGCGCGCGCGTGGAGGTGCTGACCGCCATGCAGGGAGGATGATCGGGCGATGGCCGAATCGCTGAGCCCGCTCGATCGGGACGTGCTGAGCATCGCCGGTCGCACCATGCACTCGCGCCTGCTGCTCGGCACCGGCGGTTTCCCGTCGCTGGAGCTGCTCGCCGAGGCGATCGCCGCCAGCGGCAGCGAACTGGTGACGGTGGCGCTGCGCCGTGTGGATCCAAACGCGCGCGGCTCGCTCATCGACGTGCTCGCCGGGGCCGGCGTGGAGCTGCTGCCCAACACCGCCGGCTGCTACACCGCCCGCGACGCCGTCACCACCGCACGCCTGGCCCGCGAGGCGTTCGAGACAAACTGGATCAAGCTCGAGGTGATCGGCGACGAGGACACGCTGCTGCCCGACGCGCCCGAGCTGCTGCGCGCGGCCGAGGAGCTGGTGGACGACGGCTTCGTGGTGCTGCCCTACACCACCGACGATCCCGTGCTGGCAAGGCGGCTGGTGGACGTGGGCTGCTCCGCGGTGATGCCGCTCGGCGCGCCCATCGGCAGCGGCATGGGCATCCGCAACCCCTACAACATCGCCCTGATCCGCGAGGCGGTGGACGTGCCGGTGATCCTCGACGCCGGGATCGGCACCGCCTCGGACGCGGCGCTCGCCATGGAGCTGGGCTGTGACGCGGTGATGGCCGCCTCGGCCATCGCCCGCGCACAGGACCCGGTGCGGATGGCGCACGCGATGCGCGCCGCGGTGCAGGCGGGCCGCCTGGCACAAGGCGCAGGGCGGATACCACGCCGCCTGTACGCCACCGCGTCGACGCCCGAGGAGGGCCTCGCCGACCTGGCCTGAGCACCTCCGCTCGGGCCAACCCCAGCGCGCCGCGGTCACTTCACGATTTCGATCGTCCCGTTCATCGACGCCGGATGGATCGTGCACTCGTAGTGAATGACCCCCGGCTTCAGCGCCTTGATCTCGAACGTGCCGTTTTCGCCGAAGCCCTTGGACGCGAACTGCTGCGGGCCGCCCTCGCTGGTCACGTTGTGTTCCACCTGGTCGTAGTTCGTCCACTTGATCGTCGAGCCCACCTTCACTCGCAGCGTGTCGGGGGAGATCGCGATGTTGCGGTAGGCCACCTGCACGATGCCGCTGGCCACCGGCGAGGACGGTGACGGAGAGGCGTACTTGGGCGTGGTATCGACTTTGATGGCGCTCGCGCCCACCGTCTTGGAGACCGTGGGGGTGGTCGTGGCGGTGCTCGAGCCCGAGCCCGAGGACCCGCAGCCCGCTGCGAGCAGCAGCGCACAGCAGGCACCGGCGACGACGATGGCTCTTCTCATCGGTGTCGATCCTTTCACGATCCTGGCTGGCGAGGCCCGACCTGCGCAGGGCTGAGCGCCCACACCTCCTACACTCACCGCTTCATGTCGCCACGCCATTTCCTCACAGGCGCAGAGCTCTCAGCCGCCGAGCTGGTGTCGCTGCTGGACCGCGCGCTGGAGCTCAAGCATGCTCCGCTGTCCAGCCAGGCGCTGGCCGGGCGCAGCGTCGCGCTGATCTTCCAGAAGCCATCCACGCGCACCCGCGTGTCGTTCGAGGTGGGCGTCCACGAGCTGGGCGGACACGCGGTGGTGCTGCGCTCGGAGGAGATGCAGCTCTCGCGCGGGGAGGCGCTGCGCGACACCGCGCTGGTGCTGTCCAGGCACGTTGCCGCGATCGGCATGCGCACCGGCCCGGACGCGACGCTCGAGGAGCTGGCCGCCTACAGCACCGTCCCCGTGATCAACATGCTCAGCGCGCGCCACCATCCCTGCCAGGCGCTCGCCGACCTGCTGACGCTGCGCGAGGCGTACGGCTCGCTGGACGGGCTGCGCGTGGCCTACGTCGGCGACGGCAACAACGTCGCCCGCTCGCTCGCCGTGCTGGGCGCGCTCGCCGGGCATGCACGTGGCCGTTCGCCTCGCCCGCCGGCTACTCGCTGGAGAGCGACCTGACGCTGCCGGCCGGCGCCAGCGGACAGGTCACGCTCCACTCCGGACCCGCACGAGGCCGTGCAGGGCGCGGCCGCCGTCTACACCGACGTGTGGGTCAGCATGGGCGACGAGGCCGCTGCCGAGCAGCGCCGCGCAGCGCTGCGCGACTACCGCGTCGACGACGCGCTGCTGGACGCGGCCGCCGCGGACGCGTTCGCGATGCACGACCTGCCCGCGCACGCCGGCGAGGAGATCACCGCCGAGGTCCTCTACGGCTCGCGCGAGCACATCTGGGATCAGGCCGAGAACCGCCGCCACGCGCAGAAGGCGCTGCTCGAGCTGCTGGTGGCCGCGGAATGAACGCTCGGCAAGCGCGCCTGACGCCCAACCGGCAATGTCACCCGCGATCGTCGCCTCAAGCGCCGAGCCGATCACGGCGCCGCGCCCACAGCGCGGCGACGAGCTGGAGCTGCGGATCGACTCGCTGGCGTTCGGCGGCGAGGGCGTGGCGCGCCTGGGCGACAGCGGCTACGTGGTGTTCGTGGCCGGCGCCATCCCCGGCGACCGGTGCGCGCGGTGGTGCACAAGCGCAAGCGCAGCTACGCGCACGCGCGCACGCTCGAGGTGCTGGAGCCGAGCCCCGAGCGGATCGCCACCGACCGCCGATCACCCCGGCGTGCCGTGGCAGGTGATCCCCTACGAGCGCCAGCTGGAGATCAAGCGCGAACAGGTCGACGAAGCGCTGCGGCGGATCGGACATCTGGATGGCTTCGAGCTCGAGCAGATCGTGCCGGCGCTCGAACAGTGGCGCTACCGCAACAAGCTCGAGTACTCGTTCGGCAACGATCGACGAACGGCGCCGAACTGGTGTGCGGCTTTCACGCCCCCGCAGGCGGTAACGCGGTGACGCCGATCGAGGACTGCATGCTGGCGTCCGAGCGCGGCAACCTGGCCCGCACGGTGGCGCTTCAGTGGTGTCGCGATCAGGGTCTCGAACGCGTTGGGACAGGGGCCGCGGGGCGGTCGGCACGCCGCGATGCCCGCAACGAGCGTGTCGGCGCGGCCCCCGACGGACGCGTGCGGCTGCGCAACCTGGTCGTGCGCGAAGGCCGCCACTCCGGCAAGCTGCAGATCCGGATCGTGACCACAACCGGCGAGCTGGAGGCGGGCGCGCTTGCGGTCGCACTCAGCGAGGCGCTCGGCGAGACGCTGTCGGGCGTGCTGTGGACGCGCACGCGCAGCCTGGCCGAGACCACCGCCGGCGGCGAGACGGAGCTGGTGTGGGGCGATGCCGAGTTGCCCGAGCGCCTGGGCGAGCTCGACCTGCGCATCTCCGCCGAGGCGTTCTTCCAGACCAACACCGAGATGGCCGAGCTGCTGTACGGGATCGCCGCCGAATACGCCGCGCTGGAGGGCTGGGAGCGCGTGTACGACCTCTACTCCGGCATCGGCACGATCGCGCTGACGCTGGCGCCGCGCGCCGGCGAGCTGTGGGGGATCGAGCTGATCGAGCCGGCCGTCGCCGACGCGATCGCCGGCGCCGCCCGCAACCACGATCACCAACGCCAGCTTCTTCGCCGGCGACACGCGCACCGCGCTGCCGGCGCTGGTGGAGCGCGCCGGGCGCCCGCGACGTGATCGTGGTCGACCCGCCCCGCGCGGGGCTCTCCAAGAAGGTCGTGCACCGCATCATCGACGCCGCGCCCAAACGCATCGTCTACGTGTCCTGCAACCCCACCACGCTCGCCCCCAACGCCGCCGAACTGGTCGAGGCCGGCTGGGTGCTGAAGAAGGTGCGCCCCGTCGACATGTTCCCGCAGACACACCACATCGAGTGCGTTTCACTGTTTGAGCGCGAGTAGGATTTCGACCATGCGCGCCGTCACCATTCGCGAGCAGGAGATCGTGATCGAGGAGCACCCGGACCCCGTGCCCGGCACGGGCGAGGTGCTCGTGCGCGTGCACGCTGCGGGCCTGAACGGCGCGGACATGATGCAGCGGCGCGGACTGTATCCGGCGCCGCCCGGCTCACCACAGGACATACCGGGGATGGAGTTCGCAGGCGTTGTGGCCGCGCTCGGCGACGGTGCTGAACGATTCGCGGTGGGCGCGCGAGTGATGGGAATAGTGGGCGGCGGGGCACAGGCGGAGCTGCTGACGGTCCACGAGCGGCTGCTGATGGGTGTGCCCGCCGGGCTCGACTGGACCGCTGCCGGAGGGCTGCCGGAGGTCTTCACCACCGCCCACGACGCGATCTTCAGCCAGGCCGCACTGCGCCCCGGCGAGCACCTGCTGGTGCACGGCGGCGCCGGCGGCGTGGGCACTGCCGCGATCCAGCTGGCGCGGGCAACGGGCGCCCGCGTCACCGCCACCGTTCGCAGCGAGGCCAGTCACGCGGCTGTGCAGGCGCTGGGCGCCACCGTGATGGCGCCGGAGGGCTTCGCCGAGCACGGGCCGTTCGACGTGATCCTCGAGCTGGTCGGCGCCCCCAACCTGGGCGAGAACCTGCAGGCGCTCGCTACCGGCGGGCGCATCTGCGTGATCGGCGTCTCCGCTGGCGCCAAGGCCGAGCTGAACCTGCTGGCGCTGATGGGCAAGCGCGCCCGCATCCACGGCTCCACGCTGCGCGCCCGCGCGCTCGAGGACAAAGCGCTGGCGGCCCGGCTGCTAGAGCGCGAGGTGCTGCCGCTGTTCGACGGCGGCGCGCTGCAGGTGCCGATCGCGCAGACGTTCCCGCTTGATGAGGCGGCTGATGCCTACAAGGCCTTTGCAGCCGGCGGCAAGCTCGGCAAGATCGTGCTGCTCAGCGGCTGATCGGACGCACCGTTGCTACATTGGACACATGAGTGTCCTGGGCGATCTGGCAAGTGAAGTTGGTGTAAACGAGCGCACGCTCAGGCGGGCAGCCGGACTTGGGCTGATCCACGCTCAACGCCCCAGCTCTCGCCGTATCCTCCTGTCCGAGGCGGAGATCGATTGGGTGCGTTCCTACTGGCCGCTGATGAGCAGGCTGCTGTCGGCGCTCAGGACCGAGCCCAACGTGGAGTTGGCCGTGCTGTTTGGTTCGGTGGCGCGCGGCGTAGGTGTCAATGACGCCTCCGATGTGGATCTGCTCGTGGCGCTACGCAACTCCACGCCCGGCTCCTTGGAGGCGCTGCGCAGCCGAATGGCCGCACAGGTGCAGTCCGACGTGGAGTTGGTGCCACTGACAGCCGCGCTGCGCGACTCACATCTGCTGTCCGAGATCCTGCGCGACGGCCGGCCGCTCGTAGATCGAGCTGACGCCTGGTCCTCGCTGCAAGCCCGTGGCGCGCCGACTCAGATGGATGCCGAACAAGCAGGGCGCGCGTTGCGCAAGGAAGCGAGCGAGGCGATCGGCTACTTCCAGCGGCTGGCTGCCGCGCGGGCGCTCCAGCCCCATGCGGCTGGTCGATGAGTGAACCCAAGCGAGCGCCGGTGACGGTGCAGGCGCGTCGCAAGGCCGTGGAGCAGGCGCTCATACAACTCGCCCGCACGATGGAGCAGCTCGAAATCGCGGTCGCGGATTTTCCCCCGGACTTCGACCTCACGGCGTTCTCCCAAGCCTGGTACTCCAAGTCCCCTGAGGAGCGCAACCGCGCCATGCTCGTGCGGTCGAACATGGATGACTTGCACAACCTCTGCCAAGGATTGATCGATCGCAGTGTGCGGGTCGCCCAGGATCTGGGTGCAATCCCAGCCGATCGCAAGACGCCAGCAGCCGATCAGCTACGCCGACACGGTCTCTATCCGGAGGACACCCGGCTTGTCATGCAGGAAGTCGTCGATCTGCGCAACGCCAGCCAACATGAGTATTGGGTCCTGGGACCCGAGGACGTCCACGCCGCCGTAAACAACCAGCGTCAGCGTCTTCCGGCCTTCATCGCCGCGATTGGTGAGTGGATCGAGGGACTACCGACTCCCGAGTAGCTCAGACCTGGGCAGGTCTGTTTGAAACGAGTCGCGCGTCAGTAAGGCGGCTGCGCCTCGTACCAGTCGCCGAGCACCCGGAAGGCGGCCCAGAAGTCACGCTTGGCGTCCTGCTCGTCGAGCGAGTCGTCGATGTTGGGCACGTACAGGGCGTCGATCATCGGCGTGAGCTGCTGGATCTCGCCGAGCTTGGGCTGCAGCGGGCGCGCCAGCGGAATGTCCATGTCGACGAGCGCGCCGAGTGCCTCGGCGCCCATGACCACCACGATCTTGGGCTGCACGATGGCGAGCTCTTCCACGACTCGCGACACGCACGCGAAGTCGGCCAGCGAGGAATCGCTGAGCGGGCACTTCACGCACAGCGTCCCGTACACGGCCAGCGGATCGATCGACAGGCGCTTGAGCGACTTCATCAGCGCGCCGCCGGCACGGCCGTAGAAGGCCACGCCCTCCTCGATCTCCGACGGCAGCGGAGAGTGCTTCAACAGCATGATGTCCGCCTGCGGATGCCCCGAGCCGAGCACCGGCATCAGGTTGCCGCGCGGGCAGTGCGGGCAGGCCTGCAGATCGCGCGTCAGCGAGTTCAGCTCGCGGATCGCGCGCTCCAGATACTTCTCTCGGATCTCGTCATCGGTCACGGGCATCGACCCCGAGAGATTTGACGGGGTGCCGTCTTGTCCTTGACGGTGCATCAGGAGTTGCGCCGGCGAGCGCGCTCCTACCTGCGTCCGCCGCTGCCGTGCGCCCTGCCCAGACGCTTCAAACGCCGCGCCTTGCTGGCGCGCTGCGCGGAGGCGGGGCGTGGCGCGCGTCTGCAGGAACTTCAGCGCCTGCACGTACAGCAGCGAGGACGGCCGGGTCAAGATCTCAGCGTCGCGCAGCGACTGCAGGAACTCGGTCGGACCGTCGAAGTCGCGCATCCGGATCCGCACCGAGCCGAGGCCCTGGGCGACGTGCGAGTCCGAGCCGGCGCCGGCGACGATCCGGTACTTGGCGGCGAAGCGCATCGCCTCGTCGTTGAACGCGCGATCGCCACGCGCGGGTTGAACACCTCGATCGCGTCCACGTCGTCGAGGATCGCCAGCAGATGCTCGTAGTCGGGCACCGAGTGCATCCGGTCGAACGGGTGCGGCACGTACACCAGCCCGCCCTGGCGCTTGATCTCGGCCACCGTCTCCTGCATGCTCAGCCCGCGCGGGATCTTCTCCTTCAGGAACAGGCCGATCACCTCGCCCTGGTCGCGCCGTCTTGACCTCCTCGCCCACGATCACCTTCACGGGCGGGTGGCGGACCTGATCTGGTGCCTGCTCAGCCGCCTCCAGGGCGCCGGAGATCTCGTTGTGGTCGGTCACCGCGATCGCCCCCAGGCCCTGTTCGCGCGCGGTCGCCAGCAGCACCTCCACGGGCGTGGCGCAGTCGCCGGAGTGATCGGTGTGCATGTGCAGGTCGACCTCGATCAGCGGCCGCTCCGGCAGGCGCCGGCGCAGCGCCGGATCGCCCTCGCGTCGGGTGCCGGCGCGCGGCCAGCTCGCGCGTAGATGCGCCTCGAACGCGCCGGCCGCGTTGCCCTCGTCGCTGCACCAGGCGGTAGTCGGCCGGGGAAGTGGCGGTCCATCAGCTCGGCCGTCGCCGGCAAGCTGGCCGTGCGGGCGTCCAGGCGCCCGAAGAAGCTCTCCACGAAGCGGCGGGCCAGCAGCGTCGAGAGCAGCGCTCGGTGGAGGAGTGAAACGAGCCGACGTTGAGCGCGCGCGAGTGGCGCAGGGCGGCGTTGGAGGTGCTGGGCGCGAACGGCTCGTGCACGTGCACGAAGTCGAGCTCGACGCTGCCCAGCAGTTCCTCCATCGTGCGCGCCACGTCGATCGGCAGCGCCGCCGGGCGCCGGCGTGCCGAGCCCGACCACGTCGAGCACCTCGCCCACCGCGATCACTCGCGGCGTGCCGCCGTCGGTCCCCTCCAGCAGGCTCTGCGGATCGGAGCGCGCCGCGCGCAGCTCCCTGCGCGATGCGCGCACGCGCTCCTGCGAGCGCGACGGCGCCAGCACCAGCACGCGGTGGCCGCGCCGCGACAGCTCGCCGGAGACGCGCCGCACGTGCGCGTTGACCTCGTTCTCCGCCTCCCACGGGTACGGCGTGACGTGGGCTATGGAGAAGCGACGTGCTCATCGCTCCATGATTATCGAGCCTGCCGCCTGTCGAGCGGCGGCGCTATTTCGCTACGGTCGCTTTCGCCGCGCGCGCTTTGCTCACGGCTTTGGCCCGTGAGCCCGCTTTCGCGGCCGCTTTTTTGGCTTTCGTGGTTCTCGTGCCAGCCGCCGCCTTACCGCGCGCGCCCGCCCGGCCGCCGTACTTGGCGATGAACTTCTCCGTGTCCGCGCCGCGCCTGCTCGTCCGGACGCTGGTTGTGCGGCGACTTCATCAGGTAGGACGAAGGGCCGTCCAGCTGGCCGCCGAGGCCGTGGTTGAGCGCGAGCTTGCAGCAGCGCACCGCGTCGATCACGATGCCCGCCGAGTTCGGCGAGTCCCACACCTCGAGCTTCAGCTCGACGTTCAGCGGCACGTCGCCGAAGGCCTGGCCCTCGACGCGGATGTGCGCCCACTTGCGGTCGGTCAGCCACGGCACGTAGTCCGACGGGCCGACGTGGATGTCGCTGGCCGGCAGCTGGTGGTCCATGATCGAGGTGACCGCGTTGGTCTTGGAGATCTTCTTGGACTCCAGCCGCTCGCGCTCGAGCATGTTGTAGAAGTCCATGTTGCCGCCCACGTTCAGCTGCGAGGTGCGCTCGATCTCCACGCCGCGCTCGGCGAACAGGCGCGCCAGCGTGCGGTGCACGATCGTGGCGCCGACCTGCGACTTGATGTCGTCGCCGACGATCGGCAGGTTCGCCTTTTTGAAGCGCTTGTCCCAGTAGTCCTCGCGCGCGATGAACACGGGGATGCAGTTGACGAACCCGCAGCCCGCCTCGAGCACCTGCTCGACGTACCACTTGGTCGCCTGCTCGGAGCCGACCGGCAGGTAGGAGACGACCACGTCGGTGTGCGTGTCCTTGAGGATCTTCACGATGTCGGCGGTCTCGCCCGGCGCCTTTTTGATCTTCTCTTTGAGGTACTTGCCCAGGCCGTCGTGGGTCATGCCGCGGTACACCGGCACGCCGAGCTTCTTGGGAACCGCCTGGCGCCCCTTGGCGAACTTGATCGTGTTGTTCTGGCCTGACCCAGATCGCTTCGCCGAGGTCCTTGCCGACCTTGGTCGAGTCGATGTCGAAGGCGGCCGTGAATTCGATGTCGCGCACGTGATAGCCGCCGAGGTCCACGTGCATCAGACCCGGAACGCGCTGCGTTCGGGTCGGCGTCGCGGTAGTAGTGGATGCCCTGCACGAACGCCGAGGCGCAGTTGCCGACGCCGACGATCGCGACGCGGACCTTCTCGGACTGGTAGCGCGCTGCGCCGTTTGTGGAGGCTGCGCCGTTGCTGCGTGCGCTGCCGTTGCTGTGCTCCTTGATCACGAGTTGATGTCCTTTGCGAAGGGCGCGAAGGCCCGGTCGAGGGAGCCCGTGGGGCTTCCCGGCTTCTCAGATGGGGCGACCGTGTGGGGGACCGGGCCGCCGGCGGATGAGACTACTCCGCCGAGCGCGCGAAGGTCACACCGAGAGCTCGCGGCGCACGTGCCAGATGCGCTGTGCGACGGTGATCACGCTGAGTCCGGCAAGCACGTACACGGCCGGCTCGAGCAGCTGGAAGTTGCCCAGCGAGGCGCCGCGGGCGAAGATCAGGCCGATCGCCAGGATCACGACCCGCACCGGCCGCGTGGCGATCCCGACCTTGCACTCGACCCCCAGCGCCTCGGCGCGGGCGCGGGTGTAGCTGACCATCAGCGACGCCAGCACGGCGACGACCACGGCGGCCGCCGCCGACGCGGTTGCCGTGCAGCGCGAAGTAGCCGGCCACGGCCGTCAGCACGATGCCCTCCTCGATGCGGTCGAGCGTCGAGTCCAGGAACGCGCCGAACGGCGTGCCCTTGCCCGACATGCGCGAGTAGCGGCCGTCGAGCGTGTCCATGATCGAGCCGATGATGAACGCCAGCGCCGCCGAGGAAGAACAGCTGCTCCCAGACGAGCACGGCCGCCACGATGTTCAGCGCGAAGCCCGGTCAGCGAGATCGCGTTCGGCGTCAGGCGCGACTCGATCAGCCGGTTGCGCACCAGCTCGCGGCGCTCGCCGGCAGCCGATCGGCGCACGCGCTGCGGCGCCGCCGGCCGCGCGGCGCGCTCGCGCGCCGCGTGCGGCGCGAGGGGGCGTGCTGTCGGGGTGCCATCGCGGTCGACGCTATCCGCTCGCCGTCAGCTGCGTGGCCGGAACGGCGGAGAAGCGCCAGGCGTGCGGCCGTGCGCGCGCGCCAGCCAGCTGCGCCCCGTAGGCGGAGACCCCGGCGGTCACCGCGCCGAGGAACGCGTCGAAGATGAAGTGGTTGGCGGTGACGACGATCACGAACGCCATCAGGAACGGGTACAGCAGCCACAGCGCCTTCACGACCGCGTCGGCGCGCCAGGCGCGCCAGCGGCCAGCCGACCATCAGCGCGAACGCGACGTGCATCGACGGCACCGCCGCATACGGGTTGAACAGCGCGTTCGATCGAGGCGCTGGCGTTCGAGACGTGCACCCCGGTGAAGTCCGAGACGGTGTCGATGAAGCCCCACTCGGGCATGAAGCGCGGCGGCGCGGTCGGGAAGACCATGTAGGCGACCAGCGCGATCGCCATGGCGATCATGAACATGTTGCGCACGAAGTAGAAGTTGCGGTTGTGGCGCAGGTACAGGTACAGCAGCGCGCCGAACGTGATCGTGGTCTGCGCGTTGACGTACAGCCAGCTGGCGAGCACCATCAGCGATGTGGCTGCCCGAGGCCCACGCCTGGATCGAGGGCTCGACGAACAGGTGCAGGCCGCGCTCGAGCGCGATCAGGTCGTCGGCGTGCGCGAACGCGTCGCTGGCGTCGCTCTCGACGATACCTCGCACGAGCCGGTAGGCGAGGTAGGCGGCAGCGAAGAGCGAGATCTGCCGCAGCGCGTCCAGCCAGCCGTGCGGCAGGACGCGCGCCTGCAGGAGACGAGCGCGGGCGACCATCAGCGTCAAGCCTAGCCGATGGCTCAACCGCAGCGCGGTCGAATGGTCGAAGACGCGCCCAGCGAGAAGCTGATCGACAGGTGCAGCTCGCCGGCGCGGCGTGGCCTGCATCGCGTCCAGTCCGCCGCGGCGCTTCGCCACGCAGCCGGCGCCGCCGGTGATCGCCCAGTAGGGCGTGAAGCGCACGCGCACCGTGTAGGCGCCCGGCCGCGGGCACTACAGCGTCAACGAGTCGCTGCTCACGCGGCGTCAATCGGCGGGCGCGCTCGCCAGCGGGCTGCGGGTCGAGCACCTCGAACAGCCGCCAGTGATCGCGAGCGCCAGACTTCGCGCAGGTAGGCGCGCGGCCCGCCCGCGCAGCAGCGCCGCCTCGGCGACTCGGCCGAGTAGTCCGACCGGCGCGTCCGGCAGCGCGACGTAGGAGACGGCCTTCGTGGTTCAGCCATGCGCGGTAGCTCTGCGCCGTCAGCGCGCTGCGATTCGTCGTAGAAGAGGCCGTTGCGGCAGCGTGTCGAGCTGGCGCTCCCAGCCGCGGGCCAGCATCACGTGCGGCGCCACCCAGCGCGCCTCCCAGTGGTCGGTGCTGGCGGACCACCTCGATCCGTGCCGGCTCGCGCTCCGTAGCCGACGCCCAGCGTTCTGCAGCTCGCCGAGCAGCGGCGCTGTAGTAGGAGGCGTCGACCGCCGGGTCGGAGGCCGCGGCGGTGAAGTCGGCGACGGGCGCGTTGGCCTGCCAGTAGAGCAGGAACGGCGCAAGCACCAGCAGCGCCACGGCGCGCCGCGGCGGCGCTCGCGCCCGGCGTGAGCACGCACGCCGCCACCGGCCCGGCGACGAGCGCGCCGAGGCGGTCGGAGTTGCCGCCGACCGCCGTCGGCAGCACGATAGGCGGCGATCAGCGCCAGCGCATACAGCGCCGCGCCGATCCGCAGCGCGCGCTGCTCGGCGGGGATCAGCGCACACGATGCACCAGCACGCCGGCCAGGGCCGGGTAGAACGCCGACGGCGACGAACGGCTGCGTGCCGCCTTCCGGAAACAGCGATCTCAGCAGCAGCCGATCGGCGACCAGCGCGGCCGCCGGTCAGCGCCGCCGGGCCGATCCGGCGCGCGAGCTGCTGAGCGCCCACGCCAGGCAGACGCGAGCGCCAGGAACGCGCCGTGCCACGGGGCTGGCCAGCGAGCACACGCACGCTCAGCGCGAGCGCCAGCGCGTATCGCCCGCGCTGGGCCGCCAGCAGCGCGCCGAGCCCGATCGCCAGGCCGAGGTCGAAGGGGACGCGGCTGGAGAGCAGGCTGAAGCCGGCGCCGACCGCGAACCACGAGCGCCGCCAGACGCGTGGCCCGCGGCGGGAAGCGCCCGTCGATCAGCGCCGCGAACAGCGCCGCGGCGACCGTCATCGAGATCGCGGCCACGGGCTGCGGGCCGATCAGCGCGCCCAGCGCCGGCGCCAGCAGCGAGTAGGCCAGCAGGTGGTGCCCGCCGTACCAGGAGTTGTCCCACAGCGAGAAGCCGACGCTGGGAGAACAGGTTGCTGCGGTAGCTGGCCGCCGCCAGGTCCGGGCTCGGCGGCGCGATGATCAGGTAGACGGCCGCCAGCACCGCGGTGATCGCTCCACGCGGGCGGCTTGCCCAGCGCGGCGCGCAGGCTGCTCGGACGGCTCACTCGGCGCTCAGGAACTCCACCACGCCGATCGATCAGCTCCGGCCGGTCCAGCCACGGCCAGTGGCCGGCGTCGGCCAGCTCGATCAGCTCGGCGTTGGGCAGCGCCTGCGCGTACGTCCGCGCGAAGCGCGCGGGTATGTAGGGGTCCTGCATGCCCCACGCCACCAGCGCCGGCATGCGTCAGCTCCGACAGCCGCGCGCCGCGGCTGCCAGCACGCTCCGGCGGCGAGCTGCGGTACAGGCGCAGGATCGCGCGCTGGGTGCCCTGGTCGAAGTGCTCGAGCACGCTGTCGATCCAGCTCCTCCGGCAGCGGGCCCGGGCGTGGCGTTCGACTCCCTGGTGAGCAGTCGCAGCGCTGAGCGGTTGGTGGCGCCCATCGCCAGCTCCCCCAGCCCCGGGGTGCGCCAGATGCGCGCGGTGCGGTGCCAGCGGTAGCCCGGCAGGAACGGCACGGCGTTGATGATCACCAGGCGCTCGACGCGCTCGGGCAGGCGCTGGGCGAACGCCAGGCCGACCGCCCCCCAGTCGTGCACCACGCAGGCTGCACGCGCTCGACCTCCAGCTCGTCCAGGAAGCGCTCGATGAAGCGGTCGTACTCGTCGATCGTGTAGGTCGGCGTGCCGGGCTTGCCGGAGCGGCCGAAGCCGGGCAGGTCGGGTGCGAGGCCGCCGGTCCGTTCCAGGAAGCCGGCTCGTAGGCGGTCGACTCGCGAGTCTCGCGTTGCGGCACCACCGCTGGGCAGCTGTAGTAGGACGCGGCGCCGCCCATTCCGGGAGCTGCTGGGCACGCCGTGCAGGTAGAGCAGCGGCCATGGCCGTCGTGCCCGCAGGTGACGGCGCGCTGTGCAGAAGACCGTCAATCCGTCGATCCGCGGCTGTTCTCGCTGGCCTCGGGCACCGGGCGAGGATATAGGCGGAGCGGCCGGCCGATACCGGTGACGGCGTGTCGAGCACAGCGGACGCGCAGCCCGCGGACGCCGCTCGCCTGGAAGGCGCCGACGCGCGAGCGGGTGCTGCGGGTGCGCGACCGCCTGCGCGAGGTCTACGGCGTGCCGCTGATGCCAGCCCCACGGACAGCCGATCGCCGAGCTGATCCTGACGGTCCTCTCGCAGTCGACCAACGACCGCAACCGCGACGTCGCCTACCTGCGCCTGCGCGAGCGGCTGCCGACAGCTGGGAGCGGGTGCGCGACGCGCCGCTGGCCGAGGTCGAGGAGGCGATCCGCCCGGGCGGGATCTCGAAGGTGAAGTCGGCCCGCATCCAGGCGATCCTGCAGGCGATCTCGGACGACCCGCGCGACCCTCGCACGAGCTGTCGCTCGACTGGCTGCCCCGCGTGCCGCTCGACGAGGCCCGCGACTACCTCGCGGCCCTGCCCGGGCGTGGGGCGCAAGACGGCCGCGTGCGTGCTGCTGTTCGCCTACGGCCTGCCGCGACGTGCCGGTCGACACGCACGTCTCGCGGGTCGGCATGCGCCTGCAGCTGCTGCGCCCGGGCGCTCCGTTCGAGGAGCTGCACGACGAGATGCTCGCGCTGACGCCGCCGCGGGCAGGAGCTCGAGCTGCACGTCAACCTGCTGCGCCACGGCCGGCGCACCTGCCACGCCCGCACGCCCGGCCTGCGGGCGTGCGCGCTGGCGCGGATGTGCCCGAGCTCGCGACGCCGAGCTCAGCCGCGCGGCAGGACCGCGAAGGCGATCACCGCGTAGTGCAGCGCCGCGGCGGCGATCACCAGCGCGTGGAAGACCTCGTGGTAGCCGAACACCTTCGGCAACGGGTTCGGGCCGCCCGCTCGCGTAGACGACCGCGCCGAGCGTGTACAGCAGCCCGCCGAGCGCCAGCCCGGCCACGCCCAGCCAGCCGATCGCCGCCGGCAGCTCGCCGAAGACCGCCACCGACACCCAGCCGAGCGCGACGTAGACGGCCGCGAACAGCCACTTCGGCGCGTCGATCCAGCAGCAGCTTGAAGATCACCCCGCCGAGCGCGCCCGCCCACACGACGATCAGGATCGTCGTGGCGAGCGTGCCCTTCAGCGCCAGCAGCGCGACGGGCGTGTAGGTGCCGGCGATCAGCACGAAGATCATCGAGTGGTCCAGGCGCCGCATCCAGCGGCGTGCCGCTCGGGCGCCAGGTGACGCGGTGGTAGAGGGCGCTCGTGCCGAGCAGCGCCGACACCGCGAACGCGTAGATCGCTGGCCGCCAGCCGGGCCTTGCCATCGGATGCGGCGAGGATCAGCGCCACGCCCGCAGCCGCAGCGAGACGAAGAACGCGTACTCGTGCGACACGCCGCGCAGCCGCGGCTTCACCGGCACGGGCGGCGCGATGCTCCATGTGCAGAAGGTAGCGCGGCGCGGGGGGCAAGGCGACAGTTGAAGCCCCAGAGAAAATCTGCCATACTGAGACTCAGATTTATAAAGCGTCTTAGAAGGAGCATTACTCACATGGCCAAGACCATAGGCATCGACCTCGGCACGACGAACTCGTGCATGGCCGTGCTGGAGGGTGGCGAGCCGACCGTCATCGAGAACTCCGAGGGTGGCCGCACGACCCCGTCGGTCGTCGCGTTCGCCGCCTCCGGCGAGCGCCTCGTCGGCACCGTCGCCAAGCGCCAGGCCGTCACCAACCCGCAGAACACCGTCTTCTCGATCAAGCGCTTCATGGGCCGCAAGGAGGCCGAAGTGCACGAGGAGGAGTCGATCGTCCCCTACAAGGTCGTCTCCGGCCCCAACGGCGACGCGCGCGTCGAAGCCGCCGGCGAGCAGCACTCCCCGCCGGAGATCTCGGCGATGATCCTGCAGAAGCTGAAGTCCGACGCGGAAGCGTATCTGGGCGAGGCCGTCGACTCGCGCGGTGATCACCGTCCCCGCGTACTTCAACGACGACCAGCGCCAGGCCACCAAGGACGCCGGCAAGATCGCCGGCCTCGACGTCAAGCGGATCATCAACGAGCCGACCGCCGCGTCGCTGGCGTACGGCCTCGACAAGGAGTCCGACCAGACGATCCTCGTGTTCGACCTCGGCGGCGGCACGTTCGACGTGTCCGTGCTGGAGATCGGCGACGGCGTGTTCGAGGTCAAGTCCACCGCCGGCGACAACCACCTCGGCGGCGACAACTTCGACAAGGCGATCGTCGACTGGCTCGTGTCGGAGTTCAAGAAGTCCCAGGGCATCGACCTGAGCGCCGACCCGATGGCGCTGCAGCGTCTGTACGAGGCGGCCGAGAAGGCCAAGATCGAGCTCTCCACGACCCAGGAGACGCAGATCAACCTGCCGTTCATCACCGCCGACGCCTCCGGGCCCAAGCACCTCGACACGCGCCTCACGCGCGCCAAGCTCGCCGAGCTCACCTCCGAGCTGCTCGACCGCGTCGTCGCGCCGGTCCGCCAGGCGATGGACGACGCCAAAGACAAGGGCGTCAAGGAGATCGACCACATCGTGCTCGTCGGCGGCATGACCCGCTCGCCGGCGGTGCAGGAGAAGGTCAAGGAGCTGACCGGCAAAGAGCCGCACCGCGGGGTGAACCCCGACGAGGTCGTCGCGGTCGGCGCGGCGATCCAGGCGGGCGTGCTCGCCGGCGACGTCAAGGACGTGCTGCTGCTCGACGTCACCCCGCTGACGCTCGGCATCGAGACCAAGGGCGGCGTGATGACCAAGCTGATCGAGCGCAACACGACGATCCCGACCCGCAAGGGCGAGGTCTTCTCCACGGCCGAGGACAACCAGCCGTCGGTGGAGATCCACGTGCTGCAGGGCGAGCGCGAGATGGCCCAGTACAACAAGTCGCTGGGCAAGTTCCAGCTGACCGGCATCCCGCCGGCGCCGCGCGGCATCCCGCAGATCGAGGTCGCATTCGACATCGACGCCAACGGCATCCTCAACGTGTCGGCCAAGGACCTCGGCACCGGCAAGGAGCAGAAGATCGAGATCAAGGCCGGCTCCGGTCTCTCCGACGAGGAAATCAAGAACATGGTCTCCGACGCCGAGTCCCACGCCGAGGAGGACCGCAAGGCGCGCGAGCTGGCCGAGGCCCGCAACAACGGCGAGAACGCCGCCTACCAGGCCGAGCGCCAGCTGGCCGACCTCGGCGACCAGGTCGACGCCGACTCCAAGGGCCGCATCGAGGAGGCCATCAAGGAGGTGCGCGAGGTGCTCGAGTCCGAGGACGCGGCTGACATCAACGCCAAGACCGAGGCGCTGCAGACGGCCTTCCACGCGGTCTCCGAGGCGATGTACCAGCGCGCCCAGGAGCAGGCCGCAGCCGCCGGCAACGGCGCGTCCGCCGACGGCGGGGCGGGCGGGACCTCGTCCGACCTCCGACGAGGAGGACGTGGTGGATGCAGAGGTCGTCGACGAGCCGAAGGCATAAGCGCCATGACCGACATCGACCAGACAGTCGAGCGCAGCAGGTGCCCGACCAGGACAGCAGTCGGCGAGGACGAGATCAGTCGCTCCCCCGGCGCGTCGGCGTCGGGGGATGTCGGCCCGGGTGCGCACGAGCCGTCGGCTACAGGCGTGTCGAGGACGACGAGGCGGCCGAGATCGAGGGCGACCTCGACGAGCTCGTGAGGACGGCCACCCAGCGCGACGAATACCTGGCGCTGGCGCAGCGCACGCAGGCCGACTTCGAGAACTACCGCAAGCGTGTCGCACGCGAGGCAGCGGCCGCGCAAGAGCGCGGCGTGACGGGCCTCGCCAAGGAGCTGCTGCCGGCGCTTGACAACCTCGACCGCGCGCTCGAGGCAGCCGACCGAGGACGACCCGCTGCTGCAGGGCGTGCGCCTCGTGCGCAGCGGAGCTCGTCGGCGGCGCTTGCGCGCGCCGGCATCGAGTCCTTCTCGCCCGAGGGCGAGCAGTTCGACCCGTCGCTGCACGAGGCGGTCGCCACCGCCGCGCAGGCGCCGACGGCGCGCCGAGCGGAACCGTCGTCGAGGTCTACCAGTCCGGCTACCGGCTCGGCGAGAGCATCATCCGCCCCGCCCGCGTGGTCGTGGCGGCGTAGCGGGAGGAGCCCGAATGGCCACGCGCCCCGACTACTACAAGACGCTCGGGGTCGACAAGAAAGCGTCGCGCGGAGGAGATCAAGAAGGCCTACCGCAAACTCGCGCGCCAGTACCACCCCGACCGCAACCCCGACGACAAGCAGGCCGAGGCGCGCTTCAAGGAGATCTCCCAGGCTCACGACGTGCTGGGCGACCCCGAGAAGCGCAAGCAGTACGACAGCGGCAGCGGACCGTTCACCACCGGCGCGGGGCCCGGCGGCGGCTTCGGCGGCTTCGGCAACTTCGACTTCGACGCGCGCCTCGATGGGCGACATCCTGTCGAACCTGTTCGGCGGCTCGACCAGCGGCCGGCGCGTGCGCACCAAACCGCGCGCCGAGAAGGGCGCCGACCTGGAGGCGCAGGTGACGATCACCTTCGACCAGGCCGTCAAGGGCGCGCAGGTGCCGCTGCAGGTGCCGATGCACGCAGACCTGCCCGACCTGCCGCGGCACCGGCGCCAAGCCCGGAACCACCCCGATCGTGTGCCCCAAGCTGCGAGGGGCGCGGCATCGAGACACAGGGCCAGGGCATGTTCTCCATCTCCCAGCCGTGCTCGCGTTGCGGCGGCGTCCGGCACCGTGATCGAGGATCCGTGCCCGACCTGCCAGGGCGCCGGCGCCGTGCGCACCGTCAAGCGCCTGCGTGTGAACATCCCAGCGGGGGTACGCGAGGGCAGCCGCATCCGCCTGCCGGGCAAGGGCGAGCCCGGCCGCCAGGGCGGCCCGCCCGGCGACCTCTACCTGATCACCCACGTCGAGGCCTCGCCGCTGTTCACGCGCAAGGGCGAGAACCTGGAAGTGGAGGTGCCGCTGACCATCCCCGAGGCGCTGCGTGGCGCCGAGGTGCAGGTGCCGACGCTGAACGGCACCAAGACGCTGCGCGTGCGTCCGGGTACCGCGCACGGCACCGTCCAGCGCCTGCGCGGCGAGGGCCCACCGAAGCTCAGCGGCAAAGGCGCCCGCGGCGACATCCACTACCGCTTCGTGATCGACGTGCCCAAGGACCTCAGCAAGGAGCAGCAGAAGGCGGTGGATGAGACTCTCCAAGGCGTTTGGCGAGGATCCCCGCGCGAAGCTGTTCGAGAGGGCCACGAAGGAGGCCGACGATGCCGCAATCGAGCGCGTGACCCGCATCGAGGTGAGACCAGACCGCGGCGTGTTCATGATCTCGGTGGCCGCCGAGCTGGCAAACATGCATCCGCAGACGCTGCGCATGTACGAGGCGCGCGGGCTGATCGAGCCGCAGCGCTCGCCCAAGGGCACGCGCCTGTACTCCCAGGACGACGTCGACAAGCTCAGGCGCATCCAGGAGATGACCGCCGATCTCGGCCTCAACCTCGCGGGCGTCGAGCGCGTGCTGCGCCTGGAGGAGGAGATCGACAGCATGCACGCGCGCATCGAGGAGATCGAGGTGCAGGCGCTGCAGGCGCAGGTGCGCCTGGCCGAAGAGCTGGAGCAGGTGCGCCGCTCCTTCCGCGCGGAGTTGACAGTCCCCTACCGCGGCGGCCTCGAGCTGGTGCGCGCGGCCGACGCACGCTCGCCATTCAAGCCACAGGAGAAACGATGACACCCCCAACGGTGGAACCCCAATGGCACAGACGGCGCCCGATGAGGAGCAGAGCCCGCTGGAGCGCTTCGGCCGCGACCTGACCGAGATGGCCGAGCAGGGCCGGCTGGATCCGGTGATCGGACGCGACGAGGAGATCAGGCGCGTGATCCAGGTGCTGAGCAGGCGCACCAAGAACAACCCCGTGCTGATCGGCGAGCCCGGCGTGGGCAAGACCGCGATCGTGGAGGGCCTGGCGCGCCGGATCGTCTCCGGAGACGTGCCCGAGACGCTGCGCGAGCGGCGCGTGATCGCGCTGGACATGGGCTCGCTGATCGCCGGCGCGGCCTACCGCGGCGAGTTCGAGGAGCGGCTGAAGGGCGTGCTCAAGCAGGTCTCGGACGCCGAAGGCGCGATCATCTTGTTCCTCGACGAGCTGCACACGATCGTGGGCGCCGGCGCCGCGCAGGGATCGGTCGACGCGTCCAATCTGCTCAAGCCGATGCTGGCGCGCGGGGAACTGCGCGCGGTGGGCGCCACCACGCTCGACGAGTACCGCAAGTACATCGAGAAGGACGCCGCGCTCGAGCGCCGCTTCCAGCCGGTGATGGTCGGCGAGCCGACCGTGCAGGACACGATCGCGATCCTGCGCGGGCTGAAGGAGCGCTATGAGGTGCACCACAAAGTGGGCATCCAGGACAGCGCGCTGATCGCCGCCGCCACGCTCTCGCACCGCTACATCGCCGACCGCTTCCTGCCCGACAAGGCGATCGACCTGGTCGACGAGGCCGCTTCCAAGATCCGCATCGAGATCGACTCGGTGCCGACCGAGATCGACGAGGTCGACCGCCGCGTGATGCAGCTGGAGATCGAGCGCACGTCGCTGCGCAAAGAGAAGGACGCCGCCTCCAAGGAGCGGCGCGAGGCGATCGAGCGCGAGCTCGGCGACCTCAAGGCCCGCGCGGAGGCGATGACTGCGCAGTGGGAGAAGGAGAAGGAAGCGATCGGCGGCGTGTCGGAGATCAAGGAGCGCCTGGAGCAGGCCAACACGGAGATGGAGCGGGTGGTGCGCGAAGGCGACCTCAACCGTGCGGCCAAACTGCGCCACGGCGACATCCCGCAGCTCGAACAGCAGCTGGCCGAACAGGAATCCAGAGCCCGCGAAAACGGCGGTGAGGCCGAACGGGACGCGCACCCGGTGTTCCTCAAAGAGGAGGTCGACGCCGACGACGTGGCCGAGGTCGTGGCGCGCTGGACCGGCATCCCGGTCAGTCGCCTGATGGAAGGCGAAACGGAGAAGCTGGTGCACATGGAGGAGCGCCTGCACGAGCGTGTGGTCGGCCAGGACGACGCGATCGAGGCCGTGGCCAGCGCGCTGCGGCGCTCGCGCGCCGGCCTGCAGGACCCCGACCGGCCGATCGGCTCGTTCCTGTTCCTCGGACCCACCGGCGTGGGCAAGACCGAGCTGGCGCGCGCGCTGGCGGAGTTCATGTTCGACTCGCAGGACGCCATGATCCGCATCGACATGTCGGAGTACATGGAGAAACACTCCGTGTCGCGCCTGGTCGGAGCGCCCCCCGGCTACGTGGGCTACGAAGAGGGCGGGCAGCTGACCGAGGCTGTGCGGCGCCGCCCCTATGCGGTGGTGCTGCTGGACGAGATCGAGAAGGCGCACGTGGACGTGTTCAACACGCTGCTGCAGGTGATGGACGACGGGCGCCTGACCGACGGGCAGGGGCGCACGGTGGACTTCAAGAACACGGTGCTGATCATGACTTCGAACATCAGGGTGGGGGAGGGGACCGAATCATCAGGGGCGAGTGACACGCAGACGCGTGGGGCGCTGCTGGAGCACTTCAAGCCGGAGTTCATCAACCGCCTCGACGACATCGTGCGCTTCGACGCGCTCTCACGCGAGCAGCTGACCGAGATCGTGGACATCCAGGTGGCGCAGGTGATCGAGCGGGTATCCGAGCGCGGGATCGCGCTCACCCTCACCGACAGCGCGCGCGAGATGCTCGGCAACATGGGCTATGACCCCACCTATGGAGCGCGCCCGCTGCGGCGCGTGATCCAGAAGCAGCTGATCGACCGGCTGGCGCTGGCGCTGTTGAAGGGCGAGGTGCGCACCGGCGACTCGGTGAAGGTGGACACGCGCGAAGGCGAGCTCGTGCTGGAGCGCGTCACCGACGGCGTGGCTGCGACCGGTGGCGCCACACCTTCCGCATAGAGGGCTGGCGCACAGGTGCACAATCGGGTAGAACCGCGTTAGGCGGTCGTTGATCGCGGCCGGTTACTCGTCGTCGACCCATTCGGAGGAGCCATGCCCACCTACATCATGCTCTCGACCCTCACGCCCGAGGGCATACAGACCGTCAAGAACAACCCGCAGCGCATCCAGGAGGTCAACAAAGAGGTCGAGCAGCTCGGTGCCACCGTCAAGGCACAGTGGGCCACGCTCGGGCACGTCGACTTCATCTCCGTGGTCGAGGCCCCCGACGAGGCCACGATGGCGCGGGTTTCGCTGGAGCTGGGCTCGCGCGGCACCGGCCGCTACGAGACGCTGTCGGCGATCCCGATCGCGGAGTTCATCTCTTCGCTGTAGGCAGATGCGTATGCTCCCGTCCATGAGCGAGCACGATCCCGAGACTCCGCAATCCTCCGCCCACGAAGGCCGCCCCGGAGGCCCCGGCATCTCGCTCGTGCCGGAGCCGATGGAGGAGGCCGAAGTGCAGGCCCAGCTCGACGACATCGACGTGGACGCGCCGAGAGTGGGCATCGTGATGGGCTCGAAGAGCGACATGGAGACGATGGAGAAGGCCGCCAAAGAGCTCGAAGAGCGCGGCATCCTGCACGAGATGCGCGTGATGTCCGCGCACCGCGAGCCCGACCTGGTGGCCGAATACGCCAAGAACGCGCACATGCGCGGGCTGCGCGTGATCATCGCCGGCGCCGGCATCTCCGCTGCGCTGCCGGGCGCGGTGGCGGCGCACACCGACCTGCCCGTGATCGGCGTGCCGCTGTCCGGCCGGCTGACCGCCGCCGGCGGCCTGGACGCGATCCTCTCGATCGTGCAGATGCCCCCAGGTGTGCCGGTGGCATGCGTCGGGCTGGACAACCCCCGCAACGCCGCCATCCTGGCCGCCCAGATCCTCGGCTCCTGAGCGCGTCCTGCCGGTTGCGCCCGCGCCGAGGCCGACGGCCAGCGATAATCAGCTGACGTGATCGCCCGCTACTCCCGCCCAGAGCTCGCCAACCTGTGGACCGACGAGGCCCGCATGGAGAGCTGGCGGCGCGTGGAGGTGGCCGCCTGCGAGGAGCTGCCCGCGCTGCTCGGCGCCGACGGCCCCAGCGAGACCGATCTCGACGCCATCCGCGCGGCCACGTTCACGGTGGCCGAGGTGAATGAGCGCGAGCGCACGACCGACCACGACGTGGCCGCCTTCGTCGACGTGCTGGCCACGTCCGCTGGAGAGGCAGGCCGCTGGATCCATTTCGGGCTGACCTCCTCCGATGTGCTCGACACCGCCCTCGCGCTGCAGCTGCACGCCGCCGGCGAGGCGATCGCCACCGGCGCGCACGAACTGGTGGCCGCCTTCGCGGCGCGCGCGCGCGAGCACGCGGGCACCCTGTGCGTGGGCCGCACGCACGGCGTGCACGCCGAGCCCACCACGTTTGGGATCAAGCTGGCCGGCTTCGCCTTCGAGGCCCATCGCAACGCCGTGCGCCTGGACCGTGCCTTCGAGCAGGTGGCCGTGGGCGCGCTGTCCGGCGCGGTGGGCACCTATGCGGCCACCAGCCCCCAGTTCGAGAGCAAAGTCCTGGACCGGTTGGGGCTGGCGCGCGAGGACGTCTCCACACAGGTGGTGCCGCGCGATCGCCACGCCGAGCTGCTGAGCGCCATCGCGCTGGCCGCCGCCGGCCTGGAGCGCTTCGCCACCGAGCTGCGCCACCTGCAGCGCACCGAGGTGCGCGAGGCCCAGGAGCCGTTTCGCGCCGGACAGAAGGGCTCCTCGGCGATGCCGCACAAGCGCAACCCGATCAAGAGCGAGCAGATCTCAGGGCTCGCGCGGGTGCTGCGCGGCAACGCCCAGGCGGCGATCGAGAACGTGGCGCTGTGGCATGAGCGCGACATCTCCCACTCCTCCGTGGAGCGCGTGATCCTGCCCGACTCCACCACCCTGATCGACTACCTGCAGCACCGCACCATTGCGCTGGTGCGCGACATGACGGTGGACGCCGAGCGGATGCGCGCCAACCTCGAGCTCACGCACGGCGCGCTGTTCTCACAGCGCGTGCTGCTGGCGCTGGTCGAGGCCGGCTCCTCCCGCGACGACGCCTACCGGACCGTGCAGGAGCTCGCCCAGTACGCCTGGGACCGGGGCGTTCCGCTGCGCGACCTGCTGGCCGAGGACGAGCGTGCGCAGGGTCTCGACCTGGACGGGATCTTCGACTACTCCCACTACGTCCGTCACGCCGAGCAGATCATGGCGCGGCTCGACGCGATCGCCTGAGCGAGCGAGGACACAGCAGCGCGCCGCCATTCGGTCGTCAGGCGTTGCTAGCATCGCGCCACGTGACTGCAGATCTCGCCGACCTGACACTTCTTGCCCGCGGGAAGGTCCGCGAGATGTACGAACTGCCGGAGGACGCGAGCAGTCCCGGCGATCGTCGCCTGCTGATGGTGGCCAGCGACCGGATCTCCACCTACGACGCGGTTCACCCCACGCCGATCCCCGACAAGGGCAAGGTGCTCGCCGGCCTGTCGGTGTTCTGGTTCGAGAAGACGGGACACATCGTGGCCAACCACCTGCTGTCGGGCACCGACGGCGTTCCCGAGTCCGAGCGCGGCCGCGCGCTGGTGGTGAAGGCGCTGAAGATGCTGCCGGTGGAGTGCGTGGTGCGCGGCTACATCACCGGCTCCGGCTGGAAGGACTACCAGGCCACCGGCAAGGTGTCCGGCATCGAGCTGCCGCCCGGCCTGCGCGAGTCCGAGCAGCTGCCGCAGCCGATCTTCACGCCGTCCACCAAGGCGGACGTGGGCCACGACGAGGCGATCGACTTCGACAAGGCGGCCGAGCTGGTGGGCGACCGCGAGCTGATGCAGAAGGTGGCGGACGTGTCGATCGAGCTGTACTCGTTCGCCGCCGAGCACGCGCGCGCCAACGGCGTGATCCTGGCCGACACCAAGTTCGAGTTCGGCATCGACGAGAGCGATCCGGCGAAGACGCTGGTGGTGGGCGACGAGGTGCTCACGCCCGACTCCTCGCGCTACTGGCCGGCAGACACCTACGAGCCAGGTCGTGGGCAGCCGAGCTTCGACAAGCAGTACGTGCGCGACTGGGCCTCTGCCAGCGGCTGGGACAAGAAGCCGCCCGCGCCGGCGATCCCCGACGACGTGGTGGCGGGCACCCGCGCGCGCTACATCGAGGCCTACGAGCGCATCACCGGGCAGCCCTTCCAGGCATGGCTGGAGCGCTCCGGGGCCGGGGCCTCGGCGTGAGGGCGCGGGTACTGATCCGCACCAAGGCAGGCATCCTCGATCCCCAGGGCGTAGCCGTAGAGCGCGCGCTTCCCGCACTCGGCTTCGACGGAGTGGCCAACGTGCACATCGGCCGCCTGGTTGAGCTAGACGTGGAGGACACCTCGCAGCTGGAGGGCATGTGCGAGAAGCTGCTCGCCAACCCGCTCGTCGAGGACTACGAGATCCAGCTTCTCGACGGCAGCTGACGTGCTGTTCGGGGTTCTCCAGTTTCCCGGCTCCTGCGATGAGGTGGATGCGCTGAACGCCGCCCGCCGGGTGGCCGACGCGGAGCTGTTCTGGCACGGAGACCGCGACCTGAAGGGCGCCGACGCGATCGTGGTGCCCGGCGGCTTCTCCTACGGCGACTACCTGCGCGCCGGTGCGATCGCGCGCTTCTCGCCGGTGATGGAGTCGGTGATCGAGTTCGCAAACGACGGCGGGCTGGTGCTGGGGATCTGCAACGGCTTTCAGGTGCTGTGCGAGGCGGGGCTGTTGCCCGGTGCGTTGCTGCCCAGCGCCAACCTGCGATTCACGTTTCGCCAGGTGCAGCTGGAGGTGCTCAACAGCGGCGGCTCGTTCACTCAGGCGTGCGCGCTGGACGAACGGCTGTCGATCCCCGCCAAGCACTGCTGGGGGCGCTACTACGCCGATGAGCCCACACTCGAAGCGATGGACCGCTGCGGCCAGTTCGTGCTGCGCTACGCGCCCGGCGAGAACTTCAACGGCTCGGTCGCCGACATCGCTGGCGTGTGCAACGAGCGCGGCAATGTGTTCGGCATGATGCCCCACCCCGAGCACGCCGTGGACGAGCTTGTCGGCGGGTCGGCCGACGGGCTGAAGATCTTCGAGTCGATGCGCATGAGCGTCGAGGGCGCGCTCGCGCGATGAGCGGCGAGACCACCACGCTGCCAACGGTCGCCGACGCGCAGGCGCTGGGGCTGACCGCACAGGAGTACGAGCTGATCTGCGAGAAGCAGGACGGTCTGCCCAATCAAGTCGAGCTGGCGATGTACTCGCTGCTGTGGAGCGAGCACTGCGCCTACAAGCATTCCAAGAAGCTGCTGCGCGCGCTGCCCACCGAGGGCGAGCACGTGGTGATGGGGCCCGGCGAGAACGCGGGGGCGGTGGACGTGGGCGACGGGCTGGTGTGCGCGTTCAAGGTCGAGTCCCACAATCACCCCAGCGCGGTCGAGCCGTTCCAGGGCGCGGCCACGGGCGTGGGCGGCATCCTGCGCGACATCTTCGCCATCGGCGCACGGCCGATCGCGGTGCTTGACTCGCTGCGCTTCGGCGATGTGGGCGCAACCCCGGGCGAGGATCGTCGCGTGCGCTACCTGCTCGACGGCGCGGTGTCGGGGATCGGCCACTACGGCAACTCGATCGGCGTGCCCACGGTGGGCGGCGAGGTGTACTTCGAGGGTCCGTACGAGCAGAACTGCCTGGTCAACGCGATGGCGCTGGGCCTGGCCCCGCGTGAGCGCTTGATCCGCAGCGCGGCCGCCGGTCCGGGCAATGTGCTGATCCTGTTCGGCGCGTCCACCGGCCGCGACGGCATCGGCGGCGCCTCGGTGCTGGCCTCGGCCGAGCTGGGCGAGGGCGATGACGCCAAGCGCCCGACCGTGCAGGTGGGCGATCCGTTCGAGGAGAAGAAGCTGCTGGAGTGCTCGCTGGAGCTGCTGGACCGCGGCCTGATCGTGTCGCTGCAGGACCTGGGCGCGGCGGGGCTGACCTCGTCGGCGTCGGAGATGGCCTCCAAAGGCGAGGTGGGCATCGACATCGACATCGCAAGCGTCCCCCGGCGCGAGCAGGGCATGGAGCCGTTCGAGGTGATGGTGAGCGAGTCCCAGGAGCGAATGCTGTGCGTGGTGGAGCCGCACAACGTGGAGGCGGTGATGGCGCTGTGCGAGAAGTGGGAGGTGAACGGCTCGGCGATCGGCACAGTCACCGACACCGAGCGCATGCGCGTGTTCGACGACGGCGAGCTGGTGGGCGACATGCCGGTGCGCGCGCTGGTGGACGACTGCCCGCTGTATGACGTGTATCCGCGCAAGCCGGCGCAGCCGATCTACCCAGCGCCGACCGCCACGCTGAGCGAGGAAGCCGGCCCCACCGAGACTTTGCTGGCGTTGCTGGCCAGCCCCAACCTCGCCTCGCGCAGGCCGCTGTTCGAGCAGTACGACTCGATCGTGCAGTCCCGCACCGTGCGCCGCCCCGAGCAGGCGGACGCGGCGGTGCTGCTGCTGCCGGATGGCAGCGCGCTGGCGGTGTCGATCGACTGCAACGGGCGCCGGGTGGCGGCCGACCCGCACCGCGGAACTGTGGAGGCGGTGCTGGAGTGCGCGGCCAACCTGGCGTGCGTGGGCGCGCAGCCGCTGGGCACCACCAACAACCTCAACTTCGGCAACCCGGAGAAGCCGCACATCGCGTGGCAGTTGACCGAGGCGGTCAACGGGCTGGGCGAGGCCTGCCGGGCGCTGGACGCGCCGATCGTCGGCGGCAACGTGTCCCTGTACAACGAGGGCGCGAGCGGCCCGATCTACCCCACGCCGGTGATCGGCATGGTCGGCAAGCTCCCCGACGCTCGTCGCTCAGCCCAGCTGGGCTTCGCGCGCGCGGGCGATCGGATCGCGCTGGTCGGTCCGTTCGCCCCGTCGCTCCAGGCCAGCGAGTTGCACAAGCTGCACGGTCGGCCGCTGCCCGACGGGCTGCCCCACTTCGACATCGACGCCATCCGCGCCACCCAGGCAGCCGTACGCGACGCGGTGCGCGCCGGCGAGCTGTCGAGCGCCCACGACATCGCCGAGGGCGGGCTGGCGGTGGCGCTGGCCGAGTGCTGCCTGGCCGGCAAACTTGGCGCTCAGGTGCAGCTGGGAGAGGATTTCTGGGAAACGATCCCGCCGTCCGATCCTGGCCGGGGGTCGGTGTCGCCGGTTGCCGCGGCCGTGGCGGTCACCCTCTTCGGCGAGGGGCCGGGTGGCTTCATCGTCAGCGGCACCGCCGCCGCGCTGAGGAGCTGGGCCGTCACGCGCCGCTGCGCACGCTGGGCACGGTCGGCGGCCACTCGCTCGCGATCTCCCACTCGGGCGCCACGTCGATCCTGGACGCCACGCTCGCGGAGACTCGCCGACGCCCACAGTGCGGCTCGCCGATCTCTTGCTAGACTGTGTGGGACGATGCGTGACGGACCGCGCGACGAGTGCGGAGTGTTCGGACTTTATGCGCCCGGTCACGAGGTGTCCCGGTCTGTCGTACTTCGCGCTGTACGCCCTGCAGCACCGCGGACAGGAGTCGGCCGGGCATCGCCGCAGCCGACCGCGGCGGGCACATCATCACCCGCCGCGAGCTGGGGCTCGTCAGCCAGGTGTTCACCGAGAACGACCTGCGCACGCTGGCCGGCGAGCTGGCGATCGGCCACGTGCGCTACTCCACCACCGGCTCCAACGCCTGGGAGAACTCCCAGCCGGTGCAGCGCTCGGAGGGCACCAACGGCTCACGCCGCGAGGTCGCGCTGGCGCACAACGGCAACCTGATCAACGCGGTGGAGCTGCACGAGGAGCTGCTCGAGCGCGGCGTCACGTTCAGCTCCACCTCCGACTCCGAGATCATCGCCGCCATGATCGCCACCCACCCCGCCGAGCGCGTCGAGGACGCCATCGCCGACGTGCTGCCGCAGCCTGCGCGGCGCCTTCTCGATCGTGGTCATGACCAAGGACCGCGTGGTCGCCTTCCGCGACCCGCACGGCCTGCGCCCGCTGGCGCTCGGCGCGATCGAGGGTGCGCCCGAGGAGGGCGATCCCGCCGCCGAGCACGAGACTCGCTACTGCGTCGCCAGCGAGTCCTGCGCGTTCGACATCATCGGCGCCAAGCGGCTGCGCGACGTGCGAGCCCGGCGAGATCGTCACGCTCGGCCCCGACGGCCTGGAGAGCCGCATGGTCGCCCCCGGCCAGCGGCGCGCGTTCTGCGTGTTCGAGTACATCTACTTCGCCCGGCCCGACTCGCGCATGAACGACCAGGTGCTGCAGGTGGCGCGCGGGCGCATGGGCGAGATCCTGTGGCGCGAGGCGCCCGTCGAGGCCGACCTGGTGATCGCGGTGCCCGACTCCGGCAACCCCGCCGCCCGCGGTCTCGCCCGTGCCGCAGGCCTGCCGCAGGACGACGGCTTCGTCAAGAACCGCTACGTCGCGCGCACCTTCATCCAGCCCGGCCAGGAGCTGCGCAAGCACGGGCTGCGGCTCAAGTTCAACCCGCTGCCCGAGGTCATCGCCGGCAAGCGCCTGATCGTCGTCGACGACTCGATCGTGCGCGGCAACACCACCCGCCAGATCGTGCAGATGCTGCGCGACGCCGGCGCCAGCGGAGATCCACATGCGCATCTCCGCGCCGCCCATCAAGAACCCCTGCCACTACGGCATCGACATGTCCACCCGCGAGGAGATGATCGCCCACGGGCGCACCATCGAGGAGGTCGCCGCCGAGCTCGGCTGCGACTCGCTGCACTACCTCTCCCTCGACGGCGTCTACGAGGCCGTCCGCGCCGGGCCAAACGGGGACGGGGTGGGCGGCCCTAAAACCCACTGCGACGCCTGCTTCAGCGGCAACTATCCGCTGGCCGGCAGCGACGGCGCGGCGGGCAAGGACTCCCTGGAACGGGAGGGACAGTCCCTCCCGCTCGTCAGCGCCTAAAAACAGTTCCTAGACGAAGTGGTCGTCGCGCGCGCCTGAGGCGTCGCTGTAGCGGTTGTTGTAGGGGCGGCGGGAGATCAGCTCCCCGTCCTGCCGTGAGAGCAGTCTGAAGGCCAGCCCGACGATGAGGATGAGAGCGACAAGTATTGCTGACAGCATTGGTCCGTCCTATGAGTCCGATTATCAGGACTCCCCGCCCTCACGACCATTGAAGGGCACCCGCTGAGCGGGCTCTGTGATTTACCTCACAGCTATGGTGGCGGGCGCGTGACCCAGAAGCTGCCCATCGCCGTGCTCGTGTCCGGAGGCGGCACCAACCTGCAGGCGCTGCTCGACACCGTGCACGGGGGCGAGGCCGAGATCGTGGCGGTGGCCTCCAGCGTCGCCGGCGTGCGGGCGCTCGAGCGCGCCGAGGATCGTGGCGTGCCCACGGCGGTGTTCGCCCGTGCCGACTTCCCCGACCGCGCCGCCCGCGACGCGGCGCTTGCGCAGTGGCTCACCGAGCGCGGCACGCGGCTGGTGGTGCTGGCCGGCTACATGGAGCTGCTCGGCGCGGCGTTCCTCGATCGCTTCCCGGGCGCGGTCATCAACGTGCACCCGTCGCTGCTGCCCGCGTTCCCCGGCTGCCGCCGATCGAGCAGGCGCTCGCCTACGGCGTCAAGGTGTTCGGCGTGACCGTGCACTTCGTCGACGCCGGCGTGGACTCCGGGCGCGGTGATCCTGCAGCGCGCGGTCGAGCTGCCCGACGCGCGCGAGCCCGGGCGAGGTGCTGGCGGCGCTGCGCCCGCTCGAGCACTCGCTGCTGCCGCGCGCCGTCGCGCTGTTCGCGCGCGGCGCGCTGACCGCCGATCCCGCGCAACCCCCGCCGCATCGCGATCCGCGCCGGCGAGGGATAGTCTCCCGGGTGAATGGACCTCGACGGTGAGCTCATGACCGACCGCCCAACCGGGGTCGAGCGTGCGCAGCCGGGCGAGGTTCGCTGCGCCGGGCGTTGCTGTCGGTGTCTGACAAGACCGGGATCGTCGAGTTCGCCCGGGGCCTCGCCGAGCTGGGCGTGGAGATCGTGTCCACCGGCGGCACCGCCAGGCGCTGGCCGACGCCGGCATCGCGGTGCGCTCGATCGAGGACTTCACCGGCTTCCCCGAGATCATGGACGGGCGCGTCAAGACGCTGCACCCGCGCCTGTACGCGGGACTGCTGGCGCGCCGCGACCAGGACTCGCACCTGCGCGCGGCCGAGGAGCAGCAGATCGAGCAGGTGGACCTCGTATGCGTGAACCTGTACCCGTTCGAGCAGACGGTCGCGCGCGGCGACGCAACCGACGAGGAGATCGATCGAGAACATCGACATCGGCGGCCCCACCATGATCCGCGCCGCAGCCAAGAACAGCCCGTTCGCGGCCGTGGTCGTCGACCCGGCCGACTACGAGCCGCGTGCTGGAGGAGCTGCGCGAGTCGACGGGCGCCTGTCGCTGGCACACGCGCAAACGCCTGGCCGGCAAGGCGTTCGCCTGCACCGCCCGCTACGACGCCTCGATCTCCACCTGGTTCGCCGCGCGCGACCCGACGACGGCTTCCCGCGCCAGCTGGCGCGACACCTACGAGAAGGTCAGCGACCTGCGCTACGGCGAGAACCCCCACCAGCAGGCCGCCTACTACGCGCGGCCGGCGCCACCACGCACCTGCTTGGCGGGCGTCGAGCAGCTGCACGGCAAGGAGCTGTCGTTCAACAACCTGCTCGACCTCAGCTCCGCCCGCGAGCTGGTCGAGGAGTTCGACCGAGCCGCGTGCGCGATCGTCAAGCACAACAACCCCTGCGGCTGCGCCATCGGCCCAGCGGCCAGCAGGCCTACGAGCGTGCGCTTGCGTGCGACCCGCAGAGCGCCTACGGCGGCGTGATCGCCGTCAACCGCCGTGTCGACCAGGCCTTCGCCGAGGCGCTCGGCGGACAGTTCATCGAGGTGCTGCTCGCGCCCGGCTACGACGCCGAAGCGCTGGAGATCGCTGCAGGCCAAGAAGAACGTGCGCCTGCTCTCGCTGGCGCACTGGCCCGCGCCGTCCACGCGAGGTCGAAAGCCAAGCCCGTGATCGGCGGGCAGCTGGTGCAGAGCCGCGACGTGGTCTCCGAGACCCGCGCGCAGATGCGCGTCGCCAGCGCCCGCGAGCCCACCGAGGAGGAGTGGCAGGCGATGCTGTTCGCCTGGCCCGTCTGCCGCCACGTGCGCTCCAACGCCATCGTGATCGCCCACGGCGAGGGCACCGATTCGAGCGCCACCATCGGCATCGGCGCCGGGCAGATGAGCCGCGTGGACGCCGTGCGCATCGCCGTGGAGAAGGCACAGGCCTTCCAGCCCGAGCTGCTGGCCGGCTCGGCGCTCGCCTCAGACGCGTACTTCCCGTTCGCCGACGGCCCGCAGCTGGCCATCGACGCAGGCGTCAGCGCGATCATCCAGCCCGGCGGATCGATGCGCGACGGCGAGGTCGTGGACGCGGCCAACGCCGCCGGTATTGCCATGGTCTTTACGGACCGTCGGCACTTCAGGCACTAGCTGAAGCAAGTCACGCGGTTGATCGCCACAGGCGATCGATCGGGATGACGTGGAAGTTGGCCTCATGTGTGTAGGCGCGGGTTCCGGTGTACAGCGTCACGCCGGCCAGGAACTGGTCTCCCAGCTTGCGGGCGAGCTCTATCTGACTGCCCAGCTCACTTGCACGTACGCGCGAGCCGGCCTTGACCTCCACGGCCACGATCTTGCCGTCTTCGCGTTCGAGGACGAGGTCGATCTCCTCGCCTGTGCGCGTGCGCCAGTGGCCCCTGTGCACAGGAGCTTCCAGCCAGTCCAGCTGCCGGCAGATCTCCCCAACGACGAAGGTCTCCAGCAGGTGGCCGAACTCGGTGAGCGACTGCGCGGAGGCGGCCGCCAGCCTGCTTTCGGAGAGGCGCAGCAGGTATGCGGCGAGCCCGCTGTCGACCATGTGGATCTTGGGGGAGGCGGCAACGCGCGAGCCGAGCGTGGTGCCCCACGCAGGGAGTCGTTGGATGAGAAAGACCGCTTCCAGCAGCTTGGTGTAGTTCTCTGCGGTGGACTTCTCGATGCCAAGCGCGACCGAGGCGTTCTGCGATGTTGAGGACCTGGCCGGTTTGACTGGCCAATTGGCGAAGTAGAAGCGGCAGCTGGCGTCGTTGACGCACACGGCTGAGATCCATCACATCGCGTTCCACGACGAGTCGAACGTAGTCATCGAACCAACGTGTACGGCTTGTAGGGCTAGAACGGTGCAGAGCAGATGGAAATCCACCTGCGACCACGCGTCGGATGTACTCCGCGCGGGGAGTGGCCGGTGCCTGCAAACTCACAAGGGAGAGAGGATCATTCAGCAGTGCTGCCGCGAAGTTCTCCCTGCTGCCTGCGATCTCCCCTTGTGAGAGCGGGAGCACATCGATCAGATGCGCCCGCCCCGTAAGCGCCTGGGCGGTGGCAGGAAGCGCCGCATACTGGGTCGAGCCTGTCAGCACGAACCTGCCCGGTGCCCCATCTCGGTTGAGCTCTGACTTGATCGCATCCAGCAGCTCTGGGACATGCTGGAACTCGTCGATCATGATTGGCGATGGGCCTTGCACGAACAGCGCAGGATCTGCCGCGGCCGCTTCGCGCGTAGCCAGATCGTCGAGGTCGACTATCTCGACGCGGTCCCCGCCTGATCCCAGCGAGCCCGCGAGCTCCCTCAACAAAGTTGACTTACCAACTGCTCGAGGGCCCTGCAAGACCACGACGGGCTCGTCGTGTAGGCGGCTCAGGACCACCTCTGCGAGCCGTCTCTCGACGATTGCGGAAAGTGTTGCAGGCATTGAGGCATCGTAGCTGTTTTCCGCACTTAACCCACCTTATTTTCCGCATCTGCACCTCCTGGATTCCGCATTTGCAGTAGCCGCTGGGGGTGTCGGTAGCGGGGGTTGCGGGGAGCGCTTGCCGAAGTGCCGCCCTCAATTCTTGGGGTGAGGACTTGACGAATCTGTTCTAACGATATATCGTGATCGTACTTAGATAGTTCACGATAGGAGCAAGATATGTTTTCGCAAGATGATCATTCAACAGAGACAGAGGGCGGTTGCAGGCCCCACAGGCACGGCGCAGCCCATCACGTACGCCACTTCGCCTACGGCCCCCGTGGAGAGTTCGGAGGTCCGTTCGGTGGCTTCGGACACCGCGGCGGACCGCGCGGACGCGGACGCAAGGCGCGCCGTGGAGACATCCGCACGGCGGCGCTGCTGCTGCTGGCGGAGGAGCCGCGCAACGGCTACCAGATCATGCAGGAGGTCCAGGAGCGCAGCGCAGCAGGTGTGGCGCCCGAGCCCGGGCTCGGTCTACCCGGCGCTGCAGCAGCTCGAGGACGAGGGCCTGATCCGCTCGCAGGAGATCGACGGGCGCAAGCTGTTCGCCATCACCGACGCCGGCCGAAGTTCGTGGACGAGCGCGGCAGCGAGCGGCCGGCGCCGTGGGATGAGATGGGCGAGGAGTACAGCGGCAACGCGCACGAGCTCGGCCGGCTGATGCGCGAGGTTGCGTTCGCGTTCACGCAGGTGATCCGCACCGGCAGCGAGGCCCAGATCTCGAGCGCCGGCGAGGTGCTCAGTTCCACCCGCAGGGACCTCTACCGGATCCTGGCCGACGGAGACGTTGAGGGCGATACGGTAGAGAAGTGAGCCAAGCAAACGCCACGGAGCCCCGCTCCGCTGCCGCCGTGTCCGTCAAAGGGCTGGTCAAGCGCTACGACGAGGTGGAAGCGGTGCGGGGCATCGAGCTTGAGGTCCACCAGGGCGAGATGTTCGGCTTCCTGGGCCCCAACGGCGCGGGCAAGTCGACCACCATCAACATGCTGTGCACGCTGGTGCGGCCCACGGCGGCTCGGCGCTGGTGGCCGGGCACGACGTGGTCAGCGAACGCGACGAGGTCCGGCGCAACATCGGCCTGGTCTTCCAGGACACCACGCTCGACGGCTATCTCACTGCCGAGCAGAACCTGCGTCTGCACGCCGAGCTGTACGGCGTGCCGCGCGGGGTGGTGGCCGAGCGCATGCGCCAGGTGACTGAGATGGTCGGACTGTGGGACCGCCGCGACAGCCTGGTGAAGACGTTCTCGGGCGGCATGAAGCGGCGCCTGGAGATCGCGCGCGGACTGCTTGCACTCCCCGCGCGTGCTGTTCCTGGACGAGCCTACGGTGGGCCTCGATCCGCAGACGCGCAGCTCGATCTGGCGCTACATCCGCGAGCTGAAGGCGCGCGAGGACATCACCATCTTCCTCACCACCCACTACATGGACGAGGCCGAGTACTGCGATCGCATCGCGATCATGGACCAGGGCAAGATCATCGTGCTCGACACACCCGAGGCGCTTGAAGGCAAGCGTGGGCAAGGACCGCGTGCAGATCGAGACCGACGATGACGAGGCGGCGATCGCGGAGCTGCGCGAGCGCTTCGACATCGAGGCCACGGTGGCCGAGGGTCAGGTCACGTTCGGCGTCAGCTCCGGCGAGCACTTCGTGCCGCGCCTGTTCGCCGAGCTCAGCCAGCCGATCCGCGCGGTCAGCGTGTCGCGCCCGTCGCTGGACGACGTGTTCATGGCCTACACCGGCACCACCATCCGCGACGCCGAGGCCGGCCAGAACGATCAACTGCGCAACATGGCGCGGATGATGAGCCGCTGATGGCCACCGAGACCACATCGCAGCAGGGTCACCCGCCGGCGCCGGAGATGCCACGCGAGCACGAGCTGGCGCGCGTGCGCGTGCCGACGCGCAGCGCGCGCGGCGAGCTGCGGGCGATCAAGGTTGTGTGGAAGCGTGAGCTGATCCGCTTCAGCCGCGACCGCATGCGCATCCTCACGTCGCTGATGCAGCCGTTCCTGTTCCTGTTCGTGCTCGGCACCGGCCTCTCGCGGCTGGCCTCGGCGGGCACGCACGGGGTCAACCTGCGCACGTTCGTGTTCCCCGGGGTGCTGTGCATGGCGGTGATGTTCACCGCCATGTTCTCCGCCGCCTCGCTCGTGTGGGACCGCGAGTTCGGTTTCCTGCGCGAGATGATGGTGGCGCCCGTGCGCCGCAGCTCGCTGGTGCTGGGCAAGTGCTTCGGCGGCGCCACCGTGGCCGGCCTGCAGGGCGTGATCGTGCTGTGCCTGGCTGGCCTGGTGGGCGTGCCCTACGCGCCGGTGATGATCATCGAGGTGTTCGCGCTGCAGCTGCTGCTGGCCTTTGCCATCACCGCGTTCGGGGTGATGGTGGCGGCGCGCATCAAGCAGATGCAGTCGTTCATGGCGCTGATGCAGATGGCGATCATGCCGATGTACTTCCTGTCCGGCGCCATGTTCCCGGTGACCGGCCAGCCGGGGTGGCTGTCGCTGCTCACGCGCCTTGACCCGCTCACCTACGCGGTCGATCCGATGCGCCGGATCATCTTCGCCCACATCAAGATCAGCGAGGCGGCGCGCCAGGCGCTGGCGCCCGGTGTGACGTGGTTCGGTTGGCGCGTGCCCGGCCTGATGGAGGCAGCGGTGGTGGCGCTGCTCGGCCTGGTAATGCTCGGCGTTGCGATCGTGCAGTTCAGCAGCGCCGAGTAACACGAACGACATTGGCCGAGGGGCTGCTGGTAGTGTCGCGCCATGGCTGAGCTCGGTCCTTCCACGCCGGCGCTGGAGCTGGCGGCTGCGCTGCGCGCACGCGAGCTGTCGGCGGTGGAGCTGCTGGGAACGTGCATCGATGCGGTGGACGCGCTGAACCCGCAGGTCAACGCTGTGATCTGGCGCGACGACGAGGCGGCGCGCGAAGCGGCAATCGAGGCCGACCGGCGACTGGCGGCGGGGGAGAGCGCGCCGTTCCTGGGCGTGCCGCTGCCGATCAAGGACCTCACCCCGGTGGCCGGCTGGCCGGTCACCTACGGCTCGAACGGCGGGCCAAGTGGAGTGAGCGAGCAGAGCGAGCTGGTGGTGGACGCGCTGGTGAAGGCCGGCTTCGTGCTGTGCGGACGCACCAACACCCCCGAGTTCGGCGTGATCACGGTGGCGGAGAACAGCCGCTACGGCATCACCCGCAACCCGTGGGACCTGGAGCGCTCGCCGGGCGGCTCCAGCGGTGGCGCGGCTGCTGCCGTTGCGGCCGGCATGTTCCCCATCGCCCACGCCAACGACGGCGGCGGATCGATCCGCATCCCGGCCTCCTACTGCGGCCTGGTGGGGCTGAAGCCGAGCCGTGGCCGCGTGCCGCGCCTGGCGCAGAGCTGGCTGGGCGCTGTGGTGGAGGGCGTGGTGGCCAGCACGGTGGCCGACGCGGCGGCGGTGCTGGATGAGATCGCCTACTTCGACCCGTGCGCCTGGTACAACGCGCCCGCTCCCACGCGGCCGTTCGCGCGGGAGGTGGGCGCCACGCCGAGCAAACTGCGCATCGGGCTGATGGCACAGGCGCCGCTGGGCATCCCCACCGCGGAGGAGTGCACGGCCGGCGCCCGCGCTGCAGCCGCGGCGCTTGAAGCGCTGGGTCATTCGGTGGAGGAGGTGGAGGTTCCGACCATCTCCGAAGAGATGGTGCCGCCGTTCATCGCGCTCACACAGGGCGGCCTGGCCGACTACGAGGGCGTGAACTGGTCGGCGGTGGAGCCGCACATCGCACATCAGCGCGCGCTGGCCGGCGAGAACGGGCGCCTACGACTACGTGCTGGCGGCGCGCACGCTGGAGCTGCTCAGCCGCCGCGAGGTGGGACGCTGGGGCCGCGACTTCGACGTGCTGCTCACGCCCACCTCCGCGATCCTGCCGCCGCAGGCCGGCGCGGTGATGGCCGCCCAGCACGCCACGCCCGACCAGCCGGTGTTCGACGTGGTGGCAAGCGTGTCGTTCACCGCGTTTGGCAACGTCACCGGGCTTCCCGCTGTGAGTCTGCCGCTGCACCAGACCGACGCGGGTGTGCCGGTTGGTGTGCAGCTGACGGCTGGGCCGTGGCAGGAGGCCTCGCTGATCGCGCTGGCCGGGCAGTTGGAGCAGGCGCTGCCTTGGGCGGGGCGGCGGGCGCAGGTCTGAGGATCGCTACGGCAGGTCCTACTAGGACCATGCCCCGAGCGGGACTCGAACCCGCCCCACCGGATTAAAAGTCCGGCGCTCTACCAGATGAGCTATCGGGGCCCTGTGCGCGACAGTCTGCCAGACGGACGCGGTGCGTGAGACGACAGGGAGACCCTACCCGCGCGAGTGGTGCTACCTAAGGGCTTTCCGCGGCGGCCACGCGTAGCAACTCCTCGATGCTCGTCAGCTTCACGCGCGGCCTGCCACTGACCTCGCCCAGAGAGCGCTCGTGGCGGTCGATGGTTTCCCAGCCGGCGTAGGTGATCAGCTCGGGTTGCCTGGAGCGCAGCAGCTCCTCCACCGCGGCGGCGTCCGGTTCGCTGGGTACGTGCTCCTGCTCGTGGGCGGGTGAGGCGCCGTTGGTGTTTCCAATTGCCGTCAGGTCGGCCAGCATGGCATCGACGGTCTCCTGGGCGTCCTTCTTGTTGGTGCCGATCACGCCGGAGGGTCCGCGCTTGATCCAGCCCACCACATACTCGCCCGGCAGTGCCGCGCCCGTGTCCGAGTCCTTGACCCGCCCTGCGTCGTTGGGGATGACGGCTGAGCGCTCGTCGAACGGTACGCCCGGCAGCGGCACCCCGCGATAGCCGATCGCCCTGAACACCAGGCCGGCGGGGATCGTCTCGCGCTCGTCGGTGGCCTGCGCGCGCAGGCCACCAGCGGGGCCGGGCACGAGCTCGTTGCGAACGAACTCCACCGCGCCCAGGCGCCCATGGCTGTCGGGCAGCAGCGCTGCCGGCGAGAGCAGGAAGCGCAGCACGATTCGCTTTGCGTGACCCTGCGGTGTGCGCTCGGCGTAGTCGCGCAGGATCTCCACGTTGCGACGGGCGGTGGCGTCCTGCTCGGCGTCGGCGTCATGCGTGGCCAGCGCGCGCTCCAGCTCGTCGGAGTCGACGATCACGTCGGCGTCGGCCAGCTCGCCCAGCTCCAGCAGCTCGGGGTTGGTGAACGCTGCCTGCGCGGGACCGCGACGGCCGACCACCACCACCTCGCGCACCTGACTGGCGGCGAGCACCTCCAGCGCGTGATCGGCGGTGTCGGTGGGGGCGAGCTCGGCCGGCGCCAGCACCAGCATGCGCGCCACGTCGATGGCGACATTGCCGTTGCCCACCACCACGGCGCGCTCGGCCGCGGCACCGCCGCTGGAAGCGGTGGTCAGGTCGACCTCCAGGTCGGTGTGGTCGGGGTGGCCGTTGTACCAGCCCACGAACTCGGTGGCGGCGTGCGAGCCGGCCAGCTCTTCTCCGGGGATGCCCAGCGGCCGGTCCGACGGCGAGCCGGTGGCGTACACGACCGCGTGATAGTGCTCCAGCAGCTCCTCGCGCGAAACGTGCTCGCCGAAGTTGACGTTGCCGAAGTAGCGAAAGCGCGGGTGCGCGGCGGTCTTCTCGTAGATGCGCGTGACCGACTTGATCTTGGGGTGGTCGGGCGCGACGCCCGAGCGGACCAGGCCCCATGGTGTGGGCAGCCGCTCGAGCATGTCCACCTCCATGTGCTCGCCGCCTCCCTTCAGCAGGTGCCCGGCGGTGTAGAAGCCAGCCGGGCCGGAGCCGATGATGGCGACGCGGATGGGAGAGTCGTGGTTCATCGTCGTCAGGATCTTTGAGTAGGGGTGGGTTTCGATGGGCGCGGCCCGACTCGAACGGGCGACCCCCTCGGTGTAAACGAGGTGCTCTAGCCAACTGAGCTACGCGCCCGTGGGGAACTCATAGGCTAGCGGAGACATGGGTTGCGTACGCCTGGAGGAGCCTGCGAAGCTGAGCGTAGATGCGGCGTGCAAGCGGTGGTCGATCCCTGAGCAGAATCGCTCTCTATGTTCTGTTGGGCCTGCTGGCGGTGCTGGTGCTGGCGCAGCTGCTGCTGCCGCGGATAGCGGCCAGCGTGATCTCCTCGCGAGTGGGGCGCTACGGCAAGGTGGAGAGCGTGAGCGTGAGCGCGTGGCCGGCGGTGCGACTGCTGTGGGGGAGCGTGGGTTCGGTGCGCGTGAAGGCCAAGAGCCTGACCATGGAACCGGAACAGGCGGCCAAGCTGCTGTGGGAATCGCGCGACACATCGAGCATGGACGTCTCGGCGGAACACATGAAGGTCGGTTCTCTGCAGGTGACCGACGCCAGCCTGCACAAGCGCGGAAACACGCTCAGCGGCCAGGCCAGCGCAACCGAAACCGCAGTAAAGGCTGCGCTGCCCGAAGGCTTCGCTGTGCGGTTGCTGCGCAGCGAAGGCGGCCAGGTGGAAGTTCAGGCCAGCGGCGGCCTGTTCGGGATCGGCGCGTCGGTCAACGCGGTGGGAATGGCAAGCGAAGGCAAGCTGGTGGCCCATCCGCTGGGCTTCCTGGTGGGAGGCATAAGGCTGACGCTGTTCTCCGATCCACATGTGTATGTGGAGGGAGTGGGCGCCAGCGTCCAGGCCCAACAGCCGCTCGAGTACCGCCTGACGATGAGTGCGCGCCTGCGCTGAAAAGCGCGGGCAGCGCTCAGGCGGCGGACGGCAGACCGGCGAGCGCCGAGGAGGTGCGTGGCCGAACGGTGACCGGCAGGCCGTCCCTGGGGCTGATGGTGGGCATCTGGCGGATCCGCAGCTGGAACTCCTCGGGCATTGCCAGCGTGCACCGCGACAGGATCAGCGTGGCGATGGTGCGCACCTCCAGCTGGCCGAAGCGCATGCCGATGCAAGTGCGCGAGCCCCCGCCGAAGGGTATGTAGGCGCCCTTGGGAAGCGCGGCGCGAGCCTCCGGCGTGAAACGCTCCGGGCGGAACTGCTCGGGGTCATCGAACACGTCGGGGAGGTGATGGGAGGCCCACGAGCAGTAGTTGACGAACGCGCCGGCCGGTACGGTGCGCCCTTCGAAATCGAACGCCTCGATCGCCCTTCGCGGCCCAACCCACGCGGGCGGGTACTTGCGCAAGCGTCTCGTCGAGCACCATCTCGAGCTCCTTGAGCTCACCGGACATCAGCTGGGCGGTGGTGGGCTGGCCGTCGGTGAGGTGCTCGTCCTGCTCGGCCAGCAGGCGGGCCACGATCTCGGGGTGGCGGGCAAGCTCGTAGAACATGAACGACACGGTCGAGGTGGTGGTGTCGTGCCCGGCGAACAGCAGCGTCATGACCTCGTCGCGGATCTGCAGGTCGGACAGCCGTGTTTCCCTCGTCGTCCTGGGCGTCGATCAGCAGGCTGAGGATGTCGGGCCCGCGCTGGCCGGTGGCGCGGCGGCTGGCGATCTCGGAGTAGATCAGGGTGTCCAGCTTGCGCGCCGCCTGCTGCATGCGCGCCCACGGCGTGCAGCGGTCCGCGCAGAACGCGCAGGAAGTATTCGCTGGAGAAGAACGACAACGCCTCCTCGAACAGGCCGGCGGCGTCGATCGACTGGGCCTGCCGTCCGTCGGGGTCGACCCCGAACAGGGCTCGCATGGCTACACGCAGAGCCAGATGGCGCGTCCAGTCGTACAGGTCGATGTTGGCGCCCGGCTTGAGTTGCTCAAGCGCGCGGTTGGTCTCCTCGATGACTGCGTCGGCCGATGCGGCGATGTGCTCGCGGTGGAAGGCGGGAAGCATGATCCGCCTGGATCGGCGGTGGAACTCGCCATCGATCGTCAGCAGACCGTCGCCCATCAGGCCGATCAGGTCACGGAAGTGCGACTCGCGCCACAGTGAAGTTGGACGCGTTGGACACCGTGATGTAGTGGTTGGCGGCCGGCCCCAGCATGAACACCACGTTGCCGTGCAGCAGCCGCAGTGTGAACACGGGGCCGAAGCGCTCGTAGGCGTCCAGCAGGATCGGAAGAGGGTCGTCCCCAAAGCGCTGCGTGCGCGCCCAAGAAAAGCGCGTGTCTCCCGGGGGGAAAGGCACCGTTGCCCCGCGCTCGCGGCGGAGGTCTTCCAGAATCACCGTTTATCGAGCTGGTTTTGACCAGCGGCGGAGGGCCGACGAGCGCCACGCGCTAGCGTAGTGGATCGCTGGCTATGTGGCCAGTGTGGGTGAGGAATCCCAGGCGACTCTGGCCGAGGAACGGGTCGAACGCCAAGCCTTGGCATACTGAAGGAGCACGGTCGGCCATAGAGGCCCTCCGAGCATCGCGGGGGCGTAGCTCAGCAGGTTAGAGCGCTGCCCTGTCACGGCAGAGGTCGCGGGTTCGAGTCCCGTCGCTCCCGCCAATGAACTTATGTACGAACCCCGGCCCCGAAAATCGGGGCCGGGGTGGTTCCTGGGGCTTCTGGCTTTGTTTCGGGGCGTCCTGGGCATTTTCTGGGCCATTGGGGCGGTTTCTCGGGCGTGGCGTAGCTCTTGGACCAGGAGCTTGATCGTCTCGAACAGTGGCGTTAGCTCCGCCTGGATGTTTTCGGGGTCTGAGACGATCAGCGCGAGGAATACGGCCTGGTTGACCAGCCGTCGGGCGCTTTGCGGGAGCGAGCCGTAGATGATTTTGTCGTTCAGGATCGTCAGTGCGTCCTCAAGGGCGTCCATGACGTCATCCACCTCGCGTTTGGCAGCATCGGCCCACTGCTGAGCCTTGGTGCGCTCGCTTTCGATCCGTTCCTGCTCCGCCTTCAGCACCTCCTCCGAGACGCCGCCTTTGTAGTAGAGCTGCACAAGCTTCTGCTGCTCTCCGGTCAGGTCGTGGAGGCGGCGTATGTGACGCGCTGACTCTCGGCGGGCAATTGCGGTTTTGCCCTCCACGTAGGAGCGCAACGCCTCACGGACCATGTCTTGCTCATCTGCTTTGTAGGTCTCGCGCTTATAACTGCGCACGATTTCACGTTCTGTCAGTGTTACCGGGAAGTAGGGGGCCGCGCATTTTTCCTCGCGCTGCACTCGGCTGAGGCAGGAGAAATACTCGTATTGGCCCCCGCATTTGCCACGGTGGCGCCCGTAGCCGAGTCGTCTCCCGCAGACGCAGAAGATCGTCCCCTTCAGGTAGTGGTGGTGTTTGGAGGAGCGATCCCCGCTGATCCGGTGGCTGTCGAGCACCTTCTGCACCTGATCGAAGGTCGCCCGGTCGATCATGGCCTCGTGGCGTCCCTCTCCCTTGACGCCGTTGTGGGTCACGACCCCGATGTAGTAGTCGTCGCGGAGCATCCGGTGGACCATGCTGCGGGTCATCGGTTTGCTCGGACGCTTGAAGCTCCCCCTGGTGCGCAGCCCGGCACTCTCAAGGATGTCGGTGATGGTCGTGATGGTGTGATCGCCGGTGGATGCGAGATCGAAGGCCATCTGGATATAGGCGATGCGCTCATCGTCGATGGCGATCGCTGAGACGTCTCGCCCGTTCACTCTCTCACGGACATTGAGGTAACCAATGCGAGCTACCCCGACGGTGCCCCCATCGAGGAACTTACGTTCGAGGCTAGCCTTGACCTTCTTCCCGTCCCGGCGAGAACGGAACGCATTGATGCCGGTCATGACGGTGTATACGAGCATCCCGGTGTCCGATCCGTCCACGGGCTCCAGCGTGGACTCCAGCTTCGCGTCACACGCCTCGATCTCACGTAGCAGCCAAAACGCATCGAACTCATCACGCGCGACGCGCGAGAGGTCATAGAAGATTACGTAGGTAGGCTTAAGGTCGGGTAGCTCGCTCAACATCCGCTGAAGCTGGGGACGCCGCAGGTTAGTAGCACTCTTTCCTGGCTCGACGTACTCACCCACGATCCGAGCGCCCAGCGACGCGGCGTACCGCTCACAGGCCTCGCGCTGCGCCTCGATGGAATATCCCTCTGGATTGTGCCCGGTAAGTTGTCCAGTGCTGGACACCCGCAGGTACATGACGGCCGTTGCTCCGTCCTGCGCGGTCGTTGCGCTAGTTGACTTTTCTAGGGTTGTTAGTGTCATGGGCATCCTCCTTTCTGTTAATTGTTTGGCTTAACGATTTTCCCGTTAAATCTGGCTTTTGGCAACGTGTTAATTGTGGTTGCAGGTCGGTCAAGGTGTGACACCCTCGACCGACCTGCGCTTGCGTCAGTTGAGCGTCTCCAAGCGCTCGGCTATGGCCTGCTTACGCGCGGAAGCACTGGCCTTAAGCGCGTCGTACTCGGCTTTGGCCTCATCGGCGCGTGTTTTGGCTACCTCTACCTCCCGGTCGATCGCGTCTATCGCTCGTTCGAGGGCCGCCCTGGCATCTGCGAGTGCATCATCCGGGGTCGTCTCCCGCCGACGGGTACGTGAGGGTTTGGCATTTGGCTCGCCGCCCTCGATCTTGCGCTTGTGCGTGTAGTAGGAGCCACGGATGGAGTCAACGGGCTGCCCTTTGGACTCCGCGATCTGCTTGAAGGCATCTGCCTTATCGGTGCCGGCGGCGATCATCGTCTCGACGCGCTCGTAGATCTCTTGCGCCTTCGTTGCCATGCGTCTTCTCCTTCGGGTTGGATTGCCTTGGCGGCGAGCAGAAAGACCCTGGTCCTTCCGCCCGCCGTGAGGCCTCCAGCCCTCACGAGATCTCCTTCTCATGTGCGTGGTGTGACAGACGAGCGCAGGCGATATCCACGTAGTTCGATTCGCGTTCGATACCGAGAAAACTCCGGCCCTCAAGTACCGACGCGACCCCCGTGGTGGCACTCCCCGAGAATGGATCGAGCACCGTCCCGCCGACAGGCGCGACGAGGCTCACCAGCCAGCGCATCAAAGCCAGTGGCTTTACGGTTGGGTGGATGTTGTGCCGCACGCGCACCGTCGGGCGGCTATAGAGCTTGTCTGCTTGCAGGGGTAGCGCCTCGCAACCAGCCTCGCGCTCACGCTTTGACGCCTTGGCGCAGAAGAACAGACGGCTGGGACGAAGCGCCGGATGCGCTGCATCGAGTAGCCCTGCCGGACAGTCATCTGTGCAGGTCGTCTCAGCGCAGCCAGGCGCGTGGGAAAGGGTGAGGTGCGCCGGCCAGTAGCCATTGGTGCGGGTGGCTTCGATATCGAGCGCCCCGGTGCCCCACGCCTCGATGTTGTGCTGCGTTGTCCCGGCCAGTGGTTTGCGCGCGAGCAGGATTGGCTCATACGCCGGTTTGAGCATGGCGGCGAGCCCGCCGGGGAGCTTGGGGGCTTTGGGTGCTCCTTGGGCGTAAATCCACATCAGCACGTCGCGGATTTCGAGCCCCGCGTCCTCCACTCCGCTCGTAAGCCGGTGGAAGGTGCGTGGGGCACCGAAGCTGACGAAGTGACCGCCGGGCTTGAGCACGCGTCGGCACTCACTCGCCCAGGTGCGTGTCCAGGCGCTGAAGGCTTCGCCCTTGCGCTCACGGTCCCAAGCCTCGTTGTGGAAGCCGATGCCGTAGGGCGGGTCGGTCACAACGCAATCGATGGAGCTATCGGGGAGCGCCGCGAGCACCGCGAGCGAGTCGGCCTCGATGAGCGCCCAGCGGTCGGTCCCGTCGCGGTAGAACGGGACCTTGGTCTTGGTACTCATGAGCGGGCCTCCTCGCTCAGCCGCCCGATGACCTCGTCCAGCAGGCAGACCGTGAAGAGCCGCTTGGCTTCGGCGGGCAGCCGCCGCAGTGCCGTGTCGATTTGGGCGATCCGTCGCTCGTTAGGGACGGCCCACAGCACGCGGGGGTAGATGCCGTGCTCGCGCTGCTCACTTCCTGACCGGTAGTGCGCGAGGTAGCGCTTCATCTTGGCGAGTAGCGTCCCGCTTGCCTCGCTCGCGAGATCCACCTCGATGAACCAGCGATCTTCGAGCGCCCCCACGCCTACCCGGACGAACAGGTCCGGCTTGAGGATCACCCGGCCGCCAAAGCCGGTGAGGAATCCTCGCCAGCATTCCGGCTCGCTCTGGGCCTCGATGAGGTCGAGGTCGCCCCGGCGTGCGGACTCTTCCATTCGCACGACCAGCTCCGTGCAGCTGAGAACATGCGCGATGTAGCGGTCGCCAGGCGTCACAGTGCGGCGGGCTTGCACACCGGTCTCGCGGGCCAGTATCCGAACGCCGGCAGGACCGAGGCTGTAGATGAACCCCCGGGAGCCAGCGCGTCTGCCGCCGACTGATCGTGGCTGGCGATCCAGAACCCGCCACTCGGTCAGACGAGCTAGCGCGCGACGCGCCCGGCGGGCGTCGCTACCGGATTTGTCGGTGCTCCAGAAGAGTCGTTCAAGCTGGGCTCCAGAGCACAAGCGCGTTCGCGCGATCATCACGAGGACGTCACGATCGAGGGGAGTGAGTTGGGAGGAGATGAAGGTGAGGCGGGAGGAGGAGATGCGGGGGAGCGAGGACGACAAGGACGAGTGATTCGTCGTCCTTATTTCCCGATAACCCCCACCGGCACGGGGATTCCAGGGAGCGTGACTCAACGCGACCGGACGAGCGAGCGGACCCGTCATGCCTGCCTCCGAGTCCGCCCAACGCCGCCACCTGTGCCGTCAGTTGCCGTGCCGTAGCGCTCCTGCACCAGCGCCTGGACCGCCTCGCGGCTGCGGCCGTAGCGCTCGGCGGATCGCGCGCGAATGCGCTCACCGTGGCCGGTGGGCGCACCGAGCGGCTGGGTGCGGCCGGTGACGACGATGCTTCCCGAGCCCTGGCCGCTTGCCACGCGCGCGACCACCTCATAAGGGGGGAGGGATTGGATGTCGCGGGCGCTGAGCCCAGGCAACTCGCGAGCGATGCGAGCGCTCTCATCCGCGCCGGCGCGCATGCTGATGAGCGTCCCGACGTTGGAGAGGAGGCTGTGGCGGATCTGCTCTGGCACTCTCCCGATGGCCTGGGTGGCAACCGTCACCGATGCGCCATACCCGCGGGATTGCTCGAGCAAATCTTCGAGGCCCATGCCCTGGTCGGTCAGAGCTTGCAACTCGTCAAAGAACAAGAAGAGCGGGCGGCGGCGCTCGGGCGCGATGCCGGCTCTCGCCGAGATGGCAGACCACGCGATGAAGGTCAGCGCCGAGCCGATGATGCGAGCGCTCGCCGTCCCGATGACGCCGCTTGAGAGGGGCACCAGCAGCCAGCCACGGTTCTCCAAGAGGCGCGCGACATCAAGGCGGGCGTCGGGGCCGAACACCGCCTGCACGGGCGGACGGGTAATCAGGCTGAGGATGCGCGAGAGCGGCGCCTGAATGTGCTGGAGGCGCTCTCCCTCAGAGAGCTGCTCGAACATCTCCCACTGCCCGATAAGGAGCGGGTCACGCAGGAAGCCGACCGCATGATGTCTCGCCTGCGGGTTGAGTAGGAGCTGGGGGAGGTCGAGCAACGAGGAGCCGGGAACCTCGGCCAAAGTCCTGCACGAGAGTCGCAGGTACATCTCGATACGGGGACCCCAAGAGTCCTTGAATAGCGAGCGGAAGACCGAGAGCAGCACCTCCGCGCGCATGTCGGGGTCGCTGCCGCTGGCGAACAGATCAACGCCGGGAACGACATCGGCACTCGGGTCGAGGACGACGATCCGCTCGGCACTCTTTTCGGCTCTCTCTATAACGGTAGTCACGAGATCGCCCTTTGGATCAATCAGGAGACCACCATCGCCCGCTGCGATGTGAGAAAGGATGCCGGCGGCTAGCAACGTGGACTTGCCACCGCCGCTCGCGCCGAGCACCGCCGCGTGCCGGAGTGCGGCCTCCCGGGTCAATGCGACCTGCCGAGATGCTCCACGGTAGTCCGCGACGAACAGAGGGCGTCCCTCTCGCGCTAGCTCCGCACGGGGCAGGATCTGCCGCGTAACGGCCGCATCGACTCCGGGGATCATGTCCTCACCCAGCGGCCATCCCAACACGCCGCCGACGATCTCGCTGGCATTCAGCCAGCCACTTGACCGCCCCGTCTTGGGGAGCGAGGCGATACTGCGCCCACCACGCTCAGATGTGATGCGCAGCGCGCCAATCGAGCGCCGGGCTCGCAGGGTGCTCGTAATGTGCTCTCCCAGGGCGCGAGCTCTCGCTCTCGATCCCGCTCGAATGAGGATCAGGGCCGCGACCTGAAACCCTCCACCTCCGGTCATGGCGGTCTTCTGTCGCCAGGCACGCTCCACGTTTCGAGCGGCACGGTCCAGTGGCTCGCGGTGACGCAGCACGGGCGGCGCAACGGGACGAGCAGCCCAGCGAATCACCACGACCTCGTCCCTCGCTAGATCGGAAAGGCCGGATAGAAGCGTGCGAACCGCTGCCTCGGGATTCTCCGTCACCCAGACGGAGGGCGTCGGCACAAACACCTTGAGCGACAACGTGGCCATGCCAGACGGAGAAGGCTCCTCGACCATGCGCAGTCCTGGCATCACGCCGGCAAGCGTCGCCATGACCGAGCCCTGCGAGGAGGCTGGAACCCACAGCGCGTGGTGGATGCCGCGTGCGTCCGCCCACGTCTCAAAGACCAGCTCCAGTCGGTCAGAGAGGCCCGACAGGCTGGAGCACGCAGCCTTGACCTGCACGGGGTCGAGCACCGGGAAGCGCAAGCTATGCCGCACTAGCTCCTTGCGCATCCCAGCGTCCCTGGAATGCTCATGTGCGCCTATGGCCCCAAGGAGCACCGACCCTGATCCAAGAGCCAGGAAAGCTGGCGTCAGATCGTTCATCGCTGCTCTCCCGAGTCATCTGCCTTGGGGGCCTCACGCTCTTGGCGTTTGACGCGCTCGGCGGCTTCGCGCTTGCGGCGCTGTTGAACGAGCCGCTTCCCTTGTTGGAAATAAACGAAAGCGAGTAGATCCGTGTCTATCTCGCTCCTTCTAATACCGGTAATTTGTATACGACGTGCCATAGAGTTAATGCACCTCCTCTCTTTGCTATTTGCTACATGTTGTGACCTCCTTACGTTGGTGTCTTAATCGTCACACGTAAGGCTACGTTCGGTCTTTGTTCGCTTCGCCAGTTCTAAGCGGAATGAACCCGCGATTGATTGGCAGACTTCACAACCGACTGCAATGAGGGGTTTCACCTGCGCCCACCGCCTGCTACCGCGAGCACGGCAGGGGGCGGTGTGATCACGGCGAGCCTGTTCCGTTATCCCTCCTTGGGCGACGGCACATAGCCGCCGCCGTCACATCGTGGGCAGGCCTCGCGCGTGCTCGACGCAGTCGTGATGTAGCCCCGGCATGGGACTTCGGGCAGGGGGGTCCTCTTGGGGCATGAGTTATCTCGCTTTCTTGATCGTGTTGAGTGGTTACCTCGGACCGGTCAGCCACCACACGCAACGCAAGAGCGCTGCGATGATGCCGCCGGTGACAATCGGGACAACAAGCGCGCCGGCCAGATCAATAAGGGCACGGCTGGTAGATGCAAGAACCACTACCCCCAAGACCATAAGGGCGAGCGTTGAGGTGAACTGTTTCATCGGCCGCTGCCTTCCAATGCCGCGTCCATTGCCGCGCCGGCGAAGATCGACACAGCGTCGCGTTCAATTCCGAACCTCACGTTGGCGGCACGCAGCTGATGGCACTGCTGTAGGACGCGGTGCAACTGGACTTCGAGGCAAGCGTTCTTGTCTGCCAGCGTGCGGTTCCAGCGGCAGACCTGAACGAGCTGCTCTCGCTCGCTCACGATCGCCGTTCCTTGCTGAGTGCCCGGAGCTGCCTCTTGGCATCCGATCCGATCCGGCGGATGTCCGCGACCGCTTCGTGATACTCCAGCACTGCAAGCACCAACTCCCGCTGTGCGTCCTCTCGGACGAACAACCGACGAATCAGCCGGGCAGCGCCCAGCAACAGTCGGCCCACGATCACGATCACCATCCACAGCACCCACCCAGTCGCGAGCACCATCTGAAGCAGCATCCAGGCGATGACCTCAGCGATGGCCGCGATGAACTCGCCAATGAAACCCATCATCCGAGCCTCCGATTGGTCGCCTTGATGCGCCGCCTCAGCTGCTTCTCCGTCGTCAGGGCAAGATCAGCCGCAAGGCTGGCAGCGAACGGGTTGCGCTGTTGGCAGGCCATCACCTCGTCGGCGATATCCTCCGCCACCTCGATCGCCTCATCGGCCACCGACCCGAGAATCCGTACCTTGGCCACCTCGACCAGCTCGATGCGATCAAGCTCCATCAGTTCGCGCCTAGTCAGACCCAGCTGGTGGGCTAGGGCCTTCTGTTGTTGGCGGGTCAACGACAGCTGACCCGGACGGTATGAGTCGGGGAGCAAGCTCATCGACTTACCTCCATGAGGTTGCAGCACTCGTGGCGTTTGAGAGTAAACTTGGGCACGACGAATCGTCTCCTTGGAGTAGAACAGCGATCAGTGATCACGCCGGGCATGCGATACAGCGATGCCGATGAAGCCGCCAACGGACGGCTCGCCGGGGTTCGTCGCCTCCGTTGCAGACAGCCCGCCAGGCGTGCGATAGATTTAATTACTGGGACGCGCTACGCGCGCTCTAAAGAATTGAGTCGGACAACATGGACTCCATTTCGCTTGGGATCTCGTTTTGCTCGACTCAAGCAGCCCAAAGTTCGCATCTTTGGGTCCACGGCATCCCGGTGTCCAGATACGGCTCCGGGGTGGCCGTGTCACGTCTTGCTCGTCGTCGGCTTCATACTCAATACCAGCTAGTCACGCGCTTTTGGGGCTGCTCACCGAAAGGAATAACAAGCTGGTCCGCATACTTCCACCAGTGTCTCCATGACAGACGAAGCGCCTTATGTGGTTCTACCGCCTGCAAGCATCAGAATTAGGGCATCGCAGCAACGAATTGAAGATAGTTCGTGTGAAATACAGATGCCCCGATCCGGCTGCGCTGGATTGCACAGCCGGATCGGGGCGAGGCCATGTGGTTGTTTGGGCGGCTGTGACCACCCAAAGCCCGAGATGCGAACTCGGGAGGCACAGCGCATGGCGTTCGAGCACGAAGTCCCAAGATCTCGATACTCGACGGCCGCCTGACCGAAGCCCCAGAAAGGCGGCGAATGTGCCAAGCGCTGTCCAGCACCTCTACCACATGGGCCATTTGAGGCTCTCTTGTCATGGATGTAGGTGAAGTTCGTGTGGGAGTGTGAGGGTTATGGGTCCGCAGGTGAGGTGGACGAGCGCGAGTGCGGCGTTGGCTGAGTGGAACCCGTAGGCGCGGCGGGTGATGAGCCTGACCTTGTTGTTCAGTGCCTCTGTGCGGCCTTGGGTGATGCCCAGGCGGATGGCGGCGAGGATACCCTGCCGGTGCTGTGAGATCGTCTTGGCGAGACGGATGAACGGCTTCAGGCGGCTGCGGGTGGCGCGGCTTGTGAAGCGGTCGATCAACACGGTGACGTCTTCGAGATCGAGGCCGGGCGCGAAGATGGCTCTGAGGGCCTCCTTCAGCGTGTAGGCGCGCCATACTTGTCCGCCGGCGCGTTTGAGGTTGCGGTGGGTGGCGGCTTGTTTGGCGGTGAGGTTCTCGGGGTTCTTCAACAGCGCCCAGCGGGCGTCCTTGAAGCGCCGCGCGGCCTGCTGATCACCGACGGTCCGCAGCTCGTTCCAGTAGTCGCGGCGGACCTCGTCCAGTGCTTTGGTGGCGAGCGCGACGACGTGGTAGCTGTCGATGCAGATCGTCGCCTGTGGGGCGTGCTTGCGGGCGCTCTTGGCGTAGCCGGGTCCCATGTCCATCGAGATCGCCCCGAGCTTCGCCGATCGCTCTGAGCCCAGCTCGGTAAAGAACTCATCGGCGGCTTTCTCGCTGGCGCCCTCGGTGCCCCACACCACCTTTCGGCGCTGGTGGTCGCAGACCAGGGTGAGGTAGCGGTGCTGCTTGCGCCAGGACACCTCGTCGATACCGATATCGAACAGCTCCTCCAAGCGGTGAGGGTCGAGCTCGTCGCGGGTGACACGCTCGATGATTCGCCCTACCGTTCGCCAGTTGATGCGCACCAGCCGGCAGATCGTGCTCTTATCGGTCCTTGAAGCCAGGTAAGCGACCAGGCGCTCGAAGTCACGGGTGAAGTCCGAGCCCGCACGGGCAAACGGCACGCCCTCGGTGCGCACCCCGTGAACCGGACAGGACAGCCGTCTGAGCGTCGCGCGGATCTCAAGCCGCCAGACCCCCATGTCCAGGTGACGCCAGACCGACTGCGCCTCCCTGACGTTATGGCGGTGCGGGGTGCTGAAAGCGCACTCAGGGCACACCAGGCGCCGGCGGCGCAACGCGACCTCCACGAGCACCCGGTCGGGCTCGAAGCGAACCGCCTTGACCCACACCCCCTTCAACCGCAGAAGCCGCGAGAATGCCGTACTGACGCGCATGCCGTCCTCCCTTGCAAGCCGTTGACCATCGAACAGCCAGCAGCTTGCCCGCGGAGGCGGCGGCGCGTCGCTGATCAGCACCCAACTTGCGAAGACTTCCTCCCAACGAGAAAGCCCTGCTCAGAAGCACCATCCAGCACCGCAGTCACCTACACCGAGTGCAAGAGAGCCCCATTTGAGGGGAAAAGAAGTGAGACGAGCCACCGCATGGGGTGGTTTGAATCGGACCGGGAGGGAGCTGGAGATCGCCCCATCAAGCCCCGAAGCTAGTGGTCGCTCAAATCGACTTTTCCAACAAACTTGCGAGCTCGCCGTGAAGACACGGCGCGTGCTTGTACATACTGTACGATCGATTAGATAATTAGTCAATACCCTTTAGTGCGATTTGCGCGGCGCGGCACTGTGGCCAACTGCTCCCAGGCTCCACGGCAATCGAACCGCCGAGAGATACGCAATAACCAAGGACTCACCCGGCGCGAGCGCCCTCAAGCAGCAGATCGGGTTCAAGATCACGCGGTGCCGTAGACGTTACGGTCACTTTGCCGCTGTGTGCTCTGGTGGGGATGCGCTGGATGATCCACTGTCCCTGTCGGTGCTTCATCACGGCTTTGCCGTGTTCGGTCAGGATGGAGAGGATGTAGACCGCCACCAGCTTGACGTTTGGTGCCGATCGCCAGGTGAAGGTGCGGTGGACGATCGGGTTGCCTTCGGGGTTCGTGCCTTCTTCTTGGACTGGGCCGAGCTTGGCGCTGATGGAGTGCAGTGCGCCGCCTGCCTTGCCCGAGAAGGCGTACAGCGTCTCGATAGAGCCCAAGCACGGTACTTCGAGCACATAGCAGTGCTTTCTGGTCGCGCCGTGGGCCGAGGCTAGGGAGCCAAGCGAGGCCACAGCCAGAAAGGGCACGCACGTGGCGACTGCGAGCCGTGCGATGCTGCGCCTCATTTTCGTGATCGTGCTCACCGTTGCTCTCATTCGCGTGGCTCCTTTGATTCGCGTGGCTCCTTTGGGAATCTTTGGCTCCCTGCCGACAGGCGGCCCAATGACCGCCGCAACGGCGAAGTCGTTCTACTGGAATGTCATGACGAGGCACCGTAGCGCATTGTTTGCAAGTATGTCTACTGCGATGTCATTGAGGTTGGCTCCTGGCCCCGTGAGGCTGGCCGGATGCCCACGGCCCCGGCCTTCCAATCCGCGCTCGGTGCCGCTGTGAAAGCCCGCCGCGAAGAACTCGGCCTGACCCAAGAGCAGCTCGACCTCCGCACCGACTTGCACCAACGCTGGATCAGCAACGTGGAGACGGGGAAGCGCAACCCCAGCTACGCCAGCCTCAGACGCCTCGCAGCGGGGCTCGAACTCACCACCTCAGAGCTGATCGCCCGCGCCGAGCAGGCCGCGACAGATGGCGCCAAAGAGCCTGCCGCACCTGCGGGCCGCAAGCACTGAGCAGCACCGCGCGTCGTCCAGCCACACCTTGACCTATCAGGACGCTCAGCCGTAGCTTCCCCGGCTCCATAAACCCAAGTGGCCCCGGCACGGGGATTGAGCCCGTACCGAGGCCCGGACACGAAGGAGCTCTAACTCCCCATGCCCGATCAACAGCCTACCCCTGACCCCTCCGACCGCTACCGTCAGCGCGAACTGGAGATCGTCTACCTCCTCACCGATCCCAACGACAACGAGCCGCTGTGGACGCTTGAGGATCTCGCCCGCGAGATGGACGAGCGCGACATCATGGCCTACGTCCGACCCCTACAGGAGGCCGGGCTCATCCACCGCACATCAGACGGCCACGTCTTCGCAAGCCGCGCCGCCGTCCGCCAAGTCCAGCTCGTCGGCCACAACGTCATCTGAGTCGAAGCCGCAGCCCCCGATGCTGACCACCAGTCCGGTCGCTCTCGCGTTATGGGAGCGGCCGGACGCCCGACGCCCTCACAGGAGACGACTTCGCATGCCTGAAAAGCCCGACCCGGACCCACAACCAACGAACGCCACGACCGGTGGGCGTTGTGTCCGCCTCACCAAACTGCTCGCCGAGCTACGCATCACGCTGGCCGAGGCCACCCAGCTGCTCGACACCGCGCCAGATACCAGCTCACCAGCGTGGTTCGACCTCAGCGAGCGCTTGCAGGACGCCTGCTGGAACCTCGCAGCCGCAACCCACCGCCTCAACGCGTCTTCTCAACCAAGCAGGCCAACCGCCGATGCCAACGTCTCGGCACCCCGGCACAACCACCGACGTCGACGCCGATGACTCGGAAGTAGTCCATCTGCGCCGCGCAACGGCACTTGTGCGACCTCACCCGGGCTGGTGGAGCCGAGTAGCAACCCGCAGCCGACCAGCAGCCTCAATCAGCTCCGGCCAGCGCTGAACGGCGCTGTATTCATCTATTTCAGCGTCCCCAGCGACGCTCATAAGTACTCGAAGCTCTTGGCTCTCTGGCTGCCACTTATCGTAAAAGGTATCGAGCGCACCAAGGCTGACGATGGAGGGCGTCAGATTAACTGTGTAAGCGGGTTTCTTGGTTAAGTGTAACAGTGACTCCGTGGGTGTCAACCAGTGACGGTCAGTTTGCGGTGTCGGGGACGCGGTCGCCGAAGTGAATCTTGAACGCGAGTAGCGCTGTCGTCCAGTTCCGGGTTCGTGTCCATTGCGGGACGGCGTTCTGCAGGGCGAGGTAGACGAGCTTGCGGGCGGCGTCCTCGTTTGGGAAGCTGCCCTTCGTCTTGATCGCTTTGCGTAGCTGGCGGTTGAGTGCCTCGATCGCGTTCGTGGTGTAGATCACGCGGCGGACCTCTGGTGGGAACGCGAGGAACGGTGTCACGTGCTCCCAGGCGTTCAGCCAGGCCTGGGTGATCACGGGGAACCGTTCGCCCCACTTCTCGTCGAAGGTCTCGAGCTCGGCGTGCGCCTGGTCGGCGTCGATGGCGGTGTAGATCGGCTTCAGGTCGCGGGCGACTTGCTCGCGCTCGCGGCGCGGCACGTACTTCAGTGACGCGCGGATCAGATGGACGATGCATGTTTGGATGGTCGTCTTGGGGAAGATCGCCTCGATCGCATCGGGGAACCCGCTCAGCCCGTCGACACAGGCGATCAGGATGTCCTGCACCCCGCGGGTCTTCAGGTCGGTGAGGACCTGCATCCAGAACTTCGCGCCCTCGGTCTCCTGAAACCACATGCCGAGCACGTCGCGGTCGCCGTCGAGGGTCACGCCCAAGGCGAGGTAGAGCGCGCGGCGCTGCACCGTGCCGCCCTCGCGGATCTTCAGGACCATGCAGTCCAGGAACACGATCGGGTAGATGTCCTCCAGCGGCCGCTTGGCCCAGTCGCGCACGTCGTCCATAACCCCATCCGTGACACGGGAGATGAGCTCGCGGCTGACCTCCACGCCGTAGATCTCCTGAAGGTGCGCGGAGATGTCCCGGGTCGAGAGCCCACGGCTGTAGAGCGCGAGGATCTTCTCGTCGAACCCGACGAACCGGCGCTGGCGCTTCTTGACGATCTTTGGCTGGAAGGTGCCGTCCCGGTCGCGGGGAGCGTCGAGGTGGACCTTCCCGTGCTCAGTGATCAACGTCTTCGGCGTCGTGCCGTTGCGCTGATTCCCGGCGCCACCGGGCGGCTCACAATGCGGCTCGTAGCCGACATGCTCGGCCAGCTCGACCTCCATCGCCCGCTCCACCAGCCGCTTCGTCAGATCGGCTAGCAGCCCGCCGGGCCCGGCGATCTCCTCCTCCGTGCTCGCACCGGCGAGCAGCTCATCGATCAGCTCATCGCTGATCCGCCCAGACGGCATCCTCAAAGCTTGCCGCACACGGCGGCGGGCACCGGCACGATCGACGGCCTCATCAACCAGATCCGGCGAGAGCGACGAGGGGTCCGCGACGGGCGCGCCGCCGCCGGTCCACTCCGGTCGCCCTACGGGCTCCCTACGCTCCCCGGCAGCGGGGAACACCAGCTCCTGCAACTCCATCCGATCCTGCGTAGTAGTAGACATGGCGACCTCTTTCGCTCGTGCCTACACAGTTCCTATGACACTCCCTGACGATGCGACTGGTTGCCCGGAGGTGGTCTGTCGTGCCTTGCTCTGCGTCGGCTAGCACTTCATCAACGTAGGCCGAAACATCGGCGAGTGTAACTAGATGGCTTTGTTCATGCATATCTTGAGTGAACCATCTGTGAGAGTCGATCGTCAAGACTTCTTGTCTGGGTGGTACTCGCACATCAACTCTTCGCCGGTGTCCTCGCGGAAGATTGCGTGAACGTGTTGACGGATGGCAGGGTCGCGGTGGTCGATGAAAACGTTGATCACGCCAGTTTCAAGAGCACCGTCGTAACCCTGCTGAACGCTCACACGGATGTCATCATCCGAGAACTGCACAAACCGCTTTGAGCCCGCGATTGCCGCACGGACAGCCTCGCTCGACGGATCTGGAGACTTGGCTACACGGCGTCGTGAGCGGGCTTCCTCCCGTTGGCGTGCCTGCTGGATCACATAGCACGCACGTTCGTCGAAGGCGCGCTGCGCCGCTTCTCGTGCCACCATCGCGAGGCGATACTTGGCTCTCGCCTTATCAAACTTGGCTTGCGCGGCCTTCAGCTTGGTGATGCGCTTGTTCTTCTTTTGGTTGATCGCATCTAGCCGTGCTTGCAATGCTTTCCCCTGCTGCGACCAGTACCCAGCGCCCCCGTGATCTCCCAAGCTGTAGCACTCCTGCGAACGGGCAAACGCATCCCCCATCTTCCGATGTAGCTCGTCGCCCTTGCGGGCGAGCTGGTCAACGCGACCGTCGTGCTTGGCTCGCCGTGAACTGAGACGCTCGCCAGCACTGTCCAGTCGCGCCTTGCGCTTGTCGAGAGTGCGTTGAGCCTTTGCGCAAGCCTCAGTCAGAGCGAGCAGCTCTGTATCTTTGAACATGCTTCGCTCTTTTGCAGAAGCGGACGTGGGTAAGATCATACCCTGGATCAAGCTGTGGCCAGCCGCCCACTACCGGTTGTGCGACAGTCGCGGCAGATCGGCGGATGGCTTCGGCTGTGCAGGCTCAGTGTCAATCGCTACCAATGGCACGTCCAACAAGCTCGCAGATGCGATCACGCTCGGCCTGAGCACGACTCGCGGGGATGCCGCCGAATTCCCCGAGCCACCCGGTCCACGTCAGTCGTACGCTGCTAGCCGGTCCTCGGCTCGCCAAAACAAGTATGTATTCACGTTTGTCCTTGTCTCCCTCTTCGCTGACTCGCAGCTCGTCTACTTGGGCGAATGACAGCTGGTCTCGCACATCGACCCGCTTGCTCAGGACGCCCTTTGTGGTGGCGACCACGATCATTGAGCTGCATACAACAAAGAGGTGGTACTCGCCGCGTGACACCGCGACGACATCAGACGGTGGAAGGCCAACCGCACCAAGCACTTCCTCCAACAGTCGGGCGTCTGCGTCTCTCTTGTGTGCCTCGACGTTTGACTGCATAAAGATCTGACTTACATGATTATCGGTGAGTAGGGTCATGGCGCGAACCTCGTATCGCTCCGAATGCTGGGTGATCGTCGGCATCCTACAAGACGCGCGGTCCGATCCTCGGAATCCTGAATTGCGATCGTGCATCGAACAGGCTGCCTGCACGAGGCATCGGAAGACCACTGCTATCGGCTGTAGCGCCGCACAGCTCCGCGAACCCCTTTGCCCGCGAGTTTGGCACCGATGCGCGCACTTTTCGGAACACTGTCCTTGGCAAGCCCTGCGGCTGGGGCGGCGAACGCTGCCAGTAGGCCGCTCGTCTCGGCCTGAAGGTCGGCGATCACGTCGGCTCGTTGCCGCCTCTGGATTTGGTGCTCATCTTTACTGTCGCCCTGCATGTTTCCGGTGCCTTCTATGTAGTCGACGGCTTGCTGGCCCCCTAGCTCCGCCACGAGAGCTCGGATGTGATCTACGCGATGCTTGTATTGGTCGCGCTCGGCTGCGGGCAGCGCGCGCCACTGCTTGAGCGCCTTTTGGACGTTGCGAAGAAGCTTGAGCACGGGGGTATGCTACCCCCTTACAAGCTCCTCGTCATAATGTATGGTTCGGACCAGTGGAACTCGCGGCCAGGCTTCGCACACTCATAGAGCAAGCTGACCGTCCAGGTTCCCTGCCGGGCTCGGCTCCGGATTGGAGCGCGATATCACATCTTCTTGAGCCTGCAATCGAGAGAGCCGGTTGGTCAGGCGCGGATGTCGTAGCCATCGCGATGCCTGACAGGTCTGTCCTGGCTATCTCTGCCACCGGCCATGTCGTTGCTTCCGAGAAGGGCATCTTCAACAAACGAGTTGAGGTCGAGGGGGTGTCCTATCAAGATGTTGCGACCATCCGAAGTTGCGCGCGAGGCGTGCGTGGTCGCGATGGGTCGTTTATCGAGGGCTTCGATGCTCATGGAGCCGAGCTGTTTGCACTTAGGTGGAGCGTCGGCGGAGGAGACCCCACATACGCAGCGATTCAGGCCGAACGCGCTGCCGCCGAGAGAGACCGCGTCTTTCGGGTCATGCAATCACTTATCTAGCTCGCTGGAAGCATAGCCAGTCACGCAACGCCGATTGTGCGACCCTATAGGATGCGGCAGCAATGACGAATGAGCTGCAGCCGGTCGCCAAGGCAATTGAGGAACTAGAGCCTGCGGTAGAGGCTTTTGCAGCGGCTACCGGATTGTTGGGGCCTGTTCGGGAGATTGCCGCATGGGCGACAGACCTGATTCGCTACCGCAGGGCGCCATACCAAGCGGCGCTGCTGATGAAGGCAGCTGAACAAATCAAAGCATGGGGTTTGCCGGCGCAGGCTGTTGAAGACAAGCTTCTGCGCATCGTCCTTGAAGCGGGGCCTTTGGAGGATGATCCAAAGATGCAAGAACGGTGGGCTAATCTGCTCGCCAACGCGAGCACCGGCCAGGCTGCGGTGCGAGTCGCATTCCCGGCGATATTGTCAGAACTAGAGCCAATGGAGGCTGCTCACCTCGAGTGTCTTGCACGGCTCCATGAGGTGACCATTACTCGATCTGGCGGTGATAAGCCCGCCCCCATGGGGTGGATTCCGGCTGGAAACAAGGACAACCTGATTCGATTGCGGCTAGCCCGAGCCACACACGAGATTCCAACGAGAGTTGGCACGCGCGGTCCCAGCGGATTTACTGTCATCGCGCTCGCGCTCACGCAGTTCGGCTGGGAATTCGTCCAGGCGTGTCAGGAACCGGGAACGGTGTGAGACGCCTAGGCTGAGCATTCGGCGGTCAAAAGCAAGCCACGACTCGGAAAGCAAGGTAGAGCCGAGGTCTGACACTGCCGCTTGTACGACCCCTACTCATTTCGGTCCGTGCGGCTTCTGTCCTCCAGTTTGGCCTTCTTTGTGGCCTCCCAACCCTGGACGTAACGAAAGAGGTCGCCGGTCGCCTGGGTCATTGCGCCCAGTAGTTCCTCGAGAGCTGAGGTTGGGATTTGCTCAGGGCGGATGGGGATGCCGCCAGCTACGTTCAGGCTGCCGCTCAAATCATCGGGTGTCACTTGGATCGCCGCGCGAATATGGGCTGGCGAGAAGTGAACCCAGCCCGAAGTAGCTTTGTAAACGTCGTCAATCCACGGGTGTAGCTCGTCTGCGTGCTCAATGAGGCGCCTATCGGACAGGCGGTCGCCGTTGACATCCTTGAGGCTACGAAACTCGCCGCCTCCGATGAGATGCAACGCGACGTCCTCGACTTTTGGGACCTTGGTTAGATACGAGAGGCGCACCAGACTGTCGATCTGTAGACGCAGGAGGGGCGCCATAACGACTGGGTTCCATGCGTCGAAAGCGTCAATGAAGCCGTCGACCAGGCCGTATGAACGCGCCATCACACCAATAAAGATCCAGTCGGGCTCGTAAAGCTCCTCGCCGATGAATCGTTTGGAGAGATCCAGATGATGTTCTCTCATGACGTCGAGGCGGATTCGATCCTTAGCAAGCTCAGCTGGATGCATGTCGGCGGGAGAGCCGTTTGGAATTGGGCGACGCTCGCGAGGATGACGTGGCTGGGTCCTGTCGCTCTCGGATGTCATCGGTGAGTCCCCGTTTGGCACTCAGCGCCGGTAGTGGCCTCGCGCCCCTCACGGGCTTCGCGCAGACGAGTCCACGATGCGCGCGGTGCGTCTGGACGCTTAGGCAGCGCCATCGCGTGATCCCCCGTTTGCCTGAACAGCTTGCGCTCAGGAGGATCATTCCACGATGGCAGCTTGGTGTGGCGCTTAGCGTACTCGCGTATCACGGGTCGGCCCCGCCATATGGTGGTGCCTGCCACATCAATGCTGTCAAAGCCATAAGCGCGGCGAGTTAGCGAATCGGCACTTCCTCCGACCATGACGATGTACTCGGCCACCTTCGGCATCGAGAACAGCTGCTCGAAGTCGGTACTCGGCTGACCGTGAACTGGGGTTACACCAAAGCCGGGCTTCGGATGAACAAGCCGGTCGCGCAACTGGAACAACTCGACGATCACCGGATAGGCCTCACGGTCGACGAAGAACAGCGGTGAGCCATACGCCTCGTGCGCGCCCTTGAGGAACTTCCGATGCGTCGGCTCCCGGTCCCACTTGTCGAGAACCCCGTGAACGCTTAGGAACTCGTTGACATAGGACTCGGCTGCAAGCGCAGCGAACAGAACAGCCGTTCGAGCCGCCCGGATGCGGGCACGGATGGCGGCGGCGCGCATATTGTCTTCAACCTTCTTGGGATCTGGCGGCAGAGACCGCCGCCAATGGGCGTACAAATGTGCCGGATCGCCGGCATCGTGGAGGCCGTCGAGTGCCTGGAGCAGATACTCGGCCGAGAGGCCGAAGCCCCGCTCGGGCCGCTCGACGCCTGCGATCTCCTCCTCCAGCCGTTCAGAATCCCGATTTGCCATTGAACTATCGTAGGCCGCGCGGCACGGTCGCGCCTCCTCTCGCCGTAGCTCGGAGAGCTAGGCAATCAACCCCGCGTTCGACCCCGCCGCTCCCGTGTCGGTCAAGCTCACCCCGGCGGCCGGTCAGTGCCGAACCGCTCCTCGTGGAGCTGTCGGATCAGAGACCACGGAGATTTCGAGAGTCTTCCCGCCATCCCCGGTACGAGGTCTCTGATCGAACGGAGTGCCGTACCCAGCTCAGGGACTAGCGCTTCTTTCTAGCAGTCAGTTTCTTCTCCTCACGTGGTGGGATCAGTATGTGGAGGTTTGGGTGGAGGATGCCACGCACGTATACGACTTGTTGCTTTCCTCGCCGCGAGCGTTTCGGAGGAGGCGCTGGCTCTACTGCGGGTGCAGGCTCAGGCGTAGCTCTTGGCATCGTCTGCGGCGGCTGAGGCTTTCCACCCTTGGCCTGCTTGTCTACGAGCTTGCGGAGATCCTCGTCGCTCTCGTAGGCTCTCAGGCGGCCGCTGAGATAGCCGAGCCGGTGGCTGACGCCGTCGCTCATCAGGCGCCAGTTGGTGCCGGCGAGCGTCTTGGTGATGAGCTTCTTTAGGCCCATGCGACTGTCGTAGCTCTCGCGCTCCGGCTTGTTGTCGAGGCAGCTGAACGGCACGGCGACCTCGCGGCCGATCTGTGGCTCGCCAAGTTTGAATTCGATGTAGCCGGAATCAGCGACGGCTTTGGCGAGCACGTCAGCCAGCTGGGCGACCTTGAGCTTCCTGATTTCCCCCACGGCCTCGGCCACATGGTCGACGGGTGCCTCGGAGGCACCTGCGTCCAGTCGGCCTTGCTCGAGCATCTCGCTGATGTGCTCGATGTGCGCCTTGCGGGCGAGGAACTTCTCGCCGGTTGCTGCGTCAAAGCAGAAGCGCCGCCGATCGAGCTTGTAGAGCGGGTCGGGTGCCTCGCTCTTGGCCTCGCCGCCGAGGTGCCAGCTGCTTTTGTGCTTGTGGCCGCAGCTTGCGCAGGTGTAGGTCGTAGTCATGACCTCGCCACGCAGTTTGGTTTTCTCATCGACGGGCGTGTTGCACTCCTCGCAGAGGGCTTGAGCAGGTTTCCACTCGGCGCCGTCCTCCCAAAAGGGGCTCTCTTGTCATGGATGTAGGTGAAGTTCGTGTGGGAGTGTGAGGGTTATGGGTCCGCAGGTGAGGTGGACGAGCGCGAGTGCGGCGTTGGCTGAGTGGAACCCGTAGGCGCGGCGGGTGATGAGCCTGACCTTGTTGTTCAGTGCCTCTGTGCGGCCTTGGGTGATGCCCAGGCGGATGGCGGCGAGGATACCCTGCCGGTGCTGTGAGATCGTCTTGGCGAGACGGATGAACGGCTTCAGGCGGCTGCGGGTGGCGCGGCTTGTGAAGCGGTCGATCAACACGGTGACGTCTTCGAGATCGAGGCCGGGCGCGAAGATGGCTCTGAGGGCCTCCTTCAGCGTGTAGGCGCGCCATACTTGTCCGCCGGCGCGTTTGAGGTTGCGGTGGGTGGCGGCTTGTTTGGCGGTGAGGTTCTCGGGGTTCTTCAACAGCGCCCAGCGGGCGTCCTTGAAGCGCCGCGCGGCCTGCTGATCACCGACGGTCCGCAGCTCGTTCCAGTAGTCGCGGCGGACCTCGTCCAGTGCTTTGGTGGCGAGCGCGACGACGTGGTAGCTGTCGATGCAGATCGTCGCCTGTGGGGCGTGCTTGCGGGCGCTCTTGGCGTAGCCGGGTCCCATGTCCATCGAGATCGCCCCGAGCTTCGCCGATCGCTCTGAGCCCAGCTCGGTAAAGAACTCATCGGCGGCTTTCTCGCTGGCGCCCTCGGTGCCCCACACCACCTTTCGGCGCTGGTGGTCGCAGACCAGGGTGAGGTAGCGGTGCTGCTTGCGCCAGGACACCTCGTCGATACCGATATCGAACAGCTCCTCCAAGCGGTGAGGGTCGAGCTCGTCGCGGGTGACACGCTCGATGATTCGCCCTACCGTTCGCCAGTTGATGCGCACCAGCCGGCAGATCGTGCTCTTATCGGTCCTTGAAGCCAGGTAAGCGACCAGGCGCTCGAAGTCACGGGTGAAGTCCGAGCCCGCACGGGCAAACGGCACGCCCTCGGTGCGCACCCCGTGAACCGGACAGGACAGCCGTCTGAGCGTCGCGCGGATCTCAAGCCGCCAGACCCCCATGTCCAGGTGACGCCAGACCGACTGCGCCTCCCTGACGTTATGGCGGTGCGGGGTGCTGAAAGCGCACTCAGGGCACACCAGGCGCCGGCGGCGCAACGCGACCTCCACGAGCACCCGGTCGGGCTCGAAGCGAACCGCCTTGACCCACACCCCCTTCAACCGCAGAAGCCGCGAGAATGCCGTACTGACGCGCATGCCGTCCTCCCTTGCAAGCCGTTGACCATCGAACAGCCAGCAGCTTGCCCGCGGAGGCGGCGGCGCGTCGCTGATCAGCACCCAACTTGCGAAGACTTCCTCCCAACGAGAAAGCCCTGCTCAGAAGCACCATCCAGCACCGCAGTCACCTACACCGAGTGCAAGAGAGCCCCAAAAGGCAAGGCGCTTGTTGCAGCGGGCGCAGTCGAACATGAACAGGATGCGCTCGGTCTTCTTCCCACCTTCCTCGCGGCGGTGGTAGAGGCGGTCGGTAATCTCCATGTCCTCGCCGCATGAGCGGCAATACGGGCTTGTGGAGGGCTTCGCCTCGGCTAGGCGTTGGTCTTTTGCTTCATCCTCTCTCGTCCATTCGCGGATCTTCGCCTCGCGGTTCTGCCAGCGCTCACCTGCGAGCGATTCGACGAACTGAAAGTAAAAGATGCTGTAGACGTAGTAGCCGTTTGCGGGGTCGGCATCGCCATGAGCATCGAGCGGTGGACGCTCCCCCAGCGTATCGGTCACGCGTTCCTCGCGTATCCGGCACAGCTCGACGGTGATGGAGTCGTAACGTTCCTCGTAGACCGACCTATCTTGCAGGTAAGTCACCGGCTTGTCCAGATGATGTAACTCGCGTCATGACTGCCATTTTAAGACACAGCGAGGCGGAATGCCAGACACCTTGCCGACACCTATAGGCGTCCGGTAGAATGGAACGGAAGGAACCAAACATCATGAGCAATCTCAACCTACAAACAGTCGTCTACCGCGAGGGCGAGCACTACGTGGCCCAGTGCCTCAACGTTGACGTGTCCAGCTTCGGCGACAGCGAGGCCGAGGCTCTGGCGAACATCCGAGAGGCGCTTGAGCTCTACTTCGAGGATGCCCCGGCTAGCGACGCTAGCCCCGTGGAGGCAGCCGAGGTCCGCACGCTAACGCTCCAAGGTGCCTAAGCTCTACTCCTCCGAGGAGATCACGAAGACCCTGGAGCGCGAGGGCTTCGTCTTCGTCTCTCAGCGTGGCAGCCACGCCAAGTACCGCAAGACCGGCAGCCCGACCCTCACCGTCATCGTTCCGGCCGGACGCAAGCAGATCCCACGCGGCACCTTCCGCTCGATCTTGCGCCAGGCCGGGCTCGATGAGGGAGCCTTCGGACGAAGCTAGCTCTGGCTGCGCCGAATCGCCTCCGCTGCTCGCCGGCGTGCGTTCCGGCCGGCCGGCTCCATCAAGGCCTCAACTAGCGATTCAAGTAGACTTTTCGGCTTAGGGGGCGGGTTCGCACCTTGTCCGGAAGGTCCCGTACGTTACCCCCGCCGTTTCCTTTGAGTGAGGGCGGCGGGCTGCGAAGAATATCCCGGGATCCACGGCATGCTCACTGGTAGCCTTAAGGGCATGGCAACGCGAGCGGTAAAGACGATAGATGTCGATGCGGGCCTACTGGCGGAGACCCGCGATGCGATGAGACCGTCAGCAGAGGCGGCTGATGCTGAGGTAGTCGAGCGCGCGTTGCGCGCCTACTTGGGCCACCACGCGCTCGATGTCTCACGCGCTATGAGCGAGCTTTCCGAAGAGGAGTCGCTGAGGGTCGCCAACGAGGAGCTTCACGCTATGCGCCGCGAGCGTCGCAGCGCCGCGTGACGCGATTCGTCATCGACCCAGGCGTCCTGGTTTCCGCGTTCATCTCCCCCAAGAAGGCCGCGCCCGCGATGCTCGTAGATGCAGTCCTCGACGGAAGCCTCGACGCGCTCGTGTGCCCGGCGCTGATCGACGAGCTGACCGACGTGCTGAGCCGCCAGAAGTTCGCCAAGCACTCAGCCGAAGGCCGCGCGGCCGCATTCATAACTGCATTCTGTGATCGAGCAACGATGGTGGGCGACCCGCCAGCGGGCTCGGTGAAGACTGCCGACCCCGATGACGACTATCTGCTCGCGCTCGCGCAAACACACGACGCTGATGCCGTCGTGTCCGGTGACCCTCATCTACTCGATGCCGCCTCCAGCGAGCTGCAGGTGCTCACGCCGCGCGAACTGGCCGACCGCCTTGGCCTCACACCTGCCGGGTGACGAGCAGCACTACCACCGCCGAGCATGTCTGAATAGGGACCGCGCCCCAAGTGCCTACCGGTGGCCGTACGGCTTCGTCAGTCTCTCAGGGCAGCCGCTCGGCGCCCTCATCCTCGAAGTCCACAACGAGCGTCAGCTCGGCGTTGGGATTGCCGATATGGGCCTAAGGCGGGAGCGTCGGGGGTCGGACCCTCGTTCGGCACCACCTATCGAGATTCGTGCTCAGCGATAACGCTCAGGGAGCGTCCGTCGCGAGCAGACCGTCAGCCGCCAGCAGGGGGCCTCCGCGTGCGCGTTGCTCCAAATCCGTTGATTCTGGCAACGTGATACGGTCCATTTCTTGGACTCAGAAACAATTCAACCCGATAGCACAAGCCACGGAAATGGCAACACTACTAGCGGCCCCGCTCTTCCTTCAGCCCCTCCCCTCGTCTCCGAAGACAGACGGCGCCGGAGACGTGGCGTGAGCGAAGCACGAGCATTCCGAATAGCAGATCCCGTACATGGGTACGTACAGATGACCCCCATCGAGAAGGCACTGCTCGATGCGCCAGCCACACAGCGGATGCGATACGTCGGCCAGTCGGGGCTCGCCCATCTCGTTTTCCCAGATCTACGCACTTCGCGGTTTATTCACAGCCTGGGCGCGATGCATCTCGCGTCGCGCTTCTTCGCCGCGTCACTTGAGCGTTCGGAACCAGATGACCGCTTTGCCGCATTGCGAGCGATCCGAGATGCGGTAAGCGACGAGGCGCCCTTCAACGACTCGGAGGACTTCGAACGCGACATGCAAGAGGAGGGTCTTCTCGCGCACCGAGCAGTCCCGCCGGAGTTCCGGGCTCACGTGATGGTGGCCGAGCAGGGCCTTCGGCTGGCTGCGCTGTTCCACGACCTCGGCCACTTGCCATTTAGCCACGATTTTGAGTATGCCCTTGAGCAACTCGCCGCGGAGATACCCGACGATCGAGGTCAAGAGGTTGGAAGCCTGCTTAAGCAGCGTGCTGGCCGCGACGCTTTGCACGAGCGCATCGGCCACGACTTGACCTACCTTATGATGCAGAAGGCTTTGCGTGAGGATGGGCGGGAGGTGACTGGGGTGGCCTTCAGCGTCGCGCGAAGGATCCTGGAGAGCGCAGAGGCGCAAACAATTGACAAGCTGCGCGGCGCAGGTGGTGTGCAGACGCCAGTCGAAGGTGCGTGGGCCTGGCTGCACACACTGATTGCCGGCGAGCTAGATGTAGATCGCTGCGACTACATCCTGCGGGACGCACGCAACTACGGGTTTCAGTCCGCTCGCTTCGATCTCCAACGGCTGATCGATAACTTTATCGTCGTTAGAGATCCAGTGGCCGAAAACGTCCTCGTGCCCGCGGTTCGCGCGCAGGGCCAAGCGGCGGTTGAGGCGTTTCTGATCGCTCGCGCTCGGGTCTATCAGTGGGGCACACGTCAGCATAAGGTGGGCCAAGTCGCGGCAGCGTTGCGTTACGCGATCGGCGAGCTCTTGCGACCGCCGCTCATCGATCCAGAACTGGATCATCCGTTGCGCCAGTTCCTGAAGGATCTTGAGGACATCTTGCTCTCGAAAGAAAGGCGGAGCACGCGCAAGCGAGACGAGACCGAGAAACTCCTGAAGCGATTCGCCGGCTACGACGACGTCTGGTGGACGAGCCTTCTCAGGGACACGCACGAGGACGACGAGTGGTTCAAGCTCGTGTGCTGGCGCACGCCTGGCCCGCGATGCCTGTGGAAGAGGGTCGTAAGATTTCCCCGCCCAGTCGGTACGTGACTGGAATGCAAACCTCCCGGCCCGCACCGACGACCCGGGCCGTCACAGGGCATGGGACGACACTGTCCGGCAGTTGCGCGATGAAGGCGTCCTGGTCATAAGGCATCGTTTCGAACCGTGGAGGCCATCCGACGCGACTAAGGACCACCGTGAACCCGAGTCTGCATTGAGCTTCTACATCCCTACCAACCCACCCGGAGAGCGACTTGTCGCCGTGAGCAAGATCTCCTACCCGGTCGCAGCGTTGCGCGAGGGCTGGATGCGAGATCTTCAGGTCCATGCTTACGCGACGACCAAATCCGCTCTCTCCGGCAAAGACGTCGTCAACCGGCTGATCCCAGGCCGCTAGGAGAGTAGAATGACTCACGTGACGCTAGAACAGCTTTTCGAGGCCCTCGACGGGCAAAGCTTTCCAACTCGTCAGAAGCTGGAAGAGGCCGTACTTGAGATTTTCAACCAGCATGTAACCGAGATGCCGATTGGCTACAGCTATATGGACGCAATCGAAGGTGCGCGCGCCAACGGCTGGCTCCACACGAACGGAGACGGTCATGGAGTTGAGGTTTCTATTCGAAAGTCGCTTGCAGGGGTGCCTCACTGAGGCGAGGGAGGTCCCGATTTGGACCGTCCCGGCAGCGTCAGAGACAACACCGGGAACTGAGCACTGGACGTGCGGGCATCGACCGCTTTCCGGCCTTCAAGACCCGGGCGGACAGCGATAGCCGCAGAATGAGTTGATGGCTTGATGCATGTTTGACGTTTGCGTGTTTTGGGCGACGTCATTCTTGTCATCCCCTTGATTCGCCTGGGCCACGCTGTAGACGAACGCTCGCCATGGGAGGCCGCGCTGAGTTCGATCATCCCGACACCGAACCGGCACGTTCACGTCATCCGACAGTCGGAGGAATCGATGCCCAGCCAGAAGCAGGAGTCGCCCAAGCAGGCATGAAGCGCTCTACGTCAGCGATGAAGGCGGCTCCTCCCAACCTCGATCTTCGGGGGCAAACCCAGGGACAGATTCCCGTCGCTCCCGTATTTGTTGCCTCATCCCCCGCGTCGGCTTTTGGGTGCGTGGCCCGCACCTCCGACGCGGCGGTGAAGTAGTTGGCGAACGCCGGGTTGGGTTTGACGGCGACGACCTGGTTGTCCTTGACCCATATCTGCGCGAACAGCGAGAGCAGGAGCTTGCGTCGCTCGGCGGGCTCGTGCTCGGCGTCCCAGAAGCGCGCGAAGTCTTCGAGGATCGTCTGCGAGCGGGGATCACGGCGAGGCTGCGGTTTCGTACTACAATTCCCCGGTGGAGATCCATTCGGCGGCGCGCAAGCATGGCATCGCCGATGCCGACATCGACCATGCTGTGGAGCACGCCATGACGATCGAGGATCAAGACGACGACACCCGCCTGTATCTAGGGCCAGCACGGAGCGCTGCGCTACTGGAGGTCGTCACGGTCGTGCGCGACGACGGGTCCGAGATCGCGATCCACGCGATGGGCATGAGGGCCAAGTACCAACGGCTGCTACCGGGAGGCTGAGCATGGCGAAAAAAACGCAAGGCAACACCGCGAGCGGCGTACCGATCACAGACGAGCTGATCGACAAGCTCGCCGCGAAGGCAGAGGCCGGCTACGATGTCGAGGAGACGCTACGCCGACGCGGTGGGCGGCCCGCCATGGGCTCTGCGGCTGCCAGCGTCGAGTCCGTGCGCCTTGAGCCCGAGCTGCGCGAGGCGCTTGCCCAGCGCGCGGAGCATGATCACGAGACGACCTCGTCCGTGATCCGCAAGGCACTGCGCGAATACCTCAAGGTCGCCTAGCCCCAAGCCCTAGATCGGCGACCAGCGTGCTCTTGCCGACCTGTCGAGCGCCCAGTAGCGCAACGGCGCGGCTCTCGGCCAGCGCCTCAAGGAGATGCGGACGGACATGGCGAGTCAGCAGCCCCGAAGGCACGCGGAAAAGCGTAGCAACTGAGCTGGACGGATTATGAGTTTACGACATGGCCAATTGTGAATTGCCCGACGGCCGGATTGTGACTGCGGCGTAGTCTCTTGCTCATGACCCGGAGGTCGCGGGTCAAATCCTGACCACGCTACGAACCCGAGCATCGAGGTAGCTTGAGGAAGAGTCGCTACAGCCCTGGAGAAGGCGCTAGGTTCTGTATCATCATGCTACATTGTGTAGCAGTCTTCTACCAAGGAGTTTCATGGCTGCCACCGCCGACCGGCCAACGCGAGTTGCATCCGACCTATTCGACAGCGCAGTCGTTGAGGCGGCCAAGGAGAATCGTTCGGCCAAGCAGCAGCTTGAGCACTGGGCGCGCGTGGGGAGGTCGGTTTGCGCGCGACAGACAGCTTCCAGGCATCGGGTAGAAGCCGCTTTGGCAGGGGTTCTTCCAGTCGAGCATCTCTCCGATGAGGAGGGAATCGTGTTCGATTCTGAGGTGCAGTCCCGGCTGGACGCGCGTCTGCGAACGACAAACCTCGGCGCGGTCCTTGCCGCGCGCGGGGTCACGACCGTGGCGCTGAACGAGCAAGGCGAACTGACGGAGTATCGGCCTGACGGAACGAGCGCGTCCGTTTGAAGCAGCTGCATGTGGTCATTGGACCGAATGGCTCGGGCAAGACCACGTTCGTCACAGAGTTTCTCGCGCTTGAGCTGCCGGGCTATGTGTATGTCAACGCGGACGAAATCGCCAAGGCCAGGTGGCCCGCCGACTCCGATGCGCACGCCTACGAGGCCGCTCAGGTAGCTGCCGAGACTCGCGCGCACCTCATCGCCAGCGGCCGGTCGTTTATCGCCGAGACCGTCTTCTCCCATCCGTCGAAGCTCGACCTAATTCGTTCTGCGCAAGAGTCGCGCTATCAGGTTGTCCTCCATGTGATGCTCGTGCCAGAGGAGCTGGCGGTCAGGCGCGTTGCGTACCGGGTGCAGGCGGGCGGGCACGACGTGCCGGAGCACAAGATTCGTGAGCGCTATCACCGGTTGTGGCGACTCGTTGCGCACGCCATCTTGCTGGCGGATAGGGCCGTTGTGTATGACAACTCGCGGTCCGCTGGTCCAGTCAAGATCGCGGAGTTCTTCGGGGGGCTGCCAATCGGGGCAGCCACCTGGCCGAAGTGGGCGCCTGAGCCAATGGTCTCCCGTTGGGGCGAATAGAGCAGCGCGTGCGCGAAGGGGACCTCGCCGCGGATGTCGGGCGCTTTCAGTCCGGACCCGACCCCCGTCGCTCCCGGACTTTACACCCCGCGTTTTGCAGGGGTTTTCTGTTCCGCGCCCCCAAGGACACGTCCACTGCCTATGGCAGTATGGCGCGGTGTCTTGCCGGATCTATCCATTTCCCTTGGTATGAGTGGGTCGGTCGCGGCAACTGAGGAGGCAGTCTTTGCCCGCAGCCTGGGCGCTCGTGGATCTCGCGCGCCCATGGGAAGTGCCGATCCCGCCGGAAGCCTGGGAGAGGACGCGCGCGCGGTGCTCGCAGCCCTGCCCGAGTGGTGGGGTCGCGCTGCGGAGTCGGTCGGGCTTTCTGGTAGATGGCTTGACCTAGAGGAGTCGATCGAAGGTCTAGGCCCTGCTCCATACTCGCCGACGCCCGCCGACCTGTCGGGGCGATCAGGCTACGACATAGGTACTGCTTATGTCGCCGCGCTGTCCGCAGGAGTGCGATCCCGTCATGGGCGTCACTACACGCCGGTGGCGCTCGCGGAGCGACTGTGGCTGATGACTCGCAGGGCGTTGGGACAGCACCGTCCTGGCCTGCCGCTTCCCGGCTTGGTTCGGGATCCGGCGTGTGGCGGAGGTGCGCTCCTGCTGCCGCCACTCCGTCAGCATCTGGCCGCCCTCGCTGAGGCAGATCCGCGCATCACGATCGCCGGTCTTCCACGTCTCATCGAGGGCGTGGACGCTGACCCTTCCGCGGCTTGGATAGCCAATGTTGTGCTTGCTGCGGAGCTGCTGCCATTTCTCGCCCGCGTGCCGGATGCTCACCGCCGACCGCTCCCAAGGCTCGCTCGCCACGGCGACGGTCTAGCCGCGCTGTCGACCCGCGCGCACGCGATCGTGATGAACCCGCCCTACGGCCGCGTGCGGCTGGATGCGCACGAGCGCGACAGGTGGGAGGCGTACCTCTATGGTCACGCCAACCTCTACTCGCTGTTCCTTGCCGCTGGCGTCGAAAGCCTCGCAGAGGGTGGCGTTCTGGCCGCGCTGGTACCGACCTCGTTCCTTGCCGGGCGCTACTTCACCGGCCTACGCAACGAGCTTGCCCGGCAGGCCCCGCTTCGCGATCTGACGTTCGTGGAGCAGCGCGGCGGCGTCTTCGCGGGAGTCCTACAGGAGACGTGCTTGGCGGCGTTTACCCGTCGCCGTGCTCGCCGAACTTCTATCGCCTCAGCCAACGGGCATATTGTCGACGTGGCGAAGGTCGCCTCCCCTCGTGGGAATCGACCGTGGATCTTGCCGCGCCGTGCCGACGACGCTCATGTGGCGGCTGCGGCCGCAGCGATGCCGCTAACGCTGTCGACCGCTGGATGGCAAGTGAGCACCGGCCCTCTGGTCTGGAATCGCCGCCGCGATGATCTTGGGGCCGAGCCATCCGAGAACAGCGCAGCGGTGCTCTGGGCAGCTGATCTTGACGGAGGGCGGCTCCATAAGGACCCGGCCCGGGACAGCCTTCGCTGGCTCACACTGCGTGGCAACGACGCGTCGGTGCTCGTGATGCGCGAGACGGCCTTGCTGGTGCAGCGCACGACCGCTCCTGAGCAACAGCGACGAATCGTGTGTGCAGAGCTGACTCCATCTGAGCTCAGAGATTGGGGTGGTGCGGTTGTGGTCGAGAACCACGTGAATGTCATCCGGCCTGGCGTGGACGACGTGCCCTTGTCGCAGGCTGCGCTCGCTGCGGTTCTGTCGACCCGCACGATTGATCGGCTCACTCGCTGCATCAGTGGGTCAGTGGCTCTCAGTGCCTATGAGCTTGGGTCACTACCTTTGCCCGATGCTGACACCCTGGCCGGGTGGGAGCACTTGCGCGGCGAAGATCTTGAGCGATCCGTGTCCACTGCCTACCGGCCTTCGGCTCGATGAGCTGGCGAAGACTGCCGACGGTAAAGCAGTGCTTCGATTGACTGGAGATCTAGCGCGGATCAGGAATCGAGAAACGCCGCTCGCCAAGCCGCGGCTAAAGTGACCGCCGATGAGCAAGGCCACCAGGACGGACGCAAAGTCGCCTGCGGCGCACGCTGCCGACAGCCACGACTTGATCCGCGTGCACGGCGCGCGCGTGAACAACCTCAAGGATCTCAGCGTGGAGATCCCGAAGCGCAGGCTGACGGCGTTCACCGGCGTGTCCGGCTCGGGCAAGAGCTCGCTGGTGTTCGGCACCATCGCCGCCGAGTCCCAGCGGCTGATCAACGAGACCTACAGCGCCTTCGTGCAGGGGTTCATGCCCACGCTGGCCCGCCCCGAGGTCGATGTGCTGGACGGGCTGACCACGGCGATCATCGTCGACCAGGAGCGGATGGGCACCGATCCGCGCTCCACGGTCGGCACCGCCACCGACTCCGGCGCCATGCTGCGCATCCTCTTCAGCCGGCTGGGCAAGCCGCACATCGGCTCGCCGCAGGCGTTCTCCTTCAACGTGGCCTCGATCTCCGGCGCCGGCGCTGTCACCTTCGAGCGCGCCGGGCGGACCACCAAAGAGAAGCGCAGCTTCAGCATCCTCGGCGGGATGTGCCCGAGGTGCGAAGGCCGCGGTGCAGTTAATGACATCGACCTCACCCAGCTGTACGACGAGCGCAAGTCGCTGAACGAAGGTGCGCTCACGATCCCCGGCTACAGCATGGATGGCTGGTTCGGGCGGATCTTCAGCGGCTGCGGCTTCTTCGACCCGGACAAGCCGATCAAGAAGTTCACCAAGAAGGAACTGCAGGATCTCCTCTACAAGGAGCCCACCAAGATCAAGGTCGACGGCATCAACCTGACCTACGAGGGACTGATCCCCAAGATCCAGAAGTCGATGCTGTCCAAGGACGTCGACTCGCTGCACCCGCACATCCGGGCGTTCGTGGAGCGGGCGGTCACGTTCACCACCTGCCCCGAGTGCGACGGCACCCGGCTCAGCCCGCAGGCCCGCTCCTCGAAGATCGACGGGATCAACATCGCCGATGCCTGCGCCATGCAGATCAGCGACCTCGCCGAGTGGGTCCGCGGCCTGAAGGAGCCCTCGGTTGCGCCGCTGTTGGAGGCGCTGCAGGCCACCCTCGACTCCTTCGTGGCCATCGGGCTGGGCTACCTCTCGCTCGAGCGGCCGTCCGGCACGCTCTCGGGCGGTGAGGCGCAGCGCACCAAGATGATCCGCCACCTCGGCTCCTCGCTCACCGACGTCACCTACGTGTTCGACGAGCCCACCATCGGGCTGCACCCGCACGACATCGAGCGCATGAACGAGCTGCTGCTGCAGCTGCGCGACAAGGGCAACACGGTGCTCGTGGTGGAGCACAAGCCGGAGACCATCGCCATTGCCGACCACGTCATCGACCTCGGCCCCAAGGCCGGCAGCGAGGGCGGTGAGGTGATGTTCGAGGGGACCGTCGAGGGTCTGCGGGGGAGCAAAACCATCACCGGCCGCCACCTGGATGATCGCGCAACCCTCAAGCACGAGGTGCGAGCCTCGTCGGGGGCACTGGGGGTGCGTGGTGCCAACACTCACAACCTCAAGGACGTGGACGTTGACATTCCGCTGGGCGTGCTGGCGGTTGTCACCGGGGTGGCCGGCTCGGGCAAGAGCTCGCTGATGCAGGGCTCGGTGTCCGTGCGCGATGGTGTTGTGACGGTCGACCAGGGCGCCATCCGCGGCTCGCGCCGCAGCAACCCGGCCACCTACACAGGGCTGCTCGAGCCGATCCGCAAGGCATTTGCCAAGGAGAACGGCGTCAAGCCGGCGCTGTTCAGCGCCAACTCCGAGGGCGCCTGCCCCAACTGCAACGGCGCCGGCGTGATCTACACCGACCTGGCCATCATGGCCGGCGTGGCCGCCCCGTGCGAGGTGTGCGAAGGCAAGCGCTTCCAGGCGTCTGTTCTGGAGTACGAGTTCGCCGGCAAGGACATCAGCGAGGTACTGGCCATGCCGGTGGCCGAGGCGCGCGAGTTCTTCGGACCCGAGCAGGCGAACCTCCCGGCCGCGCACAAGATCCTCGAGCGCCTCGCCGACGTCGGGCTCGGCTATCTCAGCCTCGGCCAGCCGCTCACCACGCTGTCCGGCGGAGAGCGCCAGCGGATCAAGCTCGCCACGCACCTTGCCGGGAAAGGAGCCCACCCACCCGGGATCTACGTTCTGGACGAGCCCACCGCCGGCCTGCACCTGGCAGACGTCGAGCAGCTGCTCGGCCTGCTCGACCGGCTGGTGGACTCCGGCAAGTCGGTGATCGTCATCGAGCACCACCAGGCGGTGATGGCGCACGCCGACTGGATCATCGACCTCGGCCCCGGCGCCGGCCACGACGGCGGGCGCATCGTCTTCGAGGGCACGCCCGCCGAACTCGTGGCCGAGCGCTCGACACTCACCGGCCAGCACCTCGCGGCCTACGTCGGCGCCTGACCGAGGTCAAGGCGCCGCGCATGCCCGCTCTCTAATTGAAGTAGTGCCCCTCTTCGAGGTCCTCGATCAGCCCGGGCTGTGTCGGCTCCCAACCGAGCAGCTCGCGCGTTAGCGCACCCGACGCCGGCGCGTCGAGCCCGATGAAGCCGCCCAGCCAGGTGAAGTGCTCGCCTGCGTCCTCGGCAGCTATGGACACCACCGGCACATCCAGATGGCGGCCGATCACCTCGGCCACGTCGCGGATCGGCACGCCCTCGTCGCCGACCGCGTGCAGCGTCGACCCCGCCGGGGCCTTTTCCAGTCCGAGGCGGAACACGCGCGCGGAGTCCAGGCGGTGCACGGCCGGCCAGCGGTTGGCCCCGTCACCGACATAGCCGGAGGCTCCCTTCTCGCGGGCGATGCTCACCAGCGTGGCCATGAAGCCGTTGTCCCCGTCGCCGTGATTGGTGGGAGGCAGTCGCACGATCGACGAGCGGACGCCTTGCGAGGCGAGGGAGAGCGTGAACTCGGCGGTTTCCCAGCGGGCCTGCGGGCCGCCGCCGAACGCGGCCACAGCCGAGTGGGAGTCATGGCCGTCCTGCTCGGTTGCCACGTGTCCCGGCCTCAAACCCAGCAGTCCCGAGGCGAGGACGAACGGTCGATCCGAGCCGGCAAGCTCCTCGCCCATCGCCTCGACCGCGCGGCGATCCGCATCGGCGGCGCCCTGAAAGTCGCCCGAGAAGGCCAACTCGTGCTTGAACGCCAGGTGGATCACGCCATCCGATGCCGCAGCTGCGCTGCGCAGGCTGTCCAGATCGTCGAGTGAGCCGCGGTGCGCCTCTGCTCCGGCGGCGGTGAGGGCGGCGGCCGACTCGTCCGAGCGGGCGAGCCCAACCACCTGGTGACCTGCGCCCAGGAGCTCGGGGACGACGGCGGAGCCGATCCAGCCGGATGCGCCGGTGACGAAGATACGCATGAGAGTGACCTCCAAGTTGGTGTGATGTCAGTTGCTGTCATCAGCGTAGCACGGATGATGTCAGGGACTGTCGTCAGCTAGACTGGTGGTGTGGGCCGATGGCAGCCAGACGCGCGCGGCCGCCTTGCGCAGGCGGCCTTTGCGCTTTACAGCGAGCGCGGGTTCGAGCAGACCACCGTGGCGGAGATCGCCGAGCGGGCGGGCCTGACCGAGCGCACGTTCTTCCGTCACTTCGCCGACAAGCGCGAGGTCCTGTTTGCGGGCGCCGACGCGCTGCGGGAACTGCTCGTCAGCAAGGTCATCGGCGCGCCCGACTCCGCGGCGCCGATCGAGGCGGTGGCCGCCGCCTTCGAGGCTGCCGGCGCTTACATCCAGGAGGGTGGACAGCTCCCGCGACAGCGCCAGGCGATCATCGACGCGAGCACCGAGCTTCAGGAGCGCGAGCTGATCAAGCTCGCATCGCTGGCCTCCGCGGTGGCCGAGGCGTTGCGAGAGCGCGGCGTCGAAGACCCAGCCGCGAGTCTGACCGCCGAGGCGGGGGTGGCTGTGTTCAGGGTTGCGTTTGAACGCTGGATCCGCGGCATCGGCAGTCAGGACCTGCCGCGCTCCATTCGCCAATCACTCGACGAGCTGACGGCCGTGATCGCGGGCTGAGCGCTCGCTCCCCGTGAACGGCACGCTCAGGTGAGCTTCGCCAGCACGGATGCCGCCGCAAACCGCCGCCAACCGCTCGCTCGCTCCGGTCCACAACCCCCGCTGGCGCAGCACCGGCAGCACCCCTTCCCCGAACCAGTAGGCCTCCTCCAGGTGCGGGTAGCCGGACAGCACGAACTCGCTGATGCCCAGTGCTGCGTACTCCTCGATGCGATCGGCCACTTCCTCGTGGCTGCCAACCAGCGCGGTACCGGCGCCGCCGCGTGCCAGGCCCACGCCGGCCCACAGGTTGGGCGCGACCTCCAGCTCGGACGCCGAGCCGTTGTGCAGCGAGACCATCCGCCGCTGTCCCTCGGACTCGCTGCTGCGCAGCTGCTGCTGGACGCGCTCGATCGTCTCTGCCGGGATGCCGTCGAGCAACTGCTCTGCGGCATGCCACGCCTCGCTGGCGCTGTCGCGACAGACCACGTGCAGGCGGATCCCAAGTCGCAGCTGCCGGTCCTGCTCCGCGGCCTTGGCCGCCAGCGCGTCGAGCTTTCCGCGCAGCAGCGACGGCGGCTCGCCCCAGCTCAGGTACACGTCCACGTAGCGCGCGGCCACGTCCAGCGCGGCGGGGGAGGAGCCGCCGAAGTAGATCGGCGGGGCGGGCTCCGGCAGCTGCTCGAGCCGCGCGCCCGACACCCACAGCTGGCGGCCCTCCAGGTCGACCTCCGCGCCGCTCCACAGATCGCGCACGATCGACAGGAACTCGGCGGTGCGCTCGTAGCGCGCGTCCTTGTCCAGCCGATCGCCCAGCGCGCGCTGTTCGGCGCTGTCGCCGCCGGTGACCACGTTCAGCAGCAGCCTGCCGCCGCTCTGGCGCTGGAAGGTGGCGGCCATCTGCGCGGCCAGCGTGGCGCTCACCAGTCCCGGGCGGAACGCGACCATGAACTTCAGGCGCTCGGTGCGCTGGCTGAGCATGGCGGTGGTCACCCACGCGTCCTCGCACCACAGTCCGGTGGGGGTGAGCGCGCCCTCGAACCCCAGTTCCTCGGCCGCCAGTGCGATCTGCGTGAGATAGCCGAGCGACGCGGCGCGCGGCCCGCCCGCTAGGCCCGTGGCCCGCGGTTCCTCGATCAGCCTGCGTCCGTCCCCCTGCGTGGGGAGGAACCAGTGGACGTGGATGCCGCCGCCCCCGTCGCTCATAGCTGTCCGTGCTGGGGCGGGAACGTGCCGTTGAGCGTGTAGCGGCCGATGTGCTGCAGCTTCCAGCGCACGGGGTCGTGCAGCGTGTGCGTGCGAGCGTTGCGCCAGTGGCGGTGCAGGTTGAGCTGGTTGGCGGCCGAGCGCGTTCCGCCCAGCTCGAACAGCGCGCTTGAGCTCTCCACCGACACACGGTCGGCGAACGCCTTGGCGGTGGCCACCGCGATCGACGCCCGCGCCGAGCCGGCCTCGTCGACGCCGTCGGCTTCGACCGCGTCGATCGTGCGGGCGGCCTCGTCCAGCAGCGCCTGCGCCGCGCGCACGCCGATCGCCAGCTCGCCCACGCGCTGGATCAGCAGCGGGTCGTCGCTTGCGCGCTCGACCTCGGCCTCGAACCAGGGCCTCGATGCGGTGCGCACGAACTCGCACGCGTCCTGCAGCGCGCCCACCGCGATGCCCACGTCGATCGCGGTGTGGATCAGCTGTGCTCGCGCGCCATACACCTGCGGGCGCTCGAACATGCGGTGGTGTGGCACCACCATCTCGCTCGCCACCGTCACGTGCTCCAGCTTGACGGTGCCGCTGGCGGTGGTGCGCTGGCCCATGCCCGTCCAGTCGTCCACGATCGTCACGCCCGGCGCGTCCGCGGGGACGATGGCAACCTGCGTGCGACCGTCCTCGTCCTTGGCCAGCACCGTCAGCCAGTGCGCCAGCAGCGAGCCGGTGCAGTAGAACTTCTCGCCGTCCAGCACGTAGCCCTGGTGGCGGTCGCCGCGCAGGCGCGTGCGGATGTCGGCCACCGTCTTCGATCCCGCCTCAGACTGCGCGTTGGCCAGGCGCCGCCCGGCCAGCACCTCGCCGAACATCAGCTCCCGCTGGGCGGGCGTGCCGAGCTGGCGCACGAGCTCGAGGTACACGAAGTGGCTCTGCGGGATCTGCGCCACGTTGGGGTCGGCGCTGGCGATCGCGCTCACCACCTGTGCGAACGTCTGCAGCGACACGTCCGCTCCTCCGTGCTCGCGCGGCACCGTGATCGCCAGCAGCCCCTCGCTTGAGAGCAGCTCGATCTCGGCAGCGGGCAGCTCGCGCAGGCGGTCGCGCTCGGCGGCGCCGGCGGCGATCTGCTCGCGCACCGCAAACGCACGATCGAGCGCCTCCTCGTCGGAGTCGATTCTGTGCGCGCCGACGTCCGCCACTGGGTGCAGCTGGGGAGTGCTCATGCGGACAGCGTGGGCTCGGGGACCTCGTCGCCCGAACGAGCGCCGTTTGCGGAGGCCTGCGGCTGCTGTGACTCGAGGCCGAGCTCGGCCTCCAGCTCGCGCACGATCGGCAGCACCTTCACGCCGAAGTAGTCGACGTCCTCCTGGAAGTGCAGGAAGCCGCCGAGAATCAGCCCGACGCCGAGCTTGCGGTACTCGACGATGCGCCGCGCCACCTGCTCGGGCGTGCCGATCAGCCCGCTGCGGAAGCCGTCGTTGTACTGCACCAGATCCTTGAACTCGGAGTCCTGCCACATGCCGCGCCCATCCGAGCTGGACTGTCCGGCCTGCTTGACGGCGGCGCCGAAGCCCTCGACCGCCTCGCGGTCGGCCTTGGCGATGATCTCATCGACCACGTCGTGCGCCTCGGACTCGCTGTCGCGCGCCACGATGAACGCGTTCAGGCCAAAGCGGATGTCGCTGCCGGGCGCTCGTCCCGCCGCCGCCGCGTAGCCGGAGACCTCCTCGATCTGCGCGCGCACGCCATCAAAGGAGTTGCCGTTCATGAAGTACCAGTCCGACACCCGGCCGGCCATCTGGCGCGCGGCGGTGGAGTTGCCGCCCTGGAAGATCTCCGGGTGCGGCTTCTGCAGCGGCTTGGGTTTGAGCGTGTAGCCGTGCAGGTTGTAGAAGTCGCCGGAGAACTCGGCCTCGTCCTCGGTCCAGCTGGCCTTCAGCACGCGGATGAACTCCTCCGAGCGCCGGTAGCGCTCGTCGTGCTCCAGCCACGGCTCGCCGAGCGCGTGGAACTCGCCCTTGAACCAGCCGGAGACCACGTTGACGGCGAAGCGCCCGCCGGAGATGACGTCGGCGGAGGCGCCCAGCTTGGCGAACACGCCGGGCTGCCACAGGCCGGGGTGGATCGCGGCGATGACCTTCAGTTTCTCGGTGGCCAGCAGCAGCGCCAGGCTGAAGCCGGTGGACTCGTGCTGGTACTCGGCGCCGTAGCTGGCCATGTAGCGGACCTGGCTGAGCGCGTACTCGAAGCCGCGCTGCTCGGCCAGCTGCGCCAGCTCGCGGTTGTACTCGATGCCCCAGTCGGTGCGCTGCTCGATCTTGCTGACCACCAGCCCGCCGCTCACGTTCGGCACCCAGTAGGCGAACTTGATCTGATCAGTGCTCATCTGCCAACTCCTTGTCTAGTTCTTCTATTGTTTTTATGAGATTTATGGCCTGCCAGACGTGAGTAGGCGCCGCGAAAGAACAGCAGCGGGGCGACGTCGCGCTCGGCGCTGGACATGGACAGCGCCTCTGCGAGCACGATCATGTGGTCGCCGCCCTCGTGGACGGCGCTCACGCGGCAGGCGATGGTGGCAAGCGCGTCGGTGAGGCAGGGCACGCCGCTGTCGTGCTCGCCGAACTCGATCTCCTCGGGGCGGGCCTGCGCACCCTTGGCGGCGAAGCGCACGGAGTGCTCGCGCTGCTCCTCGGTGAGGATGCTGACGGCGAACCTGGATGAGTCGATGACCGCGCCCAGCGTCTCGCTGTCGCGTGCCAGGCACACCAGCAGCAGGGGCGGCTCGAGCGACACGGAGGTGACCGCGTTGACGGTCGTGCCGACCGGGCTTCCGTCGCGGCGGCGGGCGCTGACCACGCACACGCCGGTGGCGAAGTGGCCCATGACGGTGCGCATGTCCTGTCCCGTGGCGCTCGCGCGAGGCGCATCCGGAAACCGCTGCGACTTGCGGCGGTGCGCGATCAGATCGGTGATGGTGATCATGCGCAGACGGTGGCGAGCGGCATAGGGGATGAGGTCGCCGACGGTGGCCCTGCTGCCGTCGTCGTTGAGGATCTCGCAGGTCACCCCTGCTGGCGCCACGCCTGCCAGGCGCGCCAGGTCGACGGCCGCCTCGGTGTGCCCGGAGCGCTCGAGCACCCCGCCACGGCGCGCGCGCAGCGGGAAGATGTGCCCGGGCCGCACGAGGTCGTCGGCGCCGCTGGCGGGGTCGACGGCGGCCTGAATGGTGCGTGCCCGGTCATACGCGGAGATGCCGGTGCTGACGCCGTGGCGCGCCTCGATCGAGACTGTGAAATCGGTTTCGTTCAGCGACTGGTTGTGAAGTGTCATCGGCGACAGCTCCAGCTGCTGGCAGCGCTCGTCGCTGAGCGCGAGGCAGATCAGTCCGCGCGCCTGCTTGGCCATGAAGTTGACCGACTCGGGAGTGGTGAACTGCGCAGCCATCACCAGGTCGCCCTCGCGATCGCGCTCTTCGCCGTCGCACACGATCACCGTGCGCCCTTCGCGAATGTCGAGGAGGGCGTCCTCGATCGTGTCGAACGGGCGGCTCATGTGATGCGTCGGTGTGGGGTGGGGTTCACGCATACGAGGATGGGGGCTCGACCGTGTGCGGTCAAATAGGGATGACGGAGTGGGTGATAGGGCTCTCCTCTCACCCCAGGGCGACCGTGTCGCCCGCCTCGGCGCCTGCGACATACGCGGCCGCCTCCTCCCTGAAGAGGTCGTGAAGATCGCGCGTGGCGCGGCTGGGTGCGCCGGCGCGCCGGCGCTGGAGCACCAGCCGCACACCGGTGTCGTCGTCCTCGATCTTGCGCCCCAAGATCGCGCCGCGCTGCTCCAGCGGATCTCCGTAGACGCTGTAGCTGGGCAGCACCGTCACGCCCAGGCCGGCGGCGACCATCAGCTTGCCCATCTCGGCGCCGTCGGCCGAGTAGGAGAACGACGGCTTCTGGCCGCCGGCCAGGCGGTTGAGGTAGCGATGCATCGCATAGCCCGCGCGCATCGCGATCAGCGGCTGGCTCATCAACTCCGCCGTGCTGACCGACTGGCGCTCCGCGAGGGCGCTGTCGCCGGGGATGCACACCACGGGGTAGCCGCGCAGCAGCTCGAGCGTGTGCAGCTCGGGGGCGATCTCATCGCCGTCGAGATAGTTGACCAGCCCGAGATCGAGACCGCCGTCCAGCAGCGAGCGGTGCAGCCGCTGCTGTTGCAGCAGCCGCACGTCCACCGGGGTGGTGGGATGCGTGTCGCGGAACGCGCGGATGGTGGCTGTGAGCAGCGGCGAGGTGGCCGCGCTGACGGTGCCGAGCCGCACGGCGCGGCTGCTTTCGTGCTGCTCGTCGGCGGCGTAGCGCAAGCGCCTGGCAGCCTCGACCACGTCCAGCAGGTGCGGCAGCAGCTCGCGGCCCTCGGCGCTGACGGTGGCGCCGGTGCGCTGGCGGTCGAGCAGGTTCACTCCCAGCTCCACCTCCAGCTTGCGCACCGTCTCGCTCAGCGCCGGTTGTGAGATGTGCAGCTCTTCAGCAGCGCGCCTGAACGATCCAAAGCGCGCGACAGCGGCTGCGTATTCGAGTTGCTCGATACGCATGGCGGCCCGCCGTCAACAATTTCTACTGAGAAACTCGGGAATAGTCACGCCAGAGTACCACGTTTGCGGCCTGCGATAGGAGAACGCTATCGCGCGTTCGCGAACCTCTATTGGACGGCGGCCCACTCCGTGTGGATGCTTTACCCGCTTTCCCGACTGACTTTATTGACAAACGCTCTTGTTCGCGAGAGGAGCCGTCCCCGATGATCGAAGTAACCGCTCTGACCAAACGCTACGGAACGCTCACCGTCCTGGACGGTGTCGACTTCGCGGTGCAGGCCGGTGAAATCGCTGCGGTGGTCGGGCCGAGCGGCGCCGGCAAGAGCACGCTGGCCCGCTGCATCAACCTGCTCGAGAAGCCGACCTCGGGCTCGATCCGCGTCGATGGCAAGGATCTCACGCGGCTCTCGCGCCGCGAGCTGCGCAGCGCCCGCCGCGCGATCGGCACGGTCTTCCAGTCGGCCAGCCTGCTGCAGCGGCTGACCGCCGCCGAGAACGTGGCGCTGCCGATGCGCTACCTCGACATCTCCCACTCCGATCGCGTCAAGCGCGTGCACGAGCTGCTCGACCGGGTGGGAATGCTCCATCGCGCCAAGCACTACCCCTCGCAGCTGTCCGGTGGGCAGCAGCAGCGGATCGGCCTGGCGCGCGGCCTCGCGCTGAAACCGTCGGTGCTGCTGGCCGACGAGCCGACCTCGGGGCTCGACCCGCAGACCACCTCCTCGATCCTCGAGCTGCTGGCCGAGCTGCGCGACGAGCTGCGGGTCGCCGTGGTGCTGATCACGCACGAGATGGACGTGGTCCGCAACGTGGCCGACAGCGTGGCAAGGCTCCACGAGGGAAAGATCATCGAGCGCGGCTCGGTCGCCGAGGTGGTGCGCTCATCGGACTCGGAGCTGGCACGCGCGCTGCTGCCGCTGCCCCCCGGGCCGTCCCCGAACGATGCGCAGGGGGTGTGGCAGCTGCGCTACGAGCGCCCCGACGTCGACCCGGCCTGGCTCACCTCGGTCGGTCGCGAGCTCGACACCGACATCTCGGTGCTGGCGGGACTGATCGAGACGATCGACGACGGCGGCAGCGCCGGGCGCGTGACCGTGCGCATCGAGCGTCCACTGCCGAGCGCCGACGTGCGCCGGGCGTTCGCCTCGCGCGGTATCCACGCCGTCCACGGGCACGTCGAGTCGCCCGACGAGCCCCAGTTCACGGAGCGGCCCGCGGCGCTCGTGAGGAGCGCGGCATGATCGCCGTGGCGACGCCCTGGTCCGGGGTCTCCTCGTTGCTGCTGCCCGCGCTCGGGCAGACGGCGGCGATGGTGGGCATCGTGATGAGCATCGTGGTGGCGCTCGGCCTGCCGCTCGGGCTGCTGATCTTCAACACCTCGCCGCGTGGGCTCACGCCACATCCGACGGTGCACGCGTCGATCAGCTGGATCGCCAACCTGGGGCGCTCGCTGCCGTTCCTGGTGCTGATGGCCACCGTCATCCCGTTCACGCAGCTGGTGATGAACACCACGATCGGGATCAAGGCGGCGATCGTCCCGATGTCGCTGGCCGGCATCCCGTTCTTCGCCAGGCTGGTGGAGAACGCCATCCGCGAGATCCCGCGCACCCGCCTGGACGTGGGCATCGCCTCCGGCGCCAGCGTGCGGCAGGTGATCTGGACGATCCAGCTCACAGAGGCGCTCCCCGGGATCGTCTCGGGGCTGTCGCTGAACATCATCGCGATGATCGAATACTCCGCCATCGCCGGTGCGATCGGCGCGGGCGGCCTCGGCTACCTGGCCGTCAACTACGGCTACGAGCAGTTCGACAGCCACATCATGATCAGCTGCATCGTCGTGCTCGTGCTGATCGTGCAAATCGTGCAGTTCGGCGGCGACCGCATCGTGCGGTCGCTCACACACTGACCAGCAAAAGGAGCAGACATGTCGACCGATGTAAAGACCAGATCACCGAATGCGGACTTCCCGTCCCCGGCGGACTTTCAACTGCGAGGGGGTGACAGTCGCCGTAAATGGCTCGCCGCCGCGGCGGTGCTGGGGGTGATCGTCGTGCTGCTCGTCGTGCTGCTCTCCAAAGGGTCGTCTGCGAAGACGGTGAGCGGAAGTCACTTCGGCACCACGCTACCCGTGGCATACGAAGCCTCCAGCAGCTCCGAGCACGCACTGCTGGTGTGGCTCAACCAGGCGATCGCTCCCAGCTACGGGGTCAAGATCGAACCGGTCGGGATCCAGGACGGCAACCAGCTCGACGAAGCCACCGCCCAGGGCCAGTTCGCCGCGAACATCTACCAGCACATCCACTGGCTCAACGAGGTGGTCAAGTCCACGGGCATGAAACTCACGGCTATCGGGCCGGTGTTCCAGTGGGCCTACTCGGTGTACTCGTCCAAGCACTCGAGTCTGTCGGCGCTGCCCAACGGAGCGCAGGTCGCGCTGCTGAACGATCCCGCCAACACCGCTCAGGCGCTGTGGCTGCTGCAGCGCGCGGGCGAGATCACGTTCAAGGCGGGCACGATCCCGTGGTCGGCGACCACCAGCGACATCGCCTCCAACCCGCACAACCTGAAGTTCGTGTTCATCGACTACGGCGCCGGGCCGCGCATCCTCAGCTCGGTGGACGCGGTGATCGCCTACAACATGCAGTTCATCGCCGCAGGTACGCCCGCCAAGGACCAGATCTACGCGCCGCCCGCGCCGCGCAGCTTCGCCGGTCAGCTGGTGGTGGGGTCGGGCTACCGCAACGACCCGCAGGTGCAGAAGCTGATCAAAGTGTTCTTCGACCCTCGGGTTCAGCCCTACCTGCGCACGACCAATAACCCGCAGTTGAAGGACCAGCTGAGCCCGGTGGCCGGCTCCTGAAACTACGGTCCGTTGCCGGCCGGTCCTCCGTAGATGTAGCCGCTCGGCGCGTCGGCCGGCACCCAGTGTTCGTGCACTTCCAGCCCGTTGCTCGTGGGCGTGGGCGTCCAGTTGGAGTCGTCGATCAAAACCCTCGCTCCAGACACGGCGGCCACGTAGCCAACGTGACCCTCCGCGCCCGCGTGATTCACATATGGAAGCCACACCGCCAGCGCGCCCACCACGGGGATCGAGCCCTCGGGCACTGCTCCTTTGACCTCTTCCAGCCATCCGCCCGCGTTGCCGCGCACCTTGCCCAAAAGATCCGGCCGTCGGCCCTGCGCGTACCACCCACACTGTCCGATCGGGAACGGGCCATCGGCGAAACACACCCCTTGGGTGTCACACGAACGGCCGCCGGCAGTGGATACGTCCAACGCCCCTCGACGCGAGGGAAAGCCGAATTCGACGTTGGTGAACCGCCACGCGTAGAACTGGCCCGACGTACATCTGGACAGGAACCTCCACGGCCTCTGCGACGACGGCGAGGGAGAGTCCCAGTGCCAGGCGATGCGTCCCGCCGGCCCTGTTGGCCTGCCGGAGAAGCCCTTCACGACCTTTCCAGCTGTCACATGCAGGCTGCATACCGCGCCCGGCGTGGAGGTCACAGTCACGTCGATGCGGTTGACGTCGCCCTCGGAGTTGGCTGACACGCGCAGAGCCACATGCAGCGGCCCCGCGCTCGCGCGCGTGTCGGGCACCGGGCCGGCGGCCAGCCCAGCAAGTGACAGGCTCAACCCTGCAGCGAGGAGCAGGCTTCTGTGTCTTGCGCACGCGGTTTGCATCGTCCGCGCCGATCCTACGGCCTGGCTCGGCACGCTCCAGTAGCGTTCACCGTCATGGTGGGTTTTCGAGCAGGATCAGTGGCATGAGTTCTCAGGCGCCCTCGCGGCTCGTCACCTCCGGGCTCACCGAGCTCGCCGCCGGTGCGCTCAGCGGCTGGGTATACACGCTCGCCCGCACACAGCCGCAGCTTGCCGGGCGGCTCGGCATCAAGAGCGCCGCCCGGATACGCCAATGGCATCTGGACATGGCGATGCTGGGGACCGCCACCGTCGCCTGCGGCCTCGCCATGCCCGATCCGCCGAGGATCCCCGCCGTTGCGCTGGGGGTGGGTGCGTGGACGAACGCGATGGCGTTCCTGCCGCTCGCGTTCAAGCCCGACCTCGACGAGCATCCCGTCTACATGGCGGGTGCCGTCGGCTCGTTCGTGCTGACCTCCGTGGGCTTCACCGGCATGGCCATCGGGGCAGCAAGGCGCCGCCGCCAGGCGTGAGCCGCTGTTGTGCGCGGCTAACCTGAGGGCCGTGTCCATCCCCCCAGAGAAGGAGCGCCCGTGGAGTACGTGAACCTCGGATCGACCGGACTGAAAGTCTCGCGGGTGTGCCTGGGGATGATGTCCTACGGCAAGCACCGGGAGCGCGAGTGGGCGCTTGACCGCGAGCAGGCCGAGCCGATCGTGAGAGCGACGAAGCTCGAGCATCTGAAGGACGCGCTGGCGGCCACCTCGCTGAGCCTCTCGCCCGAGCAGATCGCAAAGCTAGAGGAGCTCTACCGCCCCCACGCAGTCACAGGGATGTAGCGATGGACCCGGACCTTCTCGACGAGCTGATCGAGTGGATGCGCATCCCGTCGATCTCCACCGGCGGTGGCGATCGGGCGGACATCGAGCGCGCCGCCGAGTGGGCGCTCGACCGCGTGCTGGCTGCCGGCGGCGAGTGCGAGCTGGTGCGGATCGGCGACGGCAACCCACTGGTGGTGGGGGAGCTGCGAGCGGCCGATCCGGACGCTCCCACGGTCCTCATCTACGGCCACTACGACGTTCAGGGACCTGGGGCAGAGGAGCTGTGGGGCTCGCCGCCGTTCGAGCCTGTGATTCGCGACGGGCGCCTGTACGGGCGTGGAGCGTCGGATGACAAGGGCAACTTCCTGCCGCTGCTGCACGTCGCCTGCGCGATGGCGCGCGCGGGCGAGTTGCCGGTGCACGTGCGGGTGCTGGTCGAGGGCGAGGAGGAGGTGGGCAGCGAGGCGGTCACCTCCTGGGTGCGCGCCGACAGCCGCGGCGCGGACGCCGCCATCGTGTTCGACAGCGGCATGCCCGACGCCACCACCCCGGCGATCACCGTGGGGCTGCGTGGCGTGGTGATGCTCCACCTGGAGCTGCGTTCCGGCGAGCGCAACCTCCACTCCGGCATGTACGGGGGGAGTGTGCTCAACGCACTGCACGTCTTGGGGGCGATGCTCGCCCAGGTGCTGCCCGGAGCGGACGGGCGCGTGCGCGCGGAGCTGCGCGAGGGGATCAAAGCGCCGTCCCAGAAGGAGATCGAGTCGTGGGAGCGTCTGCCCCCGGGCGAGCAGGTGCTGGCCGAGGTGGGAGGCAGGCCGGTGCATCCGGGCGCGGGAGCCGAGTACTACATGCACAACGGCGCCGACGCGGCGCTTGACGTGAACGAGATCGCCGGCGGCGAGCCACGCACGGTCGTGCCGGCGCGGGCCGAGGCGACGCTGTCGCTGCGCCTCGCTCCGGGCCAGGACCCGCAGCGCATGCAGGCGGTGCTCGAAGGTCTGCTGCGCGAGGCGCTGCCCGAGGGCGCAGAGTTGGAGATCAGCTCACACATGGCGGCGCCCGCCCTGTTCGAGCCGCAGGAGCCGGCGCTCGCGCTTGCCGCTGAAGCGCTCGAGCGGGCGTGCGGGGTGGAGCCGGTGTTCGCCCGCAGCGGCGGCAGCATCCCGATCGTGGCCGAGATGGCCGCCCGTGGATATCCGGTGATCGTCAGCGGCTTCGGGCTGCCCGACGATCGCATCCACGCACCCGATGAGTCCTACGCGCTGGCCAGTCTCGCCTGGGGTCAGGCAGCTGCGGTCGAGCTCTACCGCGCCTTGGCCGGGCTGCGCTCGTAGTTCGGCTACGGTCCTCTTCATGGGCACCGATCCACGCAACGACGCCAGCGAGCAGAACTGGAGACTGCAGGCCGAGATCGACAGCGCCGACAAGCCCGGCGCACTCGAGCAGGTCGTGGGTTCCCTGCGCGGCCCCGCCGTCATCAAGGATGTCCAGGCGAGCGTTTCAGGCGACGTCGTGATCACCCACGACGGGAACCAGCTGTTCGCCTACGCATCTGACGAGGCGACTCTCCGGGCGACTCGTCAGGCGATCGAGGGTGTGATGGCGCACGACGGGATCGGCACGACGAGCATCCGTCTCAGCCACTGGGACAGTGTGCTCGACGACTGGCGCCAGATCGATCCGCCTCCCGCCACTCCCCGGGAGCAGCAAGCCGAGCAGGACGCCGAGCGCGATGCGGAGAAGCTGGAAACGAGAACGCTCGTCGCCAAAGTCGGCAAGATGATCCGCGTCGAATTCGAGCGATCGCTGGATGAGTGGGCGAGCGAGCTCGGGGTGCAGTGCGCGATCATCGAGCACCGCCACCTGATGACCGAGCAGGTGGGCTTCACCATCACCGGCCCCAAACGCAAGCTCGACGAGTTCGCCGAGGGCCTCAAAGCCGAGGAGTGGGCCACTGTCCGCGCCGAGACACAGGTGATGATCAGCCCGCTCTAGAGGAGATCAGACGACCGGGCGACCTGATCCGCCTCAGGTTTCGATCGTGACCAGCGTGCCGATCGGGGTGTACGGCCAGATCTCAGCGGAGGCCGCCAGCGGGAGCTCCACGCAGCCGAGACTCTGGGGCGTGCCGAACGAGGATCGGTTGAAGTTGTGCAGCGCGTCGCCGCCGTTGAAGTAGCTGACCCACTTGATCCCGTGATCTTCGTAGTGCGAGCCGTCGGGGTTGGTGCCGCTCATGGTCGTTTCCGGCAGGTGCTCGAACACCGGATAGGTCCCCAGCGCCGTTTCCGCTCCCGAGATTCCCGTGTTGGCGGGCGCGGACAGGATCGTCCTGCCGTCATGCCAGAGCGTGGCCACCTCTGGGACTTCGCGGTGCACGTACACATAGCTGTAGCCGCCGCTCGCGTGCTTGCCCGCGATCGCGTCGCTCAGCAATGCGCGCCAAACGGTCGGTCCCGCCAGTCCGTCGGCGGTCAGTTCATGGGTGTTCTCGAATTTCATGACCGCGCCCTTGGTGATCACGTTCGCCTGTCCCGGTGTCCACATCGCCTGCAGCTGGTGGGGCGTGTTCGGATAGCGCCAGTTGAAGGCGCCGCTGGGAGGTTCGACCGTGGCCTGTGCCTCCGCGCTGGGTGTTCGCTTGACCGCTGCGCCCGATGGCTGCCAGTCGACGGGCAGGTAGCCCTGTTCGGCGAGCAGCTGCTGCAGGCGCAGCGTCGAGCCGGCCGGCACCGTCCATTCGATCTGGCTGGTCGTGTGCAGCCCGCCGCCGGCGCTCGCCGTCACGGCCACCGCGTGCCGGAGCCGGATGCGCAGCTGCGAGCCCAGCGCCGCCCCCAACCCGGATGGGGTGAACACGAGCGTGTGGCTGTTCGCCGCGTGCCAATGCCCCGGAGTCTGAGGTGAGAGCTGAGGAACACTCGAGCCCAGCACCTCGGTCACAGGCTTGGAGAACGTCAGCTCGAGCGGCGTGGCCGGTGCGATGCGCGCGCCCGCAGCGGGAACAGCGACCATGACCGGCGAGCGCGACGGTGGGAACCAGCTCACCAGCGTGGGCGCCCCGATCTTCTCCCACGGACGCGCCGCCGCCGCCACCTCGATGGCTCCCGTCTGCGCCTGCGCTCCCAGCGAGATCGAGCTCTGCGCTTCGCTCAGCGCGTGGCTGGTCAGGTGGCCGGTGCTCCCATAGGCGATCGCGCTGACCGGCTGGTCGAAGCTCACGCGCACCTGTGAGCCCTGCGCCACCGTCATCCAGCGCTCGGTCACGTGGGCGACCGGGGCACGCAACGTCAGGTGCTCGCTGCGCTTGCTTCCCAGCGCCCAGCTGAGCCACCCCGGCCGGCGCACCACCACGTCCACCGACACCAGCTCGCCCGGCGTCAGCTGCCGCAGCGGGGTCAGGCGCGAGCCATTCACCGTCAGCGGCACGCTCTGCCCGTCCGGCCCGAACGCCTGGACGTGCTCGATCGTCCCGCCCAGCGGCTGCACCGTCACACGCGCCAGCGCCGCCGGGTCGCTTGCCAGCGTCACGCCCGACCATGCCAGCGCCGCCGCCGCAACCGCCACGATCATCACCGCTATCACGATCGCGCCGCCGAGCAGGAACCGTTTTCGATCGAACCCACCCGATACGGCGCCGCCCGGAGTCGACACCATTGCCATTGCTAGATCGTAGGACCCTGCCGCGGCATATGTGCCGATGGGTCGAACCGGTGACGAATAGCATGGTGCGCCATGCACGACAGCCTGATCGAGTCACGGGTATCGCGGGCCGAGTCGGTGGCACGGCGGTTGGAGGCTGAGATCATGGACGAAGTCGTCAGCCCCGGTGCGCTGCTCGGAACCAAGGAGGAACTGAGACTTCGCTTCGGCGTGGCCGCGGCCACCGTCAACGAGGCCGTCAGGCTGTTGGAGATGCGCGGCCTGATCGCGGCGCGGCCCGGGCGTGGCGGTGGAATCTTCGTCGCCAGCAATTCGCCGGGCCTGGCGCTCAGCCACTCCACGCTGCGCTTCAAAGGTGGCAGCAGTCGCTTCCCCGACTATCTGGCGGTCCGCGATGCGCTCGACCCGCTGATCTGTCGCGAAGCGGCACGCAACCACGCTGCCGACGACATCCACGCGCTCGAAGAAGATTCTCGGGCAGATGGAGAGGACGCTCGACGATCCGCGCTCGAGCGCGCGGACCTGGAGGACTTCGACGGCGCCGCACACCTTGTCGAGCATCGCGACCTGGTCGTTGCGATCGACCGCGGCGAGAGCCCTGAGCTGGAGGCCGCCGTTGCCCGGCAGTCGCCTAGCTACACGGGCAACGACTGATCGCCACGGCACCGGCAGGCGCTCACAGTTCCCCCTCGCCGATCCGCGTCAGCGTGCCGAACTCTCGATGGCGGTACAGCAGTGGGTTGCCGGGGCCGCTCTCGGCGTGCTCCACCAACCCCACCGCGATCAGGTGATCGCCGCCCTCCTGTAGCTGCTGCAGCTTGCACACCAGCCACGTGGCCGCACCCGCGAGCCTTGGTACGCCGCGGTCCAGATCCCACTCCACGCCGTCGAACTTGTCGGGCCCCTTGCGCGCGAAGTTGATCGCCAGCTCCTTCTGGTCCTGGCTGAGCACGTTGATCCCGAACACCCGCGACTCGGTCACGATCGCCAGCAGGTCCGATCTGCGATCGAGCGACACCAACACCATTGGCGGCTCGAGCGACAGCGAGCAGAACGCGCTGACGGTGGTGCCGTGCGGATGCCCGTCGCGGTGGCTCGTGACCACCGACACCGGCGTGCACACGCTTGCCAGCGCCTCGCGGAAGACATCGGGATCCACCGCCTGAGTCTCGCATGTCGACCTCCGGGTGGGTGCTCAGCTCGGGTCTTCCCGCCTCGAGCGCTCGCCGGACTGGGCGTACTCGTCGGACTGAGCGAGTGGCGTTCCCCGTTTCTTCACCGCTGCGTCACGCGCTGGATACTTGCGGCGTTGACAGGCTGGCGAGACTCATGACCCCTACACCTCTGCACAAAGGAGACGGGTCTCGCAATGAATGTCAATCTTCCCGGCCGTCCAGGCCGGTTCCACCGCCTGCGCGCGGCGGCGAGCTCGCACTCGTCTCTGTGGCGTCGCAAGGTGCCGATCGCGGTCGCCGTCCTCGGCGCCACGTCGGCCGCAGCGTTGCCGATCGTTTCCTCGAGCCTGTCCTCCTCGGCCAGCGCCTCCCCCTCCGCAGCAGCGGTCGCTCAGGACAAGCTGGGGATCCCAAGCAAGAAGATCAAGCACGTGTGGCTGATCATCCTCGAGAACAAGTCATACGACGCCACCTTCACCGGCCTCAACAAGAACACCTACCTGTGGCAGACGCTGCCCTCGCAGGGTGTGCTGTTGAAGAACTACTTCGGGACGGGGCACTTCAGCCTTGACAACTACGTCTCGATGGTGAGCGGGCAGGCCACACAGCCCGACACGCAGGCCGACTGTCCCTACTACGACAAATTCTCAGGGACCGTCGACACTTCCGGCAAGCTCACCACCAACCCCAACTACGGTCAGGCCGCCTCTGCCGCCGGGCCCAACGCCGCGGCTGGCAGCAACGGCTGCGTGTACCCGGCCAGCGTGCCCACGCTGTTCAACCAACTCGACGCCGCCGGCGTGAGCTGGAAGGGCTACTCCCAGGATCTGGGCAACAGCGACACCAGCGGTCCGGCGCACGACGCCGGCACCGAATACTGCGGTGCGCCCTACGCCACACCCGGCGCCACCGGCACCACCACGCAGCCCAACCCGGGGAGCGCCAACGCCAGCGACCAGTACGTGCCCAAGCACTTCCCGTTCCCGTGGTTTGAATCGATCCTGGACTCCGGCGACTGCAACTCGCAGCACATCGCCAACCTGTTCAGCACCGAAAGCGGGCTCTACCACGACCTGCAGAGCGCCTCTACGACTCCCGCGTTCAGCTGGATCTCGCCGAACAACTGCAGCGACGCACACGACGCCGTGTGCCACGGCAACAACCTGTCCGGTGGCTGGGCCAACCCGACCACGCCGAACGAACCGGTCAACTACACCGGCGGGCTGTACGCGTCGGACCTGTTCCTCGAACACGTCATTCCGGAGATCGAGGAATCGCCGGCGTTCAAGGAAGGCGGACTGATCGACGTGACCTTCGACGAGGGTTTCCCGCCGTTCACGTTCACCGGCAACAGCTTCTCCAACTCGACGATCGTGGCGCCGAACGCGGCGACCTCGGTGGCCGCCGACTCGGCTGGCGAGACGCTGTTCGGCAACAGCGTCAACTGGGAGCCGACCGGCCCCAACACGCCGCTCGAAAAGGACGAACACGGAAACGAGCTCTACCCCGGACCGGGTGACGGCGCGTTCCTGGACCGGCCGAGCAGCTGTGTTGCGCAGACGATCCCGGCGCAGCCGGCGGGCACCTGCCTGCTGGGTGGCGCAAGCCACTCGCCGGGCGCGCGTACAGACGCCGGCGCCAACGCCGCGGAAGGCGCCACCACGATCGCCGACAACTCGATCGTGGCGACCGACGCAGGACGCGCGGTCAGTGGCGCGGGCATCCCGGCCGGCTCGTTCGTCGGGCAGGTCACCGACACCCCCGTCACCGCCACGGCCCCCAGCCAGAGCGGTGGCTTCGTGGACACCGGTTCGTTCACCCTGGTGAGCTCCTCCGGCGAAGCGGTGGCCACCACGGGAGCCGTCAGCGGCGTGACGCTTGCGGCGCGTACCGCCTCGAACGACCCGCTGTATGACGCAACCGACGCCACCACCGGCGGCGGCGACACCGGCAGCGTGCTGATCAGCCCCTACATCAACCCGGGCAGTGTCAGCACGACTTACTACAACCACTACAGCTGGCTGCGCACGATGGAGGACCTGTTCAAGGTCTCCAGCGTCTCGCCTGGGTTGGACAAGAAAGGCCACATCGGCTACGCCGCCCAGCCGGGGCTCGCGCCGTTCGGGCCGGACGTGTTCAACAACCCCAAGGGCCCGGCGAAGGAACACCGTTGAGCACAGCCGCACACGGCGGGGGTCGGGCCTTTGGGCCCGGCTCCCGCCGCGCGGTTCGCATGACCGCAGTCCTGCTGGTGCTGGCGCTGCTCGCCGGGGCGATCCTCGCCCTGTCGGGCGTCGGCGGAGGGTCCGCGGGTGGCCACGGAGGGCCGACTGCGGGCGCTGCAAGGTCCTCGGCCAAGTACGGCGGCCTGCCCAGCTGGCTGCCGAAGGCCACCACGCCGATCAACCGCGTGCTCCAGGCCAGCAGCGCCCATCCCGCACTGGCGATCCAGGGCAACACGGTCTCGGTCGCCGTGGGCGCTGAGCACGTGCTGGCCACCGCGGTCGGGCCGAGCGTGCCGGAGGACGGTCGCTTCCCCGTGCCGCCAACCAGCCCCTGCACATTCGTGGTCACGTTCGCGCACGCAACCGGCGCGATCCCGATCAACGCCAATGCGTTCACCCTGATCGACGAGCGCGGCCACGTGCGTCACCCGCGAGTGACGGCCATGGGCGGCGGCCCGCCGCCCAGTGAGATCCTGCCGGGACACCCGGTCTCACTGACGATGTATGACGTGCTGCCCACCGGCGACGGGGGCCTCGCGTGGGCGCCGGGCGGCGGGCGAGCGCTCGTCTCCTGGGACTTCGTGGTCGAGATCGACTGACGCTTCCCGCAGGGCGGCTCGACCGCGCTTGAATGCATACTCTTGAGGCTCGCCCTCGTCAGAGGCTCCACCGAACCCAACCAAGGGGACCTCGTGCTCATCCGCCGCGCATTCGTAATCGCCTGTCTCGCACTGCTCAGCCTTCCCGCGGCGGCGAGCGCCGCCCCGGAATGGGTGCCAGCGTCGAACTTCCCCGTCCCCGCTGCCGCTGCCAGCATCGGTGGCGCTCAGGCCCAGACGCTGGTTCGCTATCAGGACGGCGGGATCGCAACGCTGGCGTTCGTGCAGGTCGCCTCGATCAGCCCCACGCTGCAGACCACACTCCACATCGGCACGCTCGCTCCGGGGGGCAGCTACTCAGACCAGCTGGCGATCCCGTCGAGCGAAGGCGCGATTCCCGTAGGTGTTCAGATCGCCGTGGCGCCGGATGGCGCGGCGGTCGCCGCTTGGCCGGAACTCACCGGCAGCAACCCCGCAACCTCTCCACTTCGCTACAGGGCCGCATATCGTCCCGCCGCCAGCAGCACATGGGAAGCCCCTTTCACGATTGCCACCGACACCACCCACGAAAAAGAAATCTCTCCGGAGCTGACCCCGGCGATCAGCGCCAACGGAACCGCGTCCGTGGGAGTGCAGCATTTCGCGTCCGGTGAGTCCACGGGATCGAACAAACGCCCCAACTACCGCATCGACGTCACGATCCACCCGCCTGGTGGCAGCTGGCAGGCGCCCGTCCGGCTCAGTCCAGTCGCCCAGTCGGCGACCGGGCTGGCGCTCGGCTTCGACGCCTCCGGCGACCTCACCGCCGCCTACACGCTGCGCTACGTGGAAAGCTCAGAAGAAAGCGGGGACCTCTACACCGTGATCGTGCGTCGCCGTCCGGCGGCCAGCGCCGAATGGGGCGTGGAAGAGAACATCAACAAACCGGAAATACCGTGGACCGCCTCTGCGGCGGTTCTCGGCGAGAACGAAGCCGGTGACGCCGTCATCAGTTACCAGTACGTGCGCAAAAGCCCGGTCAGCCTCTCGACCTGGGCGGTCACGCGTCAAGGCCCCAACGGCTCGTGGACCGCGCCGGCGCAGTTGGTCAGCGGGAGCTCCTCCCCGCTTGCCGATGACGTTTCCGCGGACGGCAAGGCATACGTGCTCTACAGCTTCCAGGGCAACAGCAGCGCAGAAAGCTGCGCCGGCGTGGTGCGCGCGCCGGTAGGGGGAGGCTTCAGCGCCGAACGCTGCCTGTCTCCCACGAACGAGGATGTCTTCGAGGGATCACTCGCCTTCCTGGGCAACGACGCGTACTTCGCCTGGCGCAGCGAAGTGCCGGGCGAATCGAAAAACACCTCGATCCAGGGAGGGCGCTGGGGGGATGCCTCGACACTGCCCGATGTGGCGCACAATCTGGACACGCCCGGCCTGCTCTACGGCGGACCGACGCTCGTCCCCGACTACCAGGGCAGCCTGGTCGCGTTCTACGAGAACCCATCGAACGACCTGCGCGACGCCGCCCTCGACGGAGGCCCCCCGATCCTGCTCGGGGCCAGCGTTCCGGCGTCCGCCACCGTCGGCCAGCCTGTCTCCTTCGCGGCCTCCTACACCGATCTGTGGTCCGGCCTCGGCGCCGGTCAGCCGACGTGGAACTTCGGCGATGGCAGCGCCGCCGCGGCCGGCGCCGGCGCAACCCACACCTTCAGCGCGCCCGGAACCTACACGGTCACGTTGAGCGCGTCCGACGCGCTCGGCAACGCCACCAGCTCCACGTACACCGTCGCGGTGGCCGCAGCGAACACGCCCGTCGACACCCTGCCTCCGGCAGTCAAGCTCACTGCCCCGGTCTGTCCCAAGAAGCTCGTCAAGCACAGGAAGGCGTGCAAGCTGTTCCTGCTCTCCCGCGCCGCCTGGCAGACGCTGACCGGCCAGGTGAGCGACCCCGCTCCCTCCAGTGGCATCGCCGGCGTGCAGGTCGCCGTCTACCTCACCAGCGGCAAACGGGTGGAAGGCCTTGCGGGCAAGCGCTTCCGCAAGACCACCAAGGCCAAGGCGCGCACGAGCTTCGTGGCCGCCAAGGTGACCGGTGCGAAGTGGTCGCTGCGCCTTCCCAAGCTGAAGCCCGGCTCCTACACGATCCTGGTGCGCGCCACCGACAAGGCAGGACACGTCTCGGCGCCGATCAGCAAGACCATCCGGCTGCGCTGAGCCGGAGTCTCAGGAGTCGGCCAGCCGCCTCAGCAGCTCCACCGCGCGTGCCAGTTCCTGTTGCTCCTGTGCGGTGAACTGCTCGCCGACGGCGTCGATCAGCCAGCCATCGCGCTGACGGCGGTCCGCTTCCAGCGTCAGGCGGCCCTTGTCGGTCAGCTCCAGCAGCGCACGGCGCCCGTCATGGGGATCGGGGTGGCGGCTGATCAGCCCGTCGGCCTCCAGCTCGCTGACGGTCTGGGCCATCGACTGCGGGCGCACGCGCTCGGCGGCCGCAAGATCGCTGGTGCCTCTGGGGCCTTCGCGGTCGAGGCGGCCGAGCACCGAGCCATGCGCCAGCGAGAAGCGGTGCTCGGCGCGCAGGCGTCGGACCAGGTGGCCGAGCACCACTCGCAGTTCACTTGCCACGAGCGGGGTGTCAACGGTTGGCGGCACAGGATCTCTAAATATAACTGCTCAGGTAACCTGTGCAGTTTGCCTGTATAATATGGAGGGCATGGGCGGAGAAGATCGCTACAAGTGGATAGCGCTGTCGAACGTGACGCTCGGCGTGCTGCTCGCCACGCTCGACGGCTCGATCACTCTGATCGCCATGCCGGACATCTTCCGCGGCATCAAACTCGACCCGCTGCAGCCCGCCAACAGCTCCTACCTGCTGTGGATGATCCTCGGCTTCCTGGTCGTCACCAGCGTGCTGATCGTCAGCCTGGGGCGCCTGGGCGACATGTACGGGCGGGTCAAGATGTACAACCTCGGCTTCGTCATCTACACGCTCGCCTCGCTGGTGCTGACCGTCGACTGGCTGAACGGTCGCGCCGGCGCCACCTACCTGATCGGCTTTCGCATCGTGCAGGGAGTCGGCGCGGCGTTCCTGCTGGCCAACTCGGCCGCCATCATCACCGACGCCTTCCCCGCCAACCAGCGCGGCATGGCGCTCGGCATCAACAACATCGTCGGCGTCAGCGGCATGTTCGTGGGGCTCGTGCTGGGCGGCCTGCTGGCGCCGATCGACTGGCGGCTGGTGTTCCTGATCTCCGTGCCCGTGGGGCTGTTCGGAACCGTGTGGGCGTATCTGAAGCTGGAGGAGCGCAGCACGCCCAAACCCGCGCGCGTGGACTGGTGGGGCAACGTCACGTTCGCGCTCGGGCTGATCCTGATCATGGTGTCCGTCACCTACGGCATCCGCCCGTACGCCAGCCACGCCACCGGCTGGGGCAGCCCGCGCGTGCTCGCGCTGCTGGGCGCCGGCCTCGCGTCACTGCTCGCCTTCGCAGTGATCGAGAGCCGCGTCGCCGAGCCCATGTTCCGGCTGCCGCTGTTCCGCATCCGCGCCTTCACCTTCGGGACGCTGTCCACGTTCCTCTCCGCCGTCTCGCGCGGCGGGCTGATGTTCATGCTGATCATCTGGCTGCAGGGCATCTGGCTGCCCCAGCACGGCTACGACTTCACCGAAACGCCGCTGTGGGCTGGCATCTACATGCTCCCCCTGACGCTCGGCATGCTCATCGCCGGGCCCACCTCCGGCTACCTCTCAGACCGCTTCGGCGCGCGCTGGTTCGCCACCGGCGGCATGCTCGGCACCGCCATCAGCTTCTTCCTGCTGACGCTGCTGCCGATCGACTTCTCCTTCCCAATGTTCGCGCTCGTGCTCGGCATGGTCGGGCTGTCGATGGGCATGTTCGCCTCGCCCAACCGCGCCGCCGTCATGAACAGCCTGCCGCCGCAGCACCGCGGCGCCGGCGGCGGCATGAACCAGACCTTCCAGAACTCCGCGCAGGTGCTCTCCATCGGAGTGTTCTTCACGCTGATGATCATGGGGCTGGCCTCGAACCTCCCACACACGCTGAGCGCCGGGCTGCAGGCGCACGGGGTCTCCGCGGCCGCCGCCGCCAGCGCCTCGCACACGCCGCCGGTGTCGGTGCTGTTCGCCGCCTTCCTCGGCTACAACCCGATCGAACACCTCGTCGGCACGCACGTGCTCGCCACCCTCTCCGCCGCTAACCACGCCACGCTCACCGGCCGCTCGTTCTTCCCGCACCTGATCTCCGCACCGTTTCGCACGGGACTGCACGAGGCCTTCCTGTTCGCGATCGTCGCCTGCCTGATCGCGGCCGCCGCCTCGCTGCTGCGCGGCGGCAACTACCACTACGCCGAGCCTGCGCCGCTGCCAGCCTCCCGACGGCGTGCCCACGCTCACCGCCGAGAACGAAGCCGCGGTCGTCCGAGTTGCTTCTTAAGCGCCGAGCTGCACCTGCGCGCCGTCGATCAGCCGGCGCGAGCCGAGCGGCTGGGGCAGGGCGATGCGAACCGGCGTCTCGGGGTTCGGCGCCCCGCCCTGGTAGCCCGGCCGCGGCGTGACGAACATCCGGATCACCATCTCCTCCCCGTCCACGTAGATCTCCGGCTCGAGCACACGGCCGTACGCTCGCTGGCCGTTGGCGAAGGACTGCTCGGTCACCAGCACGCGCAGCTCGCCCGCGTCGGGGTCGATCGCATGGGTCGGGTCCGGGCGCCAGGAGGACGCGCGGATACCGTCGCTTGCGGCGCGCAGCGCGCCCGCCAGGTGCGGGCCGGCGCACTTCCACCTGCCGCGCGCACCCCGCCGGGCGATCACCGTCAACAGCTTGCCCGGAACCGCCAGCGCAAACAGCGCCTCGCGCTCATCGCGCGCCAGTGCTCGCCAACCTTCAAGGCTCGGCAGCGCAGATGGGTCACTCGTCGTCCGTTTCCACGGCAGGTGCGCGCCGCGCTTGGGGGCCGCGCGCACGGCCAGATGCGCCAGCAGCGCAGCCGCCGCGGGATCGCCCGGATCGAGTGGGTCGCTCGCGCTGGCCAGCGCGGCGAGCGCAAACGACACTTCGCCGCCGTCGCTGACCAGCTCGGGGTGGCGTCCGCTCGCTCGCGTCTGCAGCAGCGCCGCGCGCTGCCAGTCCCGTTCGCTGGGGAGCTTGGAGTCGCGCGGGTCGACCTGCTCGATCGCGGGGGATGAGGAATCCGACACGTCGGTGAGGCTAGCGCTCCAACCCGCCGGCCGATGGCTAAGGTCTGTCTCGAAGTCAAGAGCCCTGGTATCCGCCCGCAAAGGAGACGCAATGTCCCGCTTCGCCGTAGTGAACCTGATGGACGTCGAGGACTCCGTGGGTGAGCGCGCCCCCGGCATCGAGGGTCGCTTCGGCCGCAAGCACCTGGACTCGCGTGACCTCGGCGTCAGCCTCTTTCGCTACGCCGCCAACCTGCGCAGCCCGATGGCCCACAGCCACCGCGAGCAGGAGGAGGCATACGTGATCGTCGCAGGCTCGGGACGGGTGCTGCTCGACGGCGAGGTCCACGAGCTGCGCCAGTGGGACGTGCTGCGCGTCTCTCCCGAGGTCGTGCGCGCCTTCGAGGCCGGGCCCGACGGGTTGGACATCGTCGCCGTGGGCGGCCCCAAGCCGGCCGACGGCGACGGCGTGATGGGCGAGGCCGCCTGGCCGGACGCTTCTTAGCCTGCGGCTTCGGGCGCCGCGTCCGTCCGTGCGCTCGGCGCCCCCTCGTGGGCGTGGAGCGCTGAGGTGCCCGGCACCCGCCTGGGCACCAGCGTGCCGGCCAGCAGGCACACCAGCAGGAAGCCGGTGGCCATGATGAAGGTCTCGCTGAAGCCCGTCACGGTCGGCTCTCCATGGGCGGTGTGGGCGGCGATGAACGTAGCCGACAGCTGTCCGCCCAGCGCGCCGCCGAGCGTGCGCATGACCGTGTTCATGCCGCTGGCCACGCCCGTCTGATGGTTCGACACCGCCTGGATGATGAGGTTGCCGAGCGCTGCGAACGCCAGGCCGATTCCCACGCCGAGCAGGCCGGCGGCGACCAGCAGGTCGTAGGGGTGCCCGTGTTCGACCGCCAGCAGCCCGAAGGCCACGGTCGTGAACGCCGTGCCGGCCAGCAGCGCCGCGCGTGATCCGAAGCGGGCCGAGATGCGACCGGCGTAGATGCCGAGGATCGTCATGCCGATCGTCGACGGCAGCAGGTACAGGCCGGATACCACCACCGAGACGCCGAACCCGAAGCCGGTGCTCTTGGGCAGCTGTGCGAACTGCGGGAACACGATGAACGACGCGTACATGCCCGCTCCCAGCAGGAAGGCCGCCAGGTTCGTGGTCCACACGCCGCGGATGCGCATCATCGTCATGTCCACCAGCGGGTTCTCGCTGCGCATCTCCACCGCTATCCACACGCCCGACACGGCCAGACCCGCCGCGATCAGGCCAAGAGTCTTCGACGAGCCCCAGCCCCACGTGGTGGTCTCGCTGATCGCCAGCAGCACCGTCGAGATGCCGATCGTCATCAGCGCGGCCGCCAGCCAGTTGATGCGCCCCGGAACGCGTATCGGCGACTCGGGGATGAACTTCCACGTCGCCACGGCCGCGATCAGCGTGGCCACCAGCGGGATCCAGAACAGCCAGTGGTAGCTGAGGTGCTCCACGATCACGCCCGACAGCACGATCCCCACGCCTGCGCCCACGCCCAGGATCGCCGACAGCAGGCCGATGCTGCCCGCCACCTTCTCGTGCGGGAACTCGTCGCGCACGATCCCGAACGCCAGCGGGAAGATCCCGCCGCTTGCGCCCTGGATGAAGCGCCCGACGATGATCGGGATCAGCGAGCTCGACACCGCCGCCAGGAGCGTGCCGGCGGCCAGGATCAACAGCGTGACCAGCAGCAGCCGCTCCTTGCCGTACATGTCGCCCAGGCGGCCCAGGATCGCCGTCCCCACCGACGCCGACAGCAGATACGCCGTCAGCAGCCACGTGATCCCCGTCTCGTTGGTGTGCAGCGCGTGCTGCATGGTGGGCAGCGCCGGCACCACCGACGAGCTGAGCATCGCGTAGGCCACCCCCGCAAGCGACAGCACCGCCAGGATCAGCGTGGGGTGCGTGCGGTCGGTGGCCGGTGAGGATGCGGTCATGTTTGGGGGGTGAGGCGAGGATCAGGCGGCGCCGCGCAAGGCGTGCCCGACTACACTAGCGGAATGAGCATTCCGGTCCCGTCCGCAGCGCCGGTTTCATGCTGGTCTGAGCTCACCGCCGAGCAGAAGCGCGCCCGTCTGCTGCTTGCCGCCGGCGAGGTGTTCGCTCGCGAAGGGCTCGATGCGCCGATGCCCGCGATCGCCGCCGCCGCCGGCGCCGGCATCGGCAGCGTCTACCGCCAGTTCCCCGCCAAGCGCGACCTGCTCGCCGCTCTCGTTGTGGAGCGCCTGGGAGAGAGCGAGCGGGACGCCGACGCCGCGCTCGCAAACGCCGCAGGGCCGTGGGCGGCCTTGACCGGCGTGTTGTGGACGTTGGCCGAGCGTCAGGCGACCGACGACGTGTTGGGTGAGGCGATGGCAACGGTGTCCGAGCATCCCGCTGTACAGGAGGCGCTGGCGCACACGATCGCGGCGCTCGAGCGCCTGCTCGCCTCGGCCCGTGTCGAGGGCCGCCTGCGGCCCGATGCCACCACGCTCGATCTGCGGCTGCTGTTCGCCGCCACGCGCGCCTCCTCGCAGTTTGGCGAGGATGCATGGCGGCGGATGCTCCAGCTGGGGATCGACGCGCTGGCCGCGCCGGCCGGCTGACGGTTCTCAGGCTCCGCTGGCCGGACCGACGCCGCTCACAGCCTCAGCAGGCCGCCAGTCGGGGATGCCGAGCGTGATCATCCGCAGTTGGCGCCTGGCCGTCGAGGCGATCTGCTCGCTGCCGGCCTCGGTGGGCGAGGCGTCGATCATCGCCTCGGCCGTCTGCACCATCATGCTCACGATCAGGCCGCTCAGCAGTTGCAGGTCCTCCGTGCTCCAACGATCGAGATAGGGCACGCGCGCCAGATCGGTGGCCAGGTCGCTGGCAAACAGCTTGATCTCGCCGCCGATGGCCCGCCGCAGCGAGGCCACGCCGCCGAAGCGCTCGCGCGCGATGAAGCGGAAGTGGTTGCGGTGCTCCTGCACGTAGCTGACGAGGATCTCCACCGAGTTGCGGATCGGGTGGTCGTAGATGCGCCCGTCGCTGCGCGTCTCGCGCAGCATCGCCCGCAGCGTGCGAAAGCACTCGTCGATCAGCGCCAGCCCCAGCTCCTCCATGTCGGCGAAGTGACGGTAGAAGGCTGTGGGCACGACGCCCGCGTCGCGCGTCACCTGGCGCAGGCTGATGCCGGAGAAGCTCTGCGCCTCCAGCAGCTCGAGCGCCGCGTCGAGCAGCGCCTGGCGCGTGCGCAGCTTGCGCTCTTGGCGGCTCACCGCCGGCTCGGGAGAACGACCGTCCACCGACACAGTGTGACCAACTACACAGATGGCACCGTTACCCATGGGGTTGGTTGGTGTACCTGGTCTACAGTTGTTCACCGAAACGACGGAGCCAAGACTGGTGTCTGCCGCGCCCCCCACCTCACGCATCGCCCGCCGCCTGCTGCGCTCCAACCTGCTCGAGGCGCTGGCCTACCCGCACGGCGTGGACCGCTACGTGGAGCTCGTCCAGCCGCTGCTGCTCAAGCGCGACGTGCGCGCCGAGATCACCGGCGTGCGCCACCAGACGGGCCGGAGCGTCACGATCGCGCTGCGCCCCAACCACAACTGGCGCGGGCTCCAAGCCGGGCAGTTCGTCAACGTGAGCGTCGACATCGACGGAGTCCGCGAGACGCGCCCCTACTCGCCGGCCGGCTCCCAGCACGCCACCGACGGCACGCTGGAGCTGACCGTCTCCACGCACCCCGACGGCAGGGTCTCGCGCTACCTGCGCGAGCACGCCCGGCCCGGCATGGTGCTCGGCCTGAGTCAGGCCGACGGTGCGTTCGTGCTGCCCGAGCGCCGTCCCGAGCGCATCCTGCTGATCAGCGGCGGCAGCGGGATCACGCCGGTGATGGCGATGCTGCGCACGCTCTGCCAGGAGGGCTTCGCCGGCGAGATCGGCTTCCTCAACTACGCGCGCTCCGCGCAGCTGGCCCTGTATCGCGAGGAGCTCGAGCGTCTCGCCGAGAACCACGCCGGGTTGAAACTGGCCAGGGGCTTCACCCGCGGGCGCGGCGGCAAGCTCGCCGGGCGCTTCTGCGCCGCGCACCTGGAGTCGGTCGCCGCCCGCCACGAGGAGCTCGCCACGTTCGTGTGCGGTCCGCCGGCTTTGATCGACAGCGTCCGCACCGTCTGCGTTGAGGAGGGTCTGCCCGAACCCGTCGTCGAGAGCTTCACCGCGCCGGCCTTCGCCCTCGACATCGCTCATGCCACCGGCACGGTCAGCTTCAGCGCCAGCGGGCTCCACGCGCCCAACAGCGGGCTGGCGCTGCTCGAGCAGGCCGAGGACGCAGGTCTCGCACCCGAACACGGCTGCCGCATGGGGATCTGCAACACGTGCAGCTGCACCAAGACTTCAGGCACGGTGCGCAACCTGCTAACCGGCGAGCTGTCCAGCGCCGGCGAGCAGCAGATCCGCATCTGCGTGTCGGCGCCCGTCGGCGATGTGGCGCTCAACCTATGAACAGCGATCTCGAAGGAGCTTCAATGTCAACTGCCAGCGCCCCAACCTGACGCCCGAGCAGCTCGACGCGTTCGGCCGCGAGCTCGACGCGATCCGCACCCGCGTGGTGGCCGACCTCGGCCAGCGCGACGCCGACTACATCCACAAGGTGATCCGCGCGCAGCGCGGACTGGAGGTGGCAGGCCGCGGCCTGCTGTTCGCCGGCTTCCTCCCGCCCGCCTGGATCGCCGGAACGACCGCCCTGTCGCTGTCAAAGATCCTCGACAACATGGAGATCGGCCACAACGTGATGCACGGCCAGTACGACTGGATGAAGGACCCGCGCCTGGACGGCAAGACGTTCGAGTGGGACACCGCCTGCCCGGCCGATCAGTGGCGCCACTCCCACAACTTCATGCACCACACCTACACCAACATCGTGGGCAAGGATCGCGACATCGGCTACGGGATACTGCGCATGTCCGAGGAGGAGCGCTGGCGCCCCTACTACCTCGGCAACCCCCTCTACGCCACCCTGCTGGCCGCCTTCTTCCAGTACGGCGTGGCGCTGCACGACGTGGAAAGCGAGCGCATCCTCGCCGGCGAAACCACGCTCGCGGAGAAGCGCTCGATGCTGCTGGACATCTGGGGCAAGGTGCGCGGGCAGACGCTCAAGGACTACGTGCTGTTCCCGCTGCTGTCCGGGCCGTCGTTCCCGTTCGTGCTGGCCGGCAACGCCACCGCCAACCTCACCCGCAACCTGTGGGCCTTCACCATCATCTTCTGCGGCCACTTCCCCGACGGCACCCAGCAGTTCACCGAGGAGCAGGCCGCCAACGAGACGCGCGGGCAGTGGTACCACCGCCAGATGCTCGGCTCGGCCAACCTCACCGGCGGCAAGCTGTTCCACATCCTCGCCGGCAACCTCAGCTTCCAGATCGAGCACCACCTGTTCCCCGACCTTCCCGCCCATCGCTACGCGGAGATCTCGGTGGACGTGCGCGAGATCGCCCAGCGCTACGGCGTTCCCTACAACACCGGCCCGCTGCACCGGCAGTTCGGCAGCGTGGCCAGGAAGATCGTCAAACTCGCGCTGCCGCCGCGCGAGTGGATCGGCAAGCAGCTCGGAGGCGTGGCGCGCAAGCTGCTCCAGCCGGCAAGCGCTTACGCTCCAGCCCATGACAAACATCAAACAGCCGAGCTTCGACGAGCCGCGTGAGCACCCGGGGTACCTCGCTCAGCGGGCGCGGCTCAGCCGCCAGGCAGGCAGCGAGCGCCTCGGGCTGAGCCTGTGGGAGGTGGCGCCCGGGCAGGCCGCCTACCCCTACCACTTCCACTACACCGAGGAGGAGCTGATCGTCGTCCTCGCCGGCACGCCCACGCTGCGCACGCCGGACGGGCTGCGCGAGCTTGCCGAGGGCGAGGTGGTGGCGTTCCCGCGCGGTGAGCAGGGCGGCCACCAGCTGCTCAACCGCAGCGATCGGCCGGTGCGCTTCCTGTCGTTCAGCAGCAACGGCGAGCCCGACGTGGTCGTGTATCCAGACTCCGGCAAGCTGGGAGCGTTCGAGCGCCTGCCCGACGGCAGCGGCCTGCGGATGCTGTTCCGCGTCGCCGACGAGGTCGACTACTACGACGGAGTCATGCCGCCGGAGTGAGCGCCTCGCTCAACTGGAAAGCGAAGCCCACAGGTGCTGCACAGCGTAGGAGCGGTACGGGCGCCAGCGCTCGGCCAGCTGCTCGGCGGCGGCCGGCCGGCCGTCCTGGCCGAGGCGCTCCAGCGCGTGGCGCACGCCCAAATCGGTGGGCATGAACGCGTCGGGATCGCGCAGCGCGCGCATCGCCACATACGACTCCGTCCACGGCCCGATCCCCGGCAGCGCCAGCAGCTGCTCGCGCGCCTGCGCACGATCGACGCCTGCGTCCAGCACCAGCTCCTCGCGCGCCAGCGCCCCGCACAGACCCAGCAGGGCCCGCCGGCGTGCGGCCGGCATCGCCAGGTGTTCGGGGCCCGCCTCGGCCAGTGCCGCGGCGGTTGGGAACAGGTGCGTCACGCCGCCCAGAGGACGCTCCAGCGGCTCCCCGTGGCTCGACGCCAGCCGGCCGGCCAGCGTCCTTGCGCCGGCCACCGAGACCTGCTGGCCGAGCACCGCGCGGATCGTCAGCTCGTGTGCGTCCACGTTGCCCGGCACCCGACGCCCGGGAGCACGGCGCACGAGCGGCCCCAGCAGCGCGTCGCCGCCCAGCGCGTCGCACACCGCGCGCGGGTCGGAGTCGAGGTCCAGCAGCGTGCGCGAGCGCTGCATGGCGGCGCCCAGATCGCGCAGATCCTCCAACCGGTAGCGCGCCTGCACGTAGCCATCGGCCGCGCTCAGCTCGACCGTGCCAACGCCGCTCGGCAGTCGCAGGCTGCGCCGGTAGCGGCCGTCGCGCACCTCCTCCACGCCCGGCACCGCGCGCATCCCCAGGAACGCGATCAGACCGTCGGCGTCCAGCGGCGCGCGGTAGGGCAGCCGCAGCGCCACCTCGCCGCTGTCCTGCGCGCGCCCCTGCGCCTGCGCGCGAGCGCGCAGCGCGGTGGGCGTGGTGGCGAACACCTCCTGGATCGTGGCGTTGAACTGCCGCACGCTCTGAAAGCCCGCCGCAAACGCCACGCCGGTGATCGGCACCTCGGCCGTCTCCAGCAGCACCCGCGCCGTCTGCGCGCGCTGTGCGCGCGCCAGTGCCAGCGGTCCCGCTCCGGCCACCGCCACCAGCTGCCTGTGCACGTGGCGCTCGGCATAGCCAAGTCGATGGGCCAGGCCGCGCACGCCCTCGCGATCGACCACGCCGTCGGCGATCAGGCGCATGGCACGCCCCACCACATCGGCGCGCGTGTCCCACTCCGGCGAGCCCGGCGTGGCGTCCGGGCGGCAGCGCTTGCAGGCCCTGAACCCCGCCGCCTGCGCCGCCGCGGCGGTGGCGTGGAAGCACACGTTCTCGCGTTTGGGGGTGCGCGCAGGGCAGCTCGGGCGACAGTAGATGCCGGTCGTCTTCACGCCGCAGAACACCCACCCGTCGAAGCGCGGGTCGCCCGCCTCGATCGCCTGCCAGCAGCGGTCTGAATCGAACAACATGCACTCACCGTGGCACACTGCGCCGCCGAGTGCTGGCGGGAATCGGACATGGCTGGCGCGAGGGCGTCTTGGGTGTGCTTGCCAGATGGCCGTCGTCGTCACGGGTTTGGATCAGTAAACCGCTCAATCGCATCCTTCGGTTGACCCGAATCGTCGGATTTGTAGACACTGCTTGTGGTTGCAAGTAGTCAGAAATATGGTCCTCCAAATCCCGTGTCGCCCGCGTTTCGGAGCAGCGGCGGTCAAGCCGTGACGCGGATTTACGACAAGGACGGTCGCTTGAAGAGCGTCACGGACTGGCTCGAACACGAAACCCAGTTCAGCTATGACCCAGACTCCGATCTCTCGGTAATGAAATTCCCTTCGGGGACAAGCAACGAAGACAAGTATGCTTATGAAGCCACAGACGCCATGAGCGAAGTAAAGATGCTGAAGGGGACGGAAACCCTTGCCTCCCTGAAATATGCACGCAACAAAGACGGCGCTGTGACCTCAGCAACGACCGCTGGACTGCCTGGTGAAGAAAAACCAGCCTTCAGCTACGACGAAAACACACGAGTGACCAAAGGCGCTGGCGTAGCATACAAATACGACGCAGCGGATAACCCGACTACTATCGGTAGCGACACATACACCTACAATGCGGCGGATGAGCTGGAAAAAAGCAAGCTCAAAACGACCACCGTCAACACTTACACGTACGACGAAATTGGCGAGCGCACCAAGACGACCCCCGCATCGGGACCTGCCACCAGCTACGGCTACAATCAAGCTGGCGAGCTAGTCACCGTCACGCGACCAAAAGAAGGCGCCACGCCGGCCATAGAAGACAGCTACGCATACGACGGCGACGGGCTCCGCGCGTCGCAGACGAGCGCAAGCACCACTACCTATCTAGCGTGGGACGTCCAAGAAAAACTGCCGCTGCTCCTGAACGATGCCACCAACAGCTACATCTACGGTGCAGGCGGCCTACCGATCGAGCAAATCAGCGCCAGCGAAACCGTCCTGTATCTACACCACGACCAGCAGGGCTCCACCAGAATGCTCACCACCGCAACCGGGACCGGCGCCGGGACGACGAGCTACGATGCGTACGGCAACGTCCTCGGGACCACCGGCACGAGTACACCACTCGGCTACGACGGCCAATACGCCAACACAGACACAGGACTCGTCTACCTAAGGGCACGCGAGTACGATCCCGCTACAGGCCAGTTCATGACGGTTGATCCGAGGCTCTCGGAAAGTGGAGAGCCATATTCGTATGCTTCCGACAATCCAGTAAATGTCGGCGATCCGAGTGGGGAAATGATCCCCGGGCAGGGGCCAAGGACGCTGTCCGAGAGGGAGAAATACCTCTATGACTTCTTCCTGGGCAAGGGATTGAAGGCAGCGCAGGTCGCCGGCGTCATCGGCGATCTGCTGTATGAATCGGCCGGTACATTGGAACCCACCGAGCTCCAGGAAGGGTGTGAAAAGGTAGAGAAAGGATGCGGCGTAGGTATTGCACAGTTCACTAACACCCGATATCAGGAACTTGTGCATTGGGCCAGGGACAACGGTAAACATTGGGTCGATCTCAGCACCCAGGCGGAATTCATTTGGTACGTGCTGAATAGCCCCGAACAGGCAGGCACGCTAGCCGCGCTGCGGGAAGCTAGATCTATAGCGAAGGCGGCGGCCGCATTCGAGGTGGGGTTCGAGAAAGCCAACAGCGAAGACGAGGAAAAGAGGCTCTCTTGTCATGGATGTAGGTGAAGTTCGTGTGGGAGTGTGAGGGTTATGGGTCCGCAGGTGAGGTGGACGAGCGCGAGTGCGGCGTTGGCTGAGTGGAACCCGTAGGCGCGGCGGGTGATGAGCCTGACCTTGTTGTTCAGTGCCTCTGTGCGGCCTTGGGTGATGCCCAGGCGGATGGCGGCGAGGATACCCTGCCGGTGCTGTGAGATCGTCTTGGCGAGACGGATGAACGGCTTCAGGCGGCTGCGGGTGGCGCGGCTTGTGAAGCGGTCGATCAACACGGTGACGTCTTCGAGATCGAGGCCGGGCGCGAAGATGGCTCTGAGGGCCTCCTTCAGCGTGTAGGCGCGCCATACTTGTCCGCCGGCGCGTTTGAGGTTGCGGTGGGTGGCGGCTTGTTTGGCGGTGAGGTTCTCGGGGTTCTTCAACAGCGCCCAGCGGGCGTCCTTGAAGCGCCGCGCGGCCTGCTGATCACCGACGGTCCGCAGCTCGTTCCAGTAGTCGCGGCGGACCTCGTCCAGTGCTTTGGTGGCGAGCGCGACGACGTGGTAGCTGTCGATGCAGATCGTCGCCTGTGGGGCGTGCTTGCGGGCGCTCTTGGCGTAGCCGGGTCCCATGTCCATCGAGATCGCCCCGAGCTTCGCCGATCGCTCTGAGCCCAGCTCGGTAAAGAACTCATCGGCGGCTTTCTCGCTGGCGCCCTCGGTGCCCCACACCACCTTTCGGCGCTGGTGGTCGCAGACCAGGGTGAGGTAGCGGTGCTGCTTGCGCCAGGACACCTCGTCGATACCGATATCGAACAGCTCCTCCAAGCGGTGAGGGTCGAGCTCGTCGCGGGTGACACGCTCGATGATTCGCCCTACCGTTCGCCAGTTGATGCGCACCAGCCGGCAGATCGTGCTCTTATCGGTCCTTGAAGCCAGGTAAGCGACCAGGCGCTCGAAGTCACGGGTGAAGTCCGAGCCCGCACGGGCAAACGGCACGCCCTCGGTGCGCACCCCGTGAACCGGACAGGACAGCCGTCTGAGCGTCGCGCGGATCTCAAGCCGCCAGACCCCCATGTCCAGGTGACGCCAGACCGACTGCGCCTCCCTGACGTTATGGCGGTGCGGGGTGCTGAAAGCGCACTCAGGGCACACCAGGCGCCGGCGGCGCAACGCGACCTCCACGAGCACCCGGTCGGGCTCGAAGCGAACCGCCTTGACCCACACCCCCTTCAACCGCAGAAGCCGCGAGAATGCCGTACTGACGCGCATGCCGTCCTCCCTTGCAAGCCGTTGACCATCGAACAGCCAGCAGCTTGCCCGCGGAGGCGGCGGCGCGTCGCTGATCAGCACCCAACTTGCGAAGACTTCCTCCCAACGAGAAAGCCCTGCTCAGAAGCACCATCCAGCACCGCAGTCACCTACACCGAGTGCAAGAGAGCCGGAAAAGAGCACGCAAGCGAGGGAAAAGGATGCCAAAGGAGTGTACCGTGAATATGGGTAGAAGTCGGATGGGTGGTGTGTTGAGTGGTGCGCTCTTGGCGTTGTTGGGGTGTGTGGGCGCGGGCTGCGGAGCAAGCATTAGTCCGAAGCCGGTCGCGACGACTACCCCGGTCGCGATGAATGCGGCGCGTTCGCGGCCTGAGGAAACGCCAGTACGAGCGGATGGCCGCCGCACTCTGAGGCGGACTCAGATCGTGACAGTGCGCCCGACGACTAGCCGAGGGAAGTTGAAGAGAAGCTATGTCGTAACGAAGGAAGTGAATGGCGAATGTGTGCCGTACTCGAAGGCGGTGAGCGGGGAGTCCGAGTCTTGCAATGTAGGGGATGGCGGTTATGGGCCTTGTTGGCCGGGTGACGCTGGCGCTCCTCCGAGGGTCGTCTACTGCCTGTCGCACCCATGGGAACACGGCGTGGTTCTAGTTCACGCGTCATTTTCTCAGTGGCCGCCTGCACGGGAAAAGGCAGTGGGACCGCTTTTGTTGGCACTTGAACTGGGAGATGGGAGGCGCTGTCTGGAGGTCTATTCGACTCCGTCGGAAGTGCACGGAAAAACTTTGCGGTGGTTCTGCGGCGAACAGGCCGGCGATATTGTGGAGCTGTTTGAAGAATTCTCCCACCGTGGCAAGCTGTGGATAGTCACGGAGGTGTTCCTGTCCTCCGAATACAAGCTGCTGAAAATCGGTCCCCGTGTGCCCGTAGCCATCTCATGGTACGGCAAAGCGACCGAAAAGAAGGCGTAGGTGGGGCGACGGGAACGAGCGCGTGAAAGTCAGGTGAGTGGCGCATTGAGTGTTGCGCTATTGGCGTTGTTGGGGTGACGAGGCGACCCTATTGCTGGGCGGACCGAAGGTGAGGACTTCCAGCATCATGGATTGGCCGCGCGGCAGCGGCAGTCCCGGCGGTTCCGGATTGCCTGTGGTCGGGGCAATCGTATGCGGTCCGGCGAGCACGAGAGACCACAGACGGGCTCCGACGACATCGGTACCGCTTACGCCCAATACTTTGCAGGACTCTAGTGTCCCGCGCCGTTAGTTCGTTTTAGAAGTCGGGAGATGGACTCCAGGATTTGCTCGGCGGTCTTGGTCCAGATGAATGGTTTGGGGTTTTCGTTCCAGGCTGTGATCCAGTCGCGGATGTCTTTCTCAAGCGCTTGGACGCTGCGGTGGTCTGAGCGTCTGAGTAGGTCGTCGGTGAGGTAGGCGAACCACCGCTCGACCTGGTTTATCCAGCTGGAGTACGTCGGCGTGTAGTGCACGTGAAACCGCGGGTGTGCCTGCAGCCAGCTGCGGATCGCGGGGCTCTTGTGGGTGCCGTAGTTGTCACACACCAGGTGGACGTCGAGGTGTTCGGGGACTTGGCTGTCGATCTTGGCGAGGAACTTCTTGAACTCGATCGTGCGGTGGCGGCGGTGCGTTGAGCTGATCACGTTCCCATCAGCGACGTTGAACGCCGCGAACAAGCTGGTCGTGCCGTGGCGTAGATAGTCGTGGGTGCGCTTCTCGCACATGCCGGGCATCATCGGAAACGCTGGCTGGGAGCGCGCCAACGCTTGCACCTGGCTCTTCTCATCAACACACAAAACGACCGCCGCCTCGGGCGGGTTCAGATACAGGCCGCAGATGTCATACACCTTCTCCACGAACAACGGGTCGGTGGAAAGCTTGAAGGTGTCGGTGCGGTGGGGCTTGAGTTCAAACGCCCGCCAGATCCGTCCGATCGTCGACGGCGATAGCCCGGAGCGCTCGGCCATCTTCGCCCTGGACCAGTGCGTCGCGTTCTCCGGCGCAGACTCCAACGTCGCGACCACCACGTCCTCGACCTGCTCAGCGGTGATCGTTACCGGACGCCCCGGCCGCGGATCATCCGAGAGCCCATCCAGCCGCAGCTCACAAAACCGTCTACGCCACTTCCCGACCGTCGGCAGAGACACCCCACACGCCACCGCTACATCCTTATTCGAACACCCCGCCGCACACTGCAAAACGATCCGCGAGCGCAACGCCAACGCCTGCGAAGACTTCCGCCGCCGCTCCCACCTCACCAACTGATCACGCTCCGCGGAAGTCAGCTCCAACACCTGCTTCGGCCGTCCAGTTCTTGGCATGCCACACCATACCACACTTAAGCAACGAACTAACGACGCGGGACACTAGCAGAGCATCACTGGGCACTACTACAAGCGCTCGAAGTGATGCTACGAGTCGCTGACCGTGAAATGGCAGACCTGGAGGAGCAAGAGGCCCGCCGCTCAGCCCGCCAAGAACCCTCGCGCCGGCAGGCGACCATCGAATCAGTACACGCCCAACACGAGTTCGCCACAGCGGTCAAAGCACTCGCCGACTCCCTCCCATAGGAAGGGTGGCAGGCTGAGCTGCCCGGTCGAATGCATAGCCTGGCTCCCATATAGTTGCCGACCATGAGCGACGCAACACGGCGAGCGAATTGACCGCCATCAAGCTACCGGCATGAAACTGCTGTTCGGGTGGCCGTCCGGTCTTGGTCGTAGCTTCGGCTGATCGGGACAGGGGCTTCCTGGAGCAGATGTGAGGGCAGGCCGTGAATCCATGTTGGGCTGAGAGCCCGCGATGCTAGTTGGCCGCCCCTGCGACTTGCCCGGTTGCGCTGCGAGCGCGAATCCGTAGTTGTCGTTTGCCCTGCGACTGCTCCACTGCTGTCAATCCAGGCTCACAGGAGGAATACAGATGCGTCAGGTAGCACTCGATGTCCACCAAGGCTTCTGCGAGGTCGCGATCCGCGAGGACGGGGCGACACGCTCGGCCGGTCGTGTCGCGACCGGCCGCGACACGCTGGAGCTGTTCGCGCAGAGTCTGTGCCCGACCGATGAGGTAGTGATGGAGGCGACGGGCCCGGCGATGGAGATCGCGAGGATCATCACGCCGCATGTCGCGCGGGTAGTAGTCGCGAACGCTCAGGACGTGCGGGCGATCTCCCACGCACGGGTGAAGTCCGACCGTTTCGACGCGCGCACGCTCGCGGAACTGCTCGCGGCTGGGATGCTCGAGCCGGTGTGGGTTCCCGACGCGGTGACCGCTGGTCTGCGCCGCCGGGTCGCGCGGCGCGCAGCGCTCGTGCGGCAGCGCACCCGCGCCAAGAACGAGATCCATGCCACACTCGCGCGTTGCCTGTTGGGGCGCTCGCCCTTCACGGACCTGTTCGGCAAGGAAGGGCGTGCCTGGCTCTCAGAACAGCAGCTCGGCGAGGAGGAGGCAGAGACGGTCGCGGGGTGTCTGCGCCAGATCGACTTCCTCGACGGCGAGGTCGCCCAGGTCGACCGGAAGCTCGCGCAGTGGGCAGCCGGCTCACAGGACGTCCACAGGCTGATGAGCATCCCCGGTGTCGGCGCGGGCGTAGCAGTCACGTTGATGGCAGCCATCGGCGATATCTCTCGTTTCTCCTCACCACGCCAGCTCGTCGCATACCTCGGCCTGGACCCGAAGGTCCGCCAGTCCGGCGATGCGCCAGCCCGCCACGGACGGATCTCAAAGCGCGGTAACGCCCAAGCACGCTCGGTGCTCGTCGAGGCCGCGTGGGTCGCGGTACGCCAGCCCGGCCCGCTGCACGCCTTCGGCGAGCGCATCCGCGCACGCAAGGGCTCACAAGTCGCCGCCGTCGCGGTCGCCCGCAAGCTCGCGTGCATTGCCTGGCAGCTGCTCGCCAAGGAAGAGGACTACGCCTTCGCGCAGCCCTCCCGCGTGCGCGCCAAGATACGCCGCGTGGAACTCGACGCCGGCGCGCCACCACTCACGACACGCCACGGCGGGCAGCGGGTCTCCTCAAGCCCAGCCGAACGCGACGCTGAGCGCGAGCTCGTGGGACAGGCCGAGGCGTCCTACCGCCGGCTGATCGCCGACTGGAAGGCAACCGGACCAGCCAACAACAAAGGCGCCGGCGCGACACATGGGCACGCATCTCAAAAGCCGTCAAAACGGCAAGCAACGCCGCAGGCACAAGCCCAAACACCTGCGATTTAGCTCGTCATCACCGACGCCCACCACAAACTGTTGCACGATCCCATGCAACACGCCCCACGATTTGACATTCATCCGTAGTGGACAGACCATGAGATCCTGCCATGCGCCCTCCGAGGCGCGTCGCTGTGCTTCGGCGCAAAGGATGGTGTGTGGTGGGTGAGGTGTTGCGGCTGGAGGGTGTTTGGAAGGCGTTTGATCGTGGCCGGGAGCGAGTGTCGGTGCTGGAGGATGTCTCGTTGTCGGTGTCGGCGGGCGAGGTTGTCGCGGTCGTGGGGACTCGGTATCAGGGCAAGACGACGTTGATTCGTGTCGCGTCGGGGACGCTGCCCATTGATCGGGGCCGGGTTTGTGTTGGCGGTCTTGAGTTGACTGGGTTGAAGGACCGGAAACTGGCGCGGGTTCTGGCTAGGGATATCGGGGTCGCGACGAGGACGGGGGATCCGGCTTTGAGGGTCCACGACTATGTCTGGTTGTCGCTGGCGGCTGCACGGGAACTGCGCTGGCGGGAGCGACGATTGCGGGTCGCCGCGGTGCTGAAGGAGATGGAGCTGGATGGCTGCGCCGACCTGAAGTGGTCGGAGCTGTCGAGCTGGCAGCGGGTGTTGTTGGAGTTCGCCCAAGCGATCGTTGTCAGACCGCGGTTGTTGTTGGTCGATGACGTCGTTGATGGGCTCGGGCTCGGCAAGAAGCAGGCCGCGATGGAACTTTTGAAAGGGTTCGCGGATGATCTCGAGTGTGGTGTGCTGATGGCAGTCTCTGATCATGCGGCTGCGCTGAGATCGCTGCGCGTGTGGGGACTCAACGCCGGCAAACTCAAACTCATGGCCGACCACACCAACACCAACATCATCCCCATACACCAGCGACCCGCTGCAGAGATCGGATAGTTCGCGATCGCGCTGCTTATTTCGCAGCTCTCTTGTGAGGGCAGGCGACACGTGCCCGGGCGACCGTGTATTCGCCATTTGCGAATGCAAACTTGGCGGAGAATGGAAAGCCGCCCTTTGGGCAGCTCGGCGGCAAAACGATGCCGCTGGGGTGGTAGGGCACGAACTTTCGGTGGATATGGTTGTAATAGGTGATGCCGAGAGGGCCGATGCTGGACTGTAGGTTGACGATTGCTATGTCGGGGCCCTCTGGAAGCTTTCCAGGAGCGGAACCGTGATCGCGAGAGTTCCGCCAAACGGCGGCGTTGCTGGGAGTAGGAGCCCCGGGAAGAGAAGCTGCGTCCACAGGGGGTTCGCCGTTGACATAGAAGAGCAGCTCGATGTCGCCATTATTGAATGGGGCCATGAATACGTTTGTGCTTGCGTGCTCCTGGATCACTTCTCCTTCCATTTTGATCTCGCCGGTCGCGGTTCCGTATCCCATCAGCGCCTCCGCGGGGCAGCCTTCGGGGCCTGACATTTCCAGAGTCGCAGCGCCGCAGCTTTTTATGCCGATGCCACTCGTCACGATTCCTATGTGGGCAGGGTATGAGAGACCGATCCCAGTCAGGGGCGTTGGCACTTCGCCGGGCGGGGCGTTTATACGAAACCCGAAATCGATGGTCGTACCCTCTCCCAATTTCTCTGGTATAAGGCCAACATGCAAGGCTACGGTTTGCTTGGCGTAGCTGCAAGCCGGTGTGATGAAGGCGAAGCAGCATGCGATGGCAATGAGCCCAGCTTTGCATGGGCTCATTCGTGAGTCCATGCCCTAGTAGGAGATCGTGCCTATCGTCTGTACGGTCAAGGCATAGCTGCGGCGGTTAAGGGTTCCGTAGAAGCCGCCTTTACCGTGTACGTGTGCGTAGCGGCCGGTACCGCGGCTCACAATCATGTGT
>CAVRQK010000011.1:0-116179 GCA_963723325.1 uncultured Solirubrobacteraceae bacterium | reverse complement strand
ATAGCACAATCACTCATTTTATGCCAGCGCCGATCTAAACCGTTGGTTACGGGACACGACAACCGCGACGAATCAGAACGTCTCAATTGCTATGTCCCTTCTGTCACGATATCGGCCCAAATGAATAATCTACTATGATTCATTACTATCCGTCTTTCTTTTTAATACCCTTCTCCACCCAAGGGTTCCCAAAATTACCAGACCAACTGTGAGAGCAAAGGGCGGCAGGGCCGGTACCGGAACACGTATCTCTGCACGATAATAGACTCCGCCACCAACCGATGAAATGATTTCTTGGCGGGAGGTGTCCACAACCATACTCTCCCATGTGGTATTGCTATTGGCCCCAATCGAGAGATTCCAGGTTGATCCGCCATCGGTGCTTTCGTATACTCCCGCCCCTAAAGTTCCTGCGTAAACGATGCTCGTGTTATTGGGTTCAAACGAAAAGGAGGTAATGGCGTCGGGTAAACCACTATTAATTAGATTCCAACTCTGGCCACCGTCTAGGCTCTTGAAAATCTGTCCACTGCTAGTCCCGGCATAAGAGGTTCTGCGAGTTTTGGGATCGAGGGCAATGGCATAGATGGATAGATTGGTCAAACCGGCGTTTTCGGCACTCCAGTTCGCTCCACCGTTAGTCGTTTCGAAAACCCCTCCGCCATCAGTTCCAGCGTAGACAACATTCGCGTTCGTGGAAAGGATGGAAAGCGATCTCACGCTGGTATTAGCCGGCAACCCGGTACTGACGCTGCTCCAGCTCGATCCGCTGTTGACGCTTTTGTATGCGCCGCTATTTAGCCCGGCATAGACGGTTTGATGAAATTGTTGCGGGATGGCCAGGGCATAGACCGTGCTGTTCGCCGGCAAGCCGGAGTTAGCGGCGCTCCATGCGCTTCCTCCGTTAACACTTTTAAAAACTCCCCCGCCAAGTGTTCCGGCATAGATTACAGCTGGGCTCACGGGGTCCGCCGCCAAGGTCATAATATCGTTGCTGGTCAGCCCACTATTTATAGCCGTCCAGGTAGTCCCGCCGTCTGTACTTTCGTAGACCCCGTTTTGGGCAGTCCCCGCATAAATCGTCGTAGGGTTAGTGGAAGCCGCAATGACCGTCTGTACATTTGCACCGCTGATTCCAATGCTTGACCATGTTTTTATCGTCCAGGTGTAGGAAGGCGGCGAGGGATCGACGACCCCGTTCTGATCGATTGCGCGGACAGTGAAAGTATGGCTTCCGTCTGCAAGGTTGATAAAGGAATCTGGGCTGACACATGACTGAAACGAGCCGCTGTCCAGTTTGCACTGACAACTTAACCCAGCCGTACCAACCGGGCTGAACTCGAACGTAGCAACGTTGCTCGCGGTAATCTTATACGGACATGACCCAAGCTCTGTGGCTGGAAATATTGTCCATGAGTAGGTCGCAGGGTTTGGGTCCACGTTGCCCGCTTCATCGATTGCTTCGACCTCAAAGACATGAGTGCCGTTAGAACGGTTAAACGCATAAGAGCAGGCGATCGTCACGTCGACGGGCGCGTCGAGCGGGTTCAGGCCCATTGAGCCGTAGCCGCGGTAGACGATCGGGCGGATGTAGCAGGACTTCACCCCGTTGCGGGCCACCAGCTCGGTGGTGGCGTTGCGTAGTTCCTCGTCGCTGAACGGCACGTCCATGTAGAACATCTGGGCGGAGCGACGCAACCGTTCGACGTGCTCGGCGTTGCGGAACACGGCGGGGCCGAGCACGGTGTCGTAGCAGCGCACGCCCTCGAACACGCCGGTGCCGTAGTGCAGGCCGTGCGTCAGGACGTGGATCTTGGCGTCCTCCCAGGCGACGAATTCTCCGTTCATCCAGATGAGGTCGGTGGGATCCACGTTCACAACTCCTTGATAATTTATCGAGGGGCCCGGATTGGCCGCCTCCGGTGGCCTGCGCCACCCTCTATGCGATGTTTTCCAGCACTGCCCTTGTTGCCGCTTGCGTGCCGTCTGTGCCACCGAGATCCGGTGTGCGGAGTCCCGCTGCGAGGGCACGCTGCACGGCCGATTCTACAGCGGCTGCCTCGCTTGCCAACCCCAGTCCGTGCTCGAGCAGCATGGCGGCGGAGAGGAACATGGCCAGCGGGTTGGCAATGCCCTGCCCGGCGATGTCGGGAGCGGAGCCGTGGACGGGCTCGAACATGCCCGGGCCGTCGCCTCCCAGTGAGGCGCTGGGGAGCATGCCGATGGAGCCGGTGATCATGGCGGCCTCGTCGGAGAGGATGTCTCCAAACATGTTCTCGGTGACGATGGTGTCGAAGCGCGAGGGCGCGGAGACGAGCTGCATGGCGGCGTTGTCCACGAGCACGTGCTCGAGCTCGATCTCGGGGAACTCGCTTGCGTGCAGCTCGTTGACCACCTGCCGCCACAGCCTGGAGGTCTCCAGCACGTTGGCCTTGTCGACACTGGTGACTTTCCCGCGTGCCGCTTTGAATGCCACGCGCGCGATCCGCTGGATCTCCTCGGTGGAGTACTCACAGAGATCCGATGCGGTGGTGTCGGTGCGGGTCTTCTCGCCGAAGTAGATGCCGCCGGTGAGCTCGCGCACGACCAGCAGGTCGGTGCCCTCGATCCGCTCGCGCCGCAGCGGCGAGGCGTCATACAACGCGGGGATGGGCTTTACGGGCCGCAGGTTGGCGTACAACCCGAGGCCCTTGCGCAGCCCGAGCAGCCCCTGCTCGGGACGCGGCTTGGAGGGGTCGGTGGTGTCCCACTTGGGTCCGCCGACCGCAGCGAGCAGCACGGCGTCGGAGCTCTTGCAGGCGGCCAACGTCTCGTCCGTCAATGCCGTCCCGTGAGCGTCGATGGATGCGCCGCCGAAGGCGTGCTCCTCGAATGAGAAGTCGCCGAGCTTGTCGAGCAGCTCGAGCGTGGGCGCCATGATCTCCGGCCCGATGCCGTCGCCGGAGAGGGTGACTATGCGATGACTCATGCGGTGTGCTCTCCCCTACAGGCTGGTGGTGGGTACGCGCTGGAAGGCGCTGTTGTCGGTGCGCTGCTCGTATGCGGCGATGGCGGGCTCGTCGCCGAGTGTGACGCCGATGTCGTCCAGTCCCTCCAGCAGCCGGCGGCGGATCTCAGCGTCGATGTCGAAGTGCACGGCGCGGATGGCTCCATCGGGGCCGGCGAAGCGGACCTCCTGTGCGCGCAGATCGACCTGCCCCTCCCCGCCTCGGCCAGTGCCTGGCACTCCTCCTCCGGTAGCACGATCGGCAGCAGCCCGATCTTGGTGCAGTTGGAGTAGAAGATGTCGGCGTAGCTGGGCGCGACGAGCGCCTGGAAGCCGTAGTCCTGCAGCCCCCACGGAGCGTGCTCGCGCGAGGAGCCGCAGCCGAAGTTCTCGCCGGCGACGAGGATCGGGTTGGCGGGCAGGTCCCAGTCGGGCTCCTTGGCCCAGTCGTAGAACAGGTACTGCCCGAAGCCGGTGCGCTCGACGCGCTTGAGGAACTGCTTGGGCATGATCTGGTCGGTGTCGACGTTGGAGCGGTCGAGGTGGCTGACGGCTCCGACGATGGTCTCGATGGGTTCCATGGTTCTCTCCTTACGCCCAGGTGCGGATATCGACGAACCGTCCCTCGATGGCGGCGGCGGCGGCCATCTGGGGTGAGACGAGGTGGGTGCGCCCGCCGCGTCCCTGGCGGCCCTCGAAGTTGCGGTTGGAGGTGGAGGCGCAGCGCTCGCCAGGTTGCAGGATGTCGGGGTTCATGCCGAGGCACATGGAGCAGCCGGCCACGCGCCAGTCGAATCCGGCGTCGCGGAAGACCTTGTCGAGGCCCTCGGCCTCGGCTTGGGCCTTGACCTGCTGGGAGCCGGGGACGACCATGGCGCTGACGGTGTCGGCGACTTTCCGTCCGGCGATCACCTGGGCGGCGGCGCGCAGGTCGCCGATGCGCGAGTTGGTGCAGGAGCCGATGAACACGCGGTCGATGGCGATCTCCTCGATGGGAGTTCCTGCGTCGAGCGCCATGTAGTGCAGGGCCCGTTCGGTGGCCTCGCGGTCGGCGGGGCTGTCGAAGTCCTCGGGCGCTGGCACCTTCTCGGTGACGGAGCGCACCATGCCGGGGTTGGTGCCCCAGGTCACCTGGGGCGAGATGGCAGAGGCGTCGATGACGATCTCGGTGTCGAACTTGGCTCCGTCGTCGGTGCAGAGCTCCTTCCAGCTGTCGACAGCGGCGTCGAGCTGGTCGCCCTTGGGCGCGCCGGGACGCTCGACGTCGGTGAACCATTTGAAGGTGGTGTCATCGGGCGCGATCATGCCGGCGCGTCCGCCGCCCTCGATGGTCATGTTGCAGACGGTCATGCGCCCCTCCATGGAGAGCGCCTCGATGGCGGGACCGGCGTACTCGACGACATAGCCAGTCAGTCCGCCGACGCCGAGCTGTCCGAGCGTGGCGAGGATCAGGTCCTTGGCGGTGACGCCGAAGCCGAGTGCTCCCTCGTAGTGGATGCGCATGGAGCGCGGCTTGTGCTGGACCATGCACTGGGTGGCGAGCACGTGCTCGACCTCGGAGGTGCCGATGCCGAAGGCGAGCGAGCCGAAGGCGCCGTGGGTGGAGGTGTGCGAGTCACCGCACACGATGGTCATGCCGGGCTGGGTGACGCCGAGCTCGGGTCCGATCACGTGCACGATGCCTTGGCGTTTGGAGCCGAGCGAGTAGACGGGGATGTGAAACTCGGCGCAGTTGCGCTCGAGCGTTTCGACCTGCACGCGCGATAGCTCGTCCTTGATGCGGGCTGCTACGGGCGTGCCGTCGGTGGGTGTGTTGTGGTCTGCGGTGGCGAGCGTGCGGTCGGGGCGGCGCACGGTGCGCCCGGCCAACCGCAGCCCGTCGAAGGCCTGCGGGCTCGTTACCTCGTGGACGAGGTGCAGGTCGATGTAGATCAGCCCTGATCCCTCCCCGCCAACCTCGTGGGCCTCCCAGATCTTGTCGAACATCGTCTTTGGCACGGTCATCGCTTCCTTGTTGTTGTGGGTGCGTGAGTCTCTTTTGATTGGACCCCTGTCGGGGTCGGGCGGGCGTGGTGGGTGGCGCTTACTAGCTCCTTCTCAGTCCGGCGGAGACGACTGCGAGGAACACGGCGTCCTCGCTTGAGGGATTCTCGAAGTGGTGTGGCAGGTCGGCGTCGAAGGTGACGCAATCCCCGGCGTTCAGCTCATACAGCTGCCCGTCGCAGACGAGCACCAGCGAGCCGTGCTCGACGAGCGCGGTCTCGCGGCTGCCGGGCTCGTGCATGGGCGGATCGTCGCTCGCGCCGGTTGCACGTCCGGGCGCGAGCGTGTGGCGGGAGAGCTCAGCGCGCTGCCCGGGCTGGGAGGAGGTGAGCACCTCGAAGGTGTGTCCGCCGCGCTTGCTGCCTCCGCGCTGGCGCTGGCTGGCGCGAACGACGGTAACGGCGCCCTGCTCGTCCAGGCGCAGGAGCTGGGAGAGGCGTAGGTCGAGGCCCGAGGCGATGCGCGAGGCGATGGTGAGCGTGGGGCTGGTCTCCCCTCGCTCGACCTGGGAGAGCATGGGCGCGCTGACGCCGCTGCGCTCGGCCAGATCGCGCAGCGAGTAGCCAGAGCTCTCGCGCAGCGCCTTCACGCGCTGGCCGATTACGGCGGGGTCGAGCAGATCGGCAGATGCCATACGCGTGTACGTTATCACGGACGGCGATGGTGGGTGACCCACGGCGAGCGGCCGTAAGGGGCGACAGAAACATCCCTTGAAAGCGGATGATTCTAGGAGTTAGACTTCTTGGCAGGGCCAGAGCGCCTCATCGACCAATCGACAGACGCGGCGCAGCCCAAAGAGTGACTACAAAAGAGCACGGGATCTCTTGGGATTCCGGCGCATGATCGCTCCATGCATGACGCTTAGAGACCACCATCCGCCGGATGTCCCCATGAAGAACGTGCGTGACACCGAGGATTGAACGACCATGACGTCTCACAGACTATCCATGATTGCGCTGCTCACGACGCTTTGCGTGAGCTGCGCGATTCCGGCCAATGCCATCGCCGCGAAAAAAGGAGAACTGGTCAACAGCAAAGGCGAAGCACTCATCAAAAACAAATTCACCGGCACAAGCGGCGAAGTGAAGTTTGAAACAACCGGCAAACTGGTCATGACGTGCAGTGCCAGCTCGCTCAAAGGCGTTATGACGAGTAAGACCAAAGCGGAAGAGACGGTTACTTACACGGGCTGTGAATCGCTCGGCAAATCCTGCACGGGGACGGGCAGCAAAACGGGAGAACTGAAAATTGGGTTTTCAGCCTCCATCTTATTCTCGATCCTGCCGCCGTTCATCCTACCGTCTGCCTCGATCTTATTCAACTTCGGCTTCAAATGCGGCACGATCTCCGGAACGCTCACCGGTAACTACATCACGCCACTCCCCGAAAGCCAGCAAGAAATCTTGAAAAAAGAATACACCTACGTAGCCACCGAGAAAAACGGTATTCAGGAACCCGATGAAATCGAACACAGCAAAGGCGAAAAAGTCAAAGAATTCTTAGTCATGAGCCTCGGTGGAGGCAAAGAACAAGCAGGAATCAATCAATCGCAGAAAGTGACCTACGAAGAAGAAGCAAAGTACATATAGACTGGCGACCGAACTTCGTATCCCGTCGCGGTGGCCATAACCCTCACCGCGACGGGCTGTACGGTACTGCCCTCAATCGAGATCGAACGCGGCCCGAATCGCCTCGGCGAGCATCGACTCCTGAGGATCGAGCAGCACGCCAATCTGCTCTCGCAGCGCTTCAGTGGGAATCGTGGTGACGTTGTCGCAGCTGACAACGGACGGTCCCGCGAGGCCGTTGGCAGAGCCCACCGGAACCTCCGTGGAGAGTCCGCGAACGGTTGTGGTGATCGGCGCGACAGTGACCGTCGACATGTGCGGACGGACGATCTCCCGGGTAAGGATCACCACAGGTCTGGCCTTGTCCATTTGCGCGACGTGGATCGGACGCATCAAGCGAGATCGGAAGGCATGCCTACTGCATACTCGGCAAGCTCGGAAAGCTCGACGTCCGGTCCGGAGCTGGCAAGGATTCGGGCATCCCTCTCTGCCGCCTCCCGCCGACGCTCGCGTTCGAGTGCTCGCGTGACGAGCGCCGCACGACTGCGCGCCACGCCCGACGCGACGGATTGATCGACGAACTCGGCCAGCTCATCCGAGAGTCGCACGGCGATCTGCTTGCTCATCCCATTATGGTACCAACTTGATACCGGCTGGAGGCTCGCAGAGCAATCAAGGTCGATGGCGTCGAGAACCACCCCGTCCTGCGAGCTGCCTCGCTCACAGGCGTGCGTCCATCTCTGTGTCGATATCCCGGCGCAGTGCACCGGCGTCTACAGTCGGAAGCCCTCGCCAATGACGAACCAACACATCGCCAGAAAGCTCCGGCTGGGAGTCCCCTACATTGGACGCCATCACCACAGCCCACGTCTGGCAGAACCACAGCTCCCCGTCGCGCACATGGGCCCGCATCCCCGTGGCCGCGCCACCGTCGATCTCCGCCTGCAGCTCGCTGCGAATCTCCTCGGCCACCACGGGATCGGTCTGCGCGTGCTCCAGCCAGGGCTCGACCGGACGATCGAGCTCGCGCACCTCGCTGACGATGTCGCCGAAACCAAGCCGCTGGAACTCCGCCACCAGCTCGGCCACGGACAGCATCCCGGTGTGAGAGGCGTCGCGCGCCTGCTCCATCCGGTTCTGGCCTCTCGCCAGCGCAGGATCGTCAGCGGCCACCATGTCGGCGATCGCGATCCGCCCGCCGGGCCGCAGACAGCGGACCATCTCGGCAATCGCGCGCGCTGGCTCCTCCATGTGATGGAGGGCAAAGCGTGAGACGACCACGTCGAAGGACCCGTTCAGAAACGGCATCTGCGTGGCGTCGCCGAGCTGGAACACGATGTTCTCGATCCCCTGCTCGCGTGCGGCTTTGCTCCCTGCGACGAGCATCGCCTGAGTGACATCGACGGCCACCGCCGCGCGCACGCGCCCGGCGAGCTCGCGTGCGGCGTGGCCGGTGCCGGCGGCCACGTCCAGCAGCAGATCATCCGATCCACACTCGAGCCGTGCGAACAGCCAGCGCGCGTCATGGGTGAATACGTGGTTTACGTGCTGGTTCTCGAACGCGGCCGCCTGCTTGGTAAATGCCTCGTGGAGGCGCCGTGAATGATCGCTCGACATGTCACACCCCCTACGGCGTGCTGGTGGAAAGCGGCAGCCCGGTCTCGTTGTGATCGGCGTGCAAGCGCATCACAGCCACCGACAGCGCCCGCACATACGCCCGCGCGGCGGCGTCGATGATGTCCGTCGACACACTCTGACCGGCGCCGGTGAAGCCGTCGACCTCCAGCACGATCGAGACCTCGCCGAGCGCATCCTGGCCCTCGGTGACGGCTCCGATGACGAAATCGTTGAGCTTGGCATGGATGCCGGTGGCCACGTTGATGGCCTGGAACACCGCGTCGATCGGGCCATCGCCGGTGAACGAGCCGGTGGAGGATGAGCCGTCGGGCAACGTGACCGAGACCTTGGCGTGCGGCGGGCGCAGCGATGAGGCGTCGACCTCGAACCACTCGAGCGCAAAGCCTGAGATCTCCTCGCGCAGCTCGTCGGTGACCAGCGCCTCCAGGTCCATTGCGGTGACCTGCTTCTTGCGATCCGCGATCTCCTTGAAGCGCTTGAACGCCGTGTTCAGCGCCTGGCCGTCCAGCTCGAAGCCCATCTCCTCCAGCGCTTTGCTCAGCGCGTGGCGGCCCGAGTGCTTGCCCAGCACGATCGAGTTGCTGCGCAGCCCCACCGTGGTCGCGTCCATGATCTCGTACGTGGTGCGCTCCTTCAGCACGCCGTCCTGGTGGATGCCCGCCTCGTGCGCAAATGCATTGCGCCCCACGATCGCCTTGTTGGGCTGCACCTGGTAGCCGGTCAGGCGCGACACCAGTCGGCTGGTGCGCGCGATCTCGGTCGTGTCGATCCCCGTCCACAGGCCCAGGCTGGGCTCGCGCGTGTGCAGCAGCATCACGATCTCCTCCAGCGACGCGTTGCCCGCGCGCTCGCCAATGCCGTTGATCGCACACTCCACCTGACGGCAGCCCGCTTCCACGCCAGCCAGCGAGTTCGCCACCGCCAGGCCCAGGTCGTCGTGGCAGTGCACCGAGACGGTCACGTCGCGCAGCCCCGGCACCAGGCGATACAGCTCCTCGAACATGGCTGCGTACTCGCGCGGCATCGTGTAGCCCACGGTGTCGGGCACGTTGATCGTGGTGGCGCCCTCATCCAGCGCGATCTGGATCACTTCCGCCATGTACTGCACGTCCGAGCGCGAGCCGTCCTCCGGCGAGAACTCCACGTCCTCGGTGTATTCGCGAGCCTGCGCCACCGCCGCCCGCACCTGGCCCTTGACGTCCTCGCGCGTGGTCTGCAGCTTGCGCTCGATGTGGATGTCGCTGGTCGCGATGAACGTGTGGATGCGCGGGCGTTCGGAGTCCTTGACGGCGTTCCACGCCGCCTCGATGTCCTGGCTCGAGGTGCGCGCCAGCCCGCAGATGACGGGGCCTTCCACCTCGCGTGCGATCGCCTGTACGGCCTCGAAGTCGCCCGGTGAGGTGATCGGGAAACCGGCCTCGATCACGTCCACGCCCAGGCGTGCGAGCTGGTGGGCGATCTCCAGCTTTTCCTGCTTGTTCAGCGATATGCCAGGCGATTGCTCGCCGTCGCGCAGCGTTGTGTCGAAGATCAGGACGCGGTCGGCCGCGTCGCGTTCAGGTGTGTTCGTGCTCATGCCGTTCGTTCTCCTTCTATATCTCGCTTTGGCTTCCTCTCTGCTGGGTTTGCGGCTACGCGGCCGCCACGCGCTATTCCCCCCGAGGGGGGAGCACCCTAAAGGGCACAGGCAGGAGAAGCGTAAGGAGCGAGATTGCGAACGGCATCTGAAATCGGGAGGTTAGCACCCAAGCGGACGCGCACCAAGGCGCTTCGCTCAGGGTGTGAGCACCACCTTGCCGATGTTGCGCCGCTCGACGATCATCGTCTGCGCGGCGCCGGCTTCCTCGAAGCTGAACGCGCCGGCGATCACAGGCTGGATGGTGCCGTCGTCGAGCATCGCCTGCAGCGGCTCGATCCAAGGCTGAAGCGTCTGGCGGTCCTTCCACAGGCTGAGCATGTTCAGACCGATCACCGCCTTGGATTCGCCCATCTGCTTGATCATGTTGAAGCGCGGCATGCGCAGCGCGGCGCCGGCCGCGGTCAGGAGGTTGCGTTTCTCACCCGAGACAACCGCGGAGGCGCCAAACGCCACCAGCCGCCCGCCGGCTCGCAGCAGCGAGTAGCTGCGCCTGAAGCTCTTGCCGCCGACCGCGTCGAGGATCACGTCGAACTCCCCCAGCCCTCGCTCCCAGCCGGCCTTGGTGTAGTCGATGGCGTGATCGACGCCCAGCTCGAGGATGCGCTGGTGCTTGCCGGGCGAGGCGGTGCCGTAGACCTCCACGCCGCTGGTGCGCTTGGCGATCTGGGTGGCCGCAATCCCCACCCCGCCCCCGGCCGAGTGCACGAGCACGCGCTCGCCGGGCTGCAGGTTGCCGTAGCCGATCAGCGCCGCCCACGCGGTGGCGTAGTTCACCGGGACGGCTGCGCCCTGCTCGAAGCTCAAGCCCTCCGGCATCGCCACCACGTCGCTGCGCGGCACGCTCACCTGCGATGCGTAGCCGCCGAATTTCGTGCCGGCGAACACCCGCTGTCCCACGCTCAGCGGGTGGGCGGGACTCGATACCCCCTCGCCCAGCTCCAGCACGGTGCCGGCGACCTCGTAGCCGACCACGCACGGCGTGTCGGGCGCGTCCGGGTAGAGGCCGATACGCGCCATCACGTCGGCGAAGTTGATCCCCGCGGCGGCCACGTCGATCCGGACCTCGCCGGCCGCCAGGACCGGATCGGGACGCTCCTGCACCTGCAGCACTCCCGGTCCGCCGTGCTTGGTGATCACCACTGCGCGCATCTCTGCCTCCGGTCTCGCCTCGACATTTGGAACAGAGCCTAGCTTCAGTCGAGTACCACCGACCAGCCGTTGACGAACCCGTCGGAGCCCACGATCTCGCTCAGCACCTCCGGCGGCACGGGCGCGTCGGTGGTGACCACCATGGCAGCCAAGCGGCCGTCCTCGCCGTCGGTGCCGTCCGGCAGATGCCCGACGGCGGCGGAGGAGATGTTGATGCCGTGGGCGCCGAAGATCGTTCCCACCTTGCCGATCATGCCGGGCAGGTCCTGGTAGCGGAACACGGTCACGTTGGGCTCCAGCTCGATCGTGAGGCGCCTGCGCTGCACCTCCACCAGGTGCGGCACGCGGTTGGGGCCGATGCCGGTGCCGGCCACCGCCACGCGCTCGCCGCCGGCGATCACGGTGACTCGGATCAGCTCGTTGAAGTCCTGCGCCTCGGAAACGGCCTTGGCCTCGAACACGATCCCGCGCTGCTGGGCCATGGTGGGCGCGTTGACGAGGTTGACCTGCTCCTCGGTGCGGCCCTGCAGCGCCCCCACGATCACGGCGAGACCAAGCAGGCGCGTGTCGAAGTCGGCGATCCTGCCCAGGAAGGCGGCCTCGATGCGCTCCACCGAGCTGCCCTCGGCCAGCTCCATCGCGAGGCGTCCGAGCTGGCGCGCCAGCGGCAGGAACGGCCCGAGCATCTCCATGTCCTCGGCACCTATCGCGGGGATGTTGACGGCGGTGGAGACCACGCCCCCGGTCAACGCCGCCACGACCTGCTCGGCGCTCTGGTAGCCGGCGCGATCGGTGGCCTCGGCGGTCGAGGCGCCGAGGTGCGGCGTGACGACCACGTTGGGGTATGCGAACAGCGGGTTCTCGGTCATCGGCTCGCTGGGGAACACGTCCAGCGCGGCGCCGGCCACCTTGCCGGAGTCGAGCGCCACTTTGAGCGCCGCTTCGTCGACGAGGCCGCCGCGGGCCACGTTCAGGATCCGCACCCCGTCGCGCATCTGCGCGAACGTGTCGGCGTTGAGGAAGTTGAGCGTGTCGGCGGTCTTGGGCAGGTGGATGGTGATGAAGTCCGACTGCGCGTAGACGTCCTCGGGGCTGTCGGCCTTCTCCACCCGCAGCTCGCGGTAGAGCTCAGCGCTGACGAACGGGTCGAACGCCAGCACGCGCATCCCGAAGCCGCGCGCGCGCTGGGCCACCAGCTGTCCGATGCGCCCGAAGCCGAGGATGCCCAGCGTCTTGTCGTAGAGCTCCACGCCCGAGAACTTGGAGCGCTCCCATTTGCCGGCGGTGAGCGAGGCGTAGGCCTGCGGGATGTTGCGCGCCAGCGCCAGCAGCAGCGCCATGGTGTGCTCGGCGGCGGTCACCACGTTGGACTGCGGCGCGTTGGCCACCACGATGCCGCGCTTGGTGGCAGCATCCACGTCGACGTTGTCCACGCCCACGCCGGCGCGCCCGATCACGCTCAGGCGGGCGCCGCGCTCGATCAGCTCGGCGGTCAACTTGGTGGCCGAGCGGATCAGGATCCCGTCGAACTCGCCGAGGCGCTCGGCCAGCTGCGCGTCATCCCAGTCGAAACCCAGCTCCACGTCGAAGTGCTCTTTCAGGAGCGCCACGCCGGAGTCGCCGATGTTCTCCTTGACGAGGACCTTTGCACGCTCGCCTGTGCCCGAATGGGTGCTCATGATGCGATCCTCTCCGCTGTCCAGTCGATACACGCCGTGAGCGCCTGTACGTCCGAGGTGTCGATGGCGGGGAACATACCGATCCGCAGCTGGTTGCGCCCGAGCTTGCGATAGGGCTCCACGTCCACGATGCCGTTGGCGCGCAGCGTGGCCGCCACGGCCGCGGCGTCGACCTCCTCGGCGAAGTCGATCGTGCCCACCACCAGCGAGCGCTTGGCCGGGTCGGCCACGAACGGCGTGGCGTAGGGCTTGCTTTCGGCCCACGCGTACAGGTGCTCGGAGGAGGCACGGGTGCGCGCCACGCACTGATCGAGGCCACCGCCGGCCAGCATCCAGCGGATCTGATCGGCCAGCATCAAGAGCGTGGCCAGCGCCGGGGTGTTGTAGGTCTGATCTTTGAGCGAGTTTTCCAGCGCGGTGTTCAGCGACAGGAATTCGGGAATCCAGCGCCCCGAGGCGTGCACCTGCGCGATCCGCTCCTGCGCGGCCGGGCTCAGCATCGCGAGCCACAGCCCGCCGTCCGAGGCGAAGCACTTCTGCGGCGCGAAGTAGTAGGCGTCGACCTCCGCCAGGTCCACCGGCAGGCCGCCGGCGCCAGAGGTGGCGTCGATCGCCACCAGCGCGTCCTCGGCGCCCGCCGGCCTCACGACCGGCACCATCACGCCGGTGGAGGTCTCGTTGTGCGCCCACGCGATCAGGTCCGCGCCGCCGTCGGCCGCCTGCGCTCCGACCGTGGCCGGGTCGGGCGCGTCGCCGGGATCGGCGCTCACCACGATCGGGTCCGCGAGGAACGGCGCGCCTTTGGTGGCGGTGGCGAACTTCTGTGAGAACTCGCCGTAGGTCAGGTGCAGTGAGCGCTGGCGCACGAGGCCGAACGTGGCCGCGTCCCAGAACGCCGTGGCACCGCCGTTGCCGAGCGCCACCTCATAGCCGGGGGGCGCGGAGAACAGCTCGCTCAGCCCGGCGCGGATCTCCGCCACCACGTTCTTGACCGGCTTCTGCCGGTGGGAGGTGCCCATCACGGCGGCGCCCTGGCCGGCCAGGTGGGCGAGCGCTTGCTGGCGGACCTTCGACGGCCCGCAGCCGAAGCGGCCGTCCACGGGCTTGAGCTCTTGCGGGACGATCAGGTGCTGCTGCTCTGCGGCGTTGGCTGCTGTCATGCGGGGCTCCTCGCTCGGTCTGACCTTTGGGGGATGGTCGGTGATCTGAGGTTGCCCAGGCGCGCGGCGTTTTAACATCGTCACTTCCCGGTGGTTGACTCCACCCGAGCGCCAGTCGCGACGACGTTTGCGAGTCTAGCGAACGCGACGCCCGTTCAGGTGGTTCGGTTGGCCATGTCTCTCACAGGCCGCGCCCGTGCGGGCTCGCTCCAGGCATGGTCAGCCATTCCAGACGGTTTCGCGCTCGAGCGCCGTTGCGCTCCATCCGTCCGGCAGGCGCGAGCTGGATACGCCCGACAGGCCGTCGAGCTCGACCTCGCGGCCCGCCAGCAGGCAGAACTCGGGTGCCGGCCCGAGCACCAGCTGGCGGCGCCACAGGCTTGCGTGGCCGGCCGTGACGCCGTCGCCGAGCAGATCGTCGATCGCCCGCTTGGGCGCGCCGGGCGGGCGCGAGACCCACACGGCGGTGGCGGCCGCGCCCAGCAGGTCGGTGCGGCGGTCGCCCTCGATCAGCGCATACACCGCTCCCGCGCCGGAGCCGTAGCGGCGTGCCACATCGTCGTGCGGGCTGCGGTGCCCGCGCCCCACGGCGGCCTCGTTGAGCACGCCCAGCGCGGCGTAGTCCTCCAGCAGATACCAGTCCTCATAGCCGGCAGGCGGCTGCTCGTCCTGGTCGGCAAGCCACGGGATCGCGGGCATGGCGAACACCGCCGAGCCGATCATCCCCACCGGCCGGCTGTGCTTGAACGAGCGGTGGAAGGCCAGGTGGGCGTGTTCGTAGGACGCCACCTGCTCGGGCTGTGCCGGCCGGTGCCAGAAGACGTAGGCGATCATCGAGGAGTGGAGCGAGCCCCCTAGAAGGCCGGCTTGATCCAGTCCATGTGCGAGCGCAGCTCGCTGCCAACGTGCTCGACCTGGCTGTCGGCCTGCTCGGCGCGCATGCGCTTGAAGTTCTCCTGACCGGCGCGGTTCTCGGCGATCCACTCGCGGGCGAAGTCCCCGTCCTGGATCTCCTTGAGGATCTGGCGCATGTTGGCGCGCGTTTCCTCGGTGATCACGCGTTTGCCGCGCGTGTAGTCGCCGTACTCGGCCGTGTTGGAGATCGAGAAGCGCATGCCCGCAAGACCCTTCTCGTGCATCAGATCGACGATCAGCTTGAGCTCGTGCAGGCACTCGAAGTAGGCCATCTCCGGGTCATAGCCCGCCTCCACCAGCGTCTGGAAGCCGGCCTGCACCAGCTCGGAGGCGCCGCCGCAGAGGACCGCCTGCTCGCCGAACAGGTCCGTCTCCGTCTCGTCCTTGAAGCTGGTCTCGATCACGCCGCCGCGGGTGCAGCCGATGCCCTTGGCGTAGGCCAGCGCCAGCGCGCGGGCGTTGCCGGTGGCGTCCTGCTCGACCGCGATCAGGCCGGGAACGCCTGAGCCTTCGGTGTACTGGCGGCGCACCAGGTGCCCGGGGCCCTTGGGCGCGACCATCGCCACGTCCACGCCGGGCGGCGGCTCGACCTCTTTGTAGTGGATCGAGAAGCCGTGGCCGAAGAGGATCATGTTGCCCTCGGCGATGCCGTCGCGGATCTCCTCCTCCCAGACCTTGCGGTGGAGCTCGTCGGGCAGCAGGATCATCACCAGGTCGCCGCGGCTGGCGGCGTCGACCACGCTGAGGACCTCCAGGCCCTGCTCGCGCGCCGCCGCCACCGAGTCCGAGTCGGGGCGCAGCCCGACGACCACTTTGACGCCGGAGTCCTTCAGGTTGAGGGCGTGGGCGTGTCCCTGCGAGCCGTAGCCGATGATTGCGACGGTCTTGCCGTCGAGGAGCGTGAGGTCTGCGTCGTCGTCGTAGATCATTGCCCGCAGGCTATCCAAACTGAGGCCGCGTGGCGGTCGTCAGGCTTCGGCGCAGGCCACGAGCGTCAGCCCGGGGATCTCCAGGGCGCCGTCGGCGGCGGTGTGGGGCGCGAAGCGCTGCGCCAACGAGGCGCTGATCTGGTCGATCTCGGGAGCGGGCCTTGAGAGCACCGCGTCATGGAAGCTGGGTGACAGATCGAGCGTGGACTCCCACAGCTCCTCGTAGCTCTGGTGGCGGCGCACCAGCTCGAGCGCCTCGACGCGCACCTCCGCAAAGCCCGCCTGCTCGAGCAGCTCCGCCAGGCGTGCGGGGTCCGACAGCGCGAACGGCCCCGGAGCCCGCGGCGCGGCGGGGTCCGGCGGCGTGGTGAGGCCGCGCGCGATCAGCTCCTGTTGGGGCTGGAGCGCCCACGGGTTCATTTCCAGCGCCCCCCACACGGCCAGCGCCACGCGTCCGCCCGGACGCAGCACGCGCCTTGTCTCGGCCAGCGCGGCGGCGGGGTCGGCCATCAGCATGTAGCCCCAGCGGCAGATGACGGCGTCGAGGCTGGCCAGCGGCAGGTCGATCCATTCGGCGTTCAGGACCTTGAACTCGATGTTGCTGAGGCCGAGCGCCTCCGCGCGAGCTCGGGCGCCGTCGAGCATCGCCTCGGCCTGGTCGGAGATGATCACCTCACCCCCGGGCGCCACCATTTCGGCGGCCAGCATCCCCGTCTCGCCGACCCCGGCGGCCAGTTCGAGCACGCGGTGGCCGGGTTGCGGCTCGATCGCGTCGAGCATCCAGTGCGACACGGGCGCGGCGAACGCGCGCATCAGCTCCTGACGGCGCACCCAGCCGGAGGCGGCCGCTTCCCAGCCCTCCAGGCTCTGCTCGCGGTATTGGTTGGGGTCGAAGCTCATCGCAGCTCTCTGCGCAGCAGCTTGCCAGAGCGTGTGCGCGGCAGCGGCTCGAGCGCGACCACGAACTGCTTGGGCACCTTGTAGGGGGCAAGCGCGCTGGCGCAGTGGGCGCGCAGCCGCTCGATCTCCAGATGCTCGCCCGGACGCGCCAGCACGATCGCGGTGACGGCCTCCCCCCAGCGCTCGTCGGCGCGGCCGAGCACGGCCGCCTCGAGCACCTGCGGATGGGCCTCCAGCACCGCCTCCACCTCCGCCGGCGCCACGTTCTCGCCGCCGCTGATGATCGTGTCGGCCTTGCGGCCGCTGACGCGCAGACGACCGTGCTCGTCGATGCCGCCGAGGTCGCCGGTGTGAAGCCAGCCGTCCGCGGCCAGTGCGCCCGGCGCGACGGTCGGCCCCTGCACGAGGATCTCGCCGTCCTCGGCGATCTGCACGCGCGTGCAGAACAGCGGCGGGCCGGCGCTGGGCGGTGCGCTGGAGCCGGACGAACCCGCGGCGAGGATCTCGGCGATCGGCGTGGTGGTGACCTGCGAGCAGCTCTCGCTGAGGCCGTAGGTGAGGCCCACCGGCACACCGGCGGCGTGTGCGCGCGCCACCAGCGCGCCCGGCACGGGACCGCCGCCGGTCAGCGCGCAGCGCAGCGCCAGTGGTTGGCTCAGGCCGGCGTCCAGCAGTTTGGAGAGCGTGGCCGCCACCAGGCTCACGAGCGTGATGTTCCCGTCTTCCAGCGCGTGCAGCGCCCGGTCGACCTCGAAGCGCTCGTGCACGACGGCTGTGGTGGCGTAGATGGCCGAGCGCAGCAGGATCGACAGGCCGCCCACGTGCGACAGCGGCAGCGCGCACAGCCAGCGCTCCCGCGAGTCTGAGCCGAGCGCCACCGCCGAGCCGAGCGCGCTCCAGAGGATGTTTCCGTATGTGAGCGGCACCGGCTTGGGCGCGGAGGTGGTGCCGGAGGTGTGGATGATCACGGCCACCGCGTCGAGGTCGTGGCGGCTCGGCGACGTCCGCTGTGAATTCGGGCGGCCCTCCTCCAGCGGCTCGTCGATCAGCGAGGCGCAGCCGGCGATGATCCCCGCGCGCTCGCTGTCTGTCAGCCGCGGGTCGATCGGCACGGCGATCGCACCCAGCAGCAGGCAGCCGTGCAGTGCCTCCGCGAACTCCAGGCCGGCTGGCAACGCGATCGCGACCTTCTCACCGGGGCCGACGCCGCGGGCAAGCAGCCGCTCGGCGGCAAAGCGCGCTGCGGCGTGCAGTTGCGCGTAGGTGCGGCAGCCGTGCGGCGTCTCGATCGCGATGCGATCGGGTGCTGATGCCGCAGCGCGCTCCAGCCATCCATCGACGTGCATGGCGCACAGGCTAGCCTTCGCGCCATGAGCACAACCTGGATAGCGGCCGCGCCCGCCGGCGCCGACGCGTACACCGACATTCGCTACGAGAAGTCCACCGCGCCTGATCAGGGGATCGCCAAGATCACGATCGCGCGCCCGGAGGTCCGCAACGCATTTCGCCCGCGCACCATCATCGAGATCTCGAGGGCACTGGAAGAAGCCCGCGAGGACACCGAAGTCGGCGTGATCGTGCTGACCGGCGAGGGTCCCGACGCGTTCTGCTCCGGCGGCGACCAGCGCGTGCGCGGAGACTCCGGCTACCTGAACGACGACGAGGCCGGTAAGGCGGGAATCGGGCGCTTTCACGTGACCGACCTGCACATCCAGATCCGGCGGCTGCCGAAGCCGGTGGTGGCAATGGTGGCCGGCTATGCGATCGGCGGCGGGCACGTGCTGCACCTGGTGTGCGACCTCACGATCGCGGCCGACAACGCGCGCTTCGGCCAGGTCGGCCCCAAGGTGGGCTCCTTCGACGGCGGTTTCGGCGCGGGGCTGCTGGCCAACCTGGTGGGCCCGAAGAAGGCCAAGGAGATCTGGTTTCTGTGCCGGCAGTACTCGGCCGAGGAGGCGCGCGAGATGGGGATGGTCAACACGGTGGTGCCGCTCGAGCGCCTGGAGGCAGAGACGGTGCAGTGGTGCAAGGAGATGCTGGCGCTCTCCCCCTTCTCGCTGCGGCTGCTGAAGGCGAGCTTCAACGCGGCCGAGGACGGCCTGTCGGGGATTCAGCAGCTGGCGCACGACGCCAACCTGTTGTTCTACGGCAGCGAGGAGGCCCAGGAGGGGCGCGACGCGTACCGCGAGAAACGCAAGCCGGACTTCTCGCGCTTCCCCAAGCGGGCCTGAGGTGGGAGCGGCTCGCATCTGGGTTATGGCGGCGCGCGTGCGCACGCTGCCTGCTGCGGTGGCGCCGGTGCTGGTCGGCACCTCGCTGGCGCTCGGCGACGGGCACTTCCGTGCGCTGGCGTTCGTGGCGGCGCTGCTTGGGGCGCTGTTCATCCAGGTGGGCACCAACCTGTCCAACGACTACTCCGATGCGCGCCGCGGCGCCGATACCGAGGATCGCCTGGGGCCGGTGCGCGTGACCGCCGGCGGGCTGGTGCCCCCCAGTCAGGTGCTGATGGCCACCTACATCACGTTCGGGCTGGCGGTGCTGTGCGGCGTGTACCTGGTGATCGTGGCCGGGCCGGAGCTGATCGCGGTGGGCGCCGCCTCGATCCTGGCCGGCGTGCTCTACACCGGTGGCCCGCGCCCGTATGGCTATGAGGGCATGGGCGAGCTGTTCGTGTTCCTGTTCTTCGGCGTGGTGGCCGTGTCGGGCTCCTACTTCGTGCAGGTCCAGCAGCTGCCGTGGCAGGCGTTCGTGTGCGCGGTGCCGGTGGGCCTCCTGGCGAGCGCCATCCTGGTGGTCAACAACGTGCGCGATCTGGAGACCGATCGCCGCGCTGGCAAGCGCACATTGGCGGTGCGGCTCGGGCGCGGGCGCACACGAGGGCTGTATGTGGGCATGCTCGCCGCCGCGTTCGTGACCGCCCCGCTGCCATGGGCGTTCGGGTCGATGAGCGCGTGGCTGCTTTTGACGTGGGCGGCGATCCCGCTCGCGGTGGGCGTCGCCGGAGTCGTGCGCACGCGCACCGACGGGCCCTCTCTGAATGGCGCGCTGGCCAAGACCGGAGCGCTGCAACTGGTGTTCTGCGTGCTGTTCTCCGCCGGCATCCTGGCCAGCGGCGGCATCGGCGGGTGAAGCTCGAGCTCGAGCCAAGGACGCTGCGGCTGGCCACGCCGCTTGAGAGCTCCTACGGCGCGGTGCGCGAGCGCGAGCTGCTGATCGTGACCCTGACCGGGCCGGACGGCCTGGTCGGCTATGGGGAAGCGGCGCCGCTCGAGGCCTATGACGGCGTCTCGATCGAGCGCGTGCGGCAGGCGCTGGAGCGCTACGCGCCGCTGCTGGAGCGCTCGAGCGAGCTGAACGGCGCGCAGCTGGTGGAAGCGTGCCGCGACGCCGATGACCTGCCGCAAGCGCTGGCGGCGATCGACCTGGCGCTGTGGGATCGCGCCGGACGCCGCGCGGGCAAGCCGGTGGCGGCGCTGCTGAGCGACGACTACGCCACGCACGTGCCGGTCAATGCCACGCTCACTGCTCTGGATCGTGCCGGCGCGGCGGCGCAGGCGGCGCAGGCGGTGCAGGAGGGATTCACCTGCCTGAAGCTGAAGGTGGGTGTCGGCGATGACGCGGGGCGCGTGGCGGCGGTGCGCGCCGGTGCGGGTCCGCGCGCGGCCTTGCGACTGGATGCGAACGGGGCGTGGAACGTGGAGCAGGCGATTCGCGCGATCGACGCCCTCTCCCCCGCCGGCCTGGAGCTCGTGGAGGAGCCCACGCATGGCCTGCACGCGGTGCGCGAAGTGCGCGAGCGGGTTGCGGTGAGGGTCTCGATCGACGAGACCGCCGCTGAGCTCGGAGCGCTGACGGCGGGCGTGGCCGACGCGGTCTGCCTGAAGGTTTCTCGCTGCGGCGGGATCGGCCGCCTGATCGCTGCCGCGGCGCTCGTGCGCTCCACCGGCGCGGAGGTCTATCTGGCCTCCACGCTCGACGGCCCGCTGGGCGTCGCCGCGGCGCTGCAGGCTGCCGCCGCGTTGGCGTCGCGCGGCCCGATGCCACCGTGTGGCCTTGCCACGCTGGGCATGTTCGCCGACTTGGAGAACCCGCTGCCGGTCCGCATGGGTGCGATCGCGCTGCCCAGCGCTCCGGGGCTCGGGGTCGAGCCGTTCTGGTGAGCGGCGCTCAGGTGACCATGAGGGTGCGAACCGGGTATGCCTCTATCTGCGGATCGGCGGTGAGGATCGGCACGTCCAGCTGGCCGGCCTGCGCAACGAGCAGTCGATCGAATGGATCGCGATGCAACCGTGGCAGATCGGCGACCGCGAGGGCATGCGTGTGCTCGATCGCAATCGCCTCGGCTCCGATGGCGCGTAGCCGCGCGGGAACGTAGCGGTCAGGCGGCTCTGGGAGAGGGAGTCTTCCCAGCCCGTACTTGATCGCAATCTCCCACGAGCAGGCGGCCGACACGAGCAGTGAGTTGCGCTGGTCTTCGATCGCCGGAAGGTGCTCGCCGAGACGCTCAGGCTCCGTGTGAAACCAGAGAAAGACGTGTGTGTCGAGCAGGATCTTCACCGCTCGAAAGCGTCGAGCAGCTCATCAGCGAGCGGGGCGTCGAAATCATCGGGCACGACGAAACGGCCACGGTCCATACCGAGGCGCCTGGGTGTGGAACGGCGCACGGGAATGAGGCTGGCTATCTCCTCCCCGCGTCTGGTGATCACGATCTCCTCGCCGGCCGCCACATCCTCAAGAAGCCTGGACAGATGCGTCTTCGCCTCGTGTACACCAACAGACTTAGTCATGGACTTAGTCTAACACTCGCGCCATCTTCCGGCAATGGCGGCGGCGACCGCGGCCGGGTTCTCCAGCGGCAGCCCGTGGCCGCCTGAAACCACCACCAGGCGGGCGTCGGGCAGCTCCTGCACCATCCGCTGCCCCAGCTGCGTGAACTTCGTGTCGCGCTCGCCCACCAGCACCGTAACCGGCATGCCCAGCTCGCCGAGCCGATCCCAAAGCGGCGTCATCTCCCCGGTGCCGATCCCGCGCAGCACCGCCGCCAGCGCGTCCGGGCGGTTGCGGCGCTGGTCCTCGCGCGCCAGCTCGCGCACCCATTCAGGATCGGCGGCGAACAGCGGCTGCGTGCGCCAGCGCTCGATGAAGTCCTCGAACGGGATCCGTTCCAGTTCGTCTGCCAACCGGTGGTCGGCGCGGCTTCGCTGCACCCGCTCCGCTGCGTCCTCGATGCCCGCTGTGGTTGCCACGAGCACGAGCCGCAACACGCGCTCGGGCGCTGCCAGCGCCATGTGCAGGGCCACGCGCCCGCCCATCGAGTAGCCGCACAGCACGAAGCGCTCGGGGCTCTGTGCGAGCACGGCCCTGACACAGCCGGGGAACGTGATCGGACGCGCCGCCTCGGCCTGCCCGCCGTGACCGGGAAGGTCGAGCGCCCGCGCCCGGCGGCCTTCGCGGTGCAGCCGCTCGACCACGCCGCCCCAGGCGCGAGCGGTGCCGCTGAAGCCGTGAAGGAGGACGACGCTCTCGGACACTGGCGCATCGTATGCGCTCGATCCCAAGAGCACCTGCGCTTTCCGCGTCTCTTGGATTATTCGTTTACTTCTTATTTCCGCTTCTCCGACTTGTTCTATATGTTCCGCTATGCCATCTCGCACGATGGCTCGACTCGCACGGCACGGATGCTGCCGCGAGCGTCAATCACCCGACACTCGGAGGACTAATGTCCAGACTCACCCGTCGGCATCTGCCGGCCACGCTCGTGGGAGCAACGGCGCTGCTCATCGCTGTGTTCGCCGCGACGCCGCAGGCTGACGCAGCCACCATGTACACCTGCCAGAAGAAGGCCGGCAGGATGCACGTGGTGGCCGCCAGCGCGAAGTGCAAGCGTGGCGAAACGAAGTTCGCGTGGAGCACCACGCGACGTGTGCGCCGTACGGCACGCGGAGCAGCCGCGACCCCCTCGACGATCGACACGTGCACGAGCAAGACCGGCGTGCTGCGCTTCGTCCGCAATACCGGTCACTGCAAGGCCGGGGAAAAACGGCTGTCATGGAACATCCAGGGCCCTGAAGGACCCGCCGGGTCCACAGGCGCCACCGGAGCGACCGGAGCGACAGGCACCGCAGGCACGACCGGCACTGCGGGCACTGCGGGCACTGCGGGCACTGCGGGCACTGAAGGGAAATCTGGAACGACCGGCAAAGAAGGCGCTGCTGGCAGAGAAGGCGCCGCCGGGAAAGAAGGAGCCGCAGGCAAAGAAGGCACCGCGGGGAAAGAAGGCGCGCGCGGAGAATCGTATCGGCTGTACGCGGCCAGAGCGGCCAAGGTGACAGCTGAAGCGTCTGTCAAAACAGCGGAAACCCACCTCACCGAAGCAAACGAAGCGCTGACCGCAGCTCCGGGTGTGACGGCCGCCGCCAAAACAGCGCTGACGACGGCTGAAGCGACGGTGGTCGCCGACAAAGCCGCGATCACGACCGCAAAAACGGTGCTGACCACGGCGGAAGCCACAGCAGCCACCGCCAAAACGACGGCCACAACCGCGAAAACGGCACTGACCACGGCCGAAGCGACGGCCGCCACGGCCAAAACCACTGTCACGACAGAAAAAGGCAAAGTGACCGCTGCGGAAGCGACGGCCGCCACGGCCAAAACCACCGTGACGGCAGAACAAGGCAAAGTCACAGCAGCGGAAGTCGCCAAGGCGAAAGCCGAAGCGGAATCGATCGAATACGGCATCAAAGCGATCGAAGCCAAAGAAAAAAGCGAAGGCGCCAAAGAAATCGAATACAAGGCGAAACAGGAAACGGCGCTGAAAGCGATCGGGACCGACGCAACGCTGATCACAACCGAAAAAGCCAAACTCAAAACAGCAGAAGAAGCGGAAGCCACTGCCAACACCCTCGTGACGACCGAAAAAGCCAAACTCAAAACAGCAGAAGAAGCGGAAGCTGCGGCTAACACCGTGGTCACGACCGACAAAGCGACTGTCAAAGCGGCCGAAGAAGCGGAAGTGACGGCCAACACCGCTGTGACCGCAGCCAAAGCCACGGTCAAAGCGGCCGAAGAAGCGGAAGCTGCGGCTAACACCGTGGTCACGACCGACAAAGCGACTGTCAAAGCGGCCGAAGAAGCGGAAGTGACGGACGCCACCACGGTCACGACCGACAAAGCGACGCTCAAAACGGCTGAAGAAGCGGTGGCGAAAGCGATCGTGGAAATCGAAGAAGCCGAAACAGCGATGAAAGAAGAAGTCTGAGCGAGAAGCCACGCGACAGCTGGGAGGCGCGGGCCGAGAGCAGGTCCGCGCCTCACTGCTTGGCATGGGCAAGTAGCGTTCGAGTGGATGCCCGAGCCGAGCACGTCCCCCACTGCCCACACATACACGCTGCTGCGTGCGTTCGTGGACGAGCTGGTGCGCTGCGGCATGCGCGTGGCGTGTACCTCGCCGGGCTCCCGCAACACGCCGCTGCTGTTCACCCTCGCCGGCCGGAGCCAGCTGCGCTGCTACTCCCACATCGACGAGCGCGCGGCGGGATTCTTCGCGCTGGGCGCCGCCAAGGCCTCGGGGCTACCGGTCGCCGTGGCGTGCACGTCGGGAACTGCGGCGGCCGAGCTGCTGCCGGCGGTGATCGAGGCACGCGAAGCGCGCGTGCCTCTGCTGGCGCTGACCGCCGACCGTCCTCCGGAGCTGCGCGAGAACGGCGCCGGACAGGCCATCGACCAACTCAAGCTGTTCGGCGGCGCGGCCAAGTGGTTCTTCGACGTGGGCCTGCACGAGGCCACGCCCGAGCGGCTGCGCTGGATGCGCACGCTGGCCTGCCGCGCCTACTGGACCTCATTGGAGGGCGCCCCCGGAGCTGTGCACCTGAACTTCGCGCTGCGCGAGCCGCTGATCCTGGATGGCGAGCTTTCCGAGGATTCGAGCGGCCGGCCGGATGGGCGCCCGTTCGTGTCTGCTCCGAGCAGCCGGCTCTCACAGGCTGGGCCGCCCGATGAAGCGCTCGCAGAACTCGTGCTGAGCGCCCAACGCGGCGTGCTGGTGGCAGGACGTCACGAGCGCGCTACAGCGCTCGGCGAGGCAGCCAGCGCATTCGCCGAGGCGGTCGGCTGGCCGCTGCTGGCCGACCCGCTGTCGGGGGCCAGGCGCGGCGACGCGGCCATTGGCCACTACGACGCGCTGCTGCGCGACCCCGGCTTCGTGGAGGGGATGCGTCCTGACCTGGTCGTGCGTGTGGGCGACCTGCCCGTGTCAAAGCCGCTGCGCAGCTGGCTTGCGAGTCTCGACGGCGTCCCCCAGGTGGCGCTTGACCCGGAGGGTGCGTGGCAGGACCCGGCGTCGGTGCTCACTCACCGCCTGGCGCTCGAGCCGGTGAGCGCGCTGACGGCGCTCACCGACGCGATCGATGAGCGCCGCCACAGCGATGAGGATTGGCTGGCGGGCTGGCGCGGCGCGGATGAGCGCGCGGCGGAGGCGATCCTGGGCGTGCTGGCGCAGAGCGGACTTTCGGAGCCGTCGCTGGCGGCGGAGCTGGGGGTGCTGCTGCCGGCGGACGCGACCCTGTTCGTGGCCTCCTCGATGCCGGTGCGCGACATCGAGACGTTCTGGCCGGTGCGAGCGGACCCGCCGCGCGTGCTGTGCAACCGCGGCGCCAACGGCATCGACGGCACGGTGTCCTCCGCCTTTGGGGTGGCAGCCGCCGAGCGCGACCGGCCGGGCGGCGCCGGCCCAGTGGTGTTGTTGATCGGCGATGTGGCGCTGGCGCACGACATCGGCGGGCTGCTGGCGGCACGGCGCAGCGGCTGCAAGCTGACGGTGGTGCTGGTGGACAACGGCGGCGGCGGCATCTTCGACTTCTTGCCGATCGCGGATGCGGAGATGGCAAGACAGAGAACCGGCGAGCTCGACCTTTACACCGAGCATGTGGCCACCCCCACAGGGCTGGATTTCGACAAGGCGGCGGCGCTGTTCGGGCTCGAGCACGAGCGCGTGGGTGACGTGTACGAGTTTCGCTCGGCGCTGGAGCGGGCGCTGGAGCGCGACGGATCTTCGATCGTGGAAGTGCGCGGCGAGCGCGCGCGCAACGTTGCGCTGCACCGCCAGGTGTGGGACGCCGTCTCCGGGGCTCTGGTGCAGCCTTCCTGAAGTGCCGATGCACTCGTCAACCAGCGCCCCCACAGTTGCCACGGGTTCCCAGACTGCTTCTTCAGTAGTAGCTACGGATGACCGTGCCGCGGTTCGGGCGTAGGTTCGTTGACATGGACCTGATCGTCATGTTGCTCGTCATTCTCATCGTCTTGGCGTTGGTGGGAAGCCTTGCCGTGAGTCCGCTGCTGTGGGTGCTCGTCATCATTCTCGTGGTCTTCGCGGTTGGAGGTCGAGGCCGCTACTACGGACGACGAGGGTGATCTACCTCAGGGTGATGAGGGGATGAGATCCGGAATCGTCAGTCTCCTCTACTTGGTCGTCGGGGCGGTGCTCGCCTCCTCACACCACTACTTTGAACACGCCAGCACTCTCAAGCCCATCCTGTCAGCGCTGCTGGCCATCGTCCTTTGGCCGCTCCTGCTCCTCGGCATCAACCTCCACATCAAATAGCCCCTCCGTGGGGCGATCTTTGGAGAGGTTGCCCGACGCCGACGTGATCGAGGACGCGCGGTCGCGACAGCGGCGCCACCGCCGCGTCGGCGCGTGCCTGCTGGTCGTGGTCGCCTCGGGCGCGGGGATCGCGTCCTTGTACGGCGGCGGAGGCGGAGGCACCCCGCGAGGCGGGGCGTCAGTCGCCAATGGTGGCCCGCTGTCGGTCCAGGGCGCTAGCCTTCGGCTGCCAAGCGGACGCTCGACAACCACGTTCACGATCACAGCTCCAGCTGCGCACGCATACGACGTGACGGTGGCCGCTCCGACAGCATCGGCGATCATCCTGACCATGAAGATCAGCCCCGGTGTGGGCTGGACGGTGAACACGCTTGATGACCCAAGCTGCCACACAGTCGCCGGACACACCGCCTGCCTGCTGCACTTCGCCGCAGGGGGAAACCCGGGCGGAACGTGGACCGCCGTGGTTCACAAGACCTCCGTCCCGCCAGCGCGCGCGCACGTCAGCATCCTGTTCGCTCGGCACGCTGACGAGTTCGCCGGCGCAGGCGCCCTACGTGAGTAGCGGCAGCAGCGCCTGCAGCTTGACCTCGGTCTCGGCCAGCTCGGTGGCGGGGTCGGAGTCGCGCACGATGCCGTTGCCGGCGTAGCAACGCGCCACGTTGCCGCGCAAGAGCGCGCAGCGCAGCGCCACGCAGAATTCGCCGTCGCCGGACGCGTCCGTCCAGCCGACCGGCCCGGAGTACCAGCCGCGGTCGAAGCCCTCCAGCGCGGGGATCAGCGGGGCGGCGCGCTTCAGCGGCTCGCCGCCGACAGCCGGTGTGGGGTGCATCAGCCCCACCAGTTCCAGGGCCTCCATCGGCGCGGCCAGCTGCGCTCGGATCGGCGTGGCCAGGTGCTGGATGTTGGCGATCCGCACGAGCTCGGGCTCGGGTGCGGCGGTCACCCAGATGGCGTGCGGGCGCAGCGTGCGCTCGATCCGCCGCGCGACGATGGCGTGCTCCTCGCGGTAGCTGTCGTCGCGCAGCAACTGCTCGCCGAGGTGCTCGTCGACGGCGGGGTCGGCGCTGCGGCGGGTCGAGCCGGCAAGTGCCAGCGTGCTCACGCGGTGGCCCTCGCGGCGCACCAGCAGCTCTGGGCTGGCGGCGATCAGGGTGGCATCGCCGCGCCCGACGCAGAACACGAAGCACGACGGGAACTCCTGGCGCAGCACGCCGAACACGGCCGCCGGGTCATACGGCGCCGGTGCGTGCACCTGCACTTCGCGTGCCAGCACGATCTTCTGCAGCTGCCCGTCGGCGATCAGCTCTACCGCGCGCGCCACTGCATGCTCGAAGTGCTCGGGCGGCATTGCGCTTGCGATGAGGAAGCGCCCGGCGGGCGCCGGGTCCAGCAGCGGCAGGGGGCGCTCGCGTAGCTCGGATACCCGCTGCAGGAGACCTTCGAGCAGCTCGTCGGGCAGGTCGTCGGGTGAGACGAGCGCGCTGAGCGTCATGTTGACGGCGCTGTGGTCGCCTTGCCGGCTGCGTGTGAGCGCCACTTCGGGCACCGTCAGCGAGGCCGGCTCGAACCCGTCCCAGTGCGGCGCTTTACCGCCGTCGGGTGCGAAGGAGAAGCCGCCGACGGCAACCGGCCCGCGGCCGCTGGGCTCATCGGCCGGGTCGCTGACGGCGGCGGCGGCCATCGCGCGCCATTGGTCGGCGACGGCGGCGAAGCGCTCGCGCCCGGATGCGTGCAGCACTAACGTCTCCCCCAGCCCGGCCAGCGCCGCGCCCGCGCGATCGGGCTGCTCGAACAGGAACCATGGCTCGCCGGCCCTGCGCGAGGCGCACACCACGGCCGCCGGGTCGACCGTGTCGGCGACCGCCACGGTGAGCGTGGCCAGCGTCTGGAGGCCGCTGCGACGCGCGCGCCGCACCGCCAGGCGCAGCCGCGCGTCGAGCCGCTCGCGCTCGGCGTCATTCAGTTGAAACGGCGAGCGTGAGCCGGTCTCCAGCAAAAGGCTATGTCTCGCTTCTGCCGCGGGATATGGCGATCTCGCCGGTGCGCATCATCTCGATCAGGCCGAACGGACGGACCATGGTCTCGAATGCTTCGATCTTGTCCGTTGTGCCGGTCACCTCGATGATGATGGCGCGCTTGGTGACGTCCACGACCTTGCCGCGGAAGATCTCGGCGATCTGCACCAGCTCGCCGCGCTGCACGCCGTCGGCTGAGACCTTGAACAGCGCCAGCTCGCGCGAGACGGTGTCGGCGGGCTCGAGGTCGCGGATCTTGAGCACGTTGACGAGCTTGTGCAGCTGCTTGGTGACCTGGTCGATCGGGTGCAGCGCACCGTCGACGGTGAGCGTGACGCGCGAGATCTGCACGTCCTCGGTGGGACCGACGGTGAGCGTTGAGATGTTGAAGCCTCGCCTGGCGAACAGGCCGGCGATGCGTGTGAGGACACCTGACTTGTTTTCGACCAGGATCGACAGCACGTGCTTGCGCCCGGTGCGGATGCTGGTGGCGGCCTGCAGCTCCTCGAGGCTGAGCGGCTCCTTGGTTCCCGGTTCACCCATGATCGATCACCCCACCATCTCGCGTGCGGCGGCGCCGGCGGGGATCATCGGATAGGTGTTCTCCTCGCGTGTGACGCGCACGTCCACGACCACGGGGCCGTCGGTGGCGATTGCGCGCTTCATGTCCTCCACCAACGTGGTCTTGTCGGTGAGGCGCATGCCGGTGGCGCCGTAGGCCTCGGCCAGCTTGACGAAGTCGGGGAACTCGCCCATGTCGACCTGGCTGTATTTGCCGTCCCAGAACAGCTCCTGCCACTGGCGCACCATGCCCAGGTAGCCGTTGTTCATGATGAACACCTTGATGGGGATGTTGTTCTGCGCGCAGGTGGCCAGCTCCTGCGCATTCATCTGCACGGAGCCGTCGCCGGCGATGCAGCACACGAGCCGCTCGGGCGAGCCGACGGCGGCGCCCATGGCGGCGGGCAGGCCGAAGCCCATGGTGCCGAGGCCGCCGGAGTTGATCCAGCGCCGCGGCTCGGGGAAGTCGTAGTACTGGGCGGCCCACATCTGGTGCTGGCCGACGTCGCTGGTGACGATCGCCTGACCTTCGGTGGCCTCCCACAGCGCCCTGACCATGTACTGCGGCTTGATCTCTGAGTCGGCGCTTTCCTCCCAGCCGAGCGGGTACTTGGCTTTCCAGCCGTCGATGCGGCTCCACCAGGCGTCCAGCCGGGCCGGGTCGGCGCCGAGCGCGCGGTACTCGTAGGCGAGCTTGCCGAGCACGTGCTTGGCGTCGCCCACGATCGGGATGTGGGCGGGCACGTTCTTGGAGATCTCGGCGGGGTCGACGTCGATGTGGATGAACTTGGCGCGCGGAGCGAACTCGGACAGCTTGCCGGTGATGCGGTCGTCGAAGCGCGCGCCCACCGCGCAGATCAGGTCGGCCTCGTCCATGGCGTAGTTGGCCGAGCGGGTGCCGTGCATGCCGAGCATCCCCAACCACTGAGCGTGTGGCGCGGGGAACGCCCCCAGCCCCATCAGCGTGCATGTGACCGGGAAGCGGTCGGAGGTGGCGAAGTCGATCAGCTCGGCTGATGCGTTGGCGTTGACCACGCCGCCGCCGGCGTAGATCACCGGACGCTGGGCGGCGGCCAGCGCCTTGGCTGCCTGGCGGATCTGCTTCTGGTTGCCCTCCGTTTTGGGCTGGTAGCCGGGCAGGCGAATGTCGGTGACCGGCTCATAGTCGATCTCGGCGCGCGAGAGGTCGAGCGGGATGTCGACCAGCACGGGGCCCGGACGCCCGGTGCTGGCGATGTGGAAGGCCTCGTGGATCGCGCGAGGGATCTCCTGCGGGTGCTGGATCATGAACGAGTGCTTGACCACGGGCATGGTGAAGCCGATGGTGTCGGCCTCCTGGAAGCCGTCGGTGCCGAGCAGCTCGGTGCGCACCTGGCCGGTGATGAACACCACCGGCACGGAGTCCATCATGGCGTCGCAGATGGGGGTCAGCAGGTTGGTGGCGCCGGGGCCGCTGGTGGCGAACGCCACACCCACTTTGCCGGTGGCCTTGGCGTAGCCCTCGGCGGCGTGGCCGCCGCCGGCCTCGTGGCGCACGAGGATGTGGCGGATGCCGCCGTTCACGAACGCGTCGTAGGTGGGGAGGTTGGCGCCGCCGGGGAGGCCGAAGACGACGTCGACGCCCTCCGCCTTCAGACACTCCATCAAGGCATCTACTGCCCGCATATCACCGACCTCCTTCCGTTACATAGAGGAAAAAAGCCAGTGTACCAGCGGTTTTGGACCGCTCGACTACGAGGACCCTATGCCCACTCCTATGGCCAGAACGATTATGCCGGCGACGGTGACGACCATCAGCGAGGAGCGCATGGAGACTTCGAGGAAGCGTTTGCGGACCCAGGCGATGGCGAGCAGCTCGACGGCGACCACGAAGCCGGCCACGAACAGCGCTTTGTTGACGTTGGAGATGATGAACGGCAGGGTGTGAAAGATGCCGCCGAGTGTGGTCATGCCACCGGTGATCGCGCCGCGCACCACGGCGGAGCCGCGGCCGGTTTGCTCGCCGGTGTCCGACAGCGCCTCCGACCAGCCCATGGAGACGCCGGCGCCGAAGGCGACCGCCAAGCCGACCCGCAGCGCCGTGCCCGAGCTGGAGTAGACGGCGGCGGCGAAGATGGGCGCCAGCGAGGAGACGGTGCCGTCGATCATGCCGACCAGCGCGGGCTGCACCACGCGCAGCACGAAGTCGCGCTCGTCGGCGAAGCCAGCGCGGTGGATCCAGCGCGCGATAAACGAGTCCACGTGTGTGGTGTCCGCTTCGGCGCTCATTGCGGACAAGCGTAGGTGAAAGCTCGAATTAGGGCGGCCGAAATCAGCTTGCGGGCGTGCTTGGCGCGTGCTCCCAGGACTCCGGTGCGATGGCCACCTCGGGGAAGTCGAGCTCTGCTCCACAGCGGGTGCACAGCGCGTCGTAGATCTTGGTGACGCGCCCGCACTGCGGGCACTGGCGGCGCAGCTCGTCGCGCTCGAAGCGGTGGGCGATGGCGGCGATCAGCCCCAGGAACGGCACGAGCGCGGAGATGAGGAACCACAGCAGGAAGGAGCCGCCCTTGAGCTTGCCGACGAGCCCACCGGCGATCCCGAAGCAGACCGCGATGATGACGTAGGCCATGTTGGCGGCCTGCCTACAGCAGCACGCGCAGGGCCCAGATGACGGCCACCACGGCGAGGACCAGCAGCAGGGTGCTGAACAGGAACGACAGCAGGTGGATCACGAAGTGCAGCAGCAGCCAGGCTGCGATCAGGAAGATGAGCGCGGCGACGACGGTCTGGCCGAACGACCTGTGTGAGGACCCGCTGGAGGAAGGCTCGTTCATTACAGGCCATGTTAACGGCAATGCGGCCGGACAGGATCTACTACCCCTGCCCGGCCGCCTCACCGGGTGTTACCGGCCGAGGGAAGCCGGAACGATTTGATCTAGAGGGAGTCCACTACACGTGACCGCTACATGCGCCCCAGACGCCCGAGATCGCGAGCCATCCTGGCCGTCGCGATATCGGTGCCGCTCAGACCGGCGCCCTGACGCCCCGGAGCCTGACCGACGCTGGTGAGCTTGTAGCGGCGAATACGGGGTCCACTTGACGCCCCGTCCGCCGTCTCCTCGGGCAGCAGGATGAACCGCCGAGGAGGTGAGACGCTTGAGTTGGCTGCTGAACGGTTCATGCTCAGCATATTGGCGCGAGCATGCCGTTTTGACTTTGGCCGTCAGTCCAAAATGTGACTGGACGGCGTCTGGCGAGTGCAGGATCTGGAATTGAGCGGTTCTCAGAGTCCGAGCTGCGCGTTGATCAGCCGCGCAACCTCGGTGCCGTCGGCGCGGCCCTTGGTCTCGCGCATGACGTGTCCCACGATCGGGCCGATCGCCTTGGCGTTGCCCTGGCGCACGCGCTCGGCGGCGTCCCCGTTGGCGGCCAGCGCGGCCGCCACGATGGCGTCCAGCTCACCACTGTCGTTCATGGCGGCGAGACCCTGCGCCTCGACGATGGTGGCCGGGTCGCCGCCGTCGGCGACGAGCACGTCGAGTACCTGGCGTCCGGCGCCGACGCTCACCTTTTTGGCAGCGACGAGCTCGACCAACTGGGCGAGTGCCTGCGGGGTGACCGGCGACTGGGCGGGATCCAGTCCTTCGTCGAGCCGGCTGACGAGGTCTACGGCGACCCAGTTGGCGAGCGTCTGCGCGGGCACGTCTGGCTGAGCGGCGAGGGCGGCCTCGAAGAAGTGGCCGAGCTCACCGCGGAAGGCGAGCACCTGTGCGCTGTCGGCGCTCAGCCCGATCTCATCCTGGAAGCGCTGGGCACGGTGGGCGGGCAGCTCGGACATGTCGGCGTGCGCGGCGGCGATCATGGACTGGTCGATGGCGACGGGCAGCAGGTCGGGCTCGGGGAAGTAGCGGTAGTCGTGGGCCTCCTCCTTGGAGCGCAGCGAGGTGATGGCGCCGGAGGCTGGGTCGTAGTGCAGCGTCTCCTGCGTGACCTTGCCGCCGCTGGCGAGGATCTTGTGCTGGCGGGCGATCTCGGCGTTGATGCCGCGCTCGATGAAGCGGAAGGAGTTCATGTTCTTGAGCTCGGTCTTGACGCCCAGAACGCTTGAGCCGGCGGGGCGCAAGGAGATGTTGGCGTCGCAGCGCAGCGAGCCCTCCTCCATGTTGACGTCGCTCACACCCAGTGCTCGCAGTGTGGAGCGCAGCAGCTTGAGCCACTCACTGGCCTGCTCGGCGGAGCGGATGTCGGGCTCGGTGACGATCTCGGCCAGCGGCGTGCCGCCGCGGTTGAAGTCGACGGCACTTGCGTCGGAGCCGTGGATGCGCCCGCTGGCGCCGACGTGGATGAGCTTGGCGGCGTCCTCCTCGAGGTGCACGCGGTGGATGCGCACCTCGCCCAGGTTTCCGCCGAGACACAGAGGCTCGTCGTACTGGGAGATCTGGTAGCCCTTGGGCAGGTCGGGATAGAAGTAGTTCTTGCGGTGGAAGATGGAGCGCGGCGCCAGCTGCGAGCCGAGTGCCATGCCGATCATCAGGCCGTAGTGCACGGCGCGGGCGTTGGCCACCGGCAGGCTGCCGGGCAGCCCGAGGCAGACGGGGCAGGTGTGGGTGTTGGGCTGATCGCCGAAGGACAGCTCACAGCCGCAGAACATCTTGGTGGCGGTGGCGAGCTGCACGTGGATCTCCAGGCCGATGACGGCCTCGTATTCGTCTTTTGAGGGGCCGCCTGGCGGCGGCTGGGCGGGCGTGCGTGGCGGCTCAGACACGGGCGGGTGCTCCGTCGAAGCCGATGGTGCTCTCGAGCGCGTGGGCGGCGTCGAGCAGCTTGTTCTCGCTGAAGGCGGGGCCGGCGATCTGCAGCCCTACGGGCAGCCCGTCGGACAGGCCGCAGGGGATGGAGATGGCGGGGATGCCGGCCAGCGACATGGGCACGGTGCAGAAGTCGTTGAGGTACATGGCCAGCGGGTCGGAGGTCTTCTCCCCCAGCTTGAATGCGACGGTGGGCGCGGTGGGCGTGACGATGAAGTCGACCTGGGCGAAGGCGCTTGAGAAGTCCTGGGCGATCTTGGTGCGCACGCGCTGGGCGCGGCCGTAGTAGGCGTCGTAGTAGCCGGATGACAGGGCGTAGGTGCCGAGCATGATGCGGCGCTTGACCTCGGCGCCGAAGCCGTCGTGGCGGGTGCGGGTGTACATGTCGAGCAGGTCGGATGCGTCCTCGGCGCGCAGCCCGTAGCGCACGCCGTCGAAGCGGGCGAGGTTGGAGGATGCCTCGGCGGGCGCAAGCACGTAGTAGGCGGACAGCGCGTGCGGGGCGTGCGGCAGGCGGATGGGCTGGATGTTTGCGCCGAGCTGCCGCGCGAGGTCGAGGCTGGCGTTGAAGGCGTGGAGCACGCCGGCTTCGATGCCCTCGCCGGTGAGCTCCTCGGGCACGCCCAGCGTGATCCCGTCCATGCGTTCGGCGGTGGGCGTCTCGATGGCGTGGGGAAACTGCAGCGAGGTGGCGTCTTTGGGGTCGCGCCCGACCATGTGCGAGAGCATCAGGGCGGCGTCGGCCACGTTGCGGGTGAGCGGCCCGGCCTGGTCGAGCGAGGAGGCGAAGGCGATCATGCCGTAGCGCGAGACGGAGCCGTAGGTTGGTTTCAGCCCGACGATCCCGCACAGGGCGGCGGGCTGGCGAATGGAGCCGCCGGTGTCGGTGCCGAGCGCCCATGGTGCGAGGCCGGCTGCGACGGCGGCGGCGCTGCCTCCTGATGAGCCGCCGGGCACGCGGGTGCGGTCCCAGGGGTTGCGCACGGGACCGTAGGCGGAGTTCTCGTTGGATGAGCCCATGGCGAACTCGTCCTGGTTGGTCTTGCCCAGCAGCGTGCTACCGGCGTCGGTGAGATGGGCGACGACGGTGGCGGTGTAGGGCGGCAGATAGCCCTCGAGAATGCGCGAGCCGGACTGGCTGGGTACGCCCTCGGTGCAGAACAGGTCCTTGACGGCCAGCGGCACGCCCGCCAGCGGACCGTCGGCGGCGCTGGGCGCGGGGCCTTCCTGGGCGACCCAGGTGAAGCAGTTCAGCCCGTCCTGTCCGGCGGCGCGGTCGGTGGCGGCGCGTGAGCGGTAGGCGTCGAACAGCTCGCCGGCGGACAGCGAGCCGGCGGCGATCGCCGCGGCCGCCTGGGTGGCGGTCATCTCGATCGGGTGGGTGGCGCTCATGCTTGCGGGCTTGGTACGAGGAAGCCGAGCTCGCCGGTGGCGGGCGCCTGCGACAGCGCGAGCTCGCGCGGCAGCGATGCAATGGGCTCGTCGGCGCGCAGCGCGCCGGTCATCTCGACCACGTGCGAGGTGGGCGCCACGTGGTCCAGGTCGAGCTGGCTGATGGTGGCGATGTGGTCGAGCACGGCGGACAGCTCGCGCGCCATCGGCTCGATCTCGTCCTCGCTCAGCGCCAGGCGCGCCAGGCGCGCAACGTGCAGTACCTCATCGCGTGTGATCACAGTGGCGCATTGTATGAGGCGCCGCCCACCCGCATGCGGCGCCCCGCCCCTTCAGGCATTTAAGGCGCCGGCGGCGCCTCGGGCGGTGTTTGCTCTGGCTCGGTGGTGGCGGGCGGTGTGGGGATCGGGGTTGCGATCGTGGTCGTCGTTGCGCCGGTGGACGTCTCGGTTGAGCTTTGCCCGGCATTGAAGTTGCCGATGGTGGCGCTGGCCTGCTCGCGTACGTCCGCCAGCGAGGTGCCTTCGTCTCCCATGGTCAGATAACCGCCGTAGGTGAGCGCGACAGCGGCGATCAAGCCCAACCAGATGCCGATCTTGATCCCGTAGGAGTAGGAGTAGCTCACGCCGGCGACGGTGCCGCTGCTGCCGCCGCTGGGGTGGTGCACGATCCGGTAGAAGATCAGCAGCGTGGTGAGCGCCCCGAGTCCTGCCACCAGCACGCCCAGCTGCACGGGGCTCTTGAACTTCAAGGCGCCGGCGGCGATCGCCACGGAGCCGAGGGCGACGACGATCGTGATCAGCCAGATCCAGCGGCTGTTGGTGAACGTGTGCCAGCCGCTGTAGCTGTTGCTCACGTTCAGCCCGCCGGCTGAAGAACCTGCGCTGCCGCCGTACCACTTGAAGAAGAACAGGAAGATGAACAGCGCGATGGCGCTGGCGCCCACGATGCGGTCGCTGCGGCGCAGTCTGCTGATGTCGAGATTCATTGCACTCTCCCCCAGATTTCGTTGATCGGCGTGATCTGCTGGCCGATCGTTCGTTCGGCCAAACCTCGCCTCCACGGCAATGTTCACCTCGGAGGACGGAAACCCTGCTAAGCGGGCGGAGTCTTCTCGACCTTCATCCGCTCGGGTGTGGCGGGCTCGTACAGCGCGGGGCGTTCGTCGCGCAGCACCTGCCAGGCGCCGGCGAGGATGGCCACGGCGCCGGCCAGCGCCAGCAGCGCGCCGGCGCACAGCGAGCTGCTGTGGTCGGGGCGCTCCAGCGCGCGCACAACCGATGCAATCACGGCGAGCAGGCCGAGCAGCACGCACCACACGGCGGTGGATACGGGCAGCGCGGTGGTGCGCTCGGTGAGCGCGGCCACGAACATGGCCAGCGCGGCGCACAGCGCGGCCAGCAGCAGCACCACACCCGGACCGAACGTGTCCCACACGTCGAGCTGGCCGGCGGGGCCTTCATACCAGGGGAAGAGGAGCGACAGGACCACCAGGACGCAGCCGGCCAGCGCCAGCAGCTCGCCGATGCGGATCTGCTTGAAGTTCACGAACCCTCCTCGGTCACGAGCCCTCCTCGGCCAGTTCGCCGAACATCAGCTCCAGCTCGGCGTGGTAGCGGGCGGCCTGCAGCGTGTTGCGCAGCAGGAACGCGATCGTCATCGGCCCCACGCCGCCGGGTACGGGGGTGATGGCGGAGGCGATCTCGCTGACGGGCGCGTAGTCGACGTCGCCGACCAGCCCGCTCTTGTTACCGGCTTCCTCGGGCGTGAGCCGGTTCATGCCCACGTCGATGACCACGGCGCCCGGTTTGACGAAGTCGCGCTCGATCAGGCGTGCGCGACCGACGGCGGCGATCAGCACGTCGGCGCGGGCGCACACGGCGCGCAGGTCGCGGGTGCGCGAGTGGCACACGGTGACGGTGGCGTTCTCGGCCAGCAGCAGCTGCGCCATGGGCTTGCCGAACAGGTTGGAGCGCCCGACCACGACCGCTTCGGCGCCCTGGAGCTGGGCGCCGGCGTCGGTGAGCAGCTCCATCACGCCGCATGGGGTGCACGGCCGCAGGCCGGGGCGCCCGAGCGAGAGCAGCCCGGCGTTGACGGGCGTGAGGCCGTCGACGTCCTTGTCGGGGCTGATCATGGCGGTCAGCGTGGGGCCGTCGAGGTGGTCGGGGACGGGCAGTTGCAGCAGGATGCCGCTGACGGCGGGGTTGCGGTTGAGCTCCTCCAGCTCTTCGGAGACGGCCTCGAACGTGGCGTCGGCGGGCAGCCGCCGGTCGAACGGAACCATTCCGACCTCCAGGCAGGCGCGCTGCTTGCCGCCCACGTACACGGCCGATGCGGGGTCCTCGCCGACGAGCACGGTGGCCAGTCCGGGCGCGCGCCCGACCTGCGCGGTGAAGCGCTCGACTTCGCCTGCCACCTCGGCGCGGACCCGGGCGGCGATGGCGCGGCCGTCGATGATGGTTGCGCTCATGGTGGAGATGCTATGCGCTTAAGCGGCACAAAGCACCTGCAAAACGTCATCGTCTCCTGACGGGCGCGTACTCGGCCATGAGCTTGCGCTCGGAGCCGTCGTCGGCGAAGCGCACCACGATCACGCCTCCGGGCTCCACTCCGGTGACCACCCCGTCGCCGAATGCGGCGTGCACCACGTCCTCGCCGAGCCGGAACTGCACGGCGGGCGCGGCCGCCTCACGCACGCTGCCGGCGGGCACGGGCTGTGACGCCGGCGTGCTCGAGCGTCCGGCCCACGAACCCTGTCCGGAGATGCGCCCCGAGCGGATCGCACCGCCGCTCGCCTCGCCCCAGCCGCCGCCGCTCCAGCTGCCGGCGCCGCCCATCCCGGGCCGGAATGCGGGCTGCATGGGCTCCTCCAACAGGTCGCCGGGGATCTCCGTGATGAAGCGGCTTGGCAGCCCGAAGGTCTGTGCGCCGAACACGGCGCGGCGGCGGGCGTAGGTGAGGTAGAGCTGGCGCATGGCGCGGGTGATGCCCACGTAGAACAGGCGCCGCTCCTCCTCCAACCCACCCTCGTCGATCGAGCGCGAGTGCGGGAACACGCCCTCCTCGCAGCCGGCGATGAACACGACGGGGTACTCCAGGCCCTTGGCGTTGTGCAGTGTCATCAACGTCACCAGCCCGGCTTCGTCGCTGCGCGTGTCGGCGTCGGCCACCAGCGCGATCTGCTGCAGGAACACTCCCAGCGTGCCCTCGCCCTCGCCCGCCTCGGCGTCGAACTCGCGTCCGACCTCCACCAGCTGCTCGAGGTTCTCGATGCGGCCCTGCGCCTCGATCGTGCGCTCGGCCTCCAGCGCCTCCAGGTAGCCGCTCTGGGAGAGCATCGCCTCCAGCAGCTCCGCCATCGGCGCCTGGCGCGAGGGCTCTTGCACGAACAGCGCCTCCCCCTCGCCCTCCCGCGGCTGTGGCTGCTCACCGACGGGCTCAAGGCCTGTCATCCGCTGCAGCTCTTCCATGGTGTCCATGAAGCGTCGCAGCGCCTTGATCGCCGCGGAGCCCAGGCCGGGGACATCTTCGGGCGCCTGTGCGGCCTCCCACACCGACACGCCGATGGCGGCGGCGTGGTTGACGATCCGCGACAGCGAGGTCTGCCCGATGCCGCGCCTCGGCGAGTTGGCGATGCGCGTGAAGCTGACCACGTCCTGCGGGTTGGCCAGCAGCTGCAGATAGGCGATCGCGTCCTTGATCTCGGCCCGCTCGTAGAACTTGGTGCCGCCGATCACCTGGTAGGCGATCTCGCGCCGCACCAATGTGTCCTCGATCACCCGCGACATCGCGTTCGTTCGGTACAGCACCGCGATCTCCGAACGCGACGCGCCCTCATCCACCAGCCGCTCGATCTCGCCAACCACATAGCGCGCCTCCGCGTGCTCGTCGTCGAGCGCCCGCAGCTGGATCTGCTCGCCCTGCCCCAGGTCGCTCCACAGGCGCTTGGCGATCCCGCCGCGGTTGTTGGCGATCACCGAGTTGGCCGCCGCCAGGATCGTCTCGGTGGAGCGGTAGTTCTGCTCCAGCTTGACCACGCGAGCATCGGGAAAGTCTTCCTGAAAATCGAGGATATTCCTCACATCAGCGCCCCGAAAACTGTAGATCGAGTTGTGGGTGACGAGCCCGTTGGCGATGAAGTTGTGGACGCCGGAGACATCGAGGTCATAGACGGGCACATCAAGCGGTACGGACTCCACACTCTCGACCACATCGAACTCACCGTCGGCCCCCACCATGACCATTCCCGGCCGAATCGACGCGGCGGGCATGAACGGAAGCGAGTTGGCAACGCCCTCGGGGTTGCATGCGAAGCGGGCGTTCAGATGCAGGTGGAAATCGAGCTCCCCTTTCACGCTCTGCACGGTGCGCAGCAGCGAGCGCATGTCCGATGAGGCCGCCTCATAGCGCCACCCCGTCGACCCGCGCCGTGCCGGGCGCACGCTGAGGCCGAGGCGCTGCAGCGCCTCACGGCCGTCGTCGTCATAGCCAAACATGGAGATCCGATGCATGGCCGTGGCCCCGCGCCGATCCCCGCAGAGCGTGAGCACCATGCGACGCCGCACGCGAGTTCGAGCCAAGCCGGCCGGAGGTGTGCGCGTTGGGTGTGAAATGAGGGAAGCGGCGGGTCAGGCCCTCCTCTCTCAGCAGTCTCTCTCCCCCTCCTCTGTGTCCACGGCGGCGAAGACGCGGTCGATGAGGGCCTGACTGCCGACCACGCTGTCCATTGATTTGGCCGCAGTGGGCCTTGCATTGAACGGGAGCGTCGGCAACCCATAGCGAGCCGCGAGCACATGCTCGGCGACGCGGGCCTCAGCGTCGCTGGCGTGAACGGAGACGACCCACGCGGCATCCCCTCCCTCGGTACGCATCCGATACGGCACTCCGATGACCGGCTTGACCTGGCTCGCGGTATAGGTGCGAGATGTCCCCACGCGAAACCCCACGCCGCGCTTCCACATCAGGTAGGTCATGTGCAGCTGTGGCGTCCTGCCACGAACGAAGCCGGCGAAATGGATGTGCTCACCGGTGCTCACGATGCGTCGTCCGGAACGAGTCGTGATGGCGATTCCTTTGGCGCTTGGAGACTCATGCCGGCGCATGACCATCGCCGGACGGAAATTGCCGCTCCCGTGAGCTGCGAGAACCATGTCCCCAGCCCACACCTCCTCGATCGGCTTCTCAGATCCATCGCCCATCGTGACCAGCGTCCCCTTGACCAGGCACTGCGCGTCGTCGCCGACAACCGCCAGGTTGCGATGCCCGATCGGGCCGGCGTATGTGGGCCGATCGCCCGGCTCCGCACCGCCGCGCTGCGGCGGGCGCCCGCCGCCTACAAGCAGCTGCAGCAGCCGGTACTGGGCATGGTTGGTGTCCTGGTACTCGTCCACCAGCACGTGGCGGAACGCGGTCGAGAGGCGCTCGCGGACCTCGGGGAACAGCTCCATCAGGTTGACGGTGCGGAACAGCAGGTCGTCGAAGTCCATGGCGTTCATGCGGTGCAGGTCGCGCTCGTAGATGGCATACACCTCGCGCGATCATCTCCTCGAACTGCGAGCCCACCATCTGCTGGTAGGACTCCGCGTCGATCAGCTTGTTCTTGGCCGCCGAGATCTGGTTGAGGACGGCCGACGGCGTGAAGCGCTTGGGGTCGACCCCCACCGCGTCGGCCGAGCGCTTGGCCAGGCGGCGCGCGTCGGCCTGGTCGTAGATGGTGAACTGGCGCGTGTAGCCCAGGCGTGCGGCCTCCGCCCGCAGGATCCGCGCACAGGCGGCGTGGAAGGTCATCAGCCACATCGCGCGCGTGCCCCAACCCAGCAAAGCCTCGACGCGCTCGCGCATCTCCCTGGCCGCCTTGTTGGTGAAAGTGATCGCCAGGATCTCCCCCGCCTGCGCCTGGTTGGTGTACATCAGGTAGGCGATCCTGTGCGTCAGCACGCGCGTCTTGCCGCTGCCCGCCCCCGCCAGGATCAGCAGCGGCCCCTCGCCGTGCGTGACCGCCTCGCGCTGAGGCTCGTTGAGGCCCTCCAGCAGCCGCTGAACGCGCTCTGTGTTTGGGCTGTCGGGCATCAAGCCCAGCATAGATGCGAGCTCGGGCGTCAGAGCGGCTCGAGCGCGACGCTCTCAGCAGCTACGACGCTACCCACCAGCTGGGTTGGGACCGCGCACGCTGCGCAGCGGCCTGACCTCGGCCGGCGGCGGCGCGTCCCCGTCGGACAGCTCCGCCAGCATCCGTTCCAGCGTCACGATCCGACTCGACAGCGCCTGGATCGCCTCCGCAATCGGGTCCGGCAGGTGGATCCAATCCGCGTCCGGGCCCTCCACTCGGCGCCCATCGATGCGCACCGGATGACCCGGATTGCCCACCACCGTCGAGTTCGGCGGCACGTCCGTGATCACCACGCTGTTGGCGCCGATCTTCGCGCCGTGCCCGATCGTGATCGGACCGAGCAGCTTTGCGCCCGAGCCGATCGTCACGTTGTCCTGCACCGTCGGGTGGCGCTTGCCCGTCGCAAAGCCCGTACCGCCCAGCGTCACGCCCTGATACAGCGTCACGTTCCTGCCGATCTCAGCCGTCTCCCCCACCACCACGCCAGCGCCGTGATCGATGAACAGGCCCTCGCCGATCGTCGCCGCCGGATGGATCTCGATGCCCGTCGTCGCGCGCGTGAACATCGACAGCAGCCGCGGCAGCACCGGCACGCCAGCCAGGTGCAGAGCATGGGCGAAGCGATACGCCAGCAGCGCGTGGATGCCAGGCCACGTGGCCAGGATCTCCATCGGCGCCACGCCGCGCGCCGCCGGATCGCGGTCGCGCGCCGCAAGCACGTCGCGACGCACCTCCTTGGCCACCCGTGCGAAACCGACCATCACCACAGCGTAGCGGCCAACTTGGCACATGTTGACCGCGCAACCGGATCATCACCATCCCAGCCACACGCGAGCGCCCCCGAAGGGGCGCCCATAAAAATACGTGTCGTTGCCCCAGCTACGGCAGGAAGCCGTATTCCGTGATCTCTGCCTGTTTGTTGCCGCCTCCCACCGACGAATAGGGCACGGCCGCATCGTTGACCCCGCCACCCTGCACTGAGGCCGCAGAACCTTCCGCCGAGTTGGCAGCCCCTCCGCTCACCGACGCGTATTCGCCGCCGGCTTTGTCTTCTTCGCCGCCGCTCACCGACGAGTCCTTGCCTTCGGCCAGGTTGTTGAAGCCGCCCGTCACCGCCGCGCCTTTGCCAAATGCCGTGCTCCCCTCACCTCCGGTCACGGACGAGTGCGCACCCGAGGTCACGTTGCCCGCACCGAACAGCACGCTGAACGGGGACGAGGATTTGTCCGTGTTGTTTTCCCCACCGATCAGTGAGCCGAAGCTTTCGTCGGTCTGTTCGCTGCCGCCCAGCAGGATGTTGTGCGATCCCGTTTGAATGCCCGGCGCTTCGTCGTAGCCGATCACCAGGTTGCCCGTGCCGTTGGCTTCCTCAGTCTCGCCCGACCCGTTCACGATCTGCACGTTCGCCCCCGTGAACTGGATCGTCGGCTTGCCATCCACACCTGCGGCCACCAGCTGAACGTACGGCAGGATTTCCGTCAGCTTTTTCTGTTCCGCAGCCGACAGCGTCGACAGGCCCTGTTCGCCTTTTGCGCCCGGCCTGCCTTCGATGCCCTGTTCGCCTTTGACGCCCTGTTCGCCTTTTTCGCCCGGTTCACCCTGTTTCCCAGTGCCGACTGGGCCGACCGGACCTTCCTTGCCCGTAGGCCCTTCTTTGCCGGCCGCGCCGGCCGCGCCTTCTTTGCCCGCCGGACCCACGTGGATGCCCGCCGCCACCTTCGCCTCCAGCGCCTTCAGCACCTTCGGGCTGATCTGGCTGGTGGACGTGATCAAGTAGTGCCCCGCCGCGATCGCCGTGCCTCCCATCGCGAACACCAGCGCCAACGTGGCCACCACGTTGGCGTACGTCAGATGCCTGCGCACAAACACACTCATGCGGAACGCCCCTTTTTCCGAAACGGCGAGCGAACCCGAGCGTCGCCCGCAACCATGCGCGCAGTTCATCACACGGTCCGGCTGGTGAAACAGCGCCTCAGAGGAACTCAGAACTGAGGCCGCACGGTGGCCGTGCGCGGGCTGGTTGCCCGTGTGCGGACGCCGGGTGGGCTCAGGGGGCGAAAAAGGCCTGCGAGATGTAGCGCTCGCCCGAGTCGGGCATGATGACCACGATCCGCTGCCCCTCCGACTCCGGGCGCTCGGCCACCTGCAGCGCCGCCCACAGCGCCGCGCCGCAGGAGATGCCCGCCAGCAGCCCCGCGCGTTTGGCACAACTCCACGCCGTCTCGATCGCGTCGTCGTCCGACACAGGGATCACCTCGTCGATCAGCTCCCGGTTGAGCACCGGCGGCACAAAGCCAGCGCCGATCCCCTGGATGCGGTGAGGGCCCTGCAAGCCGCCCGACAGCACGCACGAGCCGCGCGGCTCCACCGCCACCACCCGCAGCTTCGGGTTGATCTCGCGCAGATGCTCGCCCGTACCCGTGATCGTGCCGCCCGTGCCCACCCCCGCCACCAGCACATCCACGCGGTTCTCCAGCGCCTCCGCGATCTCCGGGCCGGTCGTGCGCCGGTGAGCCTCCGGGTTGGCCGGGTTGGAGAACTGGTCCGGCAGGAACACGTCGTCGCGACGGGCCATCGCCCGCGCCGCCGCCACCGCCTCGCCCATCCCGCCCATCGACTCCGTGATGTCCACCCGCGCCCCGTACAGCCGCAGCAGGCTCTCGCGCTCTTTGCTCATCCCCTGCGGCAGCGTCAGCACCAGGTCATAGCCCTTGGCCGCGCACACGAACGCCAGCGCGATCCCCGTGTTGCCGCTCGTCGCCTCCACGATCGTCGTGCGTCCCGGCTCGATCCTGCCTTCCGCTTCCGCCGCCTCGATCATCGCCACCCCGATGCGGTCCTTCACGCTGCCACCCGGGTTGAACGACTCCAGCTTCGCAAACAGCTCCACGCCGCGCTCCTCAGCCGCAGTGCCCGCAAGCATGCTCGGCAGGCCCACCAGCGGGGTGCTTCCAACCAGATCAGCAATGTTGATCGGGATTCGGGGCATAGCTCACGACAATAGTGCAGAACGCAAATTCCCCACGTCGTGCAGCGCAGCTTTCGCCCAGCCGATACGTTTGCCCAATGGACGAGCGACCCTGGGCTGCCTGGATCGGGCTGCCCGCCATGATCGCCCTGCTCGCCTTCGTCGCCGCCGCCAAAGCGCTCGGCGGGATCGGCGGGCTACTCATCGCGCTGGTAGCCGCTGTCGTCGTGCTGCTCGTCATCGGGCTGGCGCTTACTCAGACCAAAAAGCGCTGAGCGCGCCAGAGCCACCATCCCAGATCACTCCGCGACCCATACGGACTCACACCCCTGAACTACTGGTCATGCTGGGCGCACAACGACGAGAGCCCCGGCGTCCGCCGAGGCTCTCGTGAAGCGCGATCTTCGTCACCTACTCGGCAAGCAGGTCGAGCGCCTCCTTGTTGCGCTCGACGGCTCGCTCTAGGCGGGCTTTGAAGTTGGGGTCGTTGCGGAGCTTGTCGATGCGCTCAGAAATCGCGTCTCGCACGACCTCCGAGACCGTGGTCTCGCATGCCATCGCGACAGCGTCGAGTTGCCTTGACTGCTCCTCGTCGAGGCGCAGGCTCATCGTCTTAGCGGCCATTGGTCGCTTCTCCTTGTAGTGGGATCCCACCCGGGACCCGGAATCATCGGACAGAGGTAGGTTCCTCCTAGGAAACCTATCGGCACTGTAGCACAAAGTTATGAGGTATTGCAACCTGTACTGCGTATGACAGATACCTATGCTACATTTTGGCGGTGATCTCTATCGAGGCATTCCTGCTGGCAGCCGAAGCCGTCCTCGGCATCGACGCCAACCGCCTGAAGACCGTCACCAAGATCGGCTCCGCCGAGTCAGCTCTCGCAGCTCCGTTCGCCACTTACGGCGGCCACGACTTCTACCCCCATCCGATTAAGCGCGCCGCCGTCCTCGCCTCCAGGATCGTCCGAAATCACCCCCTCCCAGACGGCAACAAGCGCGTCGCACTCCTCCTGATGGACCTCTACCTCGAAGAACATGGCTGGCAAATCACCTGCCCTCAGACCGAGCTGGCGAAAGCGATCGAGGCCCTAGGTCGTTAAGGACGGTCCCGACGGGCTCCGCCGGCGCGAGCCATGGCGCGCACCGCCCCGGATTTCCCGAAACCCTCGCGAACCCCGGAATCCATCTAGATGTGGTACATGCTGGCGCCCGCTTCGCGGGTCTCGCGCTCGATCACATCGGCGATCGTGGTCTCGGCCAGCACCCTGCGGGCGGCGGCCGACGCGTCCGCAAAGATGCCCTCGGAGTCGCGCCCCAACGGGCCGTCGAGCAGCTCCACGATCTCCAGCACGGTCACCGTGGCCGGGTCACGCGCGAAGCGGTAGCCGCCCTTCACGCCGCGCTGTGAGCTGATCACCCCAGCTCGCCTGAGCACCGCAAACAGCTGCTCCAGGAACTGCACCGGCACATCGCGCCGGCGCGCCAGCTCGCCGATCGGCACCGGCTCGGTGCCGCCCGCGCGGCCGAGCTCGGTCAGCGCCTGCACCGCGTAGGGGGACTTGCTGGTGATCGAGATCATCGCGTGCAGGCGATGCTACGGAACTCACTCCCCGGAGGGAGGCGCGGGCGACGTGGAGGAACTGATGCCAAAGGCCGCCGAACCGGGTATCCCGTTCGACACGCTCGCCAATCTGCTCGGCCTAAGCCGCCAGACGCTCTACCGCCGGACGTAGGCTAACCTACGCCGAGATCACGGGACGGGCCGCCTAGCGGGGCGGAGGTGTTTTTTTGGCCCAGACGGGTTCGCAGTTCATAGCTCTCATGTTATCAACGGCCATGGGCGGCGCTTCCTTTAGATTGCGGAGCCTTTAAGCTAGCCTCGTGTTGGCGGTCCTATCGCTCGGGGGCTGGGCTGCGATAGCGCAGTACGTGTTCACGGGAACCGCCGTAGGCGCGCTGTTCGCGGCAGTCTGGCAGCTAAGACAGAACGCCAACAACGCCGCACGCGATCGCGCTCACGCATATGTGGACCGCATTACCAGCCGTGGCTCGCTCGATGAATGGCAAGACATTCAAGAGTATTGGCGTTTCCACAGCTACACCGACTTTCAGCGCCTTCCGGTCCGCCAGCAAGTGGCAATGTTGAGACTCCCCAACCTCATTGAGGAGGTCGGGACCGTCTACAACAAAGATGGCCTCGACCGGAATCTTGCGTCCGAGCTCCTAGGCGTTTATATCGAGGTGCTTTGGGAATCCGCCGAACAGTTCGTTCGCGACATGAGGTCGGTCGATGAACGTACTAAAGCGTTTGATGAGTGGGAGAGAATGCAGATCGATACGCGAGCAAGACGAGCAGATCCCTCAAAGGAACGCCAAGACCCAGGAGGGCCATCCATCATGAAATGGATCTTCTCTGCTGGATATCGCCGCGAAAACCATAAGGTGCGCTGGTGGTAGTTGGGTCTCGCATCGCTATCGCGCGAGCCCGTAGCCGATGCCCCACCCCCACGACCCAACCGACCGCGCCTGCGCCCGAGCGCTCGCGTCGCACGCCCGAAGCTGTGTGAGGCTGGCCTTACCCCCCTTTCGGCCAGCCGCTACAGCCAGCCGCGCTCAGTTGCAATCAAGACGGCCTGCGCACGATCGACGGCGCCGAGCTTGCCGTAGATGTTGTGCAGATGCGTGCGCACGGTGCTGGTGGACAGCGTCAGCTCGTGAGCGATCTGCTTGTAGACCTTGCCCTCCGCCAGGCGCTGCAGCACGCCGAGCTCGCGACCGGACAGCGGGCACGGGTCGACGTGGCGCTGGCGCTGGCTGGGAGCGCTCGGCAGCTCATACATCACGCGCCGCAGCTCGCGCGGGCCGAGGCCCACACGGCGTGCCACCTGAAGCATCTCCGTCGGCGATACGCGCCCGCCCTGCTCGTAGTGAGCCAGCATGTCGGCCAGGCGGATGAACGCCGCCTCGCCCTCCACGTCCGGGTTGTGGTGGCGCTCGATCGGGGTGGCGATCGCCGCCGGCAAACCCCAGCGACGGATCAACACGCCGCCCACCAGCGCGTGGTCCACGCCCAGCTCGCGGCGCTCCTGGTGGATGCGCTCCTCCGGCGTGCGCGCCCCGCGGTGCACCTGCGACGGATAGCCGGGGTAGGCGTGCAGCAGCACGAGCTTGCCGATGTCGTGCAGCAGGCTGGTCACCGTCAGCCGGTCGCGGTTCTCATAGCCCACCTCCGCCGCGATCCGGTCGGCGGCGTGCTGGGTGGCCAGCGCGTGCAGCCGGAAGCGCTCCGGCGCCGCGTCCCACACGGTGGCGCGCTCGAAGAAGTCGAACGTGCGCACGCGGTTTGCCACCGCGTGAACGGTCTGCGCGCTCAGCGCCTCCACCGCCGACACAGCCGTGTCCACACGGCCACGGGCGCCCTCTGCACGGTTTGCCAGGCGCAGCACCGCGATGATCAGCGCCACATCGGACTCCACCGCCGCCACCACGTCCGCCGTCGCAACGTGATCCTTGCCGATCACCGCCAGCAGGCGGTCGCGTGACTCTGCCAGCGCGGGAAATGCCTCCAGCGCCTCGAAGGCCATCGTCAGACGACGGCCATGCCCCTCGTTCTGGTGGCGCTCCGCCGGCGCCGAGGCGCCCTGACGGCCACGCGCCGACTTGCCCGAGCGCGCGTCGAGGGCCTTGATCTTCGATCCTCCATCAAGCTTGGGTGCTGCATTCAGCTTCTGAGCGGCCGCTGTTGCCTGCATACCGTCAAACCCCTTCCTTGGGTTCGCCGACCATCCGGGTCGGTGATTCCACGATGGGGTCCTATCGGCACCTGCGCCGCAGAAACTTAATCCAGAAACCCGCTCATGCGCCCGCCAGCGCCGCATCCACCCGTCGCAGCGTCTCCTCGCGCCCCAGCAACGCCACGCTCTCGAAGATGCCCGGCGAAACCGTGGTGCCGCAGATCGCCACGCGCAGCGGCTGATAGACCTGCCCCGGTTTCACCCCGCGAGCGTCCACCACCGCGCCCAGCGCCCGCTCCAGGGCCTGCTCGTCGAAGGACGGCACGTCGGCAAGCGCGGCACGCACGTCGCCGAGCGCCGCGCGACCGTCCTCCCCCAGCCAGCGCTCGCGCGCCTTGGGGTCATCCACCGGGCCGTCGAACAACGAGCCGGCCAGCGGCCAGAAGTCAGCCAGCGTGTGAATCTTCTCCTGGCTGATCCGCACCGCCTGCTCGAGGCCGCCGCGGCCCGTGAACGCCTCCAAGCGCCGCGTCAGATCCTCCACGGACAGGCCGCGGATGTGAATGCCGTTCAGCCACTTCAGCTTGACCTCGTCGAAGCGCGCCGGGTTGCGACTCACGCGCTCCAGCGTGAAACGCTCGATCAGCTCCTGCGTGGAGAGCACCGTGGCGTCGTCGCCCGCGCCCCAGCCCAGCAGCGCCAGGTAGTTGCGAACCGCCTCCGGCAGATAGCCCGCGTCGCGCAGCTCCTGCACCGACGCCGCGCCGTGGCGCTTCGACAGCTTCTTGCCGTCCGGGCCGTGCAGCAGCGGCAGGTGCGCATAGGCCGGCAGCGGCGCATCGGCGCCCAGGCCCACCTGTTTGGCCGCCTCCAGCACCAATAGCTGCTTGGGCGTGTTCGACAGGTGATCCTCGCCGCGCACCACGTGCGTGATGCCCGCGTCCAGATCGTCGATGGCGACCGCGAAGTTGTACAGCACCGACCCGTCCGCGCGAGCGATCACCGGGTCATCCATGTGCACGTGCTCAAAGCGGGTGTCGCCGCGGATCACGTCGTGCACCACCGTGGCGCCGTCGTCCGGCACGTGCAGGCGCACCGCGCCGTCGCCTTCCTCCTGTCCGCGGAAACCCCGCTCGGAGCCGTGGAGCTCCTTGTATGCATTCACGTCTTCCGCCGTGGCGTTCGAGCGGTACGCCAGCCCCGCGTCCAGCAGCGCCTGGAGCGCCTCACCGTGGCGTGGCGTGCGGTCGGTCTGCAGGATCGGCCCCTCGTCCCAGTCCAGCTCCAGCCAGCGCAGCGCATCCAGGATCTGCTCGATGTTCTCCGGCGTGGAGCGCTCGCGGTCGGTGTCCTCGATGCGCAGCACCATCACGCCGCCCTCGTGACGGGCCAGCAGCCAGTTGAACAGCGCGGTGCGCGCGCCGCCGATGTGGAGCGCCCCGGTGGGCGATGGTGCGAAGCGAACCCTCATAATCGCTGCCATGCTAATCGGCGCGCACGTCTCCCCCTCCGGCGGTCTACCCAAAGCGATCGAGCGCGGCGTCGAAAGAGGCGCCCGCGCGATCCAGATCTTCAACCAGTCGCCGCGCATGTGGCGCCCCACCGTCTACCGCCAGGAGGACGTGACGGCCTTCCGCCAGGCGATGGCTGACAGCCCGATCGACGCCGTCCTGATCCACGCGGTGTACCTGCTGAACTGCGCCAGCGACGACGATGCCATACGCGAGAAATCGCTGACCTCGCTGACCCATTCGCTGCGCGTCGGTAACGACATCGGCGCAAGCGGCGTGGTGCTGCACCCCGGCTCGGCCAAGACGGGCGATGTGGCAAGTGCGATCGCGCGCGCCGGCGAGACGATCAAAGAGGCGCTGGCCGAAAGCGAGGGCTGCCCACTGCACCTGGAGAACACAGCCGGCACCGGCGGCACGCTGGGGCGCTCGATCGAGGAGCTCTCCGCTCTGATCGAGGCCGGCGGCGGCGGCGAGCGGCTGGGGCTGTGTCTTGACTCCTGCCACCTGTTCGCCTCCGGTTATGACATCCGCACCAACGCCGGCATGGACTCGCTGATGGCCGAAGTCGCCGAGCAGGTCGGGCTGGAGCGGCTGGGATCGCTGCACCTCAACGACTCGCAGACGCCGCTGGGCGCCAACCGCGATCGTCACGCCAACGTCGGCGAGGGCGAACTGGGCGAGGAGGGTTGCGCGGCGTTCCTATCGGCGCCCGAGTTCGAGGGCCTGGCGTGCGTGCTGGAGACCCCCGGCGAGGACCGCAAGGGGGCATCGGCGGAGGAAGTGGGCCACGCCGTGCAGCTGCGCGAGCGTGGGCTGGCGGCGCGCGCCTGACGGAAGCCGCGCTCCTCGCAGACGGACTCTCTCAGCCGGTGGCGGCTGAGGCGATCGGTGCGAGTGCGTGTTCCAGCTCCGCCCGCAGTGTGGGCGTGTTCTGCACGCGGTACTCCTTGCCCAGGCGCAGCCGGCGCACGCCGGAGCTGGTCTGCAGTTCCACCAGGATCTCGGCCGGGCCGGGGAAGTCCTCGATCGCCTGCTTGAGGTCCTCCAGCGTGCTGTGCGACAGCGCATCTACGGGCACGCTCAGCTGCAGCGGCTGGGCCATCGCGGTGGCCGACGCGGCCGCCGCCTCGGCCTGGGTGCGGGCGCGCTCGATCTCCTCCTCGCTGGGAGCGAACTTCTCCACGCCCTGCACCACCACGCACGTCTTGCCCGCTTCCTTGTGGTCCACGCGGCCCTTGATGATCACCACCGAGTCGACCGCCAGCGAGCTCTCGTGCTCGGCCAGCGCCTTGCCGAACACCAGGATCTCGACCGCGCCCGCCAGGTCGTCGAGCGTGGCGAACATCATGTGATCGCCGTTGCGTGTGCGGATCTTCTTGGCCTCGGTGATGATCCCGCCGACGGTCACGAAGTCCTTGTCGCGACGGTCCGCCAGCGCGGCCAGCGAACAGTCCACGCGCTGGCGCAGCACGTCGCGCAGCGGCTTCAGCGGGTGCGCGGACACGAACAGGCCGATCGCTTCCTTCTCCGCCGCCAGCAGTTCCGCTTGATCGAACTCTTCCCGCGGGATCGGCGGGTGCACGGGACGGCCGAGCCCGCTGGCCGCCGCCACCGCCTGTGGGTCCGCGCCGCTCGGCTCTTCTGCCAGATCGAAGATCGAGCCCTGCCCGATCTGCGCGTCCTGCTGGATCTTCTGCCCGGCCCCCTGCGCCTGCTCGAGCACTTCCAGCATGCCCTTGCGGCTCGCGCCGGTGGAGCCGAACGCGCCGCACTTGATCAGCGCCTCGATCGCCTTCTTGTTGACCGTGCGGTTGTCCACGCGCTCGCAGAAGTCCCAGATCGAGGAGAACTCGCCGGCCTCATCGCGTGCCCGTTTGATCGCCTCCACGGCCTGGTAGCCGACGCCCTTGACGGCGTCCAGGCCGAAGCGGATGTTGCGATCCACGACCGTGAACTCGTGATCTGACAGGTTCACGTCGGGCGGCAGGATCTCGATGCCCATCTCCTCGCAGCGGGCCACGAAGAACGGCACCTTGTCCTTGGTCGACATCACCGAGGAGATCAGCGCAGCCATGTACTCGGCGGTGTGGTTGGCCTTCAGCCACGCGGTGCGGTAGGCGATCAGCCCGTAGCAGGCGGCGTGGCTCTTGTTGAACGAGTAGTCGGCTGACTTTTCGTTGATCTGCCACAGGAACTCGATCACCTCGGGTTTGGTGCCCGACGCCTTGCAGCCCTCGAAGAACTCCGGCTTCAGCGCAGCCATCGCCTGGCGGTTCTTCTTGCCGATCGCCTTGCGCAGATCGTCCGCCTTGGCGCCCGAGAAGCCGGCCAGCTCCTTGGAGATCTGCATCGCCTGCTCCTGGTAGAGGATCACTCCCTTGGAGGACTCCAGGATCGGGCGCAGGCGCTCGTCGAGATAGGTGATCGCTTCCGGGTTGCGCTTGCCCTTGGCGTACACCGGGATCTGTTCCATCGCCCCCGGCCGATACAGCGCGTTGAGCGCCACCAGGTCGTTGAACTCGTCCGGGCGCACTTTCTTCAACGCCTCGCGCATGCCCTCGGACTCGAACTGGAACACGCCGGTGGAGTCGCCGCGGGCCATCATCTCATACGTGGCCGCGTCGTCCAGCGGGATCTGGGTCCAGTCCGGGCGCTCCCCGCTGGAGCGCTCGATGATGTCCAGCGCATCCTCGATCACGTCGAGGTTGCGCAGCCCCAGGAAGTCCATCTTGAGCAGACCGATTTCCTCGATCGGCTTCATCGAGAACTGCGTGACGGTGCGGAATGAGCGCTCGCCGTTCTCGTCGTTGCCCGCGTCGGCCAGCTGCAGCGGCACGATGTCCGTCAGCGGACGGTCGGCGATCACGACGGCGGCGGCGTGGATCGAGGAGTTGCGCACGATTCCCTCCAGGCCCTGGGCGACCTCGATGATCTGCTTGGCGGCCGGCTCCTCGTCGCAGGCCTTGCGCAGCGGCTGACCGGACTTCATGCATTCCTCGAACGACGGCGAGCGGCCCATGATCGGATCTGGGATCAGCTTCGCCAGCCGGTCGCCGGTGCCGTAGTCGAAGCCGAGCACGCGCGCCGCATCGCGCGTGGCCGCGCGCGGGAACATCTTGCCGAACGTCACGATCTGCGCCACCGACTCGCGCCCGTACTTCTCGGTCACGTACTTCATCACCCGCTCGCGGCCGCGCACCGAGAAGTCGATGTCGATATCTGGCATCGACACCCGCTCGGGGTTCAGGAAACGCTCGAACAGCAGGTCGTAGCTGCAGCGGGTCGACGTCGGTGATCGCCAGGCAGTAGGCCACGATCGAGCCGGCCGCCGAGCCACGGCCGGGGCCCACCGCGATGCCGTTCTCCTTGGCGAACTTGACGAAGTCCCACACGATCAGGAAGTAGGCGTTGAAGCCCATCCTGTCGATCACACCCAACTCCATCTCCATGCGCTCGATCGCCTGTGCCGGCGGCGGATCGCCGTAGCGCAGGCGCAGCCCCTCCTGCACTCGCGCCCTCAGGTACTCGCGCTCGCTGGCGCCGTCCGGGGTCGTGTAGCTGGGGATCAGCTGCTTGCCCAGTTCGATCTCCACCGAGCAGCGCTCCGCGATCTCCAGCGTGCTGGCCATCGCCTCCGGCCACTCCGCGAACGCGCGGTGCATTTCCTCGCTGTCGCGCAGGTAGAACTCGTTGGTGTCGAACGTCATCTTCGGCGCCGCGAGCGTGCTCTTGGTCTGCACGCACAACAGCGCCGTGTGGTGTTCGTAGTCCTCGCGGCGCAGGTAGTGCACGTCGCCGGTGCCCACCAGGCTGCCGCCCACTTCGCGGGCGATCCGCACGATCCCCTCGTTGCACTTGTCCTGCGGCGCCAGGCCGTTCTTCTGGACCTCGAAGTACACGTTCTCGGCGCCGAACACTCCCAGCAGCTCGTCGGCGTGCGCGCGGGCGTCGTCCATGCGGTCATCCAGCAGCCGCTGGCAGAAGCGCGAGGCCAGGCAGCCGGTGAGCGCGATCACGCCCTCGGAGTGGCGTGCCACCTGCTCCATGTCCACGGTCGGCTTGCCACGCGACAGTCCCTCCAGGAAGCCGGCCGAGGAGAGCTTCACGAGGTTGCGATAACCGGCGTCGCTGGAGGCCAAGAGCGTCAGGTGGTTGCGCTCGACCTTGCCCGGGCCGTTGTGGGTGTGGTCGTCCACGAGGTAGATCTCGCAGCCCAGGATCGGCTTCACGTCGTGCTTCTTGCACGCCTTGTACATCTCGATCGCGCCGTTCATCACGCCGTGGTCGGTCAGCCCGAGAGCCGGCTGGCCGAACTTCGCGGCGCGCTCGGCGAGGGCCTCGATCTTGCACGCTCCGTCGAGCAGCGAGTACTCGGAGTGGACGTGGAGATGGGCGCAGGAGACGGTGTTCACTGACACTGCATGCTAGGCGTCGAAGCGGCGGATGCTCAGCGCTTGCGTCGCTGTTTGCGTCGATTCAATGCACGCCTGATCAGCGACATGCTGTGCTTGTGCGGCACCCGCACCACCGCCGGCGACTGCGGCTGCACCTCGACTGCCGCCGCTGCCTGCGCTCGGGCGCGCAGGCGCTCCACCGCCGCCGCCAGCGCGTCGGCCATCTCCGCGCCGCGCTCCTCGCCGCCGTCGCCCGGCACCGCTGCGACCTCGCGCACCTCCGCGAACACGTCGTGCATGCTGGCCTGGGAGAACGTAGGCGTGGGGGCCCGCGGCGTCGGCGCCGGCGGGTGTGCCGATGGAGCCGCCGCGGCCGGTGATTGCGTTGCCCGGGCTGCGTCTCCGACTCCGGCGCTCAGGCGCTCGATGATCCGCTTGACCTCCGCGAGGATCTCCTGCAGCTGACGATGCCCGGAGCGCATCGTCTCGATCAGACGCTCGGAGCGCTCGCGCGCCTGACGCTCGACCGCGAGACCCTGGTGCAGCTCCCGCGCGCGGCGCTCGAGCTCTCCTAGTCGCGTATCGAGTTCCTGCTCGCCGCGTCTCACCGCGGCGCGCTCGGCCGCTGTCGCCTGCTCGGTCTCGGCGAGTTGGCGCTGCAATGCGGCGAGCGTCTGCGCCAGTTCGGCAGCCTCGCGCTCGCTGTCGCGCAGGCGTCGGGTGAGCCTGTCGATCTCGATCCTGCGCTCGCGCTCGCCTCCCACCAGCCGTTCCTCCATCTCGACCCGCAGCTGCTGCTCAGCGTACTCGCGCTGCTTGACCCGTCTGAGCTCGTTCTCGGCGTCGTGCACGGCGGCCCGCTCGGACTCCAGCAGCTCGCCCGCCTGCTCACGCTCCTGCTCGGCCTCGCTGAGGCGCTGCTGCAGGGTCGAGACGTGCGCTTCCAGCGTCTGCACGGTCGCTTCCGCCGCCTCCGCGCGGCGAGTCAGCGCCAGCTCGCCGGTCTCCGCCGCGCGCCGAGCGCGTCGTTCGGCCAGCAGGTCGCCCTCGCTGCGGCGGGTTGCGTCGTAGGGCAGCCCGCCGGGCGGGTTGGCGCGTGTGTGATCCTCCTCGGGCATCATCCTGACCGGCAACCTACGCGCCGCTCCGGACGCCTTGGCGGCCCGGTGCGTCAGCCGGCCAGGCGTTTTGCGAGCACACCGGCGGCGAGCAGGCCGGCGGCCACGGTGACGCCCGCCAGCGCCACGGTGCGCGCGCTGGGCAGCTGGCGGCGCAGATACCACTTGCCGCCGTGCCACACGACGAAGCCGAGCAGCTTGTAGCCGGTGGAGCTCATGGCTTGATCCTACCCGCGGCGGGCGGGTGCTACTCGTTGCGCAGGCGCCAGGCCATGCGCGACTGCAACGACCACAGCTCGATGAAGCCGGGCGAGGCGGTCTGTGAGAACAGGCCACCTGACTCCGAGAACGACGCCAGGCTGGCGTCGTAGACGGCGTTGGGCGAGGAGCGCGTGACCACCCGCACGTGGCCCTTGTACAGCTTCAGCCCGATCGTGCCGGTGACGCGGTCGTTGACCTCGTTCATGTACGCGTCCAGGTCGCCGCGCAGCGGCTCCCACCACAGCCCCGCGTACACCAGATACGCCCACTGGTGGTCGAGCTGCCCCTTGAACTGGTTCTGGTGGATCGTGCACACCAGCCGCTCGAGCTCCTGGTGGGCTGGCAGCACGATCGCGGCGGCCGGCGTCTCATAGATGTCGCGCACCTTCAGCCCCACGATCCGGTCCTCGATGTGGTCGAGGATCCCCACGCCGTGGCGGGCGCCGATCTCGGCTATCGCTTCGATCAGCTCCACCAGCTCCAGGCGCTCGCCGTTCAGCGCCACCGGCACGCCGCGCTCGAAGCTCAGCTCGATCGTCTCGGGCTCATCGGGCGCCAGCTCCGGGCGCGTCACCAGCTGGAAGACGTCGTCCTCGGGGGCATGGGAGAGGTCCTCGATCCAGCGTCCCTCCGAGGAGCGCCCCCAGAGGTTGTCGTCGATCGAGTACGGCGCCACCTCCGCGCCGCCCTTTATCGGGATGCCGTTCTCGCGCGCGTAGGCGATCTCCTCCTCGCGGCCCATCTGCCAGGAGCGCACCGGCGCGATCACCTTCAGCTCGGGGGCCAGCGTGGCCACGGTCGCCTCGATGCGCACCTGGTCGTTGCCCTTGCCGGTGCAGCCGTGGGCGATCGTGTCGCAGCCGCTGCGGCGCGCGTAGTCGACCGCCAGCTTGGCGATCAGCGGCCGTCCCAGCGCGGTGAACAGCGGGTAGCCGCCGCCGTAGAGCGCGTTGGCCTTGATCGCCGGGGTCAGGTACTCCTGCGCGAATTCGCGCCTGGCGTCGACCACGTGGCACTCCACCGCCCCCAGGCGGATGGCCTTGCCCTCGATCACCCCGTAGTCCTCGCCGGGCTGTCCGAGGTTGACCGTCAGGCACACCACTTCGGCGTGGTAGGAGTCCTGGATCCACTTCAGCATCACGCTGGTGTCCAGCCCGCCGGAGTACAGCAGCAGCACGCGGTGGACGTGAGCGGGGTCGGCCTCGTAGGAGGCGGTGCGGGTGGTGGGGATCTGGCTGGCGTCGCTCACGGCGGCGAATCCTAGTGTCCCGAGTCAAACATTGGGGCGGGGGCGTTCCATCACCGGATAGGGCAGGTGCGTGTCCACGAAACCGAGCTTGGAGTACAGCGCCTGCGCGTCGGCGGTGTGCAGCATCCAGCGCAGGTCGCGGTAGGGCCCGCGCTCGACCATCTCGGTGACCAGGGCGAGCCCCAACCCGCGTCCGCGGTACTCGGCCAGCACGTACACGTCGGCCAGGTAGGTGTGGATGGCGCCATCGGAGATCGCCCGGCAGAAACCGATCTGCCGATCGCCGTCGTACAGCCCCACCACGCGCGTGGAGCCGCGGATGGCGCGCTCGACGACCTCGCGTGAGCGGCCTTTGCCCCAGTAGGAGTCGTTGCTGACGAACGCGTGAACCGCGTCGATGTCGATCCGTTCGGGATCGTCGTCGAGCTCCAGCCCGTCGGGGAGCGTGGTGCGCAAGGCCGCTCAGCTCCCCAGCACGCGGCCCAGCCGCGCCAGCGCGTCGTCCACCTCCGGCTCGCCGATCGTCAGCGCCGGCAGCAGCCGCACGGTGGTGGGGCCGGTGGCGTTGAGCACGAGGCGCTGCTCCGTGAGCGCGCGCAGCACCACCTCGGGCGCGGCAATGTCGAGCTCGCAGGCCCGCATCAACCCGCGGCCACGGACCGCCACCACGTGCGGCAGGCGCTCCAGGCCGGCGGCAAGCCGGCGCCCAAGTTCGCCCACACGCTCCAGCAGCGCGGGATCGTCGATCACATCGAGTGCGGCCAGCGCCGCGGCGGCAATGACGGGGCCGCCGGCGAACGTGGAGCCGTGGTCTCCGGGCTGGAGGGTGTCGGCCAGACGCGGGCCGGTTATCAGCGCGCCGATCGGCAGCCCGCCGCCGAGCGCCTTGGCCACCGCGATCGCGTCAGGCACCACACCGCTCTGTTCGTAGGCCCACATCGTGCCGGTGCGCCCCATGCCGCACTGGATTTCATCGAAGATCAGCGCCGCCCCGTGCTCGTCACAGGCGCTGCGCGCGGCCCGCAGCGTCGCCTCTGAAAGCACGTGCACGCCGGTCTCGCCCTGGATCGGCTCCAGCAGCACGGCGGCGGTGTTCTGATCGACGGCGTGCTGGATCGCCAGCGGCTCGGCGGCCACCGCGCGAAAGCCGGGCACCAGCGGCGCGAACGGGGCCTGCTTGGCCTCCTGCGGGGTGGCCGACAGCGCGCCGTAGGTGCGCCCGTGGAAGGCGCCGTGCGCGACCACGATGTCGCCTCCACGGCGGGCCTTGCGCGCCAGCTTGATCGACGCCTCCACCGCCTCGGCGCCGGAGTTGCAGAAGAACACCTTGCCGCCGAGACTCGACTGCGACAGGCGTGCGGCCAGGCGCATGGCGGGCTCGGTGTAGAAGAGGTTGCCAACGTGCATCAGCCTGCCCGCCTGCTCGCGGATCGCCTCCACCACCAGCGGGTGGCAGTGCCCCACGTTCGTGACCGAGATCCCGCACAGGAAGTCCAGGTACTCGGTGCCCTCGGAGTCCCACAGCCGCGCGCCCTCGCCGCGCACGAACTCCACCGGCATCCGCGCATACGTCCCCACCACGCTCGTGCGCTCCAGCTCCTGGAGATCCGAGAGCGTCATCCTCCCCACCACCCCATGGGCAAGCTCATGGGGCGATCTCGATCTTCGTCCCGATCCCGTCATCGGTGAACAGCTCCAGCAGCAGCGAGTGCGGGATCCGCCCGTCGAGGATGTGAGCGGCGCTGACGCCGTCGTCAATCGCCGCAACGCACGCCTCGAGCTTGGGGCGCATGCCGCCCTCCAACGTGGGTAGCGCCCGCCGGACCTGCTCGGCGGATGCCTGACGGATCAAGCTCGAAGGCTCCGCGGGGTCGGCGAGCCAGCCGGCGACGTCGGTCAGGAAGACCACTTTGTAGGCGCCCAGCGCGCCGGCCACCGCGCCGGCGGCCTCGTCGGCGTTGACGTTGTAGGAGTTGCCGTCGCGGTCGGCGCCAACGGAGGCGATCACCGGGATGTAATCGCTTGCGATGTGCTCGATCACGCCGATGTTCACGCGCTTGATGCGCCCCACGAAGCCGATGTCCTCACCCCCGGGCGCGGTACGGCGTTCGACGTGGAACAGCGAGCCGTCGTCTCCGCACAGCCCCACCGCCGGCTGGCCGTGGCGGTTCAGGCGCAGCACGATCTCCTTGTTGACCTTGCCCATCAGCACCATCTTGGCCACCTCGACGGTCTCCGCGTCGGAGACGCGCAGCCCCCCCACGAACTCCACGGGCAGCCCGAGGCGCTCCATGTAGCCGGTGATCTCGGGGCCGCCGCCGTGCACCACGATCGGGTTCAGCCCCACGTACTTGAGCAGCACCACGTCGCGCGCGAACTCCTCGCGCAAAGCCGCGTCCTCCATCGCCGCCCCGCCGTACTTGATCACCACCGTCTTGCCGTGGAACTCCCTGATGTAGGGCAGCGCCTCGAGCAGAGTTGCGACGTCACGCATCGGATCCTCCTGGCTTCATGTCGAGTAATCCGCATTGATCGTCACGTACTCATGCGAGAGGTCGGAGAAGAAAACCTCCGTCTCAGCGCCGTCGCCCGGCAGCCCGATTTCGTACTCGACCTCATGGCGTTGCACGGCGGCGGCCAGCGCGGTCTCGTCGTAGTCGATGGCGGTGCCGGCCGAGCAGACCTGGATGCCCTCGATGGCGATGTCCACGGCCAGCGGCGCGGTGCCGAGCATGGCGGCGCCGACGGCCTGCACGATCCGTCCCCAGTTGGGGTCGCCGCCGTGCAGCGCGGCCTTCACCAGCGGCGAGTTGGCGACCGCACGCGCGACCCGCTCGACGCCGTCGTTGTTGCCGCCGCGCACGACCACGCGCGCGATCCGCTTGGCGCCCTCGCCGTCGGCGACCATCATGATCGCCAGCGCCCGCAGCAGCGAGTCCAGCGCCTCGCCGAAGCGCAGCTCATCGTCGCTCTCGGCCTCGATGCGCACGCCGCTTGCGCCGGAGCACATCAGGATGGCGGTGTCGTTGGTGGACAGCTGCCCGTCGACCGATGCGCGGTCGAAGGAGCGCTTGATGCACACCCCCAGCAGCAGGTCGGCCGTCTCTGCAGACATGGCGGCGTCGGTCTCGATGAAGCACAGCATGGTGGCGAAGTTCGGCGAGATCATGCCCGCGCCCTTGCACTGGGCGTTCAGTCGCACGGTGCCCGACGGCAGCGCAAGCTCGAGGTTGGCGCGCTTCTCGAACGCGTCGGTGGTCTGGATCGCCTGCTGGAAGGCGATGTCGCCGTCCTGGCTGAGTACGGCGCGCGCCTGCAGGATGCCTTTGAGGACCTGGTCCACGGGCAGGTGGTGGCTGATGCTGCCGGTGGATGCGAGCGCCACCTCGGCCGGCTCCACGCCGGCGGCCAGCGCGGCCGCGCCCTGAGTCTTGGCCGCGTCGTCGAGGCCGCGCCTGCCGGTGGCGGCGTTGGCGCAGCCGGAGTTGACCAGCACCACGCGCAGCGCGTGCAGACGGCTGCGCTCGCGGCTGACGAGCACCGGCGCGGCGGGCGTGCCGGTGGCGGTGAAGCGCGCCGCGCTGACCGGCTGCGGGGCGTCGCAGATCAGCAGCCCCACATCGGGGTTGCCGCTGAGCTTCAGCCCCGCGGGCACGCCGGCCGCCCGGAAGCCGTCGGGCAGCCCGGAGTCCAGCGCCAGTTCGCGCACGTGCCCAGGTGCGGGCACCCAGCGCGAGCGGAAGACGGGTTGGGAGGTGTGCTCGGGCGTGCTCATGACAGTCCGGCGGTCTCGGGCAGGCCAAACATCAGATTGAGGTTCTGCACCGCCTGTGAGGAGGTGCCCTTCCAGAGGTTGTCGATGGCCGAGAACACGAGCACCTTGCCGGTGTGGGCGTCGGCGGCGGCGAAGATGCGGCAGTAGTTGGTCTGCGCCACCTCGCGCACACCAGGCGGAGTGTCCACAACCTCCACGAATGGCTCGTGCTCATACGCCTGGGCATACAGCTCGACCAGCTCGGCGGGCGTGACAGGCCGCGTGGGCGTTACGTAGCAGGAGGCCATCTCGCCCTGGTCCAGCGGCACGAGGTGCGCCTGGAACTGCACCTTCAGGTCGGGCTTCGAGGGGTCGAGCTCGACGAGCTGCTCCTCGATCTCGGGCGTGTGCCGGTGGGCGGCCACCTTGTAGGGCAGGATGTTCTCGCCAGCCATCGACTGGTGGGTGGTTTCGTCGAACACGCGACCGGCGCCCGAGATCCCCTGCTTGGCGTCGATCACCACGTCTGCCAGCAGCCCGGCGCGCGCCAGCGGCGCGAGCGCCAGCAGCGAAGCGGTGGGATAGCAGCCGGGGTTGGCCACGATGTCGGCGCCGACGATCTGCTCGCGGTGGAGCTCTGTCAGCCCGTAGACGGCGTCCTTCATCAGATCGGGGCGCGGGTGCGCGCCGTACCAGTGCTCGTATGTGGCCAACGAGTGCAGGCGGAAGTCTGCGCTGAGGTCGATCACGCGCGCGCCGATCACGCGCAGCGCGGCCACGGTGGGAGCGGCGGCGGCGTGCGGGTAGGCGACCACCGCGGCGTCGATACCGACCACTGAGGAGATGTCGAGCTCCTCGATGGTGAGCGGCACGCGGTAGCGCGGATAGACCTCCTGCAGCGAGCGTCCCACCTCGGAGCGGCCGGTGACGGCAGCCAGCTCGAAGCCGGGGTGGCGCCACAGCAGGTGCGCGGCGAGTGCGCCGGCGAAGCCGGTGGCGCCGGCCACGATCACCCGCGGGGCGCCCTCCGAGATCGGCTGTGGGCTCGAGCTAGCCACGCAGCTCCCCTCCCACCTCTTCCAGGGAGCTGACGATCTTCTGGCGCAGCGGCGTGACATCCTCGTCGGTGAGCGTGCGGTCGAGTGCGCGGAACGTCAGCGCCAACGCCAGCGAGCGCCTGCCCTCCCCCACCTGCGCGCCGGTGTAGACGTCGAACACGCTCACATCGCCGAGCCTCTCCCCCGCGGCCTTGCGCACGCGGCCGAGCACCTCCTCGCTGGAGACCTCCAACGGCAGCGTGACGGCCAGATCCTGGCGCAGCGTGGGGAACGCGCCGAACGCCTGGAAGGCGAGCACCTCGGGGGCGACGGCGGCGAGCTTGCCGAGGTCGATGGCGAACGCGGCCGTGCGCGCGAGCCCCCACGACTCGGCCACCAGCGGGTGGATCTCTCCGAGGAAGCCGAGCACCGTCTCGGGTCCTCCGTCTGTGTGCGCGATTACCTGCGCGCCGCGCCCGGGGTGCAGGAACGACCAGCTGACGGCGCGCACCGACCAGTCCACGTGGAAGCTGTCCAGCGTCGCTCCGAGCAGCGCCTTGGCGGCGAAGAAGTCCGCCTCGTGGGACTCGCCGCGCCATGAGCGGGGAGCCAGCGCGCCGGTGAGCAGCGCGCCGAGGGCGTGGTGCTCGTCTGCCAGCGAGGGGTGGGCAGAGTTCTCATCGGCGGCGCGGTACACGGTGCCGGACTCGAAGATCGCCACGTCGGGCCCGTTGCGCGCGGTGTTGTGCTGGGCGGCGTCCAGCAGCGATCCGAGCAGCGTGGGACGCATCATCGACTGGCCGTCCGACAGCGGGTTCTCCACCTTGACCACCTTGCGCATGGGGTGATCGGCGGGCAGGCGCAGCCGCTCCAGCAGCGCCGGCTCGGTGAAGCTCCAGCCCACGATCTCGCGCAGTCCGCGGCCGACCATGGCGTCCTCTGCGGCGCGGCGCACCAGCTGGGCGTGTGTCAGCTTGCCGGCGGCGCCGCGGCGGGCGGGCAGCGTGGCGGGCAGGCGTTCCAGGCCGTCGATGCGGGCGACCTCCTCGATCAGGTCGATCTCGCGACTTACGTCCTGGCGGCGCAGCGCCGGCACGGTCACCTCCAGGCCGTCGTCCTGGGCGGTCGTGTGGAAGTCGAGCGCCTGCAGTATCTCCGCCTGGCGCTCGCGCGCCACCGCCACCCCCAGGATCGCCTGCACGCGCGCGTCGCGCAGGCGGATGTTCCGGGGTGGCTGTGGCTCGGGGCCGATGTCGATCGTGCCGGCGGCGATGGTGGCGCCGCACAGCTCGATCATCAGCCTGCTGGCCACGGCCTGGGCGTGCATGCACTGCTCCGGCTGCAGCCCCTTCTCGAAGCGCCCGGAGGCCTCGCTGCGCAGGCCCAGCGTCCAGGAGCTGCGGTGGATGTTGGGGCCGCTCCAGTTGGCGACCTCCATCAACACGCGGGTGGTGTCGCCTTGCACCTCCGAGCGCGCGCCACCCATCAGCCCGGCGATCGAGGTCGGCCCGTTCCCGTCCTCGATCAGGACCATCTCGCCGTCGAGCGTGCGGGTCTGTCCGTCGAGCGTCTGCACCTGCTCGCCGTCGTGGGCGCGGCGCACGGTCAGCCGCTGCCCGGAGACGCGGTCGAGGTCGAACGCGTGCAGTGGCTGTCCGCTGAGCAGCATCACGTAGTTGGTGATGTCCACCACGTTGTTGATCGAGCGCTGCCCCGCGGCCAGCAGCCGTGCTTTCAGCCACAGCGGAGAGGGCGCGATGCTGACGTTCTCGAACAGCCGCGCGGTGAAGCGCGGGCACAGCTCGGGGCACTCCACCGTTATCTGCACGCCGGCCAGCGGACCGGCCGTGCCCGGATCCTCGCTCCAGGGCTCCTCACCGAGCGCGGCGCCGGTGGCGGCGTGCAGCTCGCGCGCCACCCCGTACACGCCGAGGCAGTCCGGACGGTTGGGCGTGATCTCGAGCTCCACGACCTCCACGGAGATCGGCAAGATCTGCTCGAGCGGCGTGCCTGGGGCAAGCTCGGCGTCGAGCGTCATCTCGTCGAGCACCATGATGCCGTCCCCGCCGGAGCCGATCTGAAGCTCGGTCTCGGACAGGATCATGCCTTCGGAGACCACACCGCGGAGCTTGGCCTGCTTGATCTTCATGCCGTCGGGCATCACCGCGCCGGGCCGCGCCACCGCCACCGTCTGCCCGCCGGCCACGTTGGGCGCCCCACACACGATCGTCACCGGGCCGTCATCCTCGCCGACGTCGACCGTGCACACCTTCAGCCGATCGGCGTCCGGATGCTGCACCGCCTCCAGCACCCGTCCCACCACGAAGTGCTCGGCCGAGGGAACGCCGTGGTGGTGAATGGCCTCGACCTTGGTGCCGCTCATCGTCAGGCGCTCCTCGATCGCGCGCACGTCGAGGTCGGGGTCGCAGTACTCGCGCAGCCATGGCAGTGGAACTCGCACTAGAACTGCTCCAGGAAGCGCAGATCGTTTTCGTAGTAGAGCCGCAGGTCGGGGATGCCGTGCTTGAGCATCGCGATCCGCTCGACGCCGAGGCCCCAGGCGAAGCCCTGCACCTTCTCGGGGTCATAGCCGGGCGCGTTGGCCTCAGTTGTGGGCACGTATGAGTAGACGTTGGGATCGACCTCGCCGGCGCCCAGCACCTCCAGCCAGCCCTCGCCCTTGCACAGGTAGCAGCGCGAGCCGTCGCGCAGGAAGCCCTTGCCGCCGCAGTGAAAGCAGGACACGTCGACCTCGACGCTGGGCTCGGTGAAGGGGAAGAAGTGAGGGCGCAGGCGAATGTCGCGCTCGTCTCCGAACACGGCGCGCGCGAACGCCAGCAGCGTGCCCTTGAGGTCGGCAAGCGTTATGTCCTCATCGACTGCCAGTCCCTCGATCTGGTGGAACTGCGGCGTGTGCGTGGCGTCCGAGTCCGGCCGATACACGCGACCGGGGATCACCACGTACAGCGGCGGCGGATGAGCCTCCATGGCGCGCACCTGCATCGGCGAGGTGTGCGTGCGCAGCACCAGCTCCTTGGCGCTGTCCCTGGCGCCGCCCTGCTCGATGTAGAAGGTGTCGGTGCGCGCCCGGGCGGGATGCGTGGGGCTGTGGTTGAGCGCGTCGAAGTTGTAGTGCACGCTCTCCACCTCAGGGCCCTCCATGACGGTGAATCCGAGCCCGAGGAAGATGTCTTCGAGCTCGCGCCTGGTGGCGGTGAGCACGTGCAGCGAGCCGATCGGCTGCGGCGGTGCGCCCGGCAGGGTGACGTCGACGCTGTCGGCGCGCAGGTGATCGTCGAGCTCCGCGGCGGAGAGCTCTGCGCCGCGCGCCTGGATCAGCGCCTCGAGCTGCTGGCGCGCCTGGTTTGCGGCCTTGCCCACCGCGCCCCGCTCGGCGGGATCGAGGTTGGCCACCTCGCGCAGCATCTGCGGCAGCTCGGCCTTGCGGCCGAGGTAGCGCACGCGCAGCTCCTCGAGCACCGCGCTGCTGGCGGCGGCCGCGATCGCGGCCTGCCCCTCGGCGCGCAGTTGCTCGATCTTCTCGTTCATGACGCCAGCAAGGTATCGCTGTCCCGCCCACCCCGGCGGGTCATCTCATACAGCGCCACCGTGGCGGCCATGGCGGCGTTCAGCGAATGGGAGGCGATCGGGATCCGTGCCGAGCGCTCACAGGCCTCGATCACCGCCGCCGGCAGTCCCTCGCGCTCGGCGCCGATCAACAACGTCAAGGGGCCGGCGAGAGCCGGATCTTCGGGTCCACGCAGCGACTCCGGGGCGTCGGCGTCAAGCGCGATCTTCTCACCGGGCAGCTCGGAGACGTCGCTCACGCGCGCGAGCGCCACGGTGAAGATGGCGCCCATGCTGGCGCGCACCGCCTTGGGCCCGTGCGGGTCGGCACAGCCGGGGCCGAGCGCCACACAGGAGGCTCCGAACGCCTCGGCGGAGCGCAGCACCGTGCCGACGTTGCCGGGGTCGCCCACTCCGTGCAGATATACGCACAGCGGCCCTACGGCAGGACCCCAGCGCTGCTCGTAGATGCCGAGCACGCGGGTGCCGGAGCCGAGCGTGGAGGCAGCGGCGAGCGCGTCGCGCTCGACTTCGTGGAAGTCGTCCGTGCCGAGGCCCGAGCCGGCCAGACGGTAGCCCTCGATGACCGGCCGTCCGGCACGCCTGGCTGCCTGGATCAGGTCCTCGCCCTCGGCCACGAAGCGCCCGTGGCGCGAGCGCTCGCGCTTGGTGTGCAAACGCCGCACGGCCTTCAGCCTTGGGTTCTGTTGGGATGCGATTTGGCTCATTTGCCTGGTCTCGTGGTGGGGCTGGGAGCTGCTTGGGTAACAAAAAAGGCGCCGTCCCTTTCAGGAGCGACGCCCGGGAGGCTGTCGAGTCGGTTGCCGGGTGACCCGGCCGATCCGGGTCAGGCAGCAGCCGACGCCTCGCGGGCGACCTCGGCGATACGTCGGAAGGCCTCGGCGTCGCGTACGGCGATGTCGGCCAGCACCTTGCGGTCGAGCTCGACGCCGGCCAGCGACAGGCCGTGCATGAACTGCGAGTAGCTCATGCCGTTGATGCGCGCGGCGGCGTTGATGCGCGTGATCCACAGCCTGCGGAAGTCGCGCTTGCGGTTGCGCCTGTCGCGGTAGGCGTATTTGTCGGCCTTGAGCAAGGCCTCCTTGGCGCGCTTGTAGTTGGAGTTGGCCTCGCCGCGGAAGCCCTTCGTCCGCTCCAGTACCGCGCGACGCTTCTTACGCGCGTTGACCGACCGCTTGACGCGTGTCATTTGCCCACTCCCAGCATGCGCTTGATCCGCGGTTCGTCATGCTCGTGGATCATCTTCGGGCCACCGAGGGCGCGCTTCTTTTTGGGCGACTTCTTCTCGAGGATGTGGCTCGTGAAGGGGTGGCGTCCGCGCACCTTGCCTTTGGCCGTAACTTTGAAGCGCTTCTTCGCGCCGGAGTGTGTCTTCATCTTGGGCATAGGTCTTCGGCCGGTGATTATGGCACGGCCGTGCCCGCGGCAGCGGCCTCGCCGCCGGGGAGCGGGTTCTCAGAGCTCTCCGCGGGGGTCTGCTCGACCTCCGCTGTTGGCTCTGAGCCTGAAGCATCGGCGCCATCGAGCGGTGCCGGCGGAGTCTCTGCGGCGGGCGCTTGGGCGCTCTCGACCGCGGCGGCTGAAGCCATTGCCGCCGTGCCGTCGGGCGAGCTCGCGCCGTCGGACTGAGAATCCGGGGAAGTTTGATCGGGGGCCTGTTCGATGGTGCCGTCGGCGGCAACGCGTCCCGCCAGCACCGCTTTGGAGGGGGCCATCATCATCGTCATGTTGCGCCCTTCCTGCATGGGGCGCTGCTCGACGACGCCGAGGTCGGCCAGCTCTTCGGCGAGCCGGTCGAGGATCATGGTGCCGCGCTCGGGGTGCGTGACCTCGCGGCCGCGGAACATGATCGTGATCTTGACCTTGTCCTTGTGCTTGAGGAAGCGCGCCACGTGGTGCTTCTTGGTGTCGTAGTCGTGCTCGGCGATCTTGGGCCGGAACTTGATCTCGCGAACGGTGATCTGCTGCTGGTGCTTGCGCGCCTGCTTGAGCTTCTGGGCCTGCTCGTACTTGTACTTGGAGTAGTCGAGCACGCGACACACCGGCGGGCGTGCCTCGGGCGCCACTTCCACGAGATCGAGATCGCGTTCCTGGGCGAAGGCGAGCGCGTCGGCGGTCTTCAGCACACCGACCTGGTTGCCCTCGTCGTCGATCAGACGAACCTCGGGCACACGAATGCGCTCGTTGATCTTCGTCGTGTCCCGCTCGGGCGGGCGCCGGTCGAACCTGCGAGGAACCGGCACTAGCTGTTAAGGCCGCGCGTCAAGCGAATGCTAGGCGCTGCGCTCTGAGGATTTGCGGGGCTGCAATGCGAGGCAGTATAGCTAGGCATGCAGGCGCTCGTGAAACTTCTCGACCGAGAGGCTGCCGAGATCCCCCCCGTGGTGCTCGCGCACGGACACCGTTCGCTCGCTCTGCTCACGCTCGCCAACCACCAGCATGTATGGGATCTTGCGCAACTCGGCGTCGCGGATCTTGCGCCCGATCGACTCGCTGCGCTGATCCAGCTCCACCCGTGTGTCTTCGTCGAGGAGACTGTCTCTGACCTCGACGGCATAGTCGTTGAAGCGGTCTGACACTGCCAGCACGATCGCCTGCACGGGCGCGAGCCACAGCGGCAGCTCGCCGGCGTAGTGCTCGAGCATGATCCCGATGAAGCGCTCGTAGGAGCCGAACATGGCGCGGTGGATCATCACCGGGCGGTGCTCCTGGTTGTCGGCGCCCGAGTAGGTGAGCCCGAAGCGCTCGGGCATGTTGTAGTCGAGCTGCACCGTGCCGAGCTGCCAGGAGCGCCCCAGCGAGTCGGTCATGTGCATGTCGATCTTCGGCCCGTAGAAGGCGCCGTCGCCGACGTTGAGCACGTACTTCAAGCCCAGCTCGTCGAGTGTGCGCGTGAGCTTGGCCTCCGCGCGGTCCCACAGCTCGTCGTCGCCCACCCGCTGCTCGGGACGCGTGGAGAGCTCGAGCGCGACGTCGAAGTCGAACAGCTTGTAGGTGTCGAACGCCATTTCCAAGCAGCTCTTGACCTCGTCTTCGACCTGCTCCTCGGTACAGAAGATGTGACCGTCGTCCTGGGCGAAGTGGCGGACGCGCAGCAGCCCGTGCAGCACGCCGGAGGCCTCGTTGCGGTGCAGCAGCCCGGGCTCCGAGTAGCGCACCGGCAGGTCGCGGTAGGAGTGGCGCTGGCTGGCGAACAGGTGCGCGTGGCCGGGGCAGTTCATCGGCTTGATCGCCATTTCCCGATCCTCGACCTGGACCTCGAACATGTTCTCGCGGTACTTGCCCCAGTGCCCGGAGGTCTTCCACAGCTCGGCGTCGAAGATCTGCGGGGTCTTGACCTCGGTGTAGCCGCGCTCGCGCCCCATCTTGCGCGAGACGCGCACCAGCGCGTTCCAGATGCTGGTGCCGGCGGGCAGCCAGAAGGCGGCGCCGGGCGAGACGTCGGAGAACGTGAACAGGCCGAGCTCGCGGCCGAGTTTGCGGTGATCGCGCGCCTTGGCCTGCTCGATGCGCTCGAGGTGCTCGGCCAGCTCGGCCTTGGAGAAGAACGCGGTGCCGTAGATGCGCGTGAGCATCGTGCGCTTGGAGTCCCCACGCCAGTAGGCGCCGGCCACGGAGCTCAACCTGAAGGCCCCCACGGTCTTGGTGGTGGGCGCATGCGGCCCGCGGCAGAGGTCGGTGAACGGGCCGTTGGTGTACAGCGAGACGGTCTGCAGCGGATGCGCCGGGTCGCTGGCCGCCAGCAGATCGTCGATCAGCTCCACCTTGTAGTCCTGTTGCTCGGCCACGAACCGCTCGCGCGCCTCGGCCACCGACACGTCGCGGCGCTCGAACGTCTCGGCCGCGCCGATGTGGGCGCGCATGCGCTCTTCGATGCGCGGGAAGTCCGCCTCGGAGATGGCGACGCCGTCGGGGAACTGGAAGTCGTAGTAGAAGCCATCGGAGATCGCCGGGCCGATCGAGATCTTGACGCCCTCGTACAGCTCCATCACGGCGGCGGCCAGCACGTGGGCGGTGTCGTGACGGATCAGCTCGAGCGCCTGCTGGCCGCTCTTGGCGGTGACGATCGACACGCCGGCACCGTCGGGCAGCGCTCGCGCCAGGTCGCGCACCTCGGAGGAGCCGTCGAAGCTGACCTCGATCGCAAGCGCCGCGCGCGCCAGGCCGGGGCCGATCGCCGCGGCGGCGTCGGCGCCGGTGGCCCCATCGGGCAGCTCTAGTCGGTTTCCGTCTGGAAGTGTGACCGTGACAGGCATCGCAGCGCTGGAGGCTACCCGGCTGCGCGCAGCGCGGTCAGGCGAGTTTCCAAATTGCGTCGTCGCCGAGCGCCTCGCGCTGCACCTCGCCTGCCCCCAGCAGTTCGATCAGCTGCCGCTCGGCCGCGTCGCGATCGGCGGGCGTGTTGTTGGGCGCCATGACCGCGGCCACCTCCTGTGTCACCAGTCCGTCGGGGAACAGCTCCAGCGCCTGACGGGGATCCTCGGCCGGCTCGTGGCGATCGAGCTTCGGATCGAGGTTGGCGATCAGCACGTCGTAGGCCTCGATCGGCTGGAAGCCACCCGCCTCCACGCGCCGCCCGTCGGCGTGGGTGAACACCAGCGACGGGGCGGAGAAACGCACGGGCCCGTCGGTCTGCCGGGCCTTGCCCTGGAAGTGCGTGGGGCCGCCGTCGGCGGTGCGTGTCTCTCGCTTGTCCGACTCATAGCCCTCGATCGTGCGCGGATCGTCGATGGCGGCGATCACCGCCGCCACGTCCAGTCCCTGCACACGCTGCAGCGCCGTGGCGATGTCGGCGTCCTCGTCCAGCAGCAACGTGGTTGTGAACCACCCGAACTGCAGCGCGCGATGCACCGCGGCCTCGCGCTCCGGGTCGAGCAGGCGCGTGGCCACTATCGCCCTGCAGGCGCGCGTGGTGGCCAGCACCCGCGCGCGGGGCTCGGCCAGGAACGGCATGCCGTAGCGACGGAAGGCCGCCGCGGTGAGCGCCATGCGCGTGGCGGTGTAGCCGCGATCGACGTACTGCTGAGGATCCTCGGTGAGGCCGATGGTGACGATCCGCCAATCCAGCTGCTCGCGGTAGCGCCAGCGCAGCACCGCCAAAGCTGGGCTGGCCGAGTAGGCCCACGGGCAGCCGGCGTCTGTGAAGTGTGTGACAGAGATCTTGGTCATGGGGAGATAATTGCACATGCAACCACCAGCTGCCGTAGGCCATGTCGCACGCGAAGGTCACAAAACTCACGCACTGGAGACAAAATTTGAAAACATAGGTGCAGACAATCGTCTTCATCTGCAAAGATCGCCTGCATGCACAACGACCAGCCGATATCCATCACGCTTTCGCCAACCCAGATCGACGAGGTGGTGCGAGCCGCAGCGGGCAGTCGCTTCCCCAGCATCTCCACGCTGATCGCAGATTCACTCAGCGCGCCGCTGGCCAGCGATAGGCGGCTGACCGACCCCCAGACGGACGCTCCGGATGGGCGTGTGCGCTTGACGCGCAGCGGATACCTACTGTGCGACACCGACGACCCGCGGCTCTCCCGATCGCTGCTGCGGGGCCTATCGCTGCTGACCGGTTTCGGTCCCGACGGCGAATCGCGCGGGATCGTGGAACTGGCGGGAGATCTCGGCATGAGCCCCAGCACCGCCCACCGCTATGCGCTCACACTCGTCGAACTGGGCCTGCTGGAGCGCTGCCCGAAGACGCGCAAGTACCGCCTGCCGGGCACCTGATGGCGCTCCCCACGCTGCCCTTCTGACGACACCCCCGGATTGGGATTGGGCCACCTGCTCGAGGCTTCAATGAACGTGCCTGTTAGTCGGCCGGCAACGGCGCAATCGCTCGCGCCAGTGCCGGCCGGCCAGCGCCGTCTGTGGGGATGGCGCGGCAGCAGCACAATACCAGCAGTTAGCTGACTGGATCTTGCTACTCGCGAAATGCGATGTTTCTGATTGTGTCGGCACCAATTCAAGCGGACGGGGCCCTGGCGGCAACCGTGCGCAGGCTACGCACCGAGCGCGGCGAAACCCAGGAGGACCTCGCGCATCGCGCCGGACTGACGGTGGCTGCGTTCGCGCGTATCGAGCGCGGGCACGCCAATCCAACCTGGACCACCGTCACTCGCATAGCGAGGGCTCTGGACATCAGCCTCGCGGAGCTGGGCGAGGCCGTGGAACGCGCCGGCTCCTAGCGATTCACTCCGCTTCGCGAGAAGTTCACGGGCAGCAACACGCGCAGCATCAAAGTCCGGGGGCGGCGTCGAATACACACGTCTGCATCACACCGATTCAGAAGCGAATGTTTCCTTCCCGATGGCAGGCGGAGGTATGTCAGACCGAGCGATCGCGCCGGTGCGATCAGAGGAGCGGATCTCTGGCGGCAGAGCGAATGGCGCTGAGCCACTGATCGATGCCGTGCGTGGCCACGATCCGCCGGCGGGCCCGCGCTCCGAGCTGGGCGCAGCGCTGCGGGTCATCCCACAGCTCCCGAATGGCCGTGCGCAGCGCCAGCGGGTCAGACGGCGGCACGAGCACACAGGTCACGTTATCTTCGAGAACCTCTGCCCTGCCGGCCGTATCTGTGCTGATCACCGCGCGTCCCATGGCCATCGCCTCGGCGATCGCCGTGATGCCGTTGTCGGACTCGGAAGGCAGGATCGGGATCACCACCAGGCGTGCGCGTTCGTAGAGCTCGCGCAGCTGCACCGGCGACTTGGCGGAAACGGTTACGTTGGCGGGGAGCGCCCGGCCGCCGACGTTGCTGGCCCTGGCGTCGTCGCTGCGGAAGGCCACGTTCAAAGGGCCGGTCCCGGCGGCGATGTGACATGGGAGATCGAGCGCGTCGACGGCGGCCAGCAGCGTGCCGTAGTCGCGCATCTCGCGCCCGACGCTCACGATCAGGTCCCCCACCCCCTCGCTCGGGCGCCAGAACCTGGTGTCCACCGGCCAGTTGGCCGCCACCATCCGCTCACGCGGTATCCGCCAGCGCTCGATCACGAGTTGACGCTGGCGCGGTGCAGGCACGCACAGGCGATCGATCCCGCGGCGGGCCAGGACCGGCAGGATCGCGCGTCTGGCGAGCCGCTTCAGTCGCGATGACCCCGCTGTGCTCAGTGGCCACATCAGGATCGCGATGTGGCCGGCGCGGCGGCGCCTGCTGAGCGCCATCACGAGCGCCACCGGGAAGGCGAGACGCTCGCCCCAGGTGAGCACCACGTCGAAATCTCCTCGCCGCGGCCACACTTCCAGCGCCAGCGCCACCGGGATGGGCAGCCGGCGCAGCACACGCCCGCGAAGTCCGCCAAGGCCGGCGAGGTAGCGGTCGTCGAGCGACGTGATCTCAACCTCCTCGTCGGCCATGATCACGTCGGGCAGCCGATCTTCGGCGATCAGCTGTCGCAGCTCTCGATCACTGGGCTTGTCGCCGGCCGTGGCCAGCCCCAACATCCTCACCGGCTGCATCGCCGCGACTCTACCGACAGCTGCGGGGACGGCACTTCGACGCGGTGGCGTCTGCGCCCGGCCCACCCGGCTCCCACGGCAGGGGCTGACCAGAGCACTCTTGCTCGCGCCCGCTCCTGACGATAGGTATATATCTATACGTGGACTAAGACCATCATTCCGACGATGTCGGTCCGTACGCGGCTGCTGGCGGCGGCCGCCACCCTGGCGGTGATCTTCTACGCCGTGCTGGACGCGGCGCACACCGGCAACGCGGCCGGCTGGGTCGCGTTCTCAGACGGCGGAGAACTGCTAGCCGCCACGATCGCGGCGGTGGCGTGCGGGGTTCGCGCCAAACGCGTACACCCGGCCAATCGCCTGGCCTCAGCCGCGCGCGCCCGGGTGCCCGCCGGCGCGCGGCGGATCCACGACACGATCTCCCGGCGGCGAATCGCGTGGCCGCTGCTGACCATTGGCATCAGCTGCTGGGCGCTTGGCGAGCTCGGCGACTGCGTGTATGAAGTCGGGCTCGGCCGGCCCGCGCCGGAACCGTCGGTGGCGGACATCGGCTTCCTGCTCAGCTATCTGTTCATCATCTGTGGCCTGCTGGCGTTCGTGCGCACCCCGGCGGGAGCGCTCTCGCGCCTGCGCGGCGCGGTCGAGGGCCTGTTCATGGCCAGCGGTCTGGTGCTGTGCGTGTGGACGCTCGTGATCGCCGATGTGTTCGAGGACAACGGCAGGCTGACGTTCGGCGCGTTCGTGGATCTGTGCTATCCGATCCTCGATACCGTGGCACTGGCGACGGTGCTGTTCGTGGCGCTGCGGCGCCGGCTGAACCCCCCACCCGGCCTGAGCCTGCTCGCTTTGGGGATCTCGTTGGTGGCGGTGGCGGACTCCTCGTGGTGGTATCTGGCCGAGATCAACCCCACGTTCACGAGCGTGACGCCGGTGGAGACCGGCTGGGTGGCCGGCTTCCTGTTGATCGCGTTCGCGGCGCTGTCCAAGAGCAGGCCGCGAAGCAGCGCCAAGCACGGGCAGCTCCGCAGCAGCTTCGCGCTGGCCCTGCCCGCGCTGCCGGCCACGATCGGGACGCTCTCCGTGCTCGGCGACTGGCTCGCGCGGGGCCACGTGGAATCGCCGGAGGTGGTGGTGGTGATCATGGGCCTGGACGTGGCGCTCGGGCTTGCGCTGCTGCTGATCGTCACGTTCGAGAACCACGCACTGACGAGCGATCTGGAGATCCGCGTGCAGGAGCGCACCGCCGAGCTCGACGAGACCGAGCGCTACTACCGCGCGCTCGTGCAGCACTCCTCCGATCTGGTGATGGTCATCGACGGCGACCTCACGATCCTCTACGCCAGCGACTCCGCCCTGCCCGTGTTCGGCTTTGCGCCCGACGCGCTGGTGGGACGGGGCCTTGACGTATTCGGCCAGGACGCCCTGAAAACCCTGGCCGACGCGCTCACCAGGGCGCAACCCGGCCAGGATCACCTGGTGCGCGTGGAGTGGGCGCTGGTGAACCCCGACGGGCGAACGCTGCGCGCGGAGTCCGTCGTCACGAACCTGCTGGCCGACCCGCACGTGGGAGGCTTCGTGCTGAACACCCGCGATGACACCGATCGTTGCGCCCTGGCCGACCAGCTGCGCAACCAGGCGTTCCATGACCCTCTGACGGGCCTGCCCAACCGCGCGCTGCTGGACGACAGGGCAACCCAGGCACTGGCGCGCTCGCGGCGCAGCGGCAGCTCGGTGGCGATCATCGCGATCAACCTCGACGCGTTCAAGCTCGTCAACGACAGCTTCGGCCACCGCATCGGAGATCTGCTGTTGTGCGCCATGGCCGAGCGACTGCAGGCGCTGATGCGCCCGGAGGACACGGTGGCCAGACTCGGGGGCGACGAGTTCGTCGTGCTGATGGACCCCGCCCCCGACATACAGGCGGCGATGACGCTGGCTGAGCGCATCGGCCATGCGCTGCTGGAAGCGCTCGAGATCGAGGGCGTCACCCACCGCGTGACGGCCAGCATCGGCGTGGCCTTGGGCGCGGCGCCGCACACGAACTTCGAGCAGCTGTTGTGCGATGCCGACGTGGCGTTGTATTGCGTCAAGCAGGGCGGCAGGAACTCGGTTCAGGCGTTCCAGGCGAGCATGAACCTACACGCACGCGAGCGCTTCGAACTGCAGGCCGACCTGCGTCGCGCGCTCGACCGCGATGAGCTGTGTCTCTTCTACCAGCCGGAGGTAGACGCGGACAGCGTCGAGCTGAAGGGCTTCGAGGCGCTGGTCCGCTGGAAACATCCCGAGCACGGCCTGATGGCGCCCGACCGTTTCATCCCGCTGGCCGAGGAGACAGGGCTGGTGGTGCCACTCGGGCGCTGGGTGTTGCGGGAGGCGCTGCGACAGACAATGGAGTGGAGCGCAAGGTTGGCGCGCGCACGGCCGCTGTTCATCTGTGTGAACGTGTCGGCCGTGCAATTGAAAGCGCCGAGCATCGTGTCCGACGTGAAAGACGCGCTGTCCAGCGCGAAGATCGATCCGCAGCGCGTGGTGCTGGAGGTGACCGAGAGCTCCTTCATCGAAAGCTCCAAGGACATGATCGACACGCTGCGCGCGCTCAAGCGCCTCGGCGTGCGCCTCGCGATCGACGACTTCGGGACCGGCTACTCATCCATCTCCAACCTGCAGAGCATGCCGGTGGACATCCTCAAGGTCGACAAAAGCTTCCTGGGCGCATGCGACGACGGCGCCCATGGCAACGAACTGCTCGAGGCGATAGTCGGCATCGGACACGCCCTGTCGCTGGTGACGGTCGCCGAGGGCATCGAGCAGCCCAGCCAGCTCGCGGCCGCCAAGGCGCTGGGCTGCGACCTGGCGCAGGGATACCTGCTCGGGCGCCCGCTGCCGGCCAGAGACACCGAACTGCTGATCGCAGGCGGGCTTGCCTTCCCGCCCCTCAGCGCCACGCGCTGAAGCTCAGTCGTCCCACCACAGGTTCTGATCGAAGGCCGCCTGCTCGATCTGCTCGAGCGTGAAGTCGGTCTGGCGATCCTCGACCATGCTCTGCAGCGCCTGCTCGATCGTGGGCGCCCATACCCGCCGCGCCACCACCACGTGACCGGTTTCCTCGTCGAACTGTTTCCATTCCAGCTCCACCAGCGGCGCGCGCGAGGGCGGGGCGTCGTCGGGGACCGGCGCTCCCCACCCGTAGAGGGTGAGCTGGGCCTGCCATCCATGCGGGCACAACTCACCCATCACGGCCAGCGCCTGCCACTGGTCACCGACCTGTCGCGGACGCCGACCCCGACGGCGCAGATGCAGCGCGATCAGCACACATGCCAAGGCCATCACAGCGATCGCGAATCCGATCAGCAGCGTTTCGTAGCCGGACGCTTTGGCGTGGCCGCCCTGCACTCCGCTCGCCAGCACGAGTGCGCCCATCGCCCAGCTCATGGCATCTCCGTGCGTCCGCGCAATCCGGCACTAGCAAGCAGATGCCATCCGCTTTCACCCATCGTCCTGTCACATTAGCCGCTCACCGCGGCTTCCATGCGAGCTAGATAGAGCAGGGGCGCGAGCGTCGATCGACGCCCACTTCTGTGATGCCCGCGGAGGTGATCTTGATCCGCGTTGGGACGTTGCCGCGCGCGAGCAGCTTGACGAGCACCGACTCGCCCTTGGACTCGATCCCAGACCGCAGCGGCTCCTCGAACGCGTCCGCTCTCAGCGAGTCGGCGATCTGCACGTACACGTGCTTTTCGGCGCGGCCGTGCTGCACCTTCCAGCGATAGGTGAAGCCGGGGCGGGGCGCCTGGATCGGTGTGGGTCCACCGATGATCTCGGGATCCTCAGCCATGAACCGAGGATGCCGAGTCCAGCCGCCACGAGAAAGGGCCCGCTGGCCAGTTTTCGTGAGCGCCATTTGGACACGTGATCAGCGGCCGCTGTCCAGCTCAGGCGCTCTCGCCATCCGCCTCCCCGCCCGTCATGGCCGGTTCACTGTGCGCGAGTGTTGCGGGTATCGCTTGCGGCACTGCCGGGCGGCCGGCCCTGAGCAGGTATTCGATCGCGCGGTTGAATGGCTCGGGGTTGACCAGCGACCCCGGATTGAACCTCTTGGCCCCGCCGCCGCTCCTGCCGATCAGGAACGAGGGGGTGCCGGTGAAACCGGCAAGCCCGGCGATCGAAAGGTCTTCGCCGAGCTGCACCACGAACTGCGGGTTGTGACGGTCCGCGGCCCATAGCTTCAGGTTCAGAGCGGGAACCTGACTGGCGATGCCGCGCAAAAATTTCCCTGTTACATAGCCGCTGTCCTCTTCACCCTGCTCGTGGTAGAAGGTCTCGAGGAAATACCACATCTTGTTCTGGGCGCCTGCCGCCAGCGCGGCGATCTCCTGCGCCTTGAAGATCGTCGGCTGGCGGGTGGCGGTCTCGATCGAACGGTATTCGATCTTCAGCTGGCCGCCTCTCACCCACTTGCGGATGATCGAAGGCAGCGCGCCGAGCGTGAATTCCTTGCAGAACGGGCACTCCATGTCTCCGAACCAGCTGAGCGTGACGGGCGCGGTGGACTTGCCGAGAACGTTGCCCCGTTGCGGGATGCCTGCCAGCAGGGCGCCGATCGCCTGTGCGCTGCCGAGTGCCTTGGCGCTGCCCGGCTTGGGCGGCGATGAATCGTGTCTCCCACCTGTGAGGAGCAGCGCCAGGACGAACACGGCCACCGCAGCCACCACGCCGGCCGCGACCTGGCGCCATTGCCTTCGCCGCACCGTCGGGGCGCTCGGAGCCACATCCCCCGAGGAATGCTCGGCAGAGTCCTCCTGCTCGGGAGCACAAGCGTTCGTGGGGTCGTCCTGATCGATCGGCTCCGACATGGCTGTCCCGAGGTTGCTGAGTTACGTGGCACTGATCGCGCCGGGGGCGCTCGCCCACGCTACAACCATCTATGAGCTGCTGCGAATCTGCGTGGTGCGCAGACCGGGCGTGCGCGTCCAGCCCTCCTGCGCCGGTGCGGAGGCATCTGCGCCCGGAAGCGTCTCTGCCGGCTCCGAGGCATCGTCCAGCGGTGGTTCGGGCATGCCGATGAAGTAGCCCTGGCAGACGTCGCAGCCGAGCTCGGTGAGCAGCGCCAGCGTCTCCGCGTCCTCCACTCCCTCGGCCACCACACGCAGCCCGAGCGCGTGACCGAGCTCGATGGTCGAGCGCACGAGCTGGCGATCGCGCTGCGCCACGTGGGTGGTGAAGGTGCGATCGAGCTTCAGCTCGCGGACGGCCAGGCTGCTGAGGTAGGCAAGCGAGGTGAAGCCGGTGCCGAAGTCGTCGACGGACACCACCACACCGAGCTCGTGGAGCTCGTCGATGACGACTTTGGCGCGCTCGAAGTCGGTGATGATGCTCGTCTCGGTGATCTCCAGCACCAGCGCCTGCGCGGGCAGCGAGTTGCGCGCGAGCAGATCCTTCACCAGCTTGGTGAAATCTGCTTCCAGCAGGTTCGACGGTGAGATGTTGACCGAGATCACGGCCGGGCTTCCGCCCGCGCGCCAGCTGGCGCACTGCTTGAGGGACTGCTCGAGCACCCACCTCGTCAGCGTGCCCATCAGCCCGGCCTGCTCGGCCAGGGGCAGGAACTTCAGCGGCGGGATCGATCCCAGCTTCGGATGCGGCCAGCGGATCAGCACCTCGCTGGCCAATGTCTGGCCGGTGCGCACGTCCAGCTGCGGCTGGTAGTGCAGGCGCAGCCCGTCCTGCTCGAGCGCCTCGTGCAGCTCCTCGGCCAGGCGCAGGAGGTTGCCGCTGTCCTCGAAGTCCTGCTCGTAGGTGACGAACGGCTGGCCGGCGGACTTCGCTCTGTACATCGCCAGGTCGGCGCAGGAGACGAGCGCCTGAGCGTTTGCGGCATGCTCGGGAGCCAGAGCGATGCCGATGCTGGCCTCCAGCTTGGCGCTCATCGATTCCAGCGCGAACGGCTCCTCCAAACTGGCGGTCAAGCGCGTGGCGATCGCCTCGGCGCAGTCGCGGTCGGCGTCCACCAGCACCGCGGCGAACTCGTCGCCACCCAGACGCACCAGCGCGTCGGTGGGCCTCAGCGCACCGCTGAAGCGCTCCCCCATGTGCTTGAGGATTTCATCGCCGGCGCGGTGTCCGAAGGAGTCGTTGATCTCCTTGAAGCGGTTCAGGTCGATGAACAGGAACGCCAGCCGTCGACCGTCGTTGCTCGCCTCGGCCTCGGCGAAGAACGCGTTCAGGACGTGGAACAGATAGCGCCGGTTGCCAAGCCCTGTCAGGTAGTCGGTCACCGAGTGACGCTCGTGACGGTGCGTCAGCGTGCGCAGGCTGCGCACCGACACTGCCAGGCGCACGCCCACTGCAGCCAGCGTGGCGCTCGCCAGCCCGACCGCCACGCCGTTGACGTCTCCGCCGCCGAGCGCGCTGACCACGAGCACCACCAGTCCGGCGAGCGCGGCCAGGCCCGGGAGCAGGAATCCCGTCGGTTTGGGAAGCGACAGCGGGTCTGAGTGTCCGCTCGACACCCACACGGCGCTCGACATGATCAGGATCGACGCCGGCCAGGCGATCCCGTTGACGACCGCGCCCACGTGCGCTGCGCCGGAGGCCGAGCCGAGCAGGTTGAAGGTGTCCCCGGCCACGTTCAGGGCCATTCCCGAGGCGAGCAGCAGCCAGGGCGTCTTGCGGCGACCGGAGAGCATTGCGGTGCTGCCAACCACCAGCACCAGCAGCAACAGGTCACCGACCGGATAGGCGAGGTTGGTCGATACCGCCAGCGCGCTACCGCCGGTGGCCGACATCACCGTGCGAAAGGCGAAGGCGGCGCACACCGACGCCGCACCCAGCCCGGCGACGGCGCTGTCGAGCCAACTGGGGCTGTTGATGCGCCTCACCTCCCCGCGCATGAACAGCACCACAGCCACGTAGGCCAACGGGAAGAACGCGAGATAGAAGACGTCGGCGAGCGACGGCGTGGGAGGCGTGGCGCCGTTCAGGGACTCGATCGTGAGCACCGTGTCGCCCAGCGACCACGACATCAGGGCCGTCCCCAGCACCAGTGGCACAGCGCGGCCGTAGCGCCTGTTGTATGCGCGCAGCAGGCACATGGCGCTGGCGATGATCTCGACCGCATCCACAGTCCAGCCGTCGAGCCACGTCGAGTACCGGTGGCTGGGATGGACGATCAGGAAGACGAGATATGCGGCCAGCAGGAGGCCGATCGCGCCGTAGCCGACCCACACGACCCGGTTGACGCGCACTGGCCTTGAGACGTTTGGGGTGAGAACGTGGGACATGCCTGCTGGCATCGGGCGCCCGCGGGCAGAACATTAGTCATGTATGAACATCTTCGTACCCTTTAGACATTCATAGGCAGTCATCCGTTAGGGCTGCTGGGCGAGCGCGCGCGCAAGCCCGCCGCAGTCGACCAGGTAGAGGCCTTCGCTCGCGTGCGCGCGCACTCCATCCCAGTCGGCGAGCGGCACCTGCGGACAGACGCGCGCGGCGGCGCGGCTGGCGGCGTTGCCGCCGAGGTAGTCGTATGAGCCGCCGAGCAGCAGAAAGCGCGCCTGGCCGGCTGCGACCAGCCGGCTGAGACCGGGGCCGTCGAGCGCCGGGTCGACACCGCCGTAGCCGCCGAGCGCGGAGGCTCGCAGCCCCAACAGGATCGGGCTGTCGGCCGTCAGCGACGCCTCGGTCAGCAGCTGGAAGCGCCCACCGGCCCCACGGGCGAGGATGTAGCGCATCACCGCTCGATCGGTGGCCAGCTGAGCTTGGCTCAGCTCCGCCCCGCCGTTGCCCTCGACCACGCGCGGACCGGCCGCCGGGAACGTGCCCTCGACGGGCTGGCGCCAGGTGCTCGCCGCGTAGGCGCTCGGCGCCAGCAGCAGCACGACCAGCACGCAGGCCAAGCTGGCCGGCGAGGCGCGACTGAGCCTGACAGCGAGCAACGCCGCCACCGCCGCCGGCGCCAGCGCCAGCTGCCACACGGCGAGATAGTGGGCGTGGTGCAGCAGCAGGATCTGAACGCCGGCGGTGATGATGACGGCGGCGATCATCAGCGCGCGCACCGATCGCTGCGGATCGCGCGCCATGACGGTGACACCGGCACCGACCATGACCGCCACCCCCGGGCCGAGGGCCGACAGGTAGTAGGGATGGACGATGCCCTTGGACACGCTGAGGAAGCCGGCCTCGCACAGCAGAAAGCCGCCGAACACGATCGTGGCGGCGAGCTTCGGGCCGCGGCGAGCAGGGCGAGTGAGCGCAAGCGCGAGCAGGCCGATCAGTGCGAACGCGAGCATCCAGGCGCCCTGATCTCCAAAGCCGCTGCGGAACAGGCGCAGCGGCCCGGGCGCGGTGCCGAACGCGACCGGCCCCCTGGTGATCGTGGCGGGCACCTTCGGCGCCACCGCGGGCGCCGGCTTGGGCAGCTGCACCGCCACCCCGGCGCCGGCACTCGAATTGGGCAGCGCCCGCGCGCTGGGCAGCACTTCGCGGTTGGCGAGCGGCCCCGGACCGCCTTTCTGCCCGTTCACGCGCCCGAAGCCGTTGTAGCCGAACGTCAACCCGAACTCGGTGTTGTCGGTGGAGCTGCCGACGAACGGGCGCTGGGAGGCCGGAGTGAGATCGACTGCCACGATCCAAACCAGCGACAGCACACCGCACACCAAGCCGGCCAGCAGCAGATGACCGACGCGGCGCGACAGCGTGCCCGGAGCACAGAACAGATAGCCGGCGGCGATCCCCGGGATCACCAGATACGCGGCCATCGCCTTGGTGTTGAACGCCAGCGCCACCAGCGCCGCGGCTGCCAGCAGCGTGCGCAGGCGCCCGGTCTCGGTGGCGCGCAGCGCGGCACCGCAGGCGAGCGTCATCAGCAGGATCAGCAGCGTGTCGACGTTGTTGTCGCGCGAGACGGCCACGAACACGGGAAACGTTGCCAGCGTGACCGCGCTGGCGGCGGCGGCGAGCTCGCCGTAGCGCCTGCGCACGATCAGATACAGCGCAGCCACGGCCAGCACTCCCGCGATCGCCTCGGGGAGCAGCAGGCTGAGCGGGGAGAACCCGAACACCTCGGCGCTGGCCGCCTGCAGCCACAGCCCGAGCGGCGGCTTGTCGATCGAGATCAAGCCGCCGGGGTCGGCCGCGACGAAGAAGAAGTCATGCCAGGACTGCAGCATCGACTTCACGCCGGCCGAGTAGTAGACGTTGGCATAGCCGTTCTGGCGCAGCGCCCACGTGTTGAGCAGCGCGGCCAGCGCCATCGAGCCGCACAGCGCAGCGACGCTGCGCCCGTCCAGGCGCTTGGGCGCGAGCGTCTGCTCGGGTGGCGTGGAGGTCGGAGGTTCGGTGGTCGGGGTCGTCTCGGGCACGTTCTCAGATCTCAGACGACGCGCGTATGAGGCGATGAAGTGTTGCGAGTCGGGCCGCCGTTGGCGCTGCGGCGCACCGCGAGCACCTGGGCTCACGCTGTCGGCGCGCGCGTCGCCCATGCAGCCCTATTCCGACCATGCGAAAAAGTGCGCAAGATGGGAAGGCGTCCTCAAGGCCGGCGCGCCCTGAGTCGATCTCAACCCCGGATGACATTTCACCGGCCACGCTCCCGCTTGCGCGCAGATCGGGCCCCGGAGTCCTCGGCTCCGAGCGCCGTTTCGCCCGCGCCGGGCAACGACGTCGAGCTTCTCGGCCAAGCGCTGTTGGAGCGAGTCGTGGACGTGCTCGAGCTGACGGTGGCAAGGACCAAGCACATGGGGCTGGACGCGCGGCTGCAGAGCAGTGCCGAGCGGATCACCAGGCTCTCCACGGTTGCATTCGCCCGCTGGCTCGCCGGGGAGGCTCCAGACGTGGCCCGCGACGCCAGCTCTGAGACCTGGCTCTTCTACGGGGAGCTGGCTGCACGCCGGACGGCTTCGCTGAACAACGTGATCAGGCACTGCTACTGCTGGCGCGACGCGGTGAGCGAAGTGCTCGAGCAGTGCGCGGTGCAACTGGAGCTCTCACCGCAGGCCCTCGCCCGTGCTTTGAGCATGTTGCAGGCAGGCTTGGAGCTGGGCTTCATCCAGATCTCCAACGCCTTTGACGACGCGCGCCAGCGGACTGACGAGGAGCTCGCGTTCATGGCCACGCACGACGAGTTGACCAGGCTGCCCAACAGGACGCTGATCCGCGATCGGGCGGAGCAGATGCTGGCCCGTGGCGCGCTCAGCCGCGCCCGGCTGTCGGTACTGCTGATCGACATCGACAACGTCAAGGCCATCACGGACACGCTTGGCCACGAGGCCGGCGATCAGCTCACGAGGACCGTCGCGGCCAGACTGCTCGGAGCGGTGCGCGGCGTGGACACACTGGGATGCCTCGGCGCCAGCGAGTTCGTGGTGGTCTGCGAAGAGCCTCCGCTGGCGGCGGAACCCGAGCTCACAGCCGAACGCCTGCTGGCGGTGCTGCAACCTCCTTTCAAGCTCGACGCCAGCGGGGACACGCAGTTCACGGTGAGCGCCAGCATCGGGATCGCGGTCGGCGAGCGGACCACGGCCGATGAGCTGCTGCACCGAGCCGATGTGGCGCTACACCAGGCCAAGGGCGAAGGCGAGAACAGATACGTGGTGTTCGAGGCTGGCATGAAGGCTGCGGTGCAGAGGCGCGTGGAGCTCGAAAGCGCCCTGCGCGAAGCACTTCCGAACAACGAGTTCTTCCTGGTCTATCAGCCCACCTTCGACCTGCGCGACATGAAGCCAACCGGCGTGGAGGCGCTGATCCGCTGGCGACGCGCCAGCGGCGAGATCGTCACACCTGCAGACTTCATCCCCCTGCTCGAGTCCAGCCAGCTGATCATCGACGTCGGCGCATGGGTCCTCCAGGAGGCCTGCCGCCAGGGCGCGCTGTGGCGCAATCGGGGACATGCGCTCGGCATGGCGATCAACGTCTCAGCACGCCAGCTCGACACCGACGAATTCGTGACAGCTGTGCGCGACGCCCTCGCGGACAGCGGACTGGAGGCCAGCGCGCTGACACTCGAGGTCACCGAGACCACGCTGATGCGCAACGTCAAGGCCACCGCTCGGCGCCTGGCGGCCATCAGAGAGCTCGGCGTGCGAATCGCCATCGATGACTTCGGCACCGGCTACTCCTCCCTCTCCCACCTCCAGCAGTTCCCGGTCGACTCGCTCAAGATCGACCGAGCGTTCGTGTCGCAGATGACGCAGAGCCACGAGGGACGAACGTTGATCCACATCCTGGTGCAGCTCGGAAAGGCACTCTCGATCGAGACTCTGGCCGAGGGCATCGAGCGCCAGCAGGAGCTGGTGGCGCTGCAGGAAGAGCAATGCGACAGCGGCCAAGGGTTTCTCTACGCCCGCCCGATGGAAGCCTGCGACCTCGAAGCCTTCCTCGCCACCGGGCCTCGGGGCACCGCTGGCGCCTTGGCCGGCCAGCTGGCCCCTCGCCTCACGGCTTTATGAACAGGCTAGTCTCCAGTTCTCTGACCAACCGGGGAGGATGTCCATGTTTCGCCGCCAGCACCGCAACGCCATACGCGAGCGCCGCATGGCAGTGCTCGTGCTCGTGCTGGCGATGGCCGTGCTCTTCAGCGTCGCCGCAACCGGAGCCCGGGCGAGCGGGCGCAGGTGGAGGATCCCCCAGCACCTGACCTGGTACTGGCAGCTCCAGGGAACCGTCTTCAACAACGTGGCAGTGGCGGCTTACGACATCGACGGGTTCGAAACCACCGCAAGCGAGGTGGCGCTGCTGCACGAACAGGGCAAGCACGTGATCTGCTACATCGACGTGGGTACGGCCGAGGACTGGCGGCCCGATTACTCAGAGTTTCCAACCTCCGTGCTCGGGCGCTCAAACGGCTGGCCGGGCGAGAACTGGCTCGACATTCGCGCGCTCAGCGTGCTCGAGCCGATCATGACCAAGCGCTTTGAAATGTGCCTGGAAAAGGGCTTCGACGCGGTCGAGCCGGACAACATCGAAGCCTATGCCAACAACAGCGGCTTCCCGGTGACGGCCAAGCAGCAGCTGATCTACAACAGGTGGATCGCCAGCGAGGCCCACGCGCTGGGCCTGGCGGTGTTGCAGAAGAACGACAGCGAACAGACCGTCGAACTGGAGCACCACTTCGACGGAGCGCTCTCCGAGCAGTGCAATCAGTACAGCGAATGCCAGAACTACCAGCCCTACCTTGCGGCCGGCAAGCCCGTGCTCAACGCGGAGTACAAGCTGCCCACACGCGACTTCTGCGCGGCGGACGAAGCCGCCGGCATCATGGGCGCTCGCTACAACCTGGCGTTGAACTCCAAACGCTACGAACCCTGCTGGTAGGCGCCTGGAGCTGGACTAGCGCTTGTGCTTGGGAGCCCGCTTGAGCGTGATCGACTCCACGAACGAGCGCGGCAGGCCGGACTTGTAGACGCTGCTTGGCAGCACCATGTCGATCCGAAGCAGCAGTTTCACGCTGTTGTGCTTGCCGGCCAGCGTGTTGAGTGCGGCACGGTTGAGGTGAAGTTTGAGCTTCAATTTGCCGGCGGCGAGGTTGTGCATGACCACGTAGGCGATCGGCTTGCGCGACCTGGTCTTCGGCTTCTTGGCGCCCCCTTTACGGGCGGCCGACACGGAGGCCTTGGACGCATTCTTGATGATTTCCTTCTCGACTTCGGCCTGCTTCTTGAGCATCTTGGTGACCGATTCGATCGTCTCCGTCGCATCTTTTTGGAGCAGCTTGGCTTCGGCCTGTTCGCTTGGGCTCGGGCTCCTGCTCACTTCGGCCGTGCGCGCGTTGAGTTTTTCGATGCTTTCGCCCAGTTCCTTTACGTCCTTGGCGTTCTGAGCGCCTGAGTTGTCGACCTTGACGGCGTCGGTCTCGGTCAGCTTCAGGTCGGCGAATGAGCTCGCGGCGAGTCCCGCGAGCGTGGGGAGTGTCATCGGGACCGGCGCGGGAGCGGGCTCGGGCGACTGCACGGTCCCTTCCACGGTCGTGCCGCTGATCGGGACTTCGGTGCTCAGCGAGACTTCGTTCGGGTACTGCCCCGACGGCCCAGTTGGAGCTTCGTAGGTGCCTTCTTCGCCGATGCCGAGGAACTGCGTGTGCCCGACGCTGCCGGTGTGCCCGGAGTCCCCGCCGTAGGTGGCGGTGATCGTGGGCAGGCCGCTGTAGGTGGTGAAATACACGAGCGTGCAGCTGCCCACCGACGGCGAGCCCGAGGCTGGCGCGAGCGAGCAGCTGGCGCCGCTGCTGAAGCCGCCGCTGGTGGTGGAGAACGTGACGCTTCCCGTGGGCGTCACGGGGGTGCCGGAGCCGCCATCGCCGACGGAGGCGACGCAGGTGTCCTCGGAGGTGGCGAATTCGTAGTTGCACGTGACGCTGGTGCCGGTCGGGCGCTTGGCTGACTTTTCGGCTTCTTCTTTGGCTTTCTTGGCAGCTTCTTCTTTGGCTTTCTTGCCAGCTTCTTCGCTGGACGCGCCACCCTGTTCGGCCCAGAAGGCGCCCGCTTCGAAGGTGCCGTCTTCGGTGCCGACGTGGCCACTGCCGAGCACCGACAGCGTGTACACGTCGTGTGCCGTGTAGGCGCCCTCGGTCAGTTCCTGGTGAGCTTCGGCGCCGCTCTCGACGCCGGTGAGCGTGAACGTGGTGCCGGCGATTTCCGCTGTGCCCGAGAACGCGCCCGTCGCCATGTCCATCTGCGTGATGTCCCAGGTGCCGTTCTGCGCTTCGCGTGTGGACCCGCTGCGATAGCCGCTGGTCCACGTGCCGAGCATGTTGTAGGTCGGGGCCGCGGCCGCGGCAACGCTCGGCGTGATGCTCGCCAACGAGGCCACCACGGTCAACACCGAGACAAGCGCTAGAAACGTCTGCTTACGTTGTTCCCCAGACACGAAGACGCGAATTCAACCATATCTAGCACCCGCGCCGCTAGATGGTACGTGCCGCACATGTATTCTGCGGTCAATGGTGGGGATGAGCAGCCGCGTGCGCGCAGCATCCGCGTCCGTGACGATCGCGCTCTGCTGTGCGCTCACGCTGCTCGCGCCGGAGTTGGCTGGCGCATCCACGCAGCCGGTCGCGATGGCCGCTCCCTATGAGTACCTCGGGTGGGGCGCGCCTCAGCCGCCGGCGAGCGTGTTGGCGGCCACGGGCTTGCAGGACATCACCCTGGCCTTCGTCCTCTCTCACGGCAAGTGCAATCCCGAGTGGGACGGCAGCCGCCCGCTGCTGGGCGGCAGCGACCAGGCCGCGATCGAAAGCATCCGTGCGGCGGGCGGCGAAGCGGACGTGTCCTTCGGCGGCTGGAGCGGCAACAAGCTGGGCAACTCGTGCAAGACGCCGGCCGCGCTCGCCGGCGCCTACCAGCAGGTGATCGACGCCTACTCGCTGCAGGCGATCGACGTCGACATCGAGCACGGCGAGTACAACAGCAAGAAGGTTCGCAAGCGGGTGATCGAAGCGCTGGCGCTGGTGCAGGCAGGGAACCCGGGGCTCGAGATCTCGGTGACCTTCGGGACCGAACCGACCGGCCCCGAAGCGGACGGCAGGAGCCTGATCGCCGACGCGGCCGCGATCGGCTTCCAGCCCAGCGCATGGACGATCATGCCGTTCGACTTCGGCACCCCGGAGAGCGACATGGCGCATGTGTCGATCACCGCCCTTGAAGGACTGCAGCGGGACCTGGTGGCCGCCTACGGCATCACACCGGCCGTCGCCTACGAGCACGCTGGAATCTCATCGATGAACGGCGACACCGACGAGACGGATGAGACGGTCAGCGTGGAAGACTTCGGAACGATGCTGGCGTTCGCCCAGCAGAACCACATCGCGCGCTTCACCTACTGGGCGGTCAATCGCGATCGCCCGTGCCACAGCGGCGTGAACACGGGCGAAGACTGCAGCGGGGTCGCGCAGGCCCCCTATGCGTTCGCCGACGTGCTCGCCCGCTATCACGGCTGAGGCCGGCAAGCGGCGGCGGGACCGCACCAACGACCGATGTCTACGTGAGACTGCGCTCCGCTCAGACGGACGGGGGACCTCCTCGCCCGCGACATCTCGGAAGAGGAGAACGAAATGCGTTGGCCCTCAGTCCGCACGCATGCCATCGCGGCGTGTGCGGCGATAGCTGCATGTGCGGTTGTGATCACCAGCACGGCGACCGCCGCGAGCCTCAAGCTCTGCGTCCCGAGCAAAGAAGGCAGGTCGGTCATGACGCCCACGAAAGGCGGCTGCAAGAAGGGCTTCAAGCTCACGAAGCTCGGCGGCGAAGGCGCGGCCGGCGCGGCGGGAAAGACGGGCCCTGAAGGCAAAGTCGGTGCCGAAGGCAAAGTCGGTGCCGAAGGCAAAACCGGACCCGAAGCTCTCTCTGGGTTGAGCTCGGCGGAGAGGGAACAGCTGCTGGCGATCCTGCCTTACATCAAGTTCGCCGCGGCCGGGGTCGACGGCAAGCCGACGATCCAGTTCTCCGGCGCCAACGTCCAGATCCTCAGCGGCGAAGCGAGCGCAACGTCGGTGAATGGGCGCGGCAACCTCGTGATCGGCAACGACGAAGAACCCGGCGAACAGACCGGTTCGGGCAACCTGGTGCTGGGCGAGAACCAATCCTTCACGAGCTACGGCGGCCTGGTGGCCGGCTTCGGCAACGCGGTCCAGGCCCCCTACGCGTCGGTGACCGGCGGGCATTACAACATCGCGAGCGACGAATGGTCGAGCGTGTTGGGAGGCTGTGACAACCTCGCCGGGGCGGGAACCGTGCCGACGGGACCGTGCAGCAACCAGGCCGAGGCGATCGCAGGTGGCGCAAGCAACCACGCGGTCGGCGTCGAGTCCACCGTCCTGGCGGGCCAGTCGAACACCGCCAACGGAGCGATCTCGACGGTGTCGGGCGGCCTGGGGAACGCAGCCGATGGAACCGGTGACACTGTGAGCGCCGGCTATGCCAACACTTCGAGCGGAAACGAGAGCTCGATCGCGGGAGGCGGCGAGAACACCGTCACCGGTGACGTGTCTTCGATTGGCGGCGGCTACTACAACACAGCCACCTCGGATGAGGCGGTTGTGGTGGGCGGCTGTGACAACCTGGCCGGCCCTGGCACCGTGTCCACAGTCAACTCGCGGTGCACGGCCTTCGGCGATTCGTTCCAGGCGGTCCTCGGGGGAATCGCCAACTACGCGGCCAAGGCCGACTCGACGATCTCCGGAGGGGAGTCGAACCAGATCACAGGCAGTCTCGCTGGCTCGATCGCGGGAGGTGAATCTGAGTCGTTGGCCTCCGCGACGAGCTTCCTGACCCGGATCGGGTCCGTGACCGAGACTCCGTAGCAGGCAACAGCGCCGCCGGATACCAGGTGCCCCGTGCCCCTCTGTGGCCGGGGCAGCTGGTGTCCGTATCGAGGAAGTGTTATTGGTATCTGGCGTGAACATCGAGATATCCGAGCGCGCCCGGGAGCTGCGCGAGCGCCTCAATACGTTCGTGTACGAGCGCGTGATGCCCGCCGAGGCAGTGTGGATCGAAGAAGTGCGTGCGGCGGCGGCAGCCGGCGACCCCCACTGCCATCCGCAGATCGTGGAGCAGCTCAAGCTCCAGGCCCGCAGCCAGGGTCTGTGGAACCTGTTCCTGCCGGACGCCGAGCACGGCGCGGGGCTGACGATGGTGGAGTACGCCTCGATGGCGGAGGTGTTGGGCCGCACTCGCATTGGTTCGGAGGCGTGCAACTGCTCGGCCCCGGACACGGGCAACATGGAGATCCTCCACGAATTCGGCAGCGACGCGCAAAAGCAGCAGTGGCTACAGCCGCTGCTGGAGGGTGAGATCCGCTCAGGCTTTGCGATGACCGAGCCGAATGTGGCCAGCTCGGACGCCACCAACATCGGCATGCGCATCGAGCGCGACGGCGATCACTACGTGCTCAACGGGGTCAAGTGGTGGACCACAGGGGCACTTCACCCCCACGCGCGCATCCTTGTGGTGATGGGAAAGACCGATCCGGACGGGCCGGTCTATCAACAGCAGTCGATGGTCCTGGTTCCGCTCGACACCCCCGGTGTGAAGGTGATCCGCAGCACATCGGTGTTCGGCTACCACGACCCCGAGGGCCACGGCGAACTGTCCTTCCAGGACGTGCGTGTGCCGGTCGCGAACATGATCGGTGCGGAGGGAATGGGCTTTGCGATCGCTCAGGCGCGACTGGGCCCGGGTCGCGTTCACCATTGCATGCGCGCCATCGGCGTGGCCGAGCGAGCGCTGGAGATGCTGTGCGACCGTGCGGATGAACGCGTGACCTTCGGTAAGCCGGTGTCACACAACGCGAACGTGCGCGACTGGATAGCGGAAAGCAGGATCGAGCTGGAGATGGCGCGCCTGCTGGTGATGAAGGCGGCGTGGATGATGGACACAGTGGGCAACCAGAACGCTCGCATCGAGATTGCAGCGATCAAGGTGGCGGTGCCCAACATCGCGCTGAAGGTGGTGGATCGAGCGATCCAGGTTCACGGCGGCGGCGGCGTGAGCGACGACTTCCCGCTCGCTTACATGTACGCAGGACTGCGCTCGCTGCGCCTGGCGGACGGGCCCGATGAGGTTCACAAGCTGTCGATCGCAAGCCAGGAGCTTCGCCGCCAGCGCGCGCGCCGCGCGGCGCAACCGACTATCGCTTGAGGACTTGTGTGCGGGTCGCGCTGATCGCGGGGGCCGCAGCCGGCGTGAACCGCACCTGGGTGGTCAGCTTCAGTTTGGCCGCGCGCGCAAGCAGGCGGCGACCAGCGCGCGTGAGCCTGACCTTGACGTTGCCAACGCCAGCAGCGGAGAACGCTGCGCGCCCCTGCGCGACAAGCACTGGTTTGAGCCTGCCGGCCTTCGACAGATGAGCACCTGGCGGCAGCTGCCACCACTGGATGATCAGTGTCCCCGGCTCGGACGAGCTGAAGCTGAGCGTGACTCCCCCATGCTTGAGCAGCACCCCGATCGGGGTGGGCTTGCCGTTCTCCGTCAGGGCACCGCTGATCGCGGCTTCGAGCGCCGCCATCGCTTCTTCTGCGCGCTTTTTGATGGCAGCCAGTTCTTCTTCCTGATGCTTCTTCGCGACTGTTTCTTCTTGATGCTTCTTCGCGGTCGCGGCCGCTAGCGCTTCGCGTTCCAGCTGTTCGCGCTGCGTTGTTTCTTCGTGCTGCTTGGCTTCGACTTCTCCTGCAGTAAGCGCCTCGATCTCCACCGGTACGCTCGTGTGGACCGTGATCGTCGTGGCCACGCCCGTGGTGGTCCATTCGTGGCTACCTCGCTTGCCTTCGGGCGTCGCTTTGCCCTTTTCACCGCTGAAGGTTTCGTATTCATCGAGCGTCTGCAGCCCACTCGACTGAGCCAGCGTCGTGGTGAACGTCGAGTCTTCTTTGTTGAGCGGGGTCACGGAGGAGAGGAACGGGCCTCGCGCTTCGGTGAGTTCGCCTCCGCATTCGAAGGTCATGTAGATGCCGCCGCCGGGGTTGAGGAGGATGCCCACTTCGTTTAGGGCTCGATCCAGGTACACGAGTTCCGCGGCGATCGGGCCGGTTTTGATTTCTTCCGGGTTTGCGCCTTCGGATTTGCATGCGGTTTCCGATTTGGTGCCCCGCGCGACACAGCCGGTAAACGTATATTTGGAAACAGCCGAGCGTGGCGCCGTTATTTCGCCTTCTCCGGCGGAACCGCTGCAATGCACGACCCGTTCAAAGCCGGCCAGTTCTGCCACGACTGGGCCGCCTTCTGTTGTAAAGCTGACCGGCAGGCTCCTGCCGGGGGCCACGAGTTCAAGCACCGGCGAGGCCGCGCTCGCGCTGCCGGGCACGAGCATCGCCGCGACAGCAACGATTGCCGAGGCGGCTGCAACAGCCATACGTGCCTTCATCGCGAAGATACTAACGGCGTCCAGCTGGCAGCGCTAGTCCAAAGCCCAGGATTTCACTTCAGCTCCGCTGTGCCCATCGCTCTCTCCGCTTTCGCCTGCGGGCACTACCCCATTGCTTTCATCATGTGGAACGAGGCGGGTGAGCCCGGAACGACAAACCCCGGCACCTCGTGCGGCACGAGGAGAATCCCAGCCGCGAGCGCTACAAGGAGACCGGCGGTCCCGAGCCTTGCGCCGCGTGCCCAGGGTCCGATCTTCTCAAGCGCGACAAGCGCGGAGATCAACGCCATCCATGCGAGGCTCATGACACCGAGCGCGAACAGCGCGGCCATCAGGGCCCACGAACATCCCAGGCACCATCCGCCGTTGCGCAGCCCCATCACCAGCGCTCCGGGCCGGGTGCTCTGCCAGGAGGGGCCCAGGGATCGCAGCGGGCTGCGGCACCTCAACAGGAACGCGCGCTTGGGCGGCGTCAGCTGGTAGAGCGCGGCGAGAACGAGAACGCCCGCCGCAAGCAGGCGCCCACCGCTATGCCAGGCGAGGGCGCCGGCGAACTGGCTCTTCCCGAGCTCGAACACACCGTATGCCCCGAGGCCGGCCACGCTCCATACGAGCAGATAGCCGCCGGCGAACAGGAGCACACGGCCGAGCTCGCGTCGGACCAACGCGGCAAACACGGCGGCCGTGGGCGCGAGCGACGGCAACATCATGGCAGCCATCATCGTCGCCCACACGCCCGTGAACCAGCCCACGGAACCGAGGGCGCTCCCCGGTCCTGTGTCCATCCCCGCCATCCGGTCGGCCGTGGACCACCACGCCAATCCCGCCGCTACGAACAGCGCGGCGACGATCCCGAGCTCGGCACGGATCGCCGTGAGCGGCGATCCGCCCACAGTCCCACCGCCCATTGACGTGGACACGGCTCAGGCTCCTTCGTATTCGTCGTGGCGGCGCCACCACATGCCGCTCTCATTGCGCCCGAGCGGGGCGCGGTCGAGCCATGAGTACATGCCCCAGAGGCCGTCGACGCCCCGTCCGTAGGCGGAGTAGGTGTGGAACACAACGCCATCCTCGATCGCGAACGCGCTCATTCCCGGCCCCTCTTTTCTGAACGTCACCGGATCGGTGCCGGCGCCCGCCGCGATCTCGATCAGCCCGGCGCTCTTCTCGGAGGGCCGGAAGTCGGACGTGTGAAAGTTGTACTCGACCGCGCCCGACTGCCATTCCTGCTCGGTGTGCGTCACGTGAAAGTCGTGGTTGAAGTCGCTCTCGAACGAAGACGCCCACGGGAAGCTCCAGCCCATCCGCCGCTTGTAGTCCTGCAGCTTTGCCAGCGGCGCCCGCGACACCGCTGTGAAGGCGACGTCGTGATTCATCAGGTGCGCCACCGAACCGGAGAAACCGTCCGCGATCGCCGAGCAGGACGGACACCCGGCGGTGAAGTCGGGCCCGAACATGAAGTGGTAGACCAGCAGCTGCGAGCGCCCGTTGAAGAGGTCGATGAGGGACGCGGTTCCCTCGTCTGTCTCGAAGATGTACTTCTTGTCGATCTGCACCCATGGCAGCTGCTGTCGCAGCTTCGCCAACTCATCGCCCCGCCGCGTCAGCTCCTTCTCGGCGTCGAGCAGCTCGAGCCGCGCCGCAAGCCACTCCTCACGAGTTCCCGTCCTGTGATCGATCATTGCATTCTCCTTGTCGGGGTTAGCGATTGATTTCGATTTCGGCCTGTATGGACTCGGCCATGCGCTTGATCCGTGCCAGGCGCCTGTCCCACTGCGCGGCCACGCGAGCCATCGCTTCGGCGGCATCGTCCAGCCGCTCGGGCCGGACCGCGTAGCGCATCTCCCGGCCGTGGCGCTCAACTGTCACCAAGCCGACACGGCCCAGAACAGTCAGGTGCTTGGCAACAGCCTGTCGGGTGACCGGCAGCCCCTGCGCGAGCGTGGTGGTGGTCGCCTCGCCGCGATCGAGCAGCGCGTCGAGCACACGCCGGCGCGTGGGGTCGCCCACCGCCGCCCACAGGGCGTCCTCCTCTGCGTTCGCGGTGGCGGTCAACGTGTCGCGCGTTGGTTGGAGGCAACGTAATCGAGTAGTTCGCCGAGATGCTTCCCCCAGCCGTGTTCATGGCTTTCGAGGTATCGAGCCTTGTCCTGCTCGTCATGCGTCACGGCGCCGATGCCGCTCTCCAGGACCCTCAAGCGTGTCCCATCGGCCTCCTCGAGCAGTGTGAACTCGACCAGCGCGGAGTTGTTCTCATCCGGTCCTGCACCGAGCGGATGGTTCCAGCGAAAGGAGAAGCGACGGAACGGCTCGGCCTCCACGACCAGGATCGGCACGACCACGTCGGATTCCTTCTCTCCGCCGCGGCCTCCGGGCTTCCAAGTGAGCGTGCCGTCGGCACCGGCGCGCCCCTCAACGTCCGCGTCGTCGCTGAACCAGCGGCTGATCTGCTGGGGCTCGGTTATCACGCCCCACACGACCTCCGAGCTCGCCTGGATCAGGATCTCTCGTTCGACGCTGTCAGCGGCCACGCTGGCTCCTTCCGTTGATGTGCAACCAATGGTTGCGTAACATCACGGCAGCATAGCAACCATCGGAGCAGGTGACCTTCGGCGCTCAGAGCGCCAACGCCTGCGGACCGGCCGAGTGCTCGCGCCGAACGTTCAGGCGACGGGCGCGGCCGACAGCTCGGCTGCTCGCGCCCGGACGGCGGAGAAGCGCAGCACGCCGTCGGCAAGCGGCTCGTGGCGCAGCCGCCTGAGGTCATCGCGGTAGCTCATCTTGACCTCCCATGGCCCTGTCCCCTGACGGGGAAAGCGGTCCACGGCACGCTGCACGTATCCGGCACCGAAGTCGAGCATCGGACGTGTGGGCATGTGCGAGTCGCCGTTCACCGGCACGCAGCTCGCATAGCCGCTGCGGTCCATCATCGCGATCAGCTTGCAGATGTAGTCACAGACGAGATCGACCTTCAGCGTCCATGACGAGTTGGTGTAGCCAAACACGAACGCCAGGTTGGGCACGTTGCTGATCATGGCGCTCTTGTAGATGAGCTGCTCGGGCAGCGCGATCTCGGCGCCGTCGACTGTCAACTCGACTCCGCCCAGCGCCTGCAGGTCCAGACCGGTGGCGGCGATGACGATGTCGGCCTCCAACTCAGCGCCCGACTCGAGCAGGATGCCGTGCTCGGTAAAGGTGGAGATCCTGTCGGTCACGACGGATGCGCACCCGGAGGAGATCGCAGCGAACAGATCCCCGTCCGGCACGGCACACAGACGCTGGTCCCACGGGTCGTAAGCGGGGCTGAAGTGCGTGTCGATGTCATAGCCCTGTGGCAGCCGCCTTTCCAGACCCTTGCGTAGCAACCACTTGACCAAGCCAGGTCGCCTCTGGCTGAGTTCGTAGAACGTGCGCTGCATCCAGATGTTCTTACGCCGGGTGATGGCGTACGCGCGCTCGGCAGGGAGAAAGCGCTTGAGCAGGTTGGCGATGCGGTCCCGTTCGGGAAGACTCACCACATAGGTGGGCGAGCGCTGGAGCATGGTCACGTGCACCGCACGGTCGATCATGGCGGGAACGAGCGTCACAGCCGTGGCGCCACTGCCGATCACGACCACACGCTTGCCGCTGTAGTCGAGGTCCTCCGGCCAGTGCTGAGGGTGAATCAGCTGTCCTTGAAACCGCTCCACGCCGTCGAAGTCGGGTAGATAACCCTGCTCGTAGCGGTAGTAGCCGGCGGCGCCGAACAGCCACGAGCACTTGAGCAGCAACGTCTCCCCCGTGTCGTTGCGTTGCGCCTCCACCGTCCACAATGCCTCATCGCTCGACCAGCACGCCCGCACCACGCGATGCCCGAAGCGGATGTGCCGGTCGATCCCGTTCTCGCTGGCCGTCTCGCGTATGTAGCTCAGGATCGCCGGCCCGTCGGCGATCGACTTCTCGTCGGTCCAGGGCTTGAATGCGTAGCCGTAGGTGTGCAGGTCGGAGTCCGAGCGTATGCCCGGATAACGGAACAGATCCCAGGTGCCACCTGCGCTTTCGCGATGCTCGAGGATGACGTACGTCTTGCCGGGCAGCCGATGCTCCAAGTACCAGGCGGCGCCGATGCCCGACATGCCAGCGCCGATGATGACCATGTCCAAGCGCTCGGTCGCTGTGCCCTCCTGCTCGTCGGTTCCCGCTGCGCTCGCCATCGCTCCACCCTCCGCATCGTCGGTCTTGGCGTCCTGGATCCTGAAGTCGATTGTCGCGGACAGAGGCTCGACTGAACAGGGTCATACAGACCATGTTGCGTCAGGAATTTGTGCACCTTGCACAGCCCGTCGGTATCCTTGGCATGTGGCCGATGAAGACGTGTGGCATTCGCCGAGTGCGCGCTGCGCCGAGCTGATCGCTTCCGGTGCGCGCCTGATGCTGGATGCCCCGGAGATCTTTGGCGAGATCGATGAGGCGGTGCTGGCGGCGGCGGGCGAGTCGATCACATCCGATCCAGCGCTGTCGGCGTCGATGCGCGCCACCGACACCTCCAACATGGTTCACTGGCTCACCTCGAACATCCGTGCTCCGGGCGCGCGCGTGGCCGCAAACGTGGGTGCTGACACGCTCGGACTGGCCAGGGATCTCGTGCGCCGCGGGCTCGACGACCGCGCCACCGAGGCCTACCGCGCCGGCCAGAACGTGGCGTGGCGCCGCTGGATGGAGCTGGCGTTCGAGCTCACCAGCGACCTGGATGAGCTGCACGAGTTGCTCGACGTCAGCTCGCAGTCGATCTTTGCGTTCATCGACGACACGCTGGCAGGCATCAGGGAGGAGATCGACCGCGAGCGCGAGACGCTGACCAGCGGCACGGAGGCAGAGCGACTGGAGGTCGTCAGCCTGATCATTTCGGGCGCGCCGATTCCCGCTGATCGCGCCAGTGCACGTCTGCAGTACGAGCTGCGGCGCTGGCACGTGGCCGCGATCCTGTGGAGCACCGTCCCCTCCCCGGACCAGGGCGCCATCGGCCGCGCGGCGGATGAGATCGCGCGAGCGACCGGCGCAGGGCGAGCGTTCACGGTCGCGCCCAGCTCGGCCTCGCTGTGGATGTGGTTCGCTGCGGCCGAGGCACCCGACTCCGAGACGCTCACAGCCGCGCTCGAGGGCATACCGGCGGTGCGCGTGGCGATCGGGTCGGCGGGGTTCGACGTGGCTGGGTTCCGGCACAGTCACATGGACGCCCTGGCTACGCAGCGGCTGATGCACCGCTCCCGCCAGGACGTGAGATTCGCTCGCCACGACGAGTTGCGCGCCGTGATCCTCGCCTCTGCCGAGGAGGACAGCACGCGGGAGTTCACCGCGAGGGTGCTTGGCGATCTCGCCCTGGCAGACGATTCGCTGCGCGACACGCTGCGGACATATGTGCAGCAGGAGTCGAACGCCACGCGCGCCGCCATCGCGCTCGGCGCGCACCGCAACACCGTCCTGAACAGGTTGAGACGCGCGCAGGAACTCCTGCCGGAGCCGCTCGCCGGCAGGACGGTCGAGGTTGGGCTCGCGCTGGAACTCGCGCGCTGGCTGGGCTCCCCGGGCCGGGCTGTCTGAAGCTTGTTGCCCAGCCTGCTCAGCCGCCAAGCGATAGCAGCACCGCGGCCCAAATGACGAGACGGCCCCCTGACGGAGCCACGACCAGGGGCGCGCCAAAGCGGTGGCCGTGCGGTGCGGTGCCTACGATCTCCGCACCGCAGTCACTACGAACGTGACGTAGTTCATCGTGAAACTTCCCCCCGCTGCATCGATCGCCTCCCCGATGCCCACCAGCAGATCGGCCAGTTCGCTCTGCGGAATGGCGGCGCCACTCGTCAGGAGTGCGTCCAGCCATTCGTCACGGGTGTCGGACCTGGCCCACTCGAACCGCCACTGCTCCGGCTCGTCGAACGCGCCCGTCGCCCGCATGCCGTCAGCGGCCTTGGTGCACATAGCTGAATGCGCCTCTTCCATCGATCTGGTCCCGAGCCGCGTGACGAGCGACTCTGGCAAGACTCGGCGATAGACCTCAGCGAACGCTTCGTCGAGGCCCTCAGACGGCTGGCCCGTGACCCAGAATACGGCCAATCGACCACCAGGCCGCAGCACCTCGGCCGCCTTCGACGCTCCCGCAATCGGGTCCACCCAATGCCAACTCTCACCGGAGACGACCGCGTCGAATTTCCGGCCTGCAGCATTCCAGGCTTCAAAGGTCGACACTTCGACGTCCACCCCGCTGCGCTGCGCGAACTCGGCCATCCGTGCGTCCGGATCGACTCCGAGCACCTTGCAACCGGCCGCTTGAAACTGCCGCGCCACGATGCCAGTACCGACGCCCACATCGAGCACCAGTCGTCCAGGGGCGGCAGCGACGATGCGCTCGATCAGGACGTCGGGATAGCGCGGCCGCGCGCGATCGTAGCGCTCAGGGTCCGACCCGAACGATTCCGCCGCCTGCCGCCGATGGGGCGGCTCGCCATCAGGGACAGACACACTCTCAGATGATGGCACCAGCCCACTATGGCACGGGTTCCGATCGAGCGAGACTCGCAGGTTTGCCGGCTCGCCGTCGCACCTCGAGGTGCCAGCTGCCGTCGATAGTGCTCGCGGTCGCGCCGGCCATGCTACCGTGCACGTATCAGGTTGGATCTAAAGTCCAACACCGTAGTGCCAGCGCTCGTAGCCTTTGCTCATAGCAACTTCCGCGTTCGCAGCACACATCGACGCCGGAGGAAGACAATGGCTGCAGGAACAGTGAAGTGGTTCAGCGACGACAAGGGATTCGGGTTCATAACGCCCGATGACCAGTCCAAGGACCTGTTCGTCCATCACAGCGCAATCATCGGGGACGGCTATCGCTCGCTCGCTGAGGGCGCGAAGGTCACCTATGACTCAGAGGCAGGAGACAAGGGGCCCAAGGCGATCAACGTCCAGGCCGTCTAGGCCATTCGCGTCCGCCACCGGTAAACCGTTGGCGGACGCAAGCGCTTGGCCAAGAGGAACCCGTGTCTGACAAACCTGCCCGCGATGACACGCTGGCTCTCGAGCACGAGAGCGTAGATCGCCTCGCCAACGTCGTCGTCACGGTCGTGCCCGTGCTCCTGCTGGGCTTCGCGATCTGGCTTGCCTGGGGAGGAACGCTTCACTGGCAGGACCTCGTGGTGCTGGCGATCAGCTATCTGATCACGGGCGTCGGGATCACAGTCGGCTACCACCGGCTGTTCACCCACCGAAGCTTCAAGACCGGCCGCCCGCTACGTGCGCTGTTCGCCGTGTTGGGCTCCGCTGCGGTGGAGGGGCCGGTGATCGAGTGGGTGTCCACCCACCGCAAGCACCACCGCTTCAGCGACCTTCCGGGCGACCCCCACAGTCCCCACGCCGACCATGGTGTCGGCTGGCGCGGGGCAGTACGCGGGCTTCTCCACGCGCACATCGGATGGATGTTCCGCGGCGTGGACCGCGCAAGTGAGGAGCGCTACGCCAAGGACCTCCTCGCCGACCCACTGATTCGCGCCCTCGATCGCACGTTCTTTCTATGGGTCCTGCTCGGGCTTGCGTTTCCGTTTGGTCTCGGCGTCGCGCTGACAGGCTCGCTGATCGGTGGCCTGACCGGCATGCTCTGGGGTGGAGCCGTCCGCATCCTCTTCCTTCACCACGCGACCTTCTCGATCAATTCACTGTGTCACTTCTTCGGCCGGCGGCGCTTTAGCACCGGCGATGAATCGCGCAACCTCGCATGGCTTGCGCTACCGACCTTTGGCGAGGCGTGGCACAACAACCACCATGCCTTCCCAACCTCCGCACACCACGGCCTGACCCGCTGGCAACTTGACCCGGGCGGGTGGCTGATCGACAGTCTCGAGCGGCTCGGGCTCGCGTGGGACGTCGTGCGAATCACCCCAAGCGCGCAGCAGGCAAAGCTCGCAACCGGCGCTGGAAGCTAGCGCCAGGTTCGGCGCGCCAGCACGTGCGGGCCAAACCGAGGTTCGGCCCGCAGGCTGGGAGCTCATGCGCCGCGCTCCGCGCGGTCGGTCCGGCCTAGCTCAAGAGCTGCCGTCAGGGGCCAGCTTGCCGCTCGCGAGCACGCCCACCCAGAGCCCGAAACCGTCTTTGAGGTGGTTGCCGGTGGCCTGGCCAGCCTTCGTGTCCGCGGCGTAGTAGTACAGAGGGAGGCCGTTGTAGGTAACCTGCTTGGTGCCATCACGACGCGTGATGAGGCCAGCAAGGACGTGTTGGCTTTCCCGGCCACCGTCGGCGTACCGGAGGCGAGCACCGGAGGCCACACCACGGCGCAGGCGCCGTAACAGGTGCTGAGCTTCTCGTGCGCTGATGTGGACTTTTCATCCGCCGTGAGCACGTAGAGCGTCCTGTTGTTGGCGCCGCTGACGAGCGTGCCGTCTTCGGGTGTCTTGTACGTCGAGATGGCCAGCGATGGCGCCGACGTCGCGGCGGCGGCCTGGGTAGCGGTGGCGGCGCTCGGTTTCACCGTGGCACCCGTCGCAGAGCCGCCACCACAACCTGCGAGTGCTGCGGCAGCGATGGCGAGTGCGCCCGTCGCGCACAACGTCGATATCCGGTTCACGTTTCATTCCCTTGGTCGGGTTGGTAAGAACGCATGATTCTGCTCGGGCCTCCTAACGCAGCCCTAACCTGGCAGTGAGGAATGTCTCACCGCACGAACCCGCATTGTGAGAGGCTCCTCACGCGGTGGTAACGAACGAGCGCCTCACGCGGTTTCATAGAGTTCCGGTTGCCACAGGATCTCGACCGGCGCCAGCCCGAACGTTGCCGCGGCTGCGCCCGTGCCGGCTGCCAGGCCATCGCGAATTGCCTGGCTTGAGCGCTCGAGTTGACTGACGCTGGGAGCGTCGTGTGGGCCGCCGCGATTGGAGCAGACATGGTTCGTCGCCGCCGAGCCTCTGGAGGTGCTCGGCTTCAGCGTTGTAGCGACCGGGCCGAGCCTGCAGGAGAGCGGCGACCCCCGGGTGTGCGGCTCTGCGCGCCAGCTCGATGAGTGCGCGCGGGTAGGGATCTTGGCGGTGCCCAGCTGGGCGTGAGCGAAGCACCAGCACGTGCGTGGCCTCCTTCGCGCGCTGGCATAGGGGATCGACTCGATCAGGCTGCCATCGGCCATGAGATTGCCTCGAACCAGATGCGGAGCGTCCGACAGCAGCGGCAACGAGCAGCTTCGAGCGCACCGCCGCCGCGAGCTCCTCGACGTTGATGAAGTCGCGCAGCACCCGCAACTCGGAGCTGGCAAGTTCCACCCCGAGCGCGCGGAACGACGGGCCCGCGGCAAGGCCGTCCAGGTCGTAGGGCTTGCGGTTGGCGATCAGTTCGTCGAAGAGGTAGTCGAAGTCGATAAAGCTCGCCGACCCAGTCAACATGCGCAACGGGTTGGCAAAGTGGCTGCTGGCAACGTCCAGGTAGTTGGTCGCGCCGACGCTGCCTGCCCGGCAGCGGTGAACGACCCGTTCAAAGCGCCTGAGGAGGTGCCATAGATGACGTCCACCGCGTCGAATCAAGCCGACCTTCTCGAGCAGCAGGCACATCCCTCCGGAAACGACGCCGCAGGATCCGCCACCCTCGACCGCCAGGGCAATCACCGCTCGATCCTCGCGCATCCCTCGTCGGCTCCCCGAGGCCAAGCGCGTGAGCATCATCTCGACCAGCGGGTGCCTGTCCCCAGCAGGGATCGGCAGGGCCTTGCCTGCGATCGCACGATGAAGACTCATGGGCCTAGTATGCGGCTCTGGGCAGAGTGAATTCAGCGCGCGCGGAGAACTCTGCCGGCGCCTCGCCGTCCCTGGGCCAGATCGGCGGCCCCACCGACACCTCGGCGGTGCTGCGGGGCCCGCGCCCGCGGGTCAGATCGCTGAGACCGCTCAGCACAACCGGAACCAGCGGCACGCCCGCTCCGATGCAGATGCGGGTGGCGCCGAGATGCGCACGAGCATCGTCCTGCCCCCGCTCGAAGGCGTGTGGCGCGAGCCAGCAGACGCCGCCGCGGCCAACCACCGCCATCGCATGCGCAATCGGGTCAGCGTCGGTCCACAGCACCCCATAGGCATCCAGGAACCATCCGAGCACAGGGATCGATCGCCATCGGCTGCTCGTTATCGGCACCACTCGCGGATCGAGCGCAGCGGCCACCACACCATCCCAGTAGCTGTCGTGGCGGGACACGAGCACGCACCCGCCTTCCGGAAGCTCGCCGGAAAGGCAGATGTGAAACCGCGCTCTGACCGTGGTCACAACCATGCGTGACAGGAGCGAAGTCACACTGCGCTTCGCGCGGGTCGAGTTCCCCACGCCGCGCTCACGCACGCCCAGCGCATGCTCGTCACACGGGCGCACCGCTGAGCAGGTATCGCCAAGGCAAGCCCGCTGGAGGCCTCGTCATCTCCATTTCACAGACACGTGTGATAGACGCGCTCGCCGACGTATGGCCGAACACTGCTATCACCTCCTGGAGTAGACACCTCGTGGCTCAGCTATCAGGTAATGGTGCTCGCGCCGGCGACGGGTCGCATCGGTAAACCCCCACAGCCTCCGGCAGTAATGTTCCAACGCCGGGAAGCCACGGTGGCGCGGCGTCAGTGATTTCCCCGACGCCACCCGCGGACTTACCCGCTGATACTGGCGGGGCCGGGCAGGCACGATGGTGTGATGCGATTGCACGCTCGCCATCTCTGCCGCACACCAACGCGCGCCGCACGAGTGTGTGGCGCGGTTGCGCTGGCGCTTGTGGGCACGTTGGCGCTCGGCGCGGCGGCGCCGAAGTCCTCACCGGCGGCCGGCTGGTCACCCGCGGTGAGCGTGTCGGGCGCACACGATGCGATCGGCAACCTCGGACTCGCCTCCGGTCTCAGCGGCGACATGGCGTTCTGGCGCTTCTACGATCTCAAGCCACCGGCAGATCAGATCTTCGGGCCTCCGGGCGCCAGCTACTCGATCGCGCCGGTGTCCGGCCCGTTCGGTGCGCCGCGTCGGCTGCCCGCGAGCTATGCCAGCGGCCCGCTCGTAGCTCTTGGCGGCGGCGCGGTCGCTCAGCTGCTCCTCCGCCGCACCGGGGTCAACACCAGTAAGGCGAGCGTCGCCATCGGCGACGTCAGCGGTCGCTTCGACTCCCCGCTTCCCGTCGCCAACGTCGTCTGGGTAGGCAGGGCCAGCCTCGCCGGCAACCGCCTCGGCGAACTGCTGTTGGCCTGGATCAGCTCCTCACGCGCCGGCCACCGGCAGGTGTGGGCGAGCGTGCGCCTGCCGGGTCGCGGCTTCGCCGCGCCGCAGCTGATCTCCTCCTCGGCCAACGGCCTTGCGGTCACCGCGGCCGTCGGCCCCGGCGCGCACGGCCTCTCCACAGGCCGACGGGCTGCCTCTGACATGGTCGTGGCGTTCGACAGCAAGCGCGGCCGCATGCTGGTCCGGGTCCGACCGCACGGGAGCGGCTGGGGAGCCGTGGCCGACATCGGCCCTGCGGCTGTCGGCAACGAGAACGATGTAGCGACCCCCTACATCGCCCGCAATGGGCGCATCGTCATCGCCTGGTATCACCGCCAGCTCTCCGAGGGCGGAGAACAGGGACCGAGCTACACCCAGGTCGCTGTGCGCCCGCCCGACCGCGGCAGGTTCCTGCCGGCCCAGACACTGGCCAAGAGCCAGAACGGCCCGCTGGCCGGCGAAGTCGTGCTCATCGGCGGCGAGGGCCATCCACCGCTGCTGGCGTTCCTGGCGACGGCATCGAGCAGCGAACCGACACCGGCCCGCTCAGTCGTGATGGTCTCCCCCAGCCACGGCGATCGGTTCTCAGCCGCCCGGACCGTCTCTGCTCCGGGGCAGTGGACGAGCGGCGTGGCCGCCGCAATGGGTCCTGGTGGTCCGATCGTCACCTGGCTGGGCGGCCCCAACCCGCCGTTCTCCGCGCGTCCCCCCGGCGCAGCGGTCTACGCGGCGCTGGCCGCACCCCCCAGCAATCGCCTCGGCGTCCCCGTCGAGGTCTCGCCAGCGGAACACGTGCGGCTGGCGGTGCCGCTGCACAGCGAAAACGGCGAGCGCTGGATCATCGCCTGGAGCGGCCTCCCCCACTTCCTCTCTCCACTGTCCACAGGCCGGCAGGTCGTGCGCGTCAGCACGTGCTCGACAGGCTGCGGATGAGCGCGGACGCTTCTTCAGATCGAGGGCTTGGCCACGTCCGCTATGACGCGGCCTCAGACGATGCCGGAAGCTCGGCCTGAGTACTGGCGTCCAGGTTGCCGCTGCGCCGTGCGGGGAGCCGGACCGTGAGCAGCGTTCCGCCGTCGTCGGAGCGGATGTTCAGCTCGCCGCCGGTGAGGCTGACGCGCTCCTGGATGCCGGCGAGCCCGAAGCCGTGATCAGCGGCGTGGGTGTCGAATCCGTCGCCGTCGTCCTGTATCTCTATCAGTAGCTCGCCGTCGTGCTCGCGCATTGTCAGGCGTACCTTCTCGGCGTTGGCGTGCTTGACGACATTCGTGAGCGCCTCCTGCACGATCCGGTATACGGCGGTCTCGAGATCGCCATCGAGACGACCGGCCTCTGTCTCGCGGCTCGGGATCGTGAGGTCGTGCTCGATCGTGAGCCCGCTCTGTTCCTGGTGGCGGTCGAGCAGCGTCTCGATCGCTGTTCGTAGGCCGAGCTCGTCCAGTGCGGCGGGGCGCAAATCGGTGATGATCGAGCGCAGGTTCTCGACCTCGATCTCAATCCGCTCAACAGCGTCGCGCATGGCCGACTGAGCCTGGGAGAGATCGTCTCCTCGTAGTGCCGCCGAGAGCAGTATCCGCAGACCACCGAGACCCTGAAGCGTCTCGTCGTGAAGCTCGCGCGCCCAGCGCTTGCGCTCGGCGTCCGCCGCCGAGAGCGTGCTGCGCAGCCGGTCCGCGAGCACGCTCTGAGCCAGCGCCACAGCGGTCGCCGCGCTCGCCGCGAACGAGCGCAGCATCTGCTCGTCATCCTCGCGGAACGTCTCATCATCGGAGCCACGATCGAACGCAGCCAACAAACCCAGCGCCTCGCCCGCGGTAGAGCATCGGCACCAGCAGCGCGGTGTGCGCATCCGCGACCCCGAACTCACTGGGCGCGATCCGCAGTCGTGCATCGACATCGGCGACCCGCTCGGTACGCCCCTGTTCCAGCACCTGCCCCGAAGTGGAGCCGGCGATCGGTAGACGCGCGCCGCGCTTGTCCTGGACGTGGCCGGCGCTCGCGTGCACCACGAGATCCTCACCGTCGCGCAGCATGATCACGAGGCTCTTGGCGTCGACGAGCGCGCGACCACGCTTGGCGATCAGCTCCAGCACATGCTCAAGCGCGATCTCGCTGCCGATCGCGACTGCGACATCGCGTGTGACCTCAAGGCCGCGGACGGCTTTCTCGGCCTCTTGGCGGCGACGCTCGCTGGCCTCATACAGCCTGGCGTTGTTGATCGCCAGAGCAGCCCACTCCGCGAGGATCACCGCCGCGCCTCGTCCTGCTCGGAGAACTCCGCCCTCTGTTCCTTCTCCGTGAGGTAGAGGTTGCCCCACGCCTCGCCACGAATCACGATCGGCGTACCCAGGAAGCTACGCATCGGCGGGTGCCCCGCCGGGAACCCGTAGCTGCCCGGGTGGCGCCCCACATCAGCCAAACGCAACGGCTCTGGATGCTCGATCAAGACCCCCAGAACCCCACGCCCGGTCGGCAAGTCCCCGATCGCATCGTGCGCATGCCGATCCAAACCCGAGGTCACGAACCGCGACAGCCCCGTGCGCTTGGGGTTCAGGACCCCGATCGCCGCATACCGCGCCCCGGTGATCTCTCTGGCCGTCTCCAACACCCGGTCGAGTAGCTCGTCAGTATCGAGCTCGGTGACCAGCGAGCGGCCGACCTCCAACAGGCGCGCAAACCACAGCTCCCGCGGATCATCCACGCTCATCACCCGGATCAGTGGTCACCGGCATGCTCGCCCCCGTGCCCGTAGCCCGAAGGCCCAGGCTGACCCGGCAGGGATCACGAACGGCATGGCCGATCGACATGTCGGGGCAACGTACTCGAACGTCTATGGCGCCATCTCTCGGAGTCCAGTCCGACAGCCGAGCTGAGCGGGTCACACCCAGTCCACCATCCAGTAGGGGGAACGCCGAGGCCATTGCAAAGGATGCCTCGACACCCATAAACGACCGTAGCACCACCGGCCAACCGGTTCAAGGACCGAGCAGCGTAGTTCGCCGAACCCGGACTGCGGCAAGCAGCGGTGCCCTGCCTCACACGGCGCGCATAGCCTGAGCAAACCCACGCCGCCGGAACTCCCCGTCCGGCGAGCGTGCCGCTACACCCCACGGACGCCTCCGCCAACCCCACGCTCGCACTTCTTCGCGTGTGGAGCGGAGGAGTTCGTGCGCGTTCGCGCAAATGCCCCAACGGCCAGGCTGCTGTACGGCCATGGCAGTCGGACAGAAACACTCGTGCGGGGAACCCCTGAGGCGTTGGCGCAGTTTCCCTCGATGACTGCGCGAAACGCGATGGTCAGGATCTCGGCTGTGAGGGTGGGTGCCATCGGACGGAACGACCGCCAAACAGATGGAGCTTCGCCGATGTGTCACACAGCTGGCATCGACACACTCCCGTGTCAAGAGCATCAGATAGGAGTAGACATGCGAAGACTGACCATCATCAAGCGCTACGGGCTGGTCGCACTGGCTGCGGCGCTCGCGTCATTGACCTTGCTGCCGCTGACGGCCGCGCAGGCTGAACCACTGAACAACGCCGGCAGGGAATTCTGGCTGGGCTTTCCCACCAATTACGGCGGTGCGACACAACTGACGCTGTACATCACCGGTAGCACGGCGACGAACGGCACGGTCACGATCCCTGGGGAATCGTTCAGCCAGTCGTTCTCCGTGACACCGGGCGCTGTGACGGCGGTGAAACTGCCCAGTGGCGCGCAGATGCACACGCCCGACGGAATCGAAGAAAAGGGCATCCACGTCAGCGCCGAAGCGCCCGTGATCGTGTACGGGCTGAGCGACTACTCGTTCACAACCGACGCCTACACCGCGTTGCCGACCAGCGTGGTCGGCACCAGCTATACCGTGCTCGCGTTCGGCGCGGGGCTCGGCGGAAACTCCGAGTTCTCGGTTGTGGCCACGCAGAACGACACCGAAGTCACGATCACGCCATCGGTTGCAGGCGGCACGGGCGCCAGCAGGCCCGCCGGCACGCCGTACACGATCACGCTCAACCAGGGTCAGGAGTACCAGCTTCAGGCGAGCGTCAATCCGGAAGATCTGACGGGCACGAAGATCACCTCAACCGCCCCCGTGTCGGTATTCGGCGGCCAGGAGTGCGCCAACATTCCCAGCAACGAATTCACAGCATGTGACCACATCGTGGAACAGAACATCCCCGAGGACGCATGGGGAACGTCGTTCTTGACTGTCCCGCTGAAGACTCGCACGGCTGGCGACGACTTTCAGGTCGCCGCCGACCAGAACGAAACGCACGTCGAACTCAACGGCACGCTCGTGGCAACACTCAACGCGGGCGAACACTTCTCGCGAGAGGTCGAAGGCTCCGCCGAATGGAAGTCCGACAAGCCGGTCGAGCTGGCGCAGTACTCGAACAGCTCGAGCTACGACAAGACCACCGGCGACCCGTTCATGATCAACATCCCGCCATACCAGCAGTTCGAGACCGAATACACGATCACAACGCCGGTCAACTCTGAAACCGTGTTTGAAAACTACGTCAACCTCGTGGTGCCCAAGAGCGCGGTCGGACTGGTCGCGATCGACGGCACGGCCGTGCTCGCCTCCGAATTCACGGCTATCGGCTCCAGCGAATTCGCCGGAGCGCAGGTCGACCTCACCCCGGGCAACCACCGGATCACCGGCAACGGCCAGCCGTTCGGCGCGTTCGTATACGGGTTCTCCAGCTACAACGGCTACGGCTACTTCGGCGGGATGTCGCTCGCCCCAGTCGCCGAAGTGACGAACGTCGCACTCGCGCCCGCCACCGAAACCGTGCTGGTGAACACCGAAGCGTGCGTCACAGCAACCGTCACCGACCAGAACGGCAACGTGCTGCCCGGCGTCAGGGTTGACTTCACCGTCAGTGGCGCCAACACCGCCTCCGGCTCCGTGTTCGCGGGCACCGAAGGCAAGGCCGAGTTCTGCTACCCCGGCAAAGCCACGGGCAGCGACACGATCGTGGGTGGCGTCGGCGAGGTCAAGGGCAGCGCCGCCAAGACGTCAACGGACTGACTGCGAGGTGTGGTCTGGCTGGCAGGCGATCGACCGCCCGGCGCGCGGCCTTCTCGTCTGAGCGCAACGGCGAGAGTCGCGACGTTGGGTTTGGGAGGCTGATTCTTGCGACCGGGGCACGCGAGCGCTTTCTGCCGTTTCCAGGTTGGACGCTGCCTGGGGTGTTGGGCGCGGGCGGGTTGCAGGCGCTGGTAAAGGCAGGCCCGATCCCCGGCGCAAGCGGGTGGTGGTGGCCGGGCAGCGGACCCCTGCTGCTGGCGGTAGCTGCGGGGCTGGTGGCGCGGGCGCCAGCATCGCGGGCATCTACGAGCAGGCCCGACTGGCGCAGTTGGTCGGCTTTGGCCTCACGTTGTTGGGCCAGCCCGGCAAACTCGCCGAGGGAGCGCGTACCGGTTGAAGACAATCGAGCTCGCCTATCGTACAAGCCCTGGGTGGCGCGGGTCGAGGGCCGGGCCGCGTTGAGTCGTGTCACGTTGACCGACGGACGCAAAGAGTGGACGGTGGCATGCGACTGGCTGGCCTGCGGATTCATCTGGTGCCCAACCTGGAGTTACCTCGCCTGCTTGGCTGCCGAGTCGTCGGGGGATATGTCGCCGTCGATGTCTGTCAGCAGAGCTCTGTGCCAGGCGTGGCCTGTGTGGGCGAGTTGACCGGTATTGGGGGTTTGGAAAAGGCGCTGGTGGAAGGGCAGATCGCGGGATGGGCGGCAGCCGGTTGCGAGTCCGAAGCCCATGCTCTGGTGCCGCAGCGGCAAAGGCTGCAACGTTTTGCACAGCGGTTGGACCGCGCCTTTGCCTTGCGTGCGGAGTTGCGGCGCTGGCGGCGGCGGAGACTGTGGTCTGCCGGTGCGAGGACGTCACTACGCTGCGCTGGAAAGTGCACTTCCTGGCACGAGGCCAAACTGCATACCCGCTGCGGCATGGGCGCCTGCCAGGGGCGCGTCTGCGGCGCAGCGGCCGCAGTTCATCTTCGGCTGGGAGAATTCAGGTGGCCGGCCGCCGGTCTTTCCCGCGCACCGTTTCCACGCTGGCTGCTGCGAGCGGCTATCTCCTGAGCCCACGCGTCGCTGACAGCAGCGATTGATCCATGCTCCTGCCGGATCCTGATCTTTCTTCGAAAGGACTCGTTGCCGATGCAATGTCTCAAATTTGAGCTGGATTGCTCTCGCTCTTCCGGCGCGGACGCTTTGCCTGCGATCCTGCCCTGGCGACCCTTTTCTTGCCACTGGCCTCGCTGCCGGCCAGGATGAGTGCGAGCTGTGTTCCGGCCGACTACGACGCGCGCTGACCCTCCAGGAGAAGTATCGAAGGTCTGGTGCTCCACCTGCCGGATCAGGTTGAGTGGATTGAAGGGACAGATCGCTTCGTCTATCGCAGAACTGTGCCCGGAGGGCACGAATTCATCCTGGTCGACGCGGAGAAGCAGACATGGCAGCCGGCCTTTGACCATGCGCGGCTGGCCGCGGCATTGAGCAAAGAGCTTGGCGAGCCGGTCAAAGCGGAGGCGCTGCCGTTCAGCCATCTTCATATGGAAGACAAAGGGTGCGGCTCTGGAGTTTGTGCGCGAGGGAGCAAGGAACGCTGGCGTTGCGATTTGACGGCCTACACGTGCGCAAAACTGCCGGTGCCGCCAGGTTCGCCTGCCGCGGACGACGATGGCGGATATGACTCGACGCCGCCGGCCGTCAACGGCCCTGCCCATGCCGTCGCATCACCCGATGGCAATTGGCTGGCGTTCGTCGAGAACTACAACGTCGCGGTGCGTCCGGCCCACGCGAGCGCCGGCGGAGGCGGAGCAGCAAACGATCCTGCTGAGCCAGGACGGCTCGGAGGGCAATTACTACGCGCTGGACACGCTGGCCTGGTCTCCGGACTCGAAGCATCTGGCGGCTTATCGCATCCGTCCCGGCTACAGGCGCGAGGTTCACTACGTTGAGTCTTCGCCTGCCGACCAGCTCCAGCCGAAGTACTCGTCGATGGTCTATCCCAAGGCCGGCGATGTGCTGGCGCTTTTTCAGCCGGTGCTGTTCGATGTGGCGGCGCAAGCAGTGAACTGCCGATCGACAATGCGCTCTTTCCCAATCCCTATGAGATGACGCCGTTTGCGTGGTGGAAGGATTCGCGCGGATTCACCTTCGAGTACAACCAGCGCGGCCACCAGGTTTACCGCGTGATTGAAGTGGATGCGGCCAGCGGCAAGGCGCGCACGCTGATCGAGGAGACGAGCAGCACGTTCATCAACTACGAGCCGCTGACCCGCAACCAGTACGACCACGGCAAGTACTATCGCAAGGATCTGGACGATGGCAAAGAGATTCTGTGGGCCTCGGAGCGCGATGGCTGGGAGCATCTGTATCTGTTCGATGGGCATACGGGCGCCATGGGCAAATGAAGCCGGCAGATTACGCACGGCGATTGGGTGGTGCGGGCCGTGGACCGCGTAGACGAAGCCAGCCACGAGATCTACTTCGAGGCCAGCGGCATGGACCCGGACGAAGACCCCTACTACGTTCATGGCTACAAGATTCGGCTTCGACGGCACGGGGCTGACGCCACTGTCCCGGCCAAAGCCGATCACACGCTGAGCTATTCGCCGGACGGAAAGTACTTTGTGGACACCTATTCGCGGCTGGATCTGGCGCCGGTGATGGAACTGCACCGCGCCGTCCGATGCCAGCCTGGCGATGGCTGTCGATACGCGCCGACGAATGCGCAGTTGAAAGCCGCCGGATGGCAGCCGGCAGAGCCCTTTCACACTGCGGGCCGCGATGGGAAGACGCAGATCTGGGGCGTGATTTACCGGCCTGCTGGACTTCGATCCCAACAAGAAGTATCCGGTGGTCGAAGACATCTATGCCGGGCCGCAAGGCTCGTTTGTGCCCAAGAGTTTTACCACGCGCGTTGAGCCGCTGACGGCAGCTGGGGTTTGTGGTGGTGCAGATCGATGGCATGGGCACGAACAACCGCTCGCGCGCCTTTCACGACGTAGCCTGGCGCAATCTGAAAGATGCAGGCTTCCCCGATCGCATTCTGTGGCACAAGGCTGTCGCGGCGAAGTATCCCTGGTACGACATTTCGCGCGTGGGCATCTTCGGCACCTCAGCGGGCGGGCAAAACGCCATGGGAGCGCTGCTGTTTCATCCCGAGTTCTACAAGGCGGCGGTTGCCAACTCCGGCAGCCACGACAACCGGATGGACAAGATCTGGTGGAACGAGCAGTGGATGGGCTGGCCGGTGGGGCCGTGGTATGCCGAGTCGTCGAACGTGGACAACGCGTGGCGGCTCCAGGGCAAGCTGCTGCTGGTGGTGGGCGAAATGGACAAAAATGTCGACCCGGCCACGACCTTGCAGGTTGCCGACCGGCTGATCAAGGCCAACAAGGACTTCGATCTGCTGTTTGTTCCGGGCGGCGGGCACGGCGCCGGGGGCCGTTACGGAGAGCGCAAGCTGATGGATTTCTTTGTGCGCAACCTCCTGGAAGAGTTGCCGCCGGATTGGAACAAGTCGCCCTCCCCCGGGCAGGGCGACTCCAAGTATCTATTGAATTTTAAAAGAGATATGTGTGAATAACGGTTGTAGAACCCATGCCTGCCAACCAGAGAACCGACGTCCGCGAACGGAGCCGCTGAGCAAGAAAAAAGTGGAAATTAAGAATATATCTTGCATAAAATACAAAATTGCATGCATAATTCTGCACTAGGTTAAATACGTGAATGCGTTTTCTGCTGAATCGGGAGTTGCCTGAGTGCGTATGCTGGCCGGGTCCTGCTGAACACTGCCGACAGCCAGCCGGTGCTTTCCAGGAAAGGTTTTCCCAAGACTGATTGAATTCCAACGAAATGGGCCCCGTGTGGAGGAGAGAATTATGATGACGCAAAAAACCATCAGGACGCTGTGCCTGCTGTCAGGGTTGCTGCTGATTGCCATGTCGATGGGAATAGGACGAGCGCAGTCCGGCTCTCAGGGAACGATTGCTGTGACGGTAGTGGACGCCACCGGGAGGCGTGGTTCCCGGTGCGACACTTAGTCTGGTCGATCTGTCCACTAACGACACCCGTCAGGCGGCTACGCACGAGAGTGGTGCTTACACATTCGTCAATCTCAACGATGAGTCGCACGAACGCCTCGTCGTAGCTGGGGCACGACGTGTGCTCGAGGAGTTCGGCTGGCGTCACGTCGGCGAGGATCACGCCGGCGCGTAAGAACAGGAGTCGTTGACAGCGGCCGCCTCGTCCATCACGTGGCTCGAGACGAGCAGGGTGACCCGCTCTTGCCGAGTGCGGTGAACGTCGCCCAGAGGTCCCGGCGAAGACCCGAGTCGAGCCCGACCGTCGGCTCGTCGAGGATGAGGACCTGGGGTGACCGAGCAGCGCGGTCGCGAACGAGACCCTGGCGCGCTCCCCCCCGACAGGATGCGAACGAGTGACCGAGCCTGCGATGCGAGGTCGACCTCGTCGATCACCCGCTGACGTCGTCGACGTGACGTCGAGGACCCGGGCGAAGTAGCGGAGGTTCTCGCTGCACCGTCAGGTCCGTGTAGACGGCGGGCACCTGCGGACGTAGCCCACGCGGTGGCGCAGCGAGGCGCGAACCCGGCTCGTGCCGAGCAACTGCACCGTCCCGCCCTCGATGATCTGGAACCCGGGCAGGCACGCATCACGTCGTCTTGCCGCTGCCGCTGGGTCCGAGGAGGCCCACGAGCGACCCCGGCGCCACGAGAAGGTCATGTCGTCGAGTCACCGTGTGGTGGGAACGGTTGAGCGCAGGCCCCGAAGTGGAATCGACGGACGCGGTCATCGCGGTCGGTGACGTGCTGGGGGAGCGATTCGTCACGCGGAGGCCATACGTGGCATCCTACCGAGGTGCGTGCTCGGCGGATTCGCGCCGAGTCGCGTCCGGCCGAGCTCAGTCCGAGGTGTCATGCGACGTCGGAGGATCGAGGCGTTGCCGAGCCGTACGCCTGCGAGGGTCGAGGCGCCCATCGTGTCGGGGCGTCCGACGATCTCGTAGTTCCCGAGCACCTCGGACTCGTTGATGTCGCTCATGCGTTGGTGCACGGTTCGGGTCGACGCCGCTGAGCAACCGCTTGTCCGCCTCGGTCGTCGAGCGCCTTCGCGTACGCCGAGATGACGAAGTAGAAGGTCGATGGCGGCATGCCACGTCCGCGCATCCGCAGCACCACGACCGGGTTGTCGCCCCGTCGGGCTTAGGGAATCGGACCTGGAGCGTGCGAGCTGCCGGCGTAGAAGAGGCTGCCGTACATGTCGACGTATACCGTCGTCTCGTCGTGGGCAGGAGATCGGGCACGTCTCTCGACGAGTTGCCGTCGACGACGCTCAGCGCGACGAGCGCAGGTCCAGCGCCTCGCGGTTGAGCTGCATCAACAGCGACACGATGACGCCGATCCCGACCGCTTCGGCGATGGGAACGCCACGTCGCGAGGAACGTCACGGTGACCAGCAGATTCAGGCGCTTCGTCCGACGGACCACGCCGCCGGATCTCCTTGGGTCGAAGGACTGCACCGCGGCGACGATGAGCAGTCCGGCCACGACGCGATGACCACCTGGCCGATCACCCCCGAGGAAGGACGACGACGACGAGGAGCCAGGCCTGGAACTGGCCGCCCATCGACTCTTCGCTCCCGCGGCGGCGTTGAGGGCGCTCTGGCTGACCGACCGCCGACGGGGAGGCCCCGGAACGATCCGATACGAGGTTGGCGGCACCCTCGGCGATGAAGTCCCGGTCGACGTCGGGCCGCTGGCGACCGGGGGTGCGCACGGTCTCGCCGACGCCGACGCCCTGGACGAGCACGATCACCGCGATGGCGAACGCCGAGACGATGATGTTGGGGTCAGATAGCTCAGGTGCGGGAGGTGCGGCAACGGGAACACCTCGAGGTATGGCACCGAGTTCGCTCACCTTGGCCGAATCGAGGTGGGCCACGAGGTTGATGACGGTGGGGATGACGATGGCGAGCAGCGCGCCGAACTGTCGGAATTCGGTGGTGGCGAAACCGACGAGCAGCAATCATCGCGACGGCGCCCAACATCGCCGTCGTGAGCTCGATCTGGCCGATGTTCGTCACGACGTGCCAGGCCCTGGCGATCGGTTGTCCGGTACCGCCTCGAATCCCGGTGAAGTCGGCCAGCTGGGAGAAGACCACGTTCATCGCCACGCCGGGAGAGGAAGCCCAGCATCACGGGTTGGCTGACGAAGCGCACGTAACGACCCATGCGAAACACTCCGGCCAGCAACATCAACAGGCCCGCCAGCAGGACGAGCAGGAACAGGGACCCTTCTCGCTTGTCCGGTGCGATCGTCGACAACGTCGAGCCGGCGGCGAGGGCCGCCGCGCTCGTGGTGGTGACCACCATCAACGCCGAACTCGACAGGAGTCCACCGACGATGCCAGGATACTGGCGTACAGTCCGAAGATCGGGCTCACCCCGGCCAGCACACCCGAGGCCATGCCGTCGGGGACCGAGCCCACCGCGCCGGGGATGCCGGCGATGGCGTCCTTGGAGAGCGTCGACTTCGAGACCCGCAGGGTTCGCCACCACTGCGAGATCGGGCTGGAGGAGATCGAGGGCATCCAGTCGGGGACGTCGAAGCCGCCGAACCCCTTCGCGCCGTCGTTCATGGGTCAAATGTAGTCTCGTCACATCGCGGTCTGCCGGGTCGTGCGTCATCGTTCGACGCTGCGACGTCGTCCGCGTGAATCGTAGGTCGTGGCGAAGGGCTGCACGTGAGTCGAACTGGTCGAGAGAACGTCGGACTGCCGTGGCCGGCGACGCCGCGTCGGCACCGAGCGTGCGATGACGCTCCGTTCACGTCGGCGGTCACCGGGTGGCATCGTCACCGTGGTGGTGACGGCGCTCGATCTATTCGGCGTCGTCGGTGCACGCGCTTAATTCTACGAGCGACGCCGAATCGCCCTACTGGTGGCGGGCTGCTTCTTCATGGAGAACCTGGACATCACCATCGTGACGACGGCGGCACCGCGATTGGGCCAGGCGTTCGGTGTGGCGTCGGTGTCGGTCAGTCTGGTGATGTCGGCCTACCTGATCACCTTCGCCGTGGTTCATCCCCTTCGGAAGCTGGTTGGTCGTTCGATGGGATGAACGTCGGGTCTTCATCGCGGCGATCGCCGTGTTCACGGTCGCCTCGCTATGGTGTGCGGCCAGCACGTCCTTCTGGGAACTGGTGGTGGCCCGAGCGGCGCAGGGCGTCGGCGCGGCGTTGATGGTGCCGGTGGGACGGTTGGTCGTTCTCGCCAACGCCGCGAAGTCCGACGTGATGCGGTTGATCGCGTACGTCGTGTGGCCCGCACTCCTGGCGCCCGTCAATCGCACCGTTGCTGGCGGCGCCATCGTCACGATCGGTTCGTGGCGGTGATCTTCCTGGTGAACGTGCCGTTGGGCGTCGTCGCGCTCGTCCTGGCGTTCCGGATGATGCCGCACCCGCCCGCTGCGCGCACCCGCGTCGCCCTGGACTGGGTCGGGATGACGCTCACGTGCACCTCACTGGGGGGCCTGGTCTACGTGGGCTACCTGGCGTCCACTCCGGGCGTCGCGTGGTCGTCGGTGGCGTGGTGGGGGTGCCTGTTCGTCGCGATCCTCGCGGGCGCCGCCGTGGAGCTCCTGCATTCGACGCGCCCCTTCATCGACCTTCGGGTTCTGCACGTGACGACGTTGCGCCAGTCGCTCATCGGATTCGCAGTCCTGGCCCTCGCCGTCGGGCTCGGTGCCGATGCTGCTGCCACTGCTGTTCCAGGACGTCTTCCATTGGAGCCCGATCCTCTCGGGCGCGCTGGTCGTGTGCGTCTTCGTGGGCAACATCGGCGCCAAGCCGTTCACGACTGCGGTGTTGAACAGATTCGGTCATCGCACGGTCGTCATCGCCGCCACGATCGGCGCGTCGCTCACCCTCCTCGCGCTCTCGTCCATCACCGTGGCGATGGCGTTGGCGGTGATCGGGCTCATCGCGTTCGTGAACGGCGTGACTCGGTCGATCGGGTTCACGGCGTTGATGACCCTCAGCTTCGCCGACGTCCCCGAGGAACAGATGAACCACGCCAACACTCTGGCGGCGACTGTGCAGCAACTGTTCGCCGGTTTCGCCATCGCAGCCGGCGCCGTCTCACTGCGCATCGGGGCCCTGATCGCCGGCACCTCGGCCTCGTTGACGAGCGAGCCGTTCCGGTACGCGTTCGTCATGTTGTCGGTGTTCGCGCTGTTGGCGGCGCTCGGCGGCTTCTTGATGCATCCCTCGGTGGGCCACACGCTGCGGACCCCAGTGTCCTCGCGCGACGGCCATGAGTCGTGAGTCGACCCCGCGCGAGCTCGATTCAGGGCGCCGACAGCAGTCTCGCCGGGTTGAAGTTGACCTCGCCGAGGACGATGCGACTCTGGATGTCACGTGCGCCGAGTCGACGAAGGTTGTCGATGACCGATTGCAGTTCCTCGGAACTGCGCGTGGCGATCCGTAGCTGGTAGTCGAATTCGCCGGTGGTGTGGATGGCGCCCAGCACCTGGGGGACGTCGCGCAGGTCCTGTTCGAACAGGTGACGGTCGATCGACTCCTTGAGCTTCACGTCGGTGAGCGCGCCGAGCGAATGGCCCAACTTCGCGAGGTCCAGTTCGGCGTGGTACCCGGCGAGTACGCCGGACTGACGTAGATGCGCTTACCCGGTTCGCGGTGCCGTCGGGGCTGAGATGCACCCGCGAGGCGAGCTGCTGGAAACGAGACGTCCGTCGTCGACCAGCGCCGTCAGCAGGGTCCGGTCGATGTCATCCATTGGGAGTGTCCTCCTCTGGGGCGAGAATTATGAGGGCTGAACACAACTTTACCTCAAAATAGTCGGTAAATCTACCTTTGGATGCTATATCTCAGAGTCATTTGAGGCATTCTGACTCATAACGT
>CAVRQK010000010.1:0-54276 GCA_963723325.1 uncultured Solirubrobacteraceae bacterium | reverse complement strand
GAGCGAGATCCTGCCCCTCATTCAACAGCCGTTCGCCCTCACGGATCTTCCTAACAGCCTGCTCCGGCGTATGCCTACGTCGCTTCATGATCGTGTCCATCCTCTCATCCCACCACGGGGACATGACGAACACACACAAAGCCTGGATCACTTCATAGGGACCCCGTCAGACGCGTGCCCGATCTCGACAGTCGTTTGCTTTCGCCGCTACGTTCTTTGCGGTCGTACAGACGGTCTCCTACGGGACATACGTCACAAAGGCCGCAACCCTTGGCCATCGCACCAGCACCTTGATCAGCCATACAGCTTGGGCGGCACTTGCCCTTGCTCTATGCGCAGTGGGTCTGCTCGTCGCTGAGTTGCCTCTACGCAGCCGCAACCTAACTCCAGAGATTGTTCTCGACACGATCGAGACTGCGCCCACGGAGAGATCAGCCAGGGACGCCTTTACAGAACTCTATGCCCTCATAGTGGAATCTCACCGACTGGCGAACAAGATAAGGTTTAGGCTTGTGATCGGAACACAGATTCTCGCCCTCACAACGATCGCGCTCGTGCTTTGGGAGTTGCTTGTTGGCCTCCACGCCAGTCTATGAATGACCACAGATTCCGCTGACGACGACTCTCCAGGCGAGGACCAGGAGCCTGTCGTTGATACTGAGTCGACCGCCGCAACGGCGCCGTCTGGGTTCCTACCGGGGCTGAAAACGAAACGGGCGCGCAACAAGGCCTTGCGCGAAGAAATGGAGAAAAGGCTAGGAAGCTGGTCGTTCTTTTCGGGCCACGAGGCAGATGCTCCGATCCAGATGACAGTTGAGGGTGATTACATCGGGAAAACATCTGGTGACGGCGAAGCCATAGGGCTTATGATAGTGCGGATCTGCAAGCTATTTAGTGCACTAGGCGCTAAGCCTCAACTAGAGCGACTGAGCTTCGCAAAATCGGTCACTGTTGAATTCCGCGCTCCCGACCTTGAAGCTGCCAGAGCACAAGAAAAACTAGAGTCTGCGCGTCGGCTTAGCGCCGCTGCCGGTAACTCCCCGTCCTCCGAGCAAGCGGACGCGATCAACCGTGCGTTGCGTGGCGCCGTAACTGACATTCTTGTTGCGTCCCAGCTAGCTTCCGATCTGGTCGCAGTGCCGTCTACGGAGGCACCCGAGGTCGCGGTTGGCTTCGGCACTGACGTAGCCAGCGCCTACAAAACACTAGCCAACGCCGTTGCACATGCGGATGTCACGCTGACAATCAAGGCTCCCGCCCATGAGCCCATCGAGTTGACTCCAGCAAAGGCCTCACGCGTTGTCGAAGAGCTAAGGGCCTCGACCGAGCCACGAGAGACAAAGATCACGGCCTTTGGAACCTTGTCAATCGCTAACCAGGAACAGCATGGATTTGGCTTGAGGCTGGATCGCGACGCGACTCGACACGCACTTCTAAAGGGGAAGCGCGTGGTCAATGGCGTCTACCTGCCAGAGGTTGAGGCCAAGATCCGCGACGGGAATCTCTGGGGAGCCCAGGTTCGCGCCACGTTGCTGGTCGTGCGCGACGCACTTATATCCACTTCTACCGTGCGCCCACCCGAGTTCACTTTGATTGATGTAGAGCCACGAAATAGTGCAGGTTAAGCAGCCCTACCTAACTCGCCAGAGCTGAAGCGTTGAGCCGGGCGGCTGCCACGCGAAGCGTCGCGGCCGAGCGGATCAACGCTTCAGCGCCCCTTCCAAACCGGCTCCCGCTTCTCCTTGAACGCGCTCGAACCCTCCCGAGCATCCTCAGAAGCAAACACCGGCCCGGAGATGGCGCCCTGCTTCTCCCACATCTCGCCGCTGGCCCAGTCGAACTGCTCTTGCAGGATCTGCTTGGTGGCCATCAGCGCCAGCGGCCCGTTCTTGGCCAGCGCGGCGGCCAGCTCCAGCGCCACGTCAACAGCCGCCCCAGGCTCCGCAATCCGGTTGACCAACCCGTACTCCTGGAAGCGCTCGGCGGGCAGCGGATCGCCGGTCAGCGCCAGCTCCATAACCACGTGATAGGGCATGCGCCGCGGCATCCGCAGCAGCGCGCCCCCGGCGGCCACCAGCGAGCGCTTGACCTCGGGGATGCCCATCTTGGCGCCGCGAGCGGCCACGATCAGGTCACACGACAGCGCTATCTCCATGCCGCCGGCCACCGCAAAGCCCTCAATGGCGGCGATCAGTGGCTTGCGCGAGGCGCGCTGGGTGATGCCGGCGAAGCCGCGATCGCCAAACCAGGCCGACTCGCCCTTGACGAACGCGCCCAGGTCCATGCCGGCGCAGAAGAAGCCGCCGGCGCCGGTCAACACGCCGGCCGACAGCCCGTCGTCGCCGTCCAGCTCGTCAAGCGCGTTGGACACACCTTCTGCCAGCGCCGCGTTGACCGCATTGCGCACCTGCGGGCGGTTCAGCGTGATCAGCAACACGCTGCCGCGTCGCTCGGTCAGGACCTCTGGCTGCTCTTGATCGCTCATGGCCGGAACTATGCCGCAAACAGACGCAGCTCGGGCTCGCGTTCGCCGCGTAGCACCTCGATGTCAACCTCCACGCAGTCGATCCCCCGAGCGCCCGCCAGCGTGCGTGCCTGCGGCTTGATCGTCTGGGCGGCAAGCACACCGCGGCAGGAGCCCATGGCTGGGTCCAAGCGGATGCGCTCCAGATAGCGCGCCAGCTGCTCCACAGCGTCGATGGTGGCGATGCGCTTGATCTCCACCGCGATCCACTCGTCCTCGCCGTCCTTGCACATCAGATCCACCGGACCGATGTCGGTGGCCCACTCGCGCCGCACCAGACGCAGACCCTCGCCGCACCACTCCGGCGAGTTTGCCAGCAGCTCCTGCAGTTCGCGCTCCACGCCCTCCTTCTCCAGCGACGCGTCCACCTCCAGCTCGTGCTCCACTTCGGAGAGCACCTCCGCGATGCCGATGTCCAGGCGGTCCTCCTGGCGTTCCTTGCGGACCACCAGGCGGCGCAGTGCGCCGTGCTCGTCGTGCTCCTCTTCGACCACTGTGGGCGGGATCATCCAGTTCAGCGGCTTGACGTTCGGTCCGCCGCCGTCGGCCCACACCATGAACGTGCCGTCAGCCTTCAGCATCAGCAACCGCACCGCCTCCGGCAGCACGGTGGTCAGGCGACCTACGTAGGAGACCTCACAGCGGGCCACGATCAGGCGCATCGCCCGACCGTACATGCTCAGCCGGATCAACCGCCTCCGGGGGACTGAACGCAGTGGAAGCCTGCGCGTCGGCGTCGTAGGTAGAGGGCTGCGGCGGGCCGGTCGGCGGCTGTGCCACCGCCTGCTGCGCAACCTGCTGCGGCGCCGCCGGCTGCTGGGTGATCGTCTGGTCGGACCCCTGGCTGACCGCCTCGCGGAACTCGCGCAGCCCGTGGCCGAGCGCGCGCGCCACTTCGGGCAGGCGCCTGGGACCGAGCACGATCAGCGCCACAATCGCGATGAACAGCAGGTGTACGGGATTCTCGATGCCCATCGCCCTTCAGGCTAGCGCGCACAGCGCCCCTACGCCATGCGTTGCCAGCCGATCCTCCCCCTACGCTCTCGGTTCGTGGCCCAGCCATCTACAGCCAGCACCGGTCGGCCATATCCGCCGCCGGGCGCCGTCGAGTCGATCTGGCCGGCACAGATGACGGTGGTGGCGGCGATCGTGCTGCAGCTGACGCTGCCCAAGCGGCTGACGGTGGGCCCCGCGTGGCTACTCCCCGCGCTGGAGGCCGCGCTGGTGCTCGGCCTGTTGGCGGCCACGCCACGCCAGCTCGAGCAGGAACACCAGCTGCGCCGACGCTTGGCCGTCGGCCTGGTGGCTTTGGTGAGCGCCGCCAACGTGTTCTCGCTGGTGGAGCTCACCCACTTCCTGTTGCACCACGAAATCTCGGGAGGCCGCACCGGGGCGCGCGAACTGATCATCGCGGGCATGGCCATCTGGCTGACCAACTTCCTGATCTTCGGGCTGTGGTACTGGGAGATCGACCGCGGCGGCCCGGGCAAACGCGCGGTCGGCCACGACGACCCGCCCGACTTCCTGTTCCCGCAGATGACCGACGACAAGATCGAGCCGCGCGACTGGCGGCCCAAGTTCATCGACTACCTGTACGTGTCGCTGACCAACGCCACCGCCTTCTCGCCCACCGACACCATGCCGCTGACGCCGATGGCCAAGAGCATCATGGGCCTGCAGTCGCTCGTCTCGCTGGTCACGATCGGGCTGATCGTGTCGCGGGCCGTGAACATCCTCTAGCCAGATCCGGATCTAAATCCAAATTGATCCAAATTTGGCCAAATTTTTGGATCAAGGCGGCTAAACTCCAAGTCCTTGGACTAATTTGGAGTTATTTGGAGTTATTTGGATCATCATGTACGTCGCCCCCCCACCCCAGTTTCATGAGCTCACAGCGCGTCTCGGCCCTGAGCGAATGTTCGAGCTTCTGCAACTCGAGATCGCCGAGAACGGTCGCGACTACGTCCACTGGGACAAGCTCCGCCAACTGGACCCCCCGGCCAACCTGACCCACGAGGAGTGGTGGCTCCTCATCAAGTGGGGACGCCAATCCGCGCTGCGCGCGATTCCCCTGGCCGATGCCTCCGGCGCAGCATTCTTCTACAGCGTTCCCGATGCAGTTGCCAGACGCCTCCACTACGTGGACCAGCGCTGCAGCGGCGAGGTGGCCATGTCAGAGGTCGTCACAGCGGACGAGCAAGCCCGCCAGCACTATCTCGTCAACTCCCTGATGGAGGAGGCGATCCGCTCGAGCCAGCTCGAGGGAGCGACGACAACCCGTCGAGTCGCCAAGGATCTGCTGCGATCAGAACGCGAGCCCAAAGATCGCAGCGAGCGCATGATCGTCAACAACTATCGAGCGATGCTTTACATGCGCGATTCGATGCATGACGAGCTCACGCCCGAAACCATCGTGGAGCTGCAGCGCATCCTGACGGAGGGCACGTTGGACAACCCCGACGCGGCCGGGCGGATCCAACGCCCAGACGAGGAGCGCATCGCGGTTGTGGACAGCCTCGACGGCAGCCTGATTCACAAACCACCGCCAGCCGAGCAGCTACCCGCCAGACTGCGAGCGCTCTGCGATTTCGCCAACGAAGGCGAGAACCCTGATCGTTTCATCCACCCCGTGGTCCGGGCGATCCTGCTGCACTTCTGGCTCGCCTATGACCATCCGTTCGAGGATGGGAATGGCAGAACCGCCAGAGCGCTGTTCTACTGGTACATGCGAACCCGCGGATACTGGCTTGTCGAGTACCTCTCCATCTCCCGCATCCTTCGGCACGCCCCGGCGCGATACACACGATCTTTCATCCTGACGGAGACGGACGAACGGGACACGACCTACTTCTTGCTGTACCAGCTGGAGGTCATCCAACGCGCCGTCGATCAACTCCATCAGTACCTTCGCCAGAAGATCAAGGACGTGCGTGATGTGGAACGACTACTAAAGGGATCCAGCCAGTTCAATCACAGGCAACTTGCACTGCTGGGTAACGCGCTCAGGACGCCGGATGCCGTCTACACCTTCCAGTCACATGCTTCAAGCCACGGCGTCACGCACGAGACAGCGAGGAACGACCTGCTTCCGCTTGCTCAAGCTGGATTTCTCAAGCAACATCGCGCCGGGCGACGATACGTTTTCACCCCGCCAGGCGATCTACCTGAGCGCCTCAAGCCAGCCCGCTGAGCAATCGACGCTTGGCTAGCCGACAACCGAGTCGGCTGACCTCTCCGCCACCTTCGGCTCGATCGCCAGCGCCTGCTCGATCAGCTCGCGCAGTTCGTCGTTGGCGCCGCTGAGCCCCATCGCCCTGCGCAGCGCCTCCAGCGCCCCCTCGCGGTCGACCAGCTGCAGGCGCAGGCGCCCCAGCCGCTCCCACGCGCCGGCATCGGAGGGCCCGCGCTTGGCGGCGCGCTCGGCGGCCTCCTCGGCCAGGTCGATGGCGCCCATGTCTTCGTAGATCCTGGCCGCGAAGCGGTGCGCGGCCGGCCGACGGCCGTCCACACGCGCCCAGTCGCGCACCGCGCGGCCGGCCTCCTCGAGCTTGCCGGCCTGCCAGAAGGCGAGCGTCATCAGCCGCAGCACGGCCACGTTGCGCGGCTCGGCGTCGCGGGCGTAGATCAGGCGCTGAGCGGCCAGCATGTATTCGCCTTCGGCCATCGCGCGCTGGGCGGCCAGCATGAAGCGTTCCACGCGCTCCTCGCCCGGGTCGGGCTTGGAGAAGTCCACGAAGCGCATGCTGCCGGCCGGCACCGTACGCACGCCGTGGCTGAATTTCACGCGCGCCCACTGCTGGACCTCCTCGCCCTCGGCCGCGTCGGTGAAGTAGATGCCGGCCACCGTGCCCACGCCCCACTCTGGGTAGGTGAGGCAGCGCGCATAGCGATGCACCACCGAGTGGTCGGGCACGCGGCTGCCGAACGGGTCGTTCTCGGCGCGGTCTTTGGCGTGCTCGCGGGCGCGCTGCTCGGCCTCATAAGCGCGCCTGCCCGCCTCTTCGCGCTCCCTGCGCGCCGCCGCCGCGCTGACTTTGACCGCGTTCTGGGAGACCCGCCCGCCGCGCGAGCCCTCGGCCAGGCGCTCCAGCTGGTCGGCCGCCTCGTTGATCGCCTTCAGATGGCGCTCGTGCTCGAACTGGCGGCCCTGCGGAGCCACATCCGGATGCCAGCGCTTGGCCATCTTGCGCCGCGCCAACTGCACGTCGCGCTTGTTGAACGGGGCCTCCAGCTCCAGCAGGAGAAGGTGCTGCTCTATGTCCAGGACGCCGGCGGGCATGACCCGACAACGTTAGCGAGGGTGGGCGGGCTTCCGTTCCTCTCTATCCTGCGTGCCAATGTCCTCTCAATACATCTTCACCATGCACCGGCTGTCCAAGCTGCACCCGCCGGACAAAACGGTGCTCGACAACGTCACGCTGGCCTTCTACCCCGGCGCCAAGATCGGCGTGCTGGGCTACAACGGCGCGGGCAAGTCCACGCTGCTGCGGATCATGGCCGGCATCGACCAGGAGTACCGCGGCGAGGCGGCGCTGGCTCCCGGCGCGAGCGTGGGCATGCTCGAGCAGGAGCCGCACCTGGACGAGAGCAAGAACGTCAAGGAAAACGTGGAGGACGGGGTGGCCGAGACGAAGGCGCTGCTCGACCGCTTCAACGAGCTGGCCGCCAACTACTCCGAGGAGACCGAAGAGGAGTTCGGCAAGGTCCAGGCCAAGATCGACGCCGCCGACGCGTGGAACCTGGACACCCAGCTGGAATACGCCATGGACGCGCTGCGCCTGCCGCCGCCGGAGGCTGAGGTGGCCAACCTCTCCGGCGGCGAGCGCCGCCGTGTGGCGCTCTGCCGCCTGCTGCTGCGCGCACCCGACCTGTTGCTGCTGGACGAGCCCACCAACCACCTCGACGCCGAGTCGGTGGCCTGGCTGGAGCAGCACCTGACCGAGTACAAGGGCGCGATCGTGGCCGTCACCCACGACCGCTACTTCCTCGACAACGTGGCCGGCTGGATCCTCGAGCTCGACCGCGGCCGCGGGATCCCCTACGAAGGCAACTACTCCAGCTGGCTGGAGCAGAAGCAGGCCCGCATGGCCCAGGAAGAGCGCTCGGAAAAGGGACGCGAGCGCACGATCGCGGCGGAGCTCGAATGGGTGCGCACCAACCCCAAGGGCAAACGCACCAAGTCCAAGGCGCGTCTGGCCCGCTACGAGGAGCTGATCGCCGAGGAGCGCAACATCAAACTGGACGAGGTCCAGATCCACATCCCGCCGGGGCCGCGCCTGGGCGAGAAGGTGCTGACCGCCACCAATCTGTCCAAGGGCTACGGCGAGCGCCTGCTGATCGAGGACCTCAGCTTCGATCTGCCACGCGCGGGCATCGTGGGCGTGATCGGCGCCAACGGCGCCGGCAAGACCACCCTGTTCCGGATGATCACCGGCGAGGAGACCCCCGACAGCGGCAAGATGGAAGTCGGCGACACCGTCAAGCTCGCCTACGTCGATCAGTCGCGCGACTCGCTGAATCCGGACAAGACGGTGTGGGAGGAGATCTCCGAAGGCTACGAGCACATCAAGGTGGGCGACCGCGAGGTCAACTCGCGCCAGTACACCGCCGGCTTCAACTTCAAGGGCTCCGCCCAGCAGGCGCGCATCGGCAAGCTCTCAGGCGGCGAGCGCAACCGCGTGCACCTGGCCAAGCTGCTGCGCTCAGGCGGCAACCTGCTGCTGCTGGACGAGCCCACCAACGACCTCGACGTGGACACGCTGCGGGCGCTGGAGAACGCGCTGCTGGCGTTTCCCGGCTGCGCGGTGGTGATCTCCCACGATCGCTGGTTCCTGGACCGTGTGGCCACGCACGTGCTGGCGTTCGAGGGCGACTCGCAGGTGACCTGGTTCGAGGGCAACTTCGAGGCTTACGAGGAGCACCGCCGCTCGGTGCTGGGCGCCGCCGCCGACCGCCCGCACCGGATCACCTACAAGCGCCTGGTACGTGGCTGAGGCGCCGGTAGCGGCGCTCGGGGCCTTCGACCGAGACACCGCCGTCGTACTGCAGAGCGAGTCGGGCGCCGAGCGCCAGTTCGCCGCCGACGTGTCGCCCGACTGGAGAGCCGGCCGCGGCCCGCACGGCGGCTACCTGGCGGCGATGCTGCTGCGCGCGTTGATGGAGACGGTCGCCGACCCGCGGCGCTCTCCGCGCTCGCTCACGATCCACTACGCACGCGCGCCCGAACCCGGGCCGGTCAGCATCCGCACGGTGGTCGAGCGTGAGGGACGCTCGTTGAGCACGCTGTCGGCGCGCATCGAGCAGGACGGCAGGCTGACGGCGCTCGCGCTGAGCGCCTTTTCGGTCCCCTGGAGCGCGCCGGAGATCGCCGAGCTGCCGTTGCCCGACGTCGCGCCGGCCGATCCGGCTCACGAGTCGGGGAAACTGCTGCATCCGGCGGCTCCGCCCTTCACCCGCCACCTGGTCCTGCAGCCCAGGATCGGTGCGATCCCCTTTCAGGGCTCACAGCATCCGATGGAAATCGGCGGCTGGGTCGGCCTGGCCGAGCCACGGCCGCTGGACGCGCTGACGCTCGCGTTCCTCAGCGACGCGCTGTTCTCACCGCCGTTCATCCGCATGAGCGAAGCGGGCACCAGCCCCACCATCGACCTCACCATCCACTTCCGCACGCCCACCCCACGCGGCGAGCAGGATCCGCAGGAGCTGTGCTTCGCGCGCTTTGACTCCGGGCTGATGCACGAAGGCTTCTTCGATGAGAACGGCGTGATCTGGGCGGCCGATGGCACGGTGCTCTTGCAATCGCGTCAGCTAGCAATAATGCTGCCGCTACCCAATAGTTAGGATTTGCACATGAGCGACTACACAGCGAAGAAAATCAGTGAGATGGAGGCCGCGTTCGGCGGTGGGTTCGTCAAGGCCCGCGCCGAGCTCGGGGTCACATCGTTCGGGATGCAGGTCATCAGGATGCCTGCCGACTACAGCGATTATCCCGAGCACGACCACGAGAAAGACGGGCAGGAGGAGGTCTACCTGTCGCTGAAGGGCAGCGGCTGGATCGACATCGATGGCGAGCGCGTGGAGCTCGAGCCGGACACATTCGTGCGGGTCGCCGGAGGCGTCAAGCGCAAGGTCCACTCAGGACCCGACGGGCTGCAGATGCTCGTTATCGGAGGCTGCCCAGGCAAGGCCTACGAGATCCCCGAGATGACGGAGCTGACCGCCGTCTGAGCGGCGGTCAGTGCTTGAACGTGGCCTCGCGCTCGATGCGGAGCGCGACGGCCGCGATCAGGCGTGCGCAGGCGTGCACGTCGTCGAGCTGCACGAGCTCGACGGGTGAGTGCATGTAGCGGATCGGGATCGACACCAGCGCGGTGGGCACGCCGCCACGGCTGGCGTTGACCGCGTCGGCATCGGTGCCGGTCGCGCGGCTTGAGGCCTCGACCGTGAACGGGATCTTCTCCTGCTCGGCGGTCTCATACAGCAGCTCGAACAGCCCCTCGTTGATCGTGGAGCCGCGTGTGATCACCGCGCCGGAGCCGAACTCGTGCTTGCCCGCTTCCTTGACGTCGATCCCGGGGGCGTCGGTGGCGTGCGTCACATCCACCACGATCGCCGCGTCGGGCTCGAGTGAGAAGGCGCTCGTGCGCGAGCCACCGAAGGTGATCTCCTCCTGCGCAGCAGCCACCGCCGCCAACTCCCACTGCCCGCCGCCGGCCTCAGCCACCAGCCGCGCAACCTCCAGCGCCACGAACGAGCCGAGGCGGTTGTCCAGCGCGCGCGAGGCCAGCCTGCCGTTGGGCAGCTCCAGAGGGTCGGCGTCGATCACGGCCACGTCGCCGATCCTCACCATCTTGCGCGCCTGCTCTCCATCCTTGGCGCCGATGTCGATGTGCAGGTCGCGGATCTCGGCCACCTTCTTGCGCTCCTCGTCGCGCAGCAGATGGATCGGCTTCTTGCCCACCAGGCCACTGATCGGCCCCTCGCGCGTGTCCAGCACCACGCGCTGACCGACCAGGATCTGCGCGTCCCAGCCTCCCACCTCGCGGAACCACAGATAGCCGTCGTCATCGATATGGGTCACGATCAGCCCGATCTCGTCGATGTGCCCCATCACCACCAGTCGCCTGGGCGCGGAGTCGAAGCCGTGCTTGGGCGGCACCAGCGCCAGCGGTGTGCCCACCACGTCGCTGCTCACCTGCGCGAACGCGCCGGCAGCCGCCATCCACACCGCGGTGGGGGCGCTCTCATAGCCCGACGGCCCGCGCGCGGCCAGCAGGTCCAGCAACACCTGCGGAGCGCGCTCCTCGCTTACGGCTGTGGTGTCCGGTGTCTGCTCGCTCATCGGGCCAGCAGTGCGCGTAGGACGTACTGCAGGATGCCGCCATGGCGGAAGTACTCGGCCTCGCGCGGGGTGTCGATCCGCACGCGCGCGTCGAACTTCACCTCCGAGCCGTCAGGGCGCTGCGCGGTCACCGGCACCGCTCCCGGGGGCGAGCCGCCGTCGGCCATCGCATCGGCCAACCCTCCCACCGCGAACGTCTCCTCGCCGGTCAGCCCCAGCGACTGCGCGCTCTGCCCGTCGGGGAACTGCAGCGGCAGCACGCCCATGCCCACGAGGTTGGAGCGGTGGATGCGCTCGTAGCTCTCGGCGATCACCGCGCGCACCCCCAGCAGCTTGGTGCCCTTGGCGGCCCAGTCGCGCGAGGAGCCCGAGCCATACTCCTTGCCGGCCAGCACCACCAGCTCGATGCCCTGCTGCTGGTAGCGCATGGCGGCGTCGTAGATCGACATCTGCTCGGGGGAGGTGGGTGGGTTCGAATCATCGGCCAGGTAGCGGGTGAAGCCGCCTTCCGGCAGCGCGCCCTGTCCGCCGCCCAGCTGGTTGCGCAGGCGGATGTTGGCGAACGTGCCACGCATCATCACCTCGTGGTTGCCTCGTCGCGAGCCATAGGAGTTGAAGTCCTTGGGGTCGACGCCCTTTGCCTGCAGGTACTTGCCCGCCGGACCATCGCGCTTGATCGAGCCTGCCGGAGAGATGTGATCGGTGGTGACGCTGTCGCCGAGCAGCGCCAACACGCGGGCGCCTGAGATGTCGGTCACCGCCTGCGGCTGCGCGGGCATGTCCTGGAAGTAGGGCGGCAGCCGCACGTAGGTGGAGTCGGGATCCCAGGCGAAGCGCTCGCCGTCGGGAACGTCCAGGCCCCGCCAACGCTCATCGCCGGCGAACACCTCGCCGTAGCTGCTGCGGAACATGTCCGCCCGCACGGCCTCGCCGACGGTCTGCGCCACCTCTTGACTGGACGGCCAGATGTCCTTGAGGTAGACGTCACGGCCCTGCTCGTCCTGGCCGAGCGGGTCATCGACGATGTCGATGTCCATCGTGCCGGCAAGCGCGTAAGCGACGCACAGCGGCGGCGAGGCCAGGTAGTTCATCTTCACGTCAGGGTTGATGCGTCCCTCGAAGTTGCGATTGCCGGACAGCACCGACACGACGGCCAGGTCGGCGTCGTTGACAGCGGCTGAGACCTCCTCGGGCAGCGGTCCGGAGTTGCCGATGCAGGTGGTGCAGCCGTAGCCCACCAGATTGAAGCCGAGCTGCTCCAGCGGCTCGGTCAGCCCGGCGCGGTCGAGGTACTCGGTCACCACCTTCGATCCTGGCGCCAGCGAGGTCTTGACCCACGGCTTCGAGCTCAGGCCGCGGGCCAGCGCGTTGCGCGCGAGGATGCCGGCGGCGACCATCACCGACGGGTTGGACGTGTTGGTGCAGCTGGTGATGGCCGCGATCACCACGTGGCCGTGGCGCAGCTCGAACGTCTCGCCGTCGAGCGTGACCTGGGCACCGGCGCCCGAGGCAGCCAGCGGCGAGGCCAGCTGAGCAGGTGCAGAAGGTGCAGCTTGCGAGCCGATCGGCAGTGCTCCGTGACCGGGCGCCCCGTTGGCGGGCGGGTCGGATGCCGGATAGGACTCGGCCACCGCCTCGTCCTGGGCGTCGCGCTGTTCGCCGCTGCTGGGCACATAGGACTTCAGGGCGGAGCGGAACGCGGTCTGCGCGTCGCTGAGGGAGACCCTGTCCTGTGGGCGCTTGGGCCCGGCCAGGCTCGGCACCACCGTGCCGAGATCGAGCTCGATCGTGTCCGAGAACGTGGGCTCTTCGGATGTTTCGTCCAGCCACAGGCCCTGCGCCTTGGCGTAGGCCTCCACCAGCGCGATCTGCTCGCCGGAGCGGCCTGAGAGCTCGAGGTAGTTGAGCGTCTCGGCGTCGATCGGGAAGATCGCACAGGTGGAGCCGAACTCGGGCGACATGTTGCCGATTGTGGCCCTGTCGGCGATCGGCAGGGCGGCGACGCCGGCCCCGTAGAACTCGACGAACTTGCCCACCACGCCGCGCTGGCGCAGCATCTCGGTGACGGTCAGCACGAGGTCGGTGGCGGTGGCGCCCTCGGGCAGCTGCCCGTGCAGGCGGAAGCCGAGCACCTGCGGGATCAGCATCGACATCGGCTGGCCGAGCATGGCCGCCTCGGCCTCGATCCCGCCCACGCCCCAGCCGAGCACGCCCAGGCCGTTGACCATCGTGGTGTGAGAGTCGGTGCCAACCAGCGTGTCTGGATAGGCCTGGCCGGTCTTCTCGTTGCCGAACACGACCCGCGCGAGATACTTGAGGTTGACCTGGTGCACGATGCCGGTGTCGGGCGGCACCACGGCGAAGTCGTCGAAAGCGCCCTGGCCCCAGCGCAGGAACGAGTAGCGCTCCTGGTTGCGCTCGAACTCGCGCTCGGCGTTGAAGCGGAAGGAGTCGCGCGTGCCGAACGCATCCACCTGCACCGAGTGGTCTATCACCAGCTCGGCCGGCACCAGCGGGTTGATCGCGGCCGGGTCGCCGCCCATCTCGGCCATCGCATCGCGCATCGCCGCCAGATCCACCACGGCGGGCACGCCGGTGAAGTCCTGCATCAGCACCCGCGCGGGCGTGAACGCGATCTCCTTGCTGGGCTGTGCCTTGGCGTCCCAGCTGGCAAGCGCCTCGATGTCGTGGGCTGTGACGGAGCCGTTGCCCTCGGTGCGCAGCAGGTTCTCGAGCAGAACCTTCAGCGAGAACGGCAGGCGCGCCACGTCGAAGCGCTGCTGCAGCACGTCGATACGGAAGATCTCGTACTCGCGCCCGTTGACCTCGAGCTTGTCCTTTGCGCCAAAGCTGTTCTGCGACATGGGCATCTCCGGGGGATCCGCGGTCTACAAGGTGTGACCGCAGTCTCGCAGAGTCGCGCCTCAGCGCACGTGTTCGGAGGCGCGCGTCACGCGCCCCTTGCCCTGACGCTTGGAGCGCAGCAGCGCGGCGTCGCAGGCTTCCAGCAGCTCGTCGGTGTTCATCGGCGCCTGCCACTGGGCCACGCCGATCGAGGCGGAGATGCCCCGTCGGGCCTGCCTCTCGCCGATCGACCCGGGGCGTGCGCTCCCGTCTGTGGAGATCTCGCGCAGGTGCTCGAGCGCTCGCGTGGCGGCAGCAGCTGCACTCTCCAACTCGGCGTTGGGCAGGATCACCACGAACTCGTCGCCGCCATAACGAGCCACGCGGTCGAAGGCGCGGAACTCGCCCACGAGCGCCTGCACAACGCTGCGCAGCATCGCGTCGCCTGCCTGGTGGCCGTGGTTGTCGTTGACGAGCTTGAAGTCGTCCAGGTCGATCAGCAGACACGACAGCGGCCCGCCGGTGCGCATCGCCCGGCCTATCTCCTCGTCCAGACGCCTGCGCATGGCACGGTGGTTCATGCAGCCGGTGACGGCGTCCGTTCCCGCCTCCGCTCGTGCGCGCACCAGCGCCAGCGTGGTGGCTGCCTGCTCCACCAGCCCGCTGGCCAACCCCGCTTCGGCCGGCGAGAACTCATCTGGCACGACGCGAACGAGCGTCACCACCGCGCTCACCTCGCCGCGCTCGGCCAGCGGCAGCAGCAGCGCGCTGGTGAGCGCGGAGCCGGCTGCTAAATGCGGCACGCTGACGGCGAACTCGTCCTCCTCGCTGGCCATGAAGCTCTGCTTGTTGGTGGCCACCCAGTCGACCCCGGGCGGTCGCTCGCTGCGTGGCACGAGATAGCTCAGGCGCCCGCTGCCGCCGTATACGTACACCGCCACCAGCTCCTCCTGGGCACTGGCACTGAGGTGGTGGATGTGCACCTCCTCGGCGCCAGGCACGCTGAGCAGCTCGCCGGCCAGGGCGCGGAAGATCGCCTCCGAGTCGTTTGCGCTGTCGGCCAGCGCGTTCAGCCGCCTGATGCCGGCCAGCAGACGATCGACGTCCGCTCCCGACGAGGTATCCGTACCCGCCACGACATCCATGAGGTCAATCTAGGGCATCGGCCCCCGCTTGGCTAGCGACTGCCGTTCGCCGAGCACCGCTGGCCGTGCCGGAAGGTTCGATTGAGCGTCGCCTCCGGAAATGCCTGGGGGCGGCCGAAGCCGCCCCCAGGAGATGCTCCACGACGCTGCTTGCCTCAGCGGAACGACACCGTCACCGTTGTGGACGTCGGGGCGGTCTTCCTGTTGCTGGGGCGGAACCCGATCCGCACGGTGGTGTGGAACGGGCGACCGCGACGCTGCCCGCCACGCGACAGCGGAACCTTGATCGTGGCCGCGTTCTCCGCCTTGGACAGGTAGCGGTAAACGGTGCCCAGACTGGCTCCACCGCCACTGATACGGCCGGCTGCGGGGGTCTTGACGGTGATGTAGGCGACGTTGCGGATCACCTTGTGCCCCACCACCTGGATGCCGCAGTTGACCGGCTTGATGATCGTGTTCTGTTTGAACGTCACACCGTTCTGGCCGGTAACGGTGGTCGGCATGATCAGCGGTTTGGTGCACAGGCTGCCGTACGGCGACAGAGCGGAGTGCGGGCCCATCGGCAGGCTCACAGTGATGCTCGTCACCGGCACATCCGGCGTTGAGGCGAACGTGGTGGTGGTGATTTTGTTTTTGATGTCTGTGTTTCCAACCAGGATGTCGCGCACGCCATTGGCTTCCAGCACGAGATCCAGGTCGGGGAACGCCGCACCGGCATGACCAACCAGGTAGGCCAGGCCGGTCAGTTTGCTCGGCAGCACCGGCGTGTTGGCCCGTGCAGTACCCACCACCGATTCGGGCGAGCAACTGGTGGGGTTGGCTTCGAACGTCGCCGCCGCGCATGCTTTCTGCAGCGTTGTCCCACGCGACGGCAGCTGAATCGGCAGCTGCACCATCACCGATTTGACGTTCGCGTCGCCCGACGGCACGCTCAACGTCGTTTCCAGGCTGGCGCCGCCGGTTTTCGTCGGTTTGCCGCTGGTGGACGCCTTGAACGTCGGCTTGAACGCCAGCGAACTGCATCCTTCCGGCTGGAAGCCGCTGGATACGGCATCGGTGGCCCCCAGCGTCGAGGTGAGCGTCGAGTTGGTGCTCTGCAGCGAGCAGTTGGTCGGGTTGAGCATGAAGCCCTGACGGTTGATCGTCACCGCCAGCGCTTTCAGGCGCGTGAGGACCCCGTCGCGGATCGTGGGGATCGGGCTGCTGACGCTCACGCGTGCCGTGTACGGGTTGACTTCGATCTTGGCGTGCTCGTATTCCACGCCGAGGTTGAACGGACCGGCCACGATCGGGACCGCGATGAGCAGCCCGTACGGGGCGCCTTCGGTCGGACCTGTCAGGTACACGGTGCCGCTGAACGGATACGGGAATTCACCGGCGCCGGCGGCCGCGGCCACGGTGCCGATCTGGCTGCTCGCCGGGCAGGCGTCGGCCGCGCTCTGCGCTTCCGTGCACAGCGGAACCGCAGGGATCCTGCCGACCAGGCCGAGCGGCAGCGCGGTGCTGATCGCCTTGGGGTACTGGTTGCCGTCGGCGCGGCCGATGGCCAGCGTGAACGTGCTGCTCCCACCAGCCGTGGCGGGAACGTCGGAGGTGCTCTGTGTGAGCGCGAACGGCGTGGTCGAGCTGGCGCAGCCGGTCGTCACGAATGGGTTCGTGCCGGTGATCGATCTGCAGCGGCGCGGAGAAGGCGGTGAAGGCGGTTTCGGATTTGCCTTCCCCACATGCCAGCGGATTGGCGATCGGCGCGAATGCCCCGCCGAAGAAGTGCAGCGCGATGCTGTTGAACGGCGCCGCCGGGTTTTCGTCGAACTTCGCCGTCAAGCGTCCGGTGGTTGTGTTGGGTTCGATCGTTCCCTTGAGACGGACCTTGACGCCATAGCGAGCCGACTCGGCATCGAGGTACACGGTGTATGGCGGACCTTCGATCGCCTTGGGAGCGTTCGTGTTACCGAGGTAGATCGGGCCGCTCAGGGCTCCTGCGGGCAACGTCGGAACTTCGAGGTTGACCGTGCCGATCTGACTGCCAGCCGGGCATGCCACGTTGTTGCGCGTGCCGATCCCGATCTGGGTGGGCGTGCACGCTTCCAGGCCGGACGCTGCCGACGGGTTGATCGTCATGCCTTCTGGCAACGTGATCGTGGCCGTCTTCAGATCCGAGCTGTCCGATTCCGACGCTTCGGCCGGATGTTTGGCCGACACTTCGGTTGTGATCCCGTCGGGTAGATCCGATCCGGTGCTTTCGCCTGTAAGGGAGTATTCCGGGCCGAATTTCAACGTCGCGCATTCGTTGGTGCCGACGAGATTTTCATACGGCTTGGTTTCAGTCTTGCCTTCGTAGGATTCAACCGTCACATCGGTCGTTGTTTCCGGCCCCGGAAACACTGCAGTTGGTGGGGTTCCTGATGAAGCCGGACGTGCCTGGCGTGTTGCCTTTGAAGACGAGACGCGACTCCAACAGGGGCGGTTCGCCGGGGATGTTCTGGATGTTGAAGTAGTCGTGGTAGTCGCTGCCCCATTCGACGTTGCCTTCGATGAAGGTGTGGGAATAGAGTTCCGCGCCTTTGAGAATCGGCGCCAAGTCGAGCGCCACGCCGTAGTCGGCTCCCAGCCCATATGGCTGTTCCAGGTTGTATACGGTGCCGGTGAGCTGCACGTTCACGGGCGCTGGGTTCGCTTTGCTGAACGGCGCTTCTTCGTCGAGGACGAGGACCGTCACCGTCTGCGTGCCGATTTCGCTGCTTTCAGGGCAGGTGCTTTCGGTGTAGGCGGTCTTGCCCGGGGCGAATTCAACCGGGTGCCCTTCGAAGTCTTTCATCGAGCACATGGGCACAGCCTGCGGGTTGGTGACCACACCGGCAGGAACGTCAACGCGCACGTTCTTGATGCTGCCTTCGGGGATGAACGCGTTGAGGGGCCCGACCGGACCTGCGCTGTTCAGCCTGAAGTCGGTCACTCCAAAGGGCACGTGACCACCGGCCTGACGGTAGGCCTTTTCTTCGGTTTCTTTGAGATTGGGGTCTTTCGCGCCTGCCCCACAGGTCGCGACTTCGCAGTTGCCCGCAAAGAAACTTTCCACGCCGAAGGAAGCCTGCGCAGCGCTTGGCGCCAGCACAGCCATAAGTGCGCATACGACCAGCGCCAACAGCGAAACGCGAGCTTTGAACCTCATCCCAACCTCCTGTAGACCGAACACGAAGACATCTTCCCCCTGGACCGCACATCTACTCTCTTGACCCCTGCAGACCCGCAAAGTTGCGGGCATCAGCAAATCGTATTGGACGAATGCTGCGGATTTCCTGCAAGGGGTGGCGAGATAAATACTGGCGCTTTCCCAAAGCACATGCGCCGGTTCTACGGCAGCCAGCGAATCTGGTTGCGCAGCGCATCCGCCGCCGTATGGGCTTCCATCAGCTTCCGTAGCGCAGCTACATAGAGCCCGATCGTGGCCTTTGCCCGTGGCATGCTGGCGTCGTCGGTAAAGATCAACCCCTGATGATCGCGCCCGTCGGCGACCCACGCCACCGCTATGGGACTGAAGTCGCGAACGTTGTTGGTGAGCAGCGCGCGCTGCTGCGATGCCGCGTACGTCAGCAGAGGCTCGTCTTCGACGCCCTTCATCCGCAGCTCGGACACCGTCACCACGTCGTACTCGGCCGCCCTGAGCTGCTCGGCGATCTCGTTGGAATAGTGCTCGTCTACGAGCAGCTTCAACCGAGCACCCGCTGGGCGCGCTCGAACCGCTCGCGCTCACGCTGCTCGAATTCACGCTCCCGCGCGCGTTCTGCGTCGACCTCGTCGGGAAAGTCCGCGTAGTACGCAACCGCCGCCCTCACCTGCACATCGGACAGACCGAGATACTCAGCGGCGTCCGCCACCGAGCCATCGCTCGCCGCCAGCGTGTCCAGCACCTGCCACAGGTACAGGCGCGTGCCCACCAGCGCCGGCCCACGCGAACCCGAGCTGGCGCCGCGAAAGCGAATCAGCGGGTGGCGGTCGGTGTGCAGAGCCTCATCCAGAAGCCGCTGCGCCAAACCGTTCCTCGACTCCGACAGCGCATCGGCGCGCTCGTCCAGCAACTCCAGCGTGCTGGCCGCCAAGCGAAACGAGCGTTGCACAGACGCCGCCGAAGCCCGCTGATCTCCTTTGGTACTCATTGTGATTCAGTGTAACGCAACTGATGTCTATTCAGGTGGATTCGTCCAACTCCACCGGCGCCCCAAAGCTAACGCGCAGCAGCGCGCCGCCGCCGTGCGCGTTCTGCGCCTGCGCGAAGCCTCCGCATGCCTCCGCCGCCTGCCTCACGATCGCAAGCCCCAGCCCCGAGCCGGGGAGCTTGCGGGCGTCCTGGGCGCGATAGAAGCGGTCGAACACGAGCGGCAGGTCGGCCACGGAGAAGCCTGGCCCGTGGTCGCGCACGCTCAGCACGCCGTTCTCGAGGCCGACCTCCACGGTGGCGCCGGGCGGGCTCCACTTGCGCGCGTTGTCAACCAGGTTGGACACCGCACGCGCGATCCGGTCTGCCTGGCCGCGCACGATCGTGGGCTGCACGCTCACCGCGAAGCGCACCTCGCCGCGGCGGCGCGCACTCTGCACCGCCGCCTGCACCAGCTCGTCCAGGCGCACGTCTTCCGCCACCGCATCCGGCGCCGCGCCGCGCGCCAGCTCCACCACGTCGCCCACCAGCGCCGTCAGCTCGTCCAGCTCCTCCACGATGTCGCGCCTCAGGCTGTCCTGCTCCTGCGCATCCAGGCGATCCGCTTCGCCCAGAATCTGGATGTTGGCCCGCAGCGAGGACATCGGCGTGCGCAGCTCGTGGCTGGCATCCGCAATCAACTGGCGCTGCGCCTGCACCGATCGCTCCAGCGCATCCAGCGTGCCGTTGAAGCTCTCCGCCAGCCGCGCCAGCTCGTCGCGCCCCTGCACCTCCAGCCGCCGTGAAAGGTCCAGGTTGCCGCTCAGCGTCTCCGTGCGCCTGGTGAACGTGGCGATCGGCGCCAGCGCCGTGCGCGCCACCAGCGTGCCCAGCAGCGCCGCCAGCACGATCCCGCCGGCGCCGATCAGAACCAGGATCAGCAGCAAGCGGGAGAGCTCGTGTTCCACCTCCGTCAGCGGACGCGCGATCACCACCGCGCCCCCCGCACCCGTGCCCTCCGTCAGCACGCGCAGCTGCGTGCCTCCCACGCTGCGGTCGCTCAGCGTGGAGCCCGTGCCCGCCTTCGCGATCGCCTTATCCGACGCGCTCAGCGCGATCTGCTTCGGCGAGCTGCCCTGCCCGCCCGGCACGAACACTTCTGCCTGCGGAGTCACCAACTGCACGTAGCCCGACGCCGCCCCGAACGGCGCCGGCTGCACGCTGCCCGGAAAGCCGTTCGGACGCCCGCCACCGGCGCCCTGCGAGCCACCGTCGCCGTCCGGCCCATGCGGGTAACCGCCGCCCGGGCCGGCCCCGGGCAAGCCAGCTCCGCCAGGCTGCGATGCCACGGGCGTGAACGCGTGCGCCCGCGCCCGCAGCGCGCTGTCGATTTCCCCGCGCAGGTCCGAGTGCACCGCCGCATACAGCCCCACCGCCGCCGCCAGCACCGCCAGCGCCACCGACACGCTGGCCACCGCCGCTATGCGTGTGCGCAGCGTCATCGCGAGCAGGTGCTGCTCACGGCTCGCGCAGTGCGTAGCCCACGCCGCGCACCGTGTGGATCAGCTCGCGCGCGCCCGCCTCCTCCAGCTTGCGCCGCAGGTAGCCCACATATACACGCAGCGCATTTGACGCCGGCCCGAAGTCATAGCCCCACACGCGGTCATAGATCAGGCTGTGCGACAGCACCCGCCGCGGGTTCAACATCAGCAGCTCCAGCAGCTGGTACTCCGTGCGGGTCAGCTCCACGAAGTTCTCGCCCACCTGCGCGCCGTGACGGTCCGCGTCCAACGTCAGCTCCGCAAACGACAGCGACTGCGTGTCCGCCTCCGGGTTCGCTCGCCGCAGCAGCGCCCGCAATCTCGCCTTCAGCTCGCCCACGTCGAACGGCTTGACCATGTAATCGTCCGCGCCCGCATCCAGGCCGTCAATGCGATCGGCCACCGCGTCACGCGCCGTCAGCATCAGGATCGGCACGCGGTTGCCAGCCCTGCGCAGGCGCGAACACACCTCCAGACCGTCGATGCCCGGCAGGCCCACGTCCAGCACCACCGCATCAGGCGGCGTCTGCACGATCTGCTCCAGCGCCTGCTCGCCGTCCTGCGCCATCTCCACGTCGTATCCGCCCAACGCCAGCGTGCGGCGCAACGCTTCACGCACCGCACGGTCGTCGTCCACCACCAGGACCCTCATCAGCTGATTGTTACTACCCGGCGCTCGCCAGCGCCGCCGCGTCGCCCTGACAGTCATACAGCGAGGATCTCGACGTGCTCGATTCGCCGCCAGCGCCAGTGCTGCTCGGCAGCCTCACCGCCTCACACGCCTTGGCCACCGCCGCCATCGCCGCTTTGGAGCCCGCCCGCGTGTCGCCCGGGAGCCGCCCGCCGCCGACACCCGCACCCGCACCCGCACCGGCACCGGCACCGGCACCGACGTTCTGTTCGTCGATGACCCAGCGGAGCTTGCCCGAGCTGACCTCGTGAGCCAGCCACGACACGGTCACATCGCTCTCGCGGCCCGAGAAGCCGCCGATGCCGGCCACGTTGACCTCGCCTCCCAGGATCGCCGACGCCGCCGTCGACTGGCTGGACACCGCGATCGTGCCGCCGCCGTGCGCCTTCACATAGGTCTCCACGGCTTTCAATGAGCTCCCGCCAGCCCCGAAGCCTCCGGCGCCCGCGCCACCCGGTCCCGCGAAGCCGCCCGCCAGGCCAGGGCCACCGCCGAAGCCGCCGCCCGACGAAGCGCCGGGCGGGGCACCCGTGAAACCGGCCGGAGGCGTACCGCCTTCAGTGCCGCCAGGCGCTGCCGAGCCGGACCCGGCTGAACCCGGGGAGCTCGAGCCGCCCGGGCCGAACAGGCTGGGCCCGCCTTCCGCGCGTGCTGAACCCGGTGTGAAGCCGCCGCGCCCGCCGAAGCCGCCACGGCCGCCCGGCCCGCCACCGCCGAAGCCACCCGGCCCGCCGCTCGCCAACGCTTCCGGGCCGCCCGCCGGGAACGTGCCGCTGGTGGCATGGCCCAGCGTGTCGAACGCCCACACCGACGGCGCTATCAGCAGCGCAGCCAGCGCCGCGCCCAACGCCGCCGCGCGGATTCGCCCGCTGGAGAACGCCAGCAGCGCCACCGCCGCCAGCAGGCCCACCACGATCAGCACCGGCGGCAGCCAGCTGAGGTTTTCGGGGTAATCGCCGCGGACCACCAGCTCCACGATCACGCCCGCACACACAGCCAGCGCAGCCACCATCCGACCATGCAGGCCGCCCTTCAGGAGCTGCGCCGCCGACGCACCCACCAGCGCCGCCACGAACGGAGCCAAGAGCGACACGTAGTAGGGATGCAGGATGCCGCCGGCGCCGCTGAACAGCACCGCCGTGGTCAGCGCCGCGCCGCCAACCGCCAGCAGCCAACCCGTGCGCGCGTCCGCGCGCCGCAGCCTCGTGGACACCAGGATTCCCAGCCCGCCCACCAGCGCAAAGCCCAGCAGCCAGCCCCCCTGCCCGCCCAGCGCCGAGTTCAACAGCCGCAGTGGCCCCGGCGTACCGCCGAACATGTTGCCGCCGCCCAGACCGCCCGGACCGCCCGCCTGGCCTTCCACGCGGCCCACACCGTTGTATTCGAAGATCAGCGACAGAACCGTGTTGTTGCTCGTGCCCGAGATCCACGGGCGATCGGCCGCCGGCGTCAGTTCCACGAGCGCCGGCCACGCGCCGCCCACCAGCAGCATCGCGGCGCCACCAGCCAGCAGCTGGCCCAAGGCACGCACGCGACCGCGCCCGACAGGGTCGACCCACAGCCATGCCACCACCATCCCCGGCACCACCGCCATCGCCACCAGCATCTTCGTCTCAAAGGCGAGGCCCACGAACACGCCCGCACCGACCAGCCAGCGCGTGGGGCGAAGCGAGGCCGGGTCGAGCGCACGCACGAAGCACCACAGCGCCGCCACACAGCACAGCACCAGCAGCGCATCCGGGTTGTTGTGACGGGATATCGCCACCGTGATCGGCGTCAACGCCAGCGCCAGACCTGCCACGAACCCGCCCACGCGGCCAAAGCGGCGACGCACCAGGTCATACACGAGCGCCACGGTGGCCACACCCATCAGCGCCTGCGGCACGAGCATTGCAAGCGAGTTGAAGCCGAACACACGCACCGACAGCGCCTGCACCCACAGTGCAAGCGGCGGCTTGTCCACCGTCATCACGCCACCGCGGTCGAGCGAGGCGAACAGGAAGTCGTGCCAACTCGTGCTCATCGAACGCACCGTGGCGCTGTAGTAGGTGTTGGCCCAACCGTTGCGGCTGAGCGCCCACAGGTTCAATACGCCCGCTAGCGCCATCAGCACCAGCAACTCAGGGAGCACCACCCGCGACGTCAGCGTCCTCGCCCGCGAGCGAACGTCCCACGCGGTGCCAACAGGTGTGGTGACCGGCGCCACGGACGCCTTGGTGACAGCCGGCGAACTCGTCTCCCATGAAGAACTCATGGGCACAGCATCGACGCTCGGTGTAGGAGCAGTGTGTGAGAAACCTCAAGATCGCCTAAGCGATCAGTCGATCAGGCGCCGTCCAAGCTGCGAGATGGCAAGGCGCCACATGATCAGCGCGAACGCGATCAGCACCGCCGCGTGACCCAGATCCGCCGTGCCCAGGCCGCCCAGCGACGCGTCGCGCACCAGCTGCACGCAGTGATACAGCGGGTTCACATACGCCACCTGGCGCACGCCGTCCGGCAGCGAGGACACCGGGAAGAAGGTGCCCGCCACCAGGAACATCGGCGTCAGCACCGCGCTGGTTATGTAGTTGAAGTTGTCGATCGTCTTGGCGATGGCAGCCACCGTCACGCCGAACGCCGCAAACCCGAAGCCGGTCACGAACCCGATCAGCGGCACCAGCAGCATCCCCCATTCAGGCTGCAGGCCAAACGCAAACGCCACCAGGATCGGCGCCATCCCATACACGCCCGCGCGCAGCGAGATCCACAGCACCTCCGCAGTGATCAGCTCCTCCACGTCCACCGGCGCCGCCAGCATCGCGTCATACGTTCGCTGGAACTGCCAGCGGATGAACGTGTTGAACATTCCCGGGAACGCCGAGGAGAACAGCACCGCCGTGGCCACCGTGCCCGTCCCTATGTACTCGATCGTCTTCACGTGCCCGATCGTTTTCACCAGCGTTCCAAAGCCCAGGCCAAACGCCAGCAGGTAGATCGTCGGCTGCACCACCGAGGAGAACGTGGTCGCCTTCCAGTAGCGCCCGAAGATGGCCACGTCGCGGCTCATCACACCCGCCAGCGCCGCCGGTTCCAGACGCCCAACCCGGCGCGTGGCCTGCTCACCCGACGCGATCTGCTCGGTGCTCACTCGATCTCCTCCCCCGTCAACGCCACGAACGCGTCCTCCAAGTTGGCCGGGCGGCGCACGCCCTCCGGCGCATTGCCGTCCAGCTCCTCCGCGCGCAGGATCGCCACCGCCGGGCCGCTGCGCCTGCTCGACCAGCCGTTCGCGCTCGCCAGCTCGCCCACCTCCGTCAACCGCTCCGGCGGCCCGTACACCTCAAGCACCTGCTCGCCCGCGTGCGCGCTCACCAGCTCCGCCGGCGTGCTCTGCGCGATGATCCGTCCGGCCGACATCACCGCCACCGTGTCCGCCAGGCGCTCGGCCTCCTCGATGTAGTGGGTGCTCATCAGCACGGTCACGCCGTCCGCGCGCAACCCGTCGATCAGCGTCCACAGCTCCTGGCGGATCTGCGGATCGAGCCCCACTGTGGGCTCGTCCAGCAGCACCAACCTGGGTTTGTGGATCAAGCCGCGTGCCACCAGCAGCCGGCGGCGCATGCCGCCCGAAAGCTCGCGCACGATCGTGTCCGCGCGCGGCACCAGGTTGGCGATCTCAAGCGCCCGCGTCACCGCCGCCTCGCGCTCGGAGCGCGGCACGCGATACAGCCGCGAGAACACCGTCAGGATCTGCCTGCACGTGAGCTCCACGTCCAGGTTGTCCAGCTGCGGCACCACGCCCATCTCCAGGCGCGACTGCTTGGACTCGCGCGGCAGCTCATAGCCCAGCACCGAGATCTCGCCCTCGTCCGCCAGCGTCTGCGCCGTCAGCATCCGCATCGTGGTCGACTTGCCCGCCCCGTTGGGGCCCAGCAGCCCGAAGCACTCACCGCTTCGCACCTGCAGATCCAGTCCGTTGACCGCCACGATCGCCCCGAAGCGCTTGACCACGCCACGCAGCGAGATCGCATTTCCGTCATCTCTCGCACCCGCCATCACCCACCATCCTATGCGCCCCGACGCTCGATGCCGGGCGCCAACTGCCGCTTGATCCGACTTGTTGCGGCTGTGCGATTGTCGATGGACGCACGCCCGCGATGGGACGCCGGTCCATAGCCGTGAGACGCCCGCCGCGTCAGCATGCCCTCGACACATGACATCGATCCCCGGCGCCGTGGAGTGAGCCATGCCATCCCCACCCCCCCAGATCATCGCCCTCGGAGGCGGTGGCTTCTCGATGGAGAAAGACGGCTCGTTACTGGACGACTACGTGCTGTCGCTGCTTCAGAACCCACGCCCGCGGGTGTGCTTCCTGCCCACCGCATCGGGCGACGCCGACCACTACGTGGTGCGCTTCTACCGCCGCTTCTCACCCGACTGTGACGCAAGCCACGTGTCCCTGTTCCGCCGCGACCAGGGCACCGGCGGCGTGGAGGACGACCTGGCCAGCCACCTGCTCAAGCAGGACCTGATCTACGTGGGCGGCGGTAACGTGTTGAGCATGCTCGGCGCGTGGCGTGCCCACGGACTGGACGGGATCCTGCGCAAAGCGTGGCGCAAGGGAATCGTGCTGTGCGGCCCGTCCGCCGGCTCGCTGTGCTGGTTCGAGCAGGCGCTCAGCGCCTTTCACGGCGCGCCGCGGCCGGTGCGCGGCCTGGGGCTGCTGCCGTACTCCAACTGCGTGCACTACGACGCCGAGCCCGCACGCCGCGCCGAGTACCAACAGGCCGTCGCCGAAGGCATGCAGGCCGGGTTCGCGGTTGACGACGGCGTGGCGCTGCACTTCGTCGGCACCCAGCTCGAGCGCGTGGTCAGCTCCCGCGCCGACGGCGGCGCCTACCACGTTGACGCCCACGGCGACGGCGTGCGCGAGACGCCACTGGAGGTCAACTATCTGGGCGCGCGCGCCTCGCCGCTGATGGTGGTGGCCGCATGAACGACCTGCCCGCCGTAGCACCCCAGGAGCGCCAGATCTTCGCCATGGGCGGCGGCGGTTTCACCATGGAGCCCTCCAACCCGCTGCTGGACGACTACGTGCTGTCGCTGTCGCCCGCCACCGAACCCAAGCTGCTGTTCCTGCCCACCGCCTCCGGCGACACCACCGCGCAGATCAACGCCTTCAAGGCCCGCTTCTACGACCGCAGTTGCGTGGCCGAGCACCTGTCGCTGTTCCGCCTGCGCGAGAGCAATCGCTCGCTGGCCGAGATCGTGGTCGAGCAGGACATCCTGTACGTGGGCGGCGGTTCCATGCGCAACATGCTGGCCATCTGGCAGGCACACGGGCTCGACCGGCTGCTGCTGGAGGCGTGGCGCGCAGGCACCGTGCTGGCCGGCCTCAGCGCCGGCGCCATGTGCTGGTTCCAGGCCGGCGTCACCCGCTCCAGCGGCCCGCCCGAAGCGATCGCCGGGATGGGCCTGCTGGAAGGCTCGCTGTCCGTGCACGCCGATGGCGAGCCCGAGCGCCTGCCCGTGTGGCTGGCAGGCATCCGCGACGGCACGCTGCCCGGCGGCTGGGCGCTTGACGACGGCGTGGGGCTGCTGTTCCGCGGCCACCGCCTCGACCGCGCCGTCAGCTCGCGCCCCGGCGCCGGCGCGCAGCGCGTGGACGCCATCGCCGGCGAGCTGGTGCGCAAACGCCTGGACGTGGAGCTGCTCGGCGACGGGCCCTCCAGCGCCCTCGGCGGCCACGACGAGGCCGTGCAGGAGCTGCGCCGCGTGCACCGCATGCGGCGCGGTTTAGGCCGCGGCGGGGGTTGAAGCTCCCGGCTCTGCGCAAGCGCAGTGCATTTTGATCTGACGCTTAGGTTCGCCCACGAGCATCCCGCCGGGATGAGAGGGCTGTACACGCGCCCGAGAAGAGGAAGGAACCTGTCGCCATGAGCTCATCCACCGCCCGAAAGACCGGCACACGCGAGCCGCTCGCCGCCAAGGTCCCCGAGATCGGGCTGGTGTTCTGGGTGCTGAAGCTGCTCACCACCGGCATGGGCGAGGCGATGTCCGACGCCATGGGCCAGAAAAGCGTCCCCGTGGCCGGCACCGTCGGCATCCTCGGCATGGCTTTCGCGTTCTGGCTCCAGTTCCGGACCCGCGCCTACAACGCCACCGTGTACTGGTTCACCGTGATGATGGTGGCCATCTTCGGCACCATGATGGCCGACGGCGTCCACGACGGCGCCAGCATCCCCTACTCGCTCACCACGCCCGTGTTCGCCGCACTCGTCGGACTGATCTTCTATCTGTGGTGGCGCAGCGAGGGCACGCTGTCGATCCACACCATCACCACGCGCAAACGCGAGCAGTTCTACTGGGCGGCCGTGCTGGCCACATTCGCGCTCGGCACCGCCGCCGGCGATTTGACCGCGCTGTCGCTGCACCTCGGCTTCTTCCAGTCGGCCGTCCTGTTCGCCGTGATCATCGCGATCCCCGCGCTCGCTTGGTGGGGCGACCGGATCAACCCCATCCTCGCCTTCTGGGGCGCCTACGTGGTCACGCGCCCGCTCGGCGCCTCCTTCGCCGACGGGTTCAGCAAGCCCACAGGCGGCGGGCTGAGCCTCGGCGACGGCACCGTCAGCCTGATCGCGCTCGTGTTCTTCATCGCGCTCGTCGCCTACGTGGCCATCCGCAAACACGACATCCAGCCGGCGCAGCACCCGCACGCGGCCCATGTGCGTCTGGGGGATGCTGGCGTGGGTGTGGAGGCGCAGGCGTAGAGAGCCCTGTATGGAGGCTTCCTGTATGGAGGCTTCCGTCTGCGCGATCGCGCAGATTGATGGTTACCATTGGGGCTCGGGTAGAAATCCGCGCGATCGCACGGAAACATCCGGAACGAACGTCGATTGCGTATCATCTGCGTGATCACGCAGATGACCTCGGCCGAATCCAACTGGCAGCAAATCGCACAGCGCGTTCGCGATGAGCGCCGTCGCCAGAGCATGGACCAGCAGACCCTGGCGATGGTGGCAAACGTCGGCGTGCGCTCCGTCTATCGCATCGAGCACAGCGAGCCGACGGTGCGACTGGATGTGCTCATGCGCGTGCTCGCGGCGCTCGGGCTGCGGCTGGACGTACACGGACATAACCAATCATGAGTCTGGGCGTGTACTGGGACGGCGAGGAAGTGGGCCGGTTGGAGCGCCCCAGCGAGCGATCGCGCGAGTATGAGTTCCAATACACGAACGCCTCGCGTCCCATATCGCTCTCGCTGCCGGTGAGCCATGAGCGCTTCAGCTCAGCGGAGAGTCGTCCGTTCTTCGAGGCGTTGCTGCCGGAGGGTGCGGTGCGCGAGCAGATCGCGAGCCAACTCAAGCTGGCGGGCAGCGACTCCTACGGCCTGCTGGCACAGCTGGGCCGCGACTGCGCCGGCGCGCTGCAGATCGCCGATACGAGGCCCGCGCCAGAGCTCGCATCGGTCCAGTGGCTCGACGACGGGGAACTTGACCTCCTCGTCGAGTCGCTGCCACGCCATCCCCTTGGCATGCACGCCGACGACCAGCACCTGCGACTCAGCCTCGCCGGCGTGCAGCACAAGGCCGTGCTCATTCGCGACGACGGTGGCCGCTTCGGCAAGCCGCTGGACGGCATGCCCAGCAGCCACATCCTCAAGCCCGAGCTGCCAGAGAGCCACTACCCTGGACTCGCCACGAACGAGTACTTCTGCATGCGCCTGGCCGCACGCTGCGGCCTATCGAGCGCCAACGTCGAGCTCGTGACGATCGCCGGTCGCCCGTGCCTTGTCGTGGAGCGATTCGACCGCGAGCCATTGACCTGGCCACACCGGCGAATCCACCAGGAGGACCTGTGCCAGGCGCTCGGACTGACACCTGACTTCAAGTACCAGAAGGAGGGATGGCGGGTACCCTCTTACCGCGCGCTTGCGGACCTGTTGGACCAGCACTCGGCCCAACCCGGCCTCGACCGCCTCGCCGGCGCACAAGCAGCCGTCTTCCATTTCCTGATCGGCAACGCCGACGCTCACGCCAAGAACATCTCGCTGCTTCACGTGCCCGACGGCGCACGGCTGTCGCCGCTCTACGACGTGGTTTCGACCGCCGTCTACCCAGAGCTCAGCACCGAGCTGTCGTTGAGCGTGGGGGATGAGCTCGACCCGCGCAGGATCAGCTCGATCCATTGGTCGGACCTTGCCACTGACTTCGGTTTGCAAGAGGGAGCCTTCCAGCGCGCCCGCCGGTCACTGGTCGATTGTGTGGCCACCGAGGCGCCGAGGCTGCGTGAGGAGGCACACTCCGCAGGCTGGCATCACCCTTGCATCGACGCGATCATCGACGTCATCGCGAGTCGCAGACCGCGCGTTGCGTAAGACAGGCATCCTCGCTCTACGCCGTCGCGCGATCAGCCGACCGTGATACCGTCAGCCCACGATGCAGACGCGGGTGCTCGCTGCATCTCTTGACCCTGAGCAGCTGCAGCGCTGGTCAGAGATCCAGCGCTCATCCGCCTCTCTCGCGAGCCCGTTCTTCCGTCCTGAGTACACCTCGCTCGTGTCCGCCGCCGGCGAGGACGTGCGCGTGGCGGTGCTCGAGTCGAGCGCTGGCCCCGTCGGCTTCTTCCCGTTCCAGCTCGGACACTTCGGCGTCGGGCATCCCGTCGGCTCACTCATCACCGACTATCACGGCGTGATCGGCTGCGAGGGGGTGGACGTGAAACCACTCGCCCTGCTGCGCGCCTGCGGGATGAGGTCATGGTCCTTCCACCACGTTCCGGGCGCCCAGCAAGCATTCGCTCCCTTCAGCCGCTCGAACTGTGAATCGGCGGTGATGGATCTCTCCGAGGGCTTCGAGAGCTATGTCCAGGAGAGACACGAGAACGGAAGCCATGCCATCCAGTCGCTCGGGCAGAAGGCCCGCAAGCTCGAGCGCGAGCACGGCCCGATCAGCTACGTGTACCACAGCACCGACGCCCACGCCCTCGCCCTGATGATGCGCTGGAAGCAGCACCAGTATCACCAGACTGGCGCCCTCGATCCGCTCGCACGGGGGTGGGTCAGGCGAGTGCTGGAGCTCATCCATCGAGCGCAGGGCGAGAGCTTCGCCGGCGTCCTGTCGATGCTCTGCACAGAGAACAGGCCGGTGGCCGTGCATCTCGGCTTGCGCTCGGAGACTGTCTTGCACTCGTGGTTTCCGGCCTATGACCACGAGTTCGCCAGGTACTCCCCGGGGCAGCTCCTCTTCCTGCAGCTCGCCGAGCACGCGCCCGAGTCGGGCATTCGCGCGATCGACCTCGGACCCGCCGAAGGCCAGCACAAGCAGATGATGGCCAGCGCGGGCGAGCCCCTACTCGAGGGCACTGTCGACGTGCCCTCTCTGACCACCGGCGTCCTGCGAGCCTCTCGGGCCGCCAAGGAAGCGCTCAAGCGGACGCCCCTGCATACGGGTCTGCGGATGGCGAGGCGACGACTGGAAGCGCTCAGCCGACTGCGCTGAGCACGCCGACGGTCAGTTGCCGGCAGGCTGCGGAAACTCGAGCCAGGACTCGTGCCAGAGTAGCCCGCACTGGCGGTCGCACGGCCCCTGCGAGCCGAGTACCAGCCCGTCACAGCGAACGCCCTCGAGGATGTACCACTCCTTGGGAAAGGCACGCTCCAGAGGCTTCTCGGACTGCAGGTATTCCCGGCGGCGGGCCACGCGGAAGCTCTGTCCCCCGAGCGCGAGCATCTGCCCGGAGGGGCTGATCCCACCCAGGCGCCCATCGACTTCGAGCGTGTCGAGGATCTCCCTCGCGCTGCGCACCAGCACGAGCTGATGGGCCTCACCGTCCGGAGCGGACATGAGCCCCGGATTCGCACCGATCGCGTCGCGCTCGCCGGCGGCCGAGGGCTTGGGTGCCAGCGCCGATTCGAGCCAGTCGTCCTTGAAGATCATCGCGCAGGCGGCCCCGCAGCCGGGCGCCCCCTCCCGGTCGTCGCAGATGACCCCCTTGAGCACCACCGCCCCGGAGATCGGACGCATGTTCAGCGAATCGTCAATCATCCGGCGCACGACCCGCTGGACCGCATAGGTGCGCCCGCAGGTCGACCACTGCGACGGCACGAAAACCAGACCCCGCAGCTTTTCGTGCGCGTCGAGCGTCGCGCGGATCTCCGCCTCATCGCGAACCCGCACGAGCTCGCCGACCTCAAAACGCGAAGGCGGACCGAAGCCGGCTCGCCCCTCGCGCGCTTCCAGGAGTTTGCGCCTGGCCCAGATTCGCGCGGCACGCAGCCAGCGCAGCGGCATCGGGCGCTTCAGCGGTGACTCTTCGTACTGGCAGCGCTCCGCACGATCGAGCAGGCCCGCGAGCCACGTGAGCGTCCGCGCTCGGCCCGCCTCCGAAGGGCCGTCTGGCGCTAGCTGCGTATCGCTCATCGCGAAGACCTCGTCTCCTCCTATGCTCCCGTGCCCGGCGAAACGGAGGGGGGGAGATTCGAACTCCCGGTACGCCAATAAGACGCACAACGGTTTTCGAGACCGCCGCATTCAACCGCTCTGCCACCCCTCCAGGGGGACACCCTGAAGGCTAGTAGATCATCGCAGAGCGCGGCAGCGCCGATGGCCGCCATAGCCCCCGCATCGATGCATCCGCAGTCCGGCCAACCTCCTACCGCCGCGCCGCGAAGAACCCGCTCAGCATCCCCCCGCACTCCTCCGCCAGCACACCGCCGCGAACGTCCGGGCGGTGGTTGAGCCGCGGCTCGCCGAGCACGTCCAGCACACTGCCGCACGCTCCCGCCTTGGGGTCGAACGCACCGAAGACCACCCGCGGCACACGCGCAAGCACGATCGCGCCGGCGCACATGGCGCAGGGCTCGAGCGTCACGTACAACACCGCGTCCAGCACCCGCCAGCTGCCTGCCTCACGCGATGCCTCGCGCAGCAGGATCACCTCGGCGTGAGCCGTTGGGTCCTGGCGCAGCTCGCGCTCGTTGTGCGCCGACCCCACCACCTGCCCGTCGCGCACCAGCACCGCGCCGATCGGCACATCGTCGTGCTCCAGCGCGCGTTCGGCCTCGCCCATGGCCAGGCGCATGAAGTGCTCGTCGGAGGCGGGGAGATGATCGCTCATGGGTCACGCTGGAGCACCCGCAGGCAGGCGCCGCCACACGCCTTCACGCCGGCGCGCGCCGCCAATCATGACCCAAAGCCCGACCTGCAACCTGCAGGGCGGCGGCCACGGGAGCGCTCGGAGCGTTCAACGGCTGAACGCAAGTAGCGAACATCGGGCCATTGTGCGTGGAGGGCACTGCTCCCATCATCTCCTCCCGACGGACCGGAGATACAACCAATGGAGCGGGGGCCCAAGTGCTCGACAGCCTTGAAGTCACGGACGGACAAACAGGATTTCGACCACGGCGCAGTCTCGACAATTCACCCGAGACCGCACGCCGTGTACGCCTCGCCATCGCCCGTGCCAAGGAGGGCGATCGCGACGCGGTGAGATTTCTGTACATCCGCTACTCGGACAACGTGTACGGCTACGTGCGCAGCATCGTCCGTGATGAGAAGGAGGCGGAGGATCTCACCCAACAGGTGTTCATGAAGCTGATGACCGCCATCGGCAAATACACCGAATGCGGCGTTCCCTTCTCCGGCTGGCTGCTGCGCCTGTCGCGCAATGTGGCACTCGACTATCTGCGCCGCTCACGCCCCACGCCGACCGAAGAAGTGATCGGTGTCGACACCCACACCGACGAGCACGCCCGCGAGAGCGCCCGCGACCTGCACGCCGCGCTCTCCACGCTTCCCGACGAGCAGCGCGACGTGATGATCATGCGCCACGTGGTCGGCCTCACACCACCGGAGATCGCCGTGCACATGGGACGCTCGGAGAGCTCCATCCACGGTCTGCACCACCGTGGCCGCCGGGCGCTTCAGCAGGAGCTCACCCGTCTCGGCTCGGCGCCTTCCACGAGGGTCGCATGTTGAGCACGACCACAAACACAACCGAGACGCTCACGCAGATCCCGCTCACCAGGTTGGACTTCGCCGACCCGGAGCTGCTGGCCGACCTGCTGGCAGCCGTGCGCCTGATCGCCGAGCGCGGCGCGTTCACACTCGGCGAGCCCGTCGAAGAGTTCGAGCGCCAGTTCGCCGCCTACTGCGAGACCGACCATGCGGTCGGCGTGTCATCCGGCACCGAGGCGCTGGTGCTGGCGTTGCGGGCGCTGGAGATCGGCCCGGGCGATGAGGTGATCGTGCCGAGCAACTCGTTCATCGCAACCGCCGAGGCGGTCAGCGCCGTGGGCGCCACGCCGCGCCTGGTGGACGTCGATCCCGACTCGCACCTGATCACCGCGACGATCCTCGAGCGCAACCTCGGGCCGAAGGTCCGCTGTGCGATCCCGGTGCACCTGTTCGGCTCGACCGTGGACATGCAGCCGATCATGGACATCGCCCACAAGGCCGGCGTGCACGTGATCGAGGACACCTGCCAGGCGCATGGCGCTCGCTACCGCGGGCAGCGCGTGGGCACGTTCGGCGCCTTTGGCTGCTTCAGCTTCTACCCCACCAAGAACCTCGGTGCATGGGGTGACGGCGGCGCCGTGATCACTGCCGTCCCCGAGCTGGCCGAACGCGTGCGACTGCTGCGCGCGCACGGTGAGAAGCCGCGCTATCAACATCGCATCGTCGGCACCACCGCTCGACTCGACGCTATCCAGGCGGCCGTGCTCAGCCCCAAGCTGGCGCGCCTGGAGGGCTGGAACTCCGACCGCCGTCGCCTCGGCAGGGCGCTGCGCACACAGATCCTCGAGGGACTGGGCGCAGGGGCGGGCGACGGTGTGATCGAACTCCCCAGCGCACCGGCCGAGCACGCCGACCACGTGTACCACCTGTTCGTGGTGCGCAGCGACTACCGCGACCAGTTGCGCGAGCACCTCACACAGCGTGGGATCGCATCCGCCGTTCACTACCCCACTCCCATCCACCTCACCGAAGCCTACGCCGACCTTGGTTTCACGCCGGGCAGCCTGCCAGTCAGCGAGAGTCTGGCCGAGCGCATGTGCTCGCTGCCGCTGTATCCAGCCATGAGCGACACCGAGCTGCAGCGGGTTTCGCAAGCCGTGATCGAGTTCGCAAAAGACCCGAGCCTCAGGGCGCGTTGATCAGATATATGGCCATCGTGCTCACCACCACAACGCATTTGCGTGAAATGCCAGGAGGGCAGCGATGACCGTCAACGGATGGCAGGGCGAGACCGTGGCCGACGTGGTGCGCCCCGCCGGGCGCATCATGCCGCGTCCCACACCGATCGGCGCAGCAGTGGTCGGCTGCGGCTACTGGGGACCGAACCTCGCGCGCAATCTCTCTGAGACGCCTGAGTTTCGGCTGCACGCGCTGTGCGATCGCGACCCCGGCACGCTGCGCGCGCTGGGGCGCAAGCACCCGCACGCTCACACCATCGCCGACTTCGACGAGCTGCTCGCCGACGACGCTGTGGAGGCGGTCGTGATCGCCACGCCGCCGACCACACACGCGCCGCTGGCCAAGCGCGCGCTGCTCGCCGGCAAGCACGTGCTGGTCGAGAAGCCGCTTGCCACCTGTCTCAGCGACGGCCGCGAGCTGGCCGAGATCGCATCCACGTCCGGACTGACGATCATGCCCGGGCACACGTTCGTGTACAGCCCGGCGGTCAACACCGTGCGCCAGTTGATCCAGGAGGAAGTGATCGGAGACATTCACTTCGTCACCTCCTCGCGGATGAACCTGGGCAAGTACCAGCGCGACGGTGTGGTCTGCGATCTCGCGCCGCACGACCTTTCGATCCTGCTGTATTGGCTGGATGAGCCCGTGGTGGAGGTCTCCGCGTCGGGTAGTTGCGTGTTCCGCGAGGACGTGCCCGAGACGGCATTCATGACACTGACGTTCGCCAGCGGCACCACCGCCAACGTGCAGCTGTCGTGGCTTGCGCCGCGCAAGGTGCGCCAGATGATCGTGGTGGGCAGCAAGCGGATGGTGCAGTACGACGACACCGCCGCCGATGAGCCGGTGCGCGTGTATGACCGTGGCCTGGACGTCGGTCCGCCCTCCAATTTCGGTGAGCACCAGCTGGTGTATCGCAGCGGAGACGTGGTGATCCCACGCGTTGAGGCACAGGAGCCGCTGCGCCTGGAGCTCCAGGACTTCGCCCGCGCGATTCGCACCGGCGAGGAACCGCGCTCCAACGTGGCACTCGGCCTCGACATCGTCTCCGCCGTCGAGATGGCAGCGACCTCGATGCGTCACAACGGCGCGCCCCAGGGATGCGCCGAGCTGGCCCAGCCAGCTGCCGCCTAGCCGCAGATCTCACCTCACTCCTGCCCGTGGAAACCGGCCGTGAACGCGCGTGCTGCGCTTCGTGCAACACGCGCGCAAACGCCGATTTTGCCCAGTGTGTGAAGTTCGCGCGCGAGTATCGAGTGGCGCCATCCGTTCGGTGAACGTGCTGTCAAAGGGCATCGTGGTAGTTCCACATTCAACCTCGTGGACCGGTCCGTGGCTGGGAGCCACGCGCGCCACGTCGCTGCAGCGCGTGGCCAATCGCCCGATCCTCTGCCACGTGCTGGACGCGCTGCTGGACGCCGGCGTGCTCGAGGTGGCGGTGGTGGCGGCGCCCGACGCAAGTGAGGAGATCGCCGCCTGCATCGCCCATGAGGTACCTGCGCCGATGACCGTCACCCACATCGCCGGCGAGGCGACTGGCGCCGATGTGCTGCGCGCTGTCGTCGATTTCCTCGGCCAGGAGCCTGGCATCCTGCACCGCGCCGACGGCCTGCTGGGGCAACCGCTGCAGCCGCTGATGGCCTCACTTCAGGAGCACCGCAACGAAGCGCTGCTCGTGGTGTCGGACATGGGCGGCTCCCAAGCTCATCTGCGACTGGTGCCCGCGCCCTCGCCGGATGCGAGCGGGCAGGAGTCGCCACCGCCGGTGCGCGGCACTGCGTGCGCCTGCATGCTCGCCGGCGGCGTGCTCGCGCGCGTGGCGAGCGATGGCTCGCCGGCGGACCTGAGCGACTTCGCCAGCATCGTCGAGCTGCTCGCCGGCGACGGCGGCTCCACGCAGACGTTCGTCGCCCGCAAATGGCGCCACTTCACCGGCGACGCACTCGCCCTGCTCGATCTGAACCGCACGATCCTCGACACGTTGCGCTCCGAAGCAACCGTCACCGCCGACAGCGGCAATCGCTTCGAGGGACAGATCGAGATTCACCCAACCGCCTGCGTGACCTCGAGTGTGATCGTGGGACCGGTGGTGATCGGCGCCGAAGCGCAGATCAGCGATTCATACATCGGCCCGCACACATCGATCGCCGAGCGAGTGCGCATCGAAGGTGCCGAGCTTGAGCGCTCGATCGTGCTGGCCGACGCGAGCGTGCTGAACGTGGGCGGACGCCTGGTGGCCAGCATCGTCGGTCGCCAGGCGCGCATCTTCCGCGACTTCTCCGTACCTCGCGCCCTGCGTCTGCAGGTGGGCGACGGCGATGAGGTCGCGCTGTGCTGAGCCCCAGGGCCCTGCTGGCCGAGATCTCCCAGCGCCCCCGGATCCTGAAGTACAGGGCGCTGTCCACGTGCCACCGCGTGAGCGGGTCGCCGCTTCTGCGCCAGCCTGCGCTGTTCCACGGCAGCGGCGCGATCGTGCTCGGCCGCGAGGTCGAATTCGGCTGGCCGCGATCGATCCTGTTCCACACCGGCTACTGCCATCTGGAGGTCTCCACACCCGACGCCGCGATCCACATCGGCGATCGCGTCCAAATCAACAACAACGCCTTCATCAAGAGCGAGGGGCCCGGAATCGCGATCGGGAACGACTCGCTGCTCGGCTCGGAGGTGACCATCTACGACAGCGACTTCCACGACCTGCGTGCGCAGCACCGGCGTGGCGGGGCGCCGCGAATGGCTGCGGTCGAGATCGAGGAGAACGTGTTCATCGGTGACCGCGTTTTGATCCTCAAGGGCGTCCGAATCGGTGCGAATTCGGTGATCGGCGCCGGCAGCGTGGTCGTCGGCTCGATTCCCGCCGGGGTGATCGCAGCCGGCAACCCGGCGCGTGTGATCGGCGAGATTCCCAGCGAAATCAAGAATCAGATGAAACTCGATCAATTCGCGCACAAAATCGAACCTTCAGAAAGCGTTTACTGAACATGGAGGAGAGCACCATGCATGGACAACGCGCGCTGATCACCGGCGGCGCCGGCGCAGTCGGCTCGAACATCGCCGATCAGCTCGTCAAGGCCGGGGCCCAGGAGATCGTGATCCTCGACAACTTCGTGCGCGGGCGCAGGGAGAACCTGGCCTGGGCGCTCGCCAACGGGCCGGTGCGCCTGATCGAGGGCGACATTCGCGACGGCGAGCTCGTGTCCGAGCTGACGAGCGGCATCGACGTGGTCTTCCACCAGGCCGCGCTGCGGATCACTCAGTGCGCAGCCGAACCGCGCCTCGGCCTGGAAGTGATGGTCGACGGCACCTACAACGTGATCGACGCCGCACTGAAACACGGGGTGCGCAGGATCGTGGCCGCCTCCTCCGCCTCCGTCTATGGGCTGGCCAGCTCGTTCCCGACCGACGAGTCCCACCACCCCTACGCCAACGACACGCTGTACGGCGCCGCCAAGACCTTCAACGAGGGCCTGCTGCGCAGCTTCCACGCGATGGAGGACCTCGACTACGTGGCGCTTCGCTACTTCAACGTGTATGGCCCGAGGATGGACATCCACGGCGTCTACACCGAGGTGCTGGTGCGTTGGATGGAGCGCATCGACGCTGGGGAATCGCCGCTGATCCTGGGCGACGGCTCGCAGACGATGGACTTCGTTTACATCGACGACGTCGCCCGCTCGAACCTGCTGGCCGCCACCATCGACGCGAACGACGTGGTGTTCAACGTGGCCAGCGGCGCGGAGACCAGCCTGCTGGAGCTGGCACAGCTGCTGCTTGAGGTGATGGGCTCGGACGCGTCGATCGAATTCGGCCCGGAGCGCGCCGTCAACAAGGTTCCACGACGGCTGGCGGACACGAGCAACGCTCGCGAGCTGCTGGGCTTCGAGGCGGAGGTCGACCTCGAGGAGGGGCTGCGGCGCCTGGTCGACTGGTGGCGCGCCGAACGCGCGCACACGCCAGTGGCGCCGCTGGCCACAGCGACATGATGGAGATACCGATCACACGTCCGCACCTCACGGGCAACGAGGCCGACGCGGTCGCCGCCACGATCGCCTCCGGCTGGCTCTCACAGGGTCCGCGCGTGAAGGAGTTCGAGCAGGCGTTCGCCGCCCGTGTGGGCGCCGCCGAGGCCGTGGCCACGACCAGCTGCACCACCGCGCTGGCGCTCGCGCTGCACGTCAGCGGCGTGGGTCCGGGCGATGAGGTGATCGTGCCGTCGCTGTCGTTCATCGCCAGCGCCAACGCCGTCTGGCACTGCGGCGCCACGCCGGTGTTCGCCGACGTCGACCCGCGCACCTACAACCTCGACGCAGCCGCCGCCGAGCGCGCGATCACCGAGCGCACCAAGGCGATCATGCCCGTGCACCAAATCGGCCTGCCCGCCGACATGGACGCGTTCTTCGAGCTTGCAGGCCGCCATGGCGTGGCGATCGTGGAGGATGCAGCGTGCGCTGTGGGAGCGCGCTACAAGGGTCAGTCGATCGGGTCGCTGCCGTCGCTGGCCGCCTTCTCGCTGCACCCGCGCAAGGTGATCACCACCGGTGAGGGCGGCATGATCACCGTGCAGGATCCCGCCGTGGCGGAGCGGCTGCGGCGCCTGCGGGCGCACGGCATGGACATGTCCGACCTCGCGCGCCACACCGCCTCCGACATCGTCTTCGAGACCTATCCCGAACGCGGCTTCACGGCCGCCTCAAGGCTGGAGATGCGGATGCGGAACTCGCCGTCCAGCTCGGCGAGGTGGCGGACCAGCCGGGCCAGGTTCAGGCCGGCGCCGCCGGCTTCCAGCCCGTAATGGCCGAGGTGGATGCCCACCAGCACGATTTCGCGGTGGCCGTGGTCGGCCAGGCGGCGGACCTCCGCCAGCACCTCGTCGAGCCCGCGGCTGTGCAAGACCGGGCGGACGCGGGGGATGATGCAGTAGCTGCACTGCATTGCGCAGCCGTCCTGCACCTTGACGTAGGCCCGCCGCCGCCGGCCGAAGGTCGAGATTCCCGTGGGGACGTCCAACAGGCCGCGGCGGGCCAGCACCTCGGCCGTCCGCCGCTTGTCGGCAACCACTTCGACCACGCCGGGCAGGGCGGCCACCTCCTCGGCGGCCCGGCTGGCGTAGCAGCCCATGACGATGATTTCCGCCCGCGGATTCTGCCGGGCGAACTGGCGGATGAGCTTGCGGCTCTTGGCCTCGCTTTCCGCCGTGACGGTGCAGGTGTTCACCAGGCACAGGTCGACCGGCTCGCCCGGCCCCGCCTGGCGATAGCCCAGCCGCGCGAACCCCTCGCGCAGGTACTCGGTCTCGTACTGGTTGACCTTGCAGCCCAGGGTGATGGCGTGGAAGGTTAAGGCGGAGGGCGGAGGGCGGAGGGCGGAAGGGTCGAGGGGGCCAGGACCAGGGCTAGACGAAACGCGGGGCTGCATAGCGAGACACGCTGACTTGTGTGCCCCGGATGACCCCGCCCCTTCCCCTCTTCCTTCCGCCTTCCGCCCTCCGCCCTCCGCCTTCATCCCTCCGCCCTCCGCCTTTATTCTTCTGGCTCGATGGTGGCCGACATCGAGCCTTTGCAGTTGTCGATCAGGGCGTCTTTCCCGTAGGCATGGATCTGGTCGCGCTTCAACTCGGCGTGTTCCCGAGTGGTCGTCAAGACGATAACGCGCCCCTGGGTGTCGACCTCCTTGGCCATCTGAAATCCCCGCTCGGGCGGATGGCCGAAGATTTCGGCCAGCATGGCCACCACGTAGGCGTAGCTGTGGTCGTCGTCGTTCCAGAGGATCACGTGATAGCGCGGCTGGCGGCGGGGCTGCTGCTGGTCCTTGGTCTCCCGGGAGGGAAGCGTCTCTTGCAGGGGTTCGGCCACGGGGGCGTCGGGATCGGGCATGTTTGCTCCTCCTTGTCACGCTGCGGCGGACCATGCTGACCAGGGCGGCCCGCCCCAGGCGCCAGGCCGCTCCCATGGTCAATCGGGTCCCAAGCCATTATACTGACCGGTCGTGGTAGCGGACAGGTGCGGCCAACATCCCAGCGAGGTAAGTCCTTATGGCTACGATTGATGAATACCTGACGACCCAGTCGTCGCGGTTCGAGGAGGAACTGTGCGAATTTTTGCGGATTGCCAGCGTCAGCGCCGATCCCGAGCGGCGGGGAGGAGATCCAGCGGGCAGCGGCCTGGGTGGCCGACCAGTTCCACCGCCTGGGCTTCACGGCCGAGATCGTGCCCACCGCCGGCCATCCGCTGGTCTATGCCGAGTCGCCGCGAGTGGCCGGGGCGCCGACGGCGCTGGTCTACGGTCACTATGACGTGCAGCCGCCGGAGCCGTTGGAGAAGTGGATTTCGCCCCCCTTCGAGCCGGTGCGGCGGGAGGGCAATATCGTCGCCCGCGGCGCCACCGACGACAAGGGCCAGGTGTTCACCCACATCAAGAGCGCCGAGGCCTGGATCAAGACCCGCGGCAGCCTGCCGATCAACTTGAAATACATCATCGAGGGCGAGGAGGAGGTGGGCAGCAAGGCCTTGGAGCAGTTCATCGCCGCGCACGCCGACCGGCTCTCCTGCGATTGCGTCGTCATCAGCGACGGGGGCAAGTTCAGCGCGGAGATCCCCGCCATTACCTACGCGCTGCGCGGGCATCGCTATTATGAACTGCGGTTGACCGGGCCGAATCGGGACCTGCACTCGGGCAGCTTCGGCGGCTCGGTGACCAATCCGGCCAATGCCCTGACGCAGATCCTGGCCGCCATGATCGACCATCGCGGCAAGGTGCAGCTTCCCGGTTTCTACGACGACGTCGTGCCGCTTACCAGCCGCGAGCGCCGCGAGATGGCGGCGCTGCCCTTCGACGAGGCGGCGCTATTTCGCCGAGATCGGCGTCGCGGGGGCCATCGGCGAAGAAGGCTACACCACGCTGGAGCGGCGCTGGGCGCGGCCGACCTTCGACATCTGCGGCCTGTGGAGCGGCTACCAGGGGACCGGGGCGAAGACGGTCTTGCCGGCCACGGCGGGGGCCAAGTTCAGCTTCCGCCTGGTCCCGCATCAAGACCCGGCCAAGATCAGCCGCGCCTGCGCACGTGGCTGACCGAGGTTTGCCCGCCGGGCATCACTTGGGAAATGGACGACCACCACGGCTCGCCGGGCGTGTTGGTTCCGCTGGAGAGCCCCTACGTGGCCGCCGCGGCCCGCGCCATCCAGCAGGCCTTCGGTTGCCCGCCCGTCTACACCCGCGAGGGAGGCTCGATTCCCATCGTGGGCACGTTTTACGAGGCCCTGAAGGCGGACACGCTCTTGCTGGGCTGGGGACAGGACGACGACAACACCCACAGTCCCAACGAGAAGTTCTCGCTGGCCGACTTCCATCGCGCCATCAAGGCCAGCGCGCTGCTCTGGGGGGAGCTGGCGAAGATCAAGAAGTGAGAGACTGGAGGAGTCGGGCACGCCAAATTGACCGCCGCCGAGCGGCGTCTTAGAATAATGTCGTAACAGGCTGTTTTCAGGAGGCCGCTTGATGACCATGTTGATCGAGGATCCCCGGCTGGAGGAGGAGCTCAAGGCGCGGCGGAAGGCCTGGGGCTCGGACCACCACGACGAAGTCTGGCAAGGAGTGTACTTTATGGCGCCGTTGCCGAACAACGAGCATCAGGAGTTCGTTTCCGGGTTCACCTTCATTCTTGTAGGGGCGATCGCGAAGGCGGGTTTGGGCAAGGTCTTCCCCGGCGTGAACCTCGCCCGCGTCGACGACGACTGGGAGAGTGATTACCGGGCGCCTGACGTGGTCGTGTTCCTCAATTCCACCGCCGCCGTGAACCACGACACCTATTGGACCGGCGCCGCGGACTTCGTCGTCGAGATCACTAGTCCCGGCGACCGCACGTATGAAAAGATCCCCTTCTACTCTCGTCTGGGCGTGCGGGAACTCCTCATTGTGAACCGTCAGACGTGGACGCTCGAACTCTACCGGCACCAGGCCGCCGGTCTGGAGAAGGTCGGCCACTCCGCGCTGCCGGCAAGCGAGGTCTTGACCAGCGAAGTGCTGCCCCTGCGATTCCGGCTGCTTCCCGGCCAGCCGCGGCCGCAGATCGAAGTCACCCACGCCGCAAGCGCCGACGCTGGGTGTGTTGAGCGGTGTCCGAGAACGGGCCGGTGTGATAGAATTACATTAGAGACGGGGGCGGCCGGCAGACGCCCCGGAGGTGAATAAATGGAAACGATTCGCGAGTTTACGGCCCTCATCGAGCGCGAGGACGATGGCTATGTCGCGCTGTGTCCGGAGTTCGATATTGCCAGTCAAGGCGGCACCGTGGAAGAAGCCCGTGCGAACTTGGCTGAGGCGGTCTCGCTCTTCTTGGCCTGCGCCGATCCTAGCGAGGTTGCGCAGCGCGCCCATTCGGAGATTTTCGTAACGAGGCTGGAGGTGCCCGTTGCCGAAGCTCGGTAAGTTTGCCGGTCGCGAGGTGTGCGCGATTCTGTCGCAGCAGGGTTTCAACTAAGTAGGGTGGACCCCCGAGATTCTGAATATGACTGTCACGGAAATTGAATCGGCCATTGCCCAACTCCCGCCCAAAGAGTTGGCTCAGTTGATGATCTGGCTTCAGGAATATCACGCTCAAGTGTGGGACAAGCAGATCGAGGAAGACCTGGAGGCAGGCCGCCTCGATGCGATCCTGGCCGAAGTGGACAAGGAACACAAAGCGAGCCGGCCGGGCCACGATCAGTCACTCTAACCGACAGTTGATAGCCTCTTATCATGCTCGATCGCAAATTCATCATCGAAAATGCCGAACTCGTCAAGGAAAACTGCCGCCGCCGCGGCGCCAAGGCCGACGTCGATCGACTTCGTCGCCCTCGACGGCCGCCGCAAAGACCTCCAAACCGAGGTCGAAGAACTCAATCGCAAGGCCAACGAACTCTCCAAGTCCATCGGCAAGGCCAAGGACCAGGCCGAGCGCGAACGCTCAAGGCCCAGGGCCGCGACCTCCGCACCCGGACGGCCGAGATCCAGAAGCGAACTGGAGACCATCGAGGCCGAGCAAGAGGCCATTCGCCGCCTGATCCCCAACCTCTCGCACCCCGACGCCCCGGTCGGCGTGGACGACCAGGCCAACCTCGAGCTGTTTCGCGGCAAGACGCCGCTGCCGAAGTTCGACTTCAAGCCCCTGGACCACGTCGAACTGGCCGAGCGGCTCGACCTGGTCGATTTCGAGGGCGGGGCCCGCGTGGCCGGCCACGGCTTCTACTTCCTCAAGAACGAGGCCGTCCTGCTGGAACTGGCCCTGCAACGCTATGCCCTGGAGGTCCTGCTGGCGGGAGGGCTTCACGCCCATGACCACCCCCGACCTGGCCCGCAACGAAGTGCTGGAGGGCATCGGCTTCATCCCCCGCGGGCCGGAAACGCAGATCTACAGCATCGAGCACAGCGACCTGAGCCTGGTGGCCACGGCCGAGATCACCCTGGGCGGCCTGCTGGCGGCAGACCATCGAGGCCGAGACGCTGCCGCTGAAGTTTTGCGGCATCAGCCATTGCTTCCGCACCGAGGCGGGGGCCCACGGCCGGGCCACCCGCGGACTCTTCCGCGTCCACCAGTTCACCAAGATCGAGATGTTCGCCTTCACGCTGCCGGAGGGAAAGCGACGCCATGCTCGACTATCTCCGCGGCCTGGAGTGCCGGCTGTTCGACGGCCTGGGCATGCCCTATCGCGTGCTCGATACGGCCACAGGCGACCTGGGCGGGCCGGCCTATCGCAAGTTCGACCTGGAGGCCTGGATGCCCGGCCGCGGCGAGCGGCGAGTTCGGCGAGGTCACCAGCACCTCGAACTGCACCGATTACCAGGCCCGGCGCTTGAACATCCGCTACACGCGCCAAGGGCGAGAAGGGCACGCACCTGTCCACACTCTCAACGGCACGGCCATCGCCGTCAGCCGGGCGCTGATCGCCATCCTGGAAAACTACCAGCAGGCCGACGGCTCGGTCGTCATTCCCGAGGTGCTGCGAGGCTTTGTGGGGAAGGATCGCATTGCGGCAAGGGGGAAGGCGGAAGAATAAGCGAGCCCAGTAGGGCAAATAGCGAAACGAGGTGGAACGAATGTCCAGTCTCGCCACGCGGTTCACGAGAAGGCCTCCGCTGCCCGGCATCGGACCGCGGCTGCTGCTGACGATCATCGCCACGCTGGCCTGGCTGGCGGCGCCCCTTTCTTCCGCCGGCGAGCCGAAACCGTCGGCCGATCGGCCGGAGACCGGCGCGGAGACGGGGGCAACCCTGCTGCTGGAGATCCATTGTGACGCCGCGCACCCCGCCGGCTTCCTATCGCATGACGGCCGCGTTAAGGAAGACATCGAGGCTTTCCTGAAGAAGGAGTCCACGGCCGCCTTGGCGAAGGCCCGCCGGACCAGGGCGGATATCGACAAGGCCGGCTACGAGTTGCCCGTCGCTGTTGTGCTCCGTTGCGACCTCGGTGCTCCTTTCCACATCGTCAATCGCGTTATCACTGGCTGCGAGGGCAACGGCTTCCACAACTTCGCCCTTCGCAGTGCCAGCCGGGCGGAGAAAGGCACTCGCCAGCCGCCCCCGAAGGTGGCGCCGACGACGCCGGCCGCCAAGGCGCCGGACAACAAGGAGCCCAGTGGGGGGAAAAAGCCGTCCACCGACTCCAGGAAGGTGGAAACCTTGATCGATTACCGTTTCTGCCGACGCCTCAGGCGATGCCTCCGAAATGATCGTTGGTCAGAGCTTGGCGACGAACCTGGGGGAGCTTAAAACCTGCATCGCCGCGGCTTTTAGGGACGAGAACCACCGCTACGAGAAAGTCATACTCCAGGCCAACCCCAGGTTGCGATTTGACCGACTCATGCAGATCGTCAATATTTGCGCACGTCAGCGGCTCCCCAACGGCGAAAAACTCGCAACGCTTAGCTTCGTCGAGCTTCCCGAAACGGCAGAGAAGAAGGGACCGTAGGACGGTGGTGGAGGCGGGGAGTTGAAATCACTGATTCATGGTCGAGGCGGCGGGGGACATCGCGAATGGCCCCGTGGCCTGCCTCTTGTCAAGCCGGCGTGACGCATTAGAATGGTAATGGTGTGGGGGCGATGTGGGGAGAACCCGCGTGAAACTGCAAATCTACCTGGACACGTCCGTTATCAGCGCGTTCTACGACGGCCGCACGCCGGACAGGCAGGTCGTCACGCGGGAGTTTTGGACGCGGCTGGCGGAGTTCGACGCCGGAACGTCTGAATTGACCGTCCAAGAGTTGAGACAGTGCGACGACGCGATCCTCCAAGCGAAGTTCGAGGAACGGGTATCGGACCTTCGAGTGTTTCCGGTGACGGTCGAAATGAGCAACCTCGCGCAAGAATACGTGCAGGCTGGCATCTTTGCACCAACCATGTTCAACGACAGTCTCCACGTCGCCGCGGCGGTGCTGAATCGGCAGGACGTACTCGTGTCGTGGAACTTCCGGCACCTCGTCAACCGCCTGCGACGTGCTCAGGTCAACCAAATGAACGTTTTACGCGGGTTGCCGACGGTTGAAATCGTCGCTCCCCCCGAGATTTGAGGCACTTTCCATGCGGTCATTCGCCTTCGAAACCGTTGCTCGCCAGGCGGGTCTTTCCGCGGACAATTTGGCCAGGCTGCACGAGGCCGTGCGACGCGAATTCCCCAACGACGAGATGATGTTCGAGTTGCACATGGTGCGAGCCTGTATGGCCATTAGGGACGGACAGATCACTCTTCAAGACGCCCTGCGATCAGATGCCGGCCAACTGGCCTAGAGAAAGGGTGCAGCGCCCTTTCTCATGACCGCCCATCAACAGGCACGCCCGTCTCGTTTCCGCCACAGTTGACGGTGGCCAGGCAAACGAGTAAAATAGCGACAATGTGTCGGGGACTCCCCGGACGCGGAGAGAGCAATCCAGCACCTAAGGAAGCCTTGTCATGACTCCGCCTGCCAATAGCGCCGATCGGCGCATGGTCATCTCATCCCTGTGGCTCCAAGTGGCCATCGTGACGTTTATTGCGGGATTCGCGGTGCTGCTTTACCTGGCCTACCGCATCCACGCGGAGCCGCCGCCGATTCCCGGCCGCGTGCTCGCCGAAGACGGCAGCACCCTCTTCACCGGCGACGACATCATGGCCGGGCAGAACATCTTCCAGAAGTATGGGCTGATGCAATACGGCACGATCTTCGGCCATGGTGCTTACCTGGGGCCGGATTTCACGGCCCAGTATCTGCACGAAGCAGCCAACGCGATGGTCGATTTCCACCGCGGCCAGGGGCGCGCCGAGGCCGAAGCCCGCCAGTTGACCAGCAAGGAACTGAAGCGGAATCGCTTCGATCCGCAGTCCGATCTCCTCCGTTACACGGCCAGCCAGGCCCACGCCTTCCATCAGCTCACCAGGTTCTATACGCGCTATTTCGGCCCCGCGACGGAGCAACGCGGCTTGCGGCGGCCGGCCATTACGGACCGAGACGAGATCCATCGGTTGACGGCCTATTTCGCCTGGTCGGCATGGGCGGCGGCCGCCACGCGGCCCGGCACCGCCTACTCCTATACCAACAACTGGCCCTCCGAGCCGCTGGCCGCCAACACGCCGACCGCCGAAGCGATCCTCTGGAGCGCCCTCAGCCTGATTACGCTGCTGGGTGGAACGGGGTTGATGCTCTTCGTCATTGGACGCTGGGATCTGTTGGGCTGGCATCGGGCCGATGAAGAGCGGCCCGGCCAACGCCTGCGTTTCCGCCCGCCCGAGGAAGTCCGCCTTGCGCCCGCCCAACGTGCCACGGCGTGGTATTTCCTGGTGATCGCCGGGCTGTTCCTCTTGCAAGGGCTGTTGGGAGCGGCCAACGCCCATTATCACGTCGAGCCGGGCGGTTTCTACGGTCTGAACCTCAGCCAGTTGCTGCCCTACAACCTCTCGCGCATGTGGCACGTTCAGTTGGCGCTGTTCTTCGTGGCCGCGAGTTACCTGGCCATGGGGATTTTCCTGGCCCCGATGATCGCCCGCCGCGAGCCCAAGCACCAGGACAAATTGGCGTTGATCCTGTTCGGCGCGTTGGTGGTGGTGGTCGTCGGGAGCCTGCTTGGCGAGGCGGCCAGCATCAAGGGCATCATTCCCACCAGCGGCCCGTGGTTCTGGATCGGCACGCAGGGCTGGAACTACCTCGATCTCGGCCGGCTCTGGCAAATCCTGCTGACCCTCGGCATGTTCTTCTGGGTCGTCATCCTGGTGCGCGGGCTGTGGAACCGCCTGCCGGGCGAACATCCGGGCAATCTGCCTTACCTGTTCCTCTACAGCGCGCTGTCCATCCCGCTCTTCTATGCCGTGGGCATGGTTTTCGGCAAGAACGTCAACTTCGCCGTGATGGACTTCTGGCGGTTCTGGGTGGTTCACCTCTGGGTCGAGGACTTCCTGGAACTGTTCACGACGATCATGGTGGCCTACATCTACGTGCTCCTGGGCGTGGTTCGTCCCGCCACGGCCGCCCGCGTCGTCTATCTGGACATCATCCTCTATTCCATCGGCGGCGTCATCGGCACGATGCACCATCTTTACTTCAGCGGTGCGCCGGCGATCCACATGGCGATGGGGGCCGTCTTCTCGGCCATGGAAGTGATCCCGCTGGTGCTCCTCACTTTTGAGGCCTGGCGGTTCATGCGGCTGGGCGCCAGAGACAGGGCCCGCTCGGTCCTCGGCACCTCCAGCCGCCGACTTCCCGCACAAATGGGCCATGATGTTCCTCATCGCCGTGGGTTTCTGGAACTTTCTGGGGGCGGGGGTCTTCGGCTTCCTCATCAACCTGCCCATCGTGAGCTATTACGAGATCGGCACCGCCTTCACGGCCAACCATGCCCACGCGGCGCTGATGGGCGTCTACGGCATGTTGGCGATAGGCTTCTTCATGTTCATTGCCCGACACTTCATTCGACCCGACCGCGGTTCCGAACGGGCGATGAAGCTCTCGTTCTGGGGCCTGAATGTCGGCCTGGCATTGATGCTCTGCGCCAATCTGATTCCGCTGGGCGGGCTGCAACTCTACGATGCCGTCCGCAACGGCTATTGGCACGCCAGGCAGCCGGAGTTCTTCCAGCAGCCGTGGTCCCGCCTCATCGAGTGGCTGCGGATGCCCGGCGATGTGATCTTCCTCTTCGTCGGCATTCTGCCGGTGGTCTACCTGGCGCTTCGCATGTTCGCCGTGCGGCGGCGCTATGCGCGGCTCCCGGCGGAGACCACTACCGAGGAGTTCACGCAGTGGTACGAGGAGGCATAAGTAACCCCTGAAGCAGCACGGTTTCAAGTCATGGCTTCCGGAGGCGGCCGCTTCCGCAGCAACATCACCAGGCGGTGCGTCAGGAACATGCCGACCACGGCGGCCATAATCAAGGCCCCGTCGAGGAGACCCGGCAGCACGCCGAGCGAGACAATGAGGGTCGTGGCGCACGCGGGTGCGTGGTTGGCGCGGGCAGCCAGCATTGCCGCCGTGGTCAGACCGATCGAGACCACGCTGCTGGCCACGAGGCGCAGCCCGTCGGCGGAAAGCGCCGGGGCCAGGGCGGCGAGGCTGAGCCCGTGTGCCAGGGCATGGTAGGCGATAAGTCCGCTCACGACGCCGATCAAGTGTCCGCCGATCACCCGCCGCGCCGGTTCTCGTTCTCGTCCAGGACGAGCGCAACGGCGGATGGTCCCAGGCTGGGAAAGATCAGGGGCTGCCCGAGTATCCACGCTGCCACGCCTGGCACGAGCACGAGCGTGCAGACGTCGCCAAGTCGTAGAGGGGTTTGCGTCTCATCTGGCCCCAAAACGGCCCGCTCCAAAGCGGGTCGGGAGTCTTTCGACAGCCAGCCAAAGACTCCCGACCCTTTGGACCCCGTTGCTCTTCACCCTACGGGCCGGGATAGTTGCCGACGAGGGACGTGGTGCCGTACTCGTAGAGCGTGCCGCCGTAGTTGAAGACGCCGCCGCCCGCCGCGGTGCCGGCGGCCCCCAGCGGGACTCCGATGCCGACGGCGCCCGCCTCGGCGAGGTTTCCGCTCACCAGGACGTTGAACAGCGTGAGCGTGCCGCTGTAGAGAAACGCGCCGCCGCCTTGGGCGCTGCCGGCGGCGCCGCCGGCGCCGTAGGCGCCGACCGTGGTGCCCACGCCCGGCACGCCGGTGCTGCCGCCATTGCCGCCCAGGGCGATGTTGCTGAGGACGTAGGCGCAGTTGACAGTGACCGTGCTGGCGGCGGTGAACAGGCCGCCGCCCTGGGCGTTGCCGGCGCAGCCGCCAGCCCCGGCGCAGCCGCCGGGCGCCGTGTAGCAGATGCTGCCGTTGCCGCCGGTGCCGCCACTGCCGCCCCAGGCGAGGTTGGAGTTGAGGTAGGGCAGGCTGAGGCAGGCGGAGCTGACGCTGTAAAGGTACAGGCCGCCGCCCTGGGCACAGCCGCCGGCGCCGCCGCAGGCCCCGTTGCCCTTGGCGCCGGTGCCGTTGCCTCCCCTGCCGCCGCTGCCGCCGGTCGCGATGTTGGAGGTGACATCCGTGTTGGCCAGGATGAGCGAGGTGCCGCAGGAATCGGCGATCGCGCCGCCCTGGGCGGTGCCGCCCATGCCGCCGCGGCCGGCCGTGCAGCCGTTGCCTCCGCTGCCGCCGGCGCCGCCGGTCGCCCGATTGGCCGTGAAGATCACCAGCGGATTGCACGAGGCGGTGGCGAGGCTGTCGCCGGTGAGGTCGATGGCCCCGCCGGCGGCGCAGCCACCCAGTCCGCCGCAGCCGGCCGTGCTGCAACTGAAGCCGGCGCCGCCGCTGCCGCCGACGGCCGAGTTGGTCGTGAAGGTGTCGGACGTGCCCCCGAGCGTGACCTGGTCGCCGCAGACGAACATAGCGCCGCCGTAGGCCGCTCCGCCGGCGCAGCCGTTGGGGGAGCCCGAGGTGCCGGCGGCGCCGCAGCCGCCCAGGGCGGAGTTAGCCAGGAAGATCACGTTGTTCAGGGTAACGCAGTTCGAGGTGCTGCCGCTGGTATAGAGCCCGCCGCCGGCGGCGATCTGGCTGGTCCCGCGCGGGCGACGTCATTGTAGAACGTCACGCCGCAGAGGACGAGATTGGCGCCGCAGCCGGCGGCGCCGCCGTTGAGGATGCCGCCGCCGTCGGCCTGCGACTTGCCTGCCGCGGCCGTGGCGATACCGTTGTCAACGGCTTGCCCGCCCTCGATCGTCAGGTTCTGCAACGTGACCAGCGTCGAGGAGTTGGGAGCCAGGATTCTGGAAGACGCGGTCGCGGCAGTCTGGTCGATGATGGCCCCGTTGCCCTGAATGGTCATGGCGGCCCTGATGTCCAGATCGCCTTTGCAGGAGGCGTTCTCCTGGCCCGCGGTGTTGGAAATGCTCAGTGTGTAAACACCCGCCTTCAAGCAGATGGTGGAACCCGGATTGGCGTCGGCCTTGATGATGCAGTCGCGCAACGTGGCGGTTCCGCCGGTGACACCGTCGGTGAAGAGGGTGGGCGTGTAGACGGCCAACAGGGTCCGGTCCTCCAGGCACTCCAGCGCAAGGCGGCGGGGCCGCGTTCCGCGTGAAATCCGTCCGGCGCCGCGGCGCCGATTTCCGATGACGCGTTTTCTGGCATTCAAGCGATCCATGAGCATTCTCCTTCTTGCTGACAGCAAAGATTCGCGGTAACGGTTCACGGGGTTCCTCTCCTTATCCTGCCTGCCGGAACCCCGCGGCAGCAGGCTGAGAATTACTAGACAGCCGTAATCTTGGAAAACGAAATTCAACTTGTCAATCGCCACCCTCCCCGGGAATTCGCCGGAATTTTCCCGCGGGGCGTCCGGAAACACGTGCCGGTCCTGAGATTTTGGGAAAGATGCGGTGGCGTCGCGATGGCGAAGCTGGCGAGATTGGGTATTCCGGGCAGGAACTCTCCCGCGACGGGACGGGAAAGAAAATTTTTGACCGGATTATTTATCGTGTGCCACGGCTGCGTCAGCCGTGCTGAAGTTGGGCGGGCTGGGGCACTCACAGCACGGCTGACACAGCCGTGGCACACCTTCCGCCCTCCGCCTTCCGCCCTCCGCCTTCCGCCCTCCGCCTTACCCTCTACACCACCAGCACGCCCGGCTCGGGGTGATCCAGGCAGAGGAGCATGGTCAGATAATCGCGGAGGTTGCGGGTCAGGAGGAAATGCTCGCGGACGAAGTCGTGGCCGGTCCGGCCCATCCGCTGCCGCTTGTCCGCGTAACGCAGGAGATAGTGGATGCGATAGGCGGCCCCGGCCGGGCGAATAGACCAGAAAGCCCGTCTGGTAGTCGTGCACCTGCAGGGTGATGCCGCCGCAGGCCCCGCCGATCACCGGCTTGCCCTTCCAGAGGGCCTCGGTCACGGTCAGCCCGAAACCCTCCTTGAGCGACTTTTGCAGCACGACGGTGGCCGACCGCTGCAGGGCGTTGATCGCGCGATGGGAGTCGGGCGGCAGCAGCAGGACCTTCAGGTCCGCGTCGTCGCCGGCGCGCTCGATGACCTCGGCCAGCACCTCGGCCCCTTCCGGGTCGTCGTCGGCCGATCCGCCGGCCAGCACCAATTGCATGTCCGGATAGTAGGGCTTCAGCAGCCGATAGGCCTCGATCACGCCCAACGGGTCCTTGAAGCGGTCGAAGCGCGAGACCTGCAGCAGCAGCGGCCGCTCGGGATCGATGCCCAGCCGGGCCAGCGTTTCCAGCCGCTCGGCCTCGGGAATCGGCGCAGTTCTTGTCCGACAGCGGGTCGATGGACGGCGGGATGAGGAACATCGGGCAGCGCCAGCGGGCGGGTGAAGGCGGCCATCGAGAAGATCGCCGCATCGTAGTGCGCAGCGCCGTCTCCAGGTACTTCCAGACCGCGCGATTCGGCCGCGAGGCGTCGATGTGGCAGCGCCAGATCCAGCGGCCGACCTGTCCCGGCGGGCGTGAACTGCGGCAGAAAGATCGGCTGCGGATCGTGGACGAAGACGATGTCGGCCTCCAGGTTCAGCCGCTGGGCGTTCTCCCGGTTGACCTCGTAGTGGAGGTCGAAATCGGCCTTCTTCAGCACCACCGGCAGTCCCTGCAGGCCGTTGTGAAAGGCCTTGGTGACGCGAAAGAAATCGGGCGGGCCGGTGATCACTTCCCAGTGGGCGTCGAGTCCCAATTCCTGCATCAGCGGCACCATCCAGCCGAGGATCTCGGCCACGCCGCCGCCGCTCCGCGTCGAGTTGACGTGGACGATCCGCTTGCCCGCCAGCCGCTCGGCCAACCGCCGCAGCCGCTCGACCTCCTGGTGGCCGACGATCTCTTCGTAGCGATCCAGGAGCTTCATGGGGCGGTCCTCGGGACGGCCGGGGCTTCCGTCGACGTAATGCCGAAAGGCCTCCACCAACGCCTGCCGCAGTTGGCTGAGGTTGAGGAAATAGAAGTCGATGTCCCGCAGCCTGCGCCACCAGCGACGGCGTCGGCGCCGGTCTGCTCCAGCCATAGCGAGAAATCGTCGGTTGCCCCGCCGTCCGCCGCCGCGCCTCGTGGACGTGAAAGAACAGCGACCGCAGCGGCATCCGCTCGATGGCCTCCACCAGCGCCGCCGGCGTGGCGATCCGCTCGCCCGTGTCGTAGGCGATCAGCCGCGACTCGATCAGGTGCAGCTCCAGCCCGGGACGGCACCAGGGCACGCGGTCCAGCGCCCCACAGCCGCTCCTCGATCGTGTTGACCAACGCGCGCGCACGCGGCCGTCGACGGCTGCCGGTAGGGATCGACCAGGCCGAGCTGCTCGCCCAGGACGTGGTCGCCCAGGGCGGTCCAGCACCAGCGGGCCAGGTCGTTGGGAAACTCGTAAAGCTCGAAATGGTCCTCCAGGGCGCAGCGCATCATGTGGTGCTCCAAGCACCGCTTCCGGCACGCTGCGGATCGGCGTCCAGCAACTCGCGCAGATTCGAGCACACCCGCCCCGTGGCACACCGCACCAGGCTGCAATCGAACAGGCAAAAGGTTTCGGCTGCTTCCATGGCGGTGTTTCTCCCGGCTCCAGTTTCCCCGCCCGGTACTTGACGCCATCGACGCCTGACGAGACAATTGTACCGTCAGGAGGCAAGGCCGCATGTGAAGGGGCGACGTATCGAGAGCCCTCGGCTAGCGCACGGCGGGAGGGGCCATGCAGCGCGAAGCCGAATATGCTCCCCAGGGAGCCCTGCAGCAGCCCGACGGCAGCGTCGTTTGGCGGGTCTGGGCGCCGCTGTCCGAGACCGTGGCCCTGGTGACGTATCCTCCGGCCGGCCGCGTCGAGACCGCGATGGCGCCCGAGGCCGAGGGCTATTTCGTTCTCCGCGACCCGGCGGCCGGCGAGGCCTCTCGTACGCCTTCCGGCTGGCCGACGGCCGGGAATATCCCGATCCGGCCTCCCGCTGGCAGCCCAAGGGCGTGCATCGTCCCTCGGCGGTGTTCTTTCCCGCAGTCGTACCGCTGGTCGGACGAGCGCTGGCGGGGCGTGGCCCGCGAGATTTGGTGATCTACGAGTTGCACGTCGGCGCATTCACGCCGGAGGGGATTTCGACGCCATCGTGCCCCGCCTGCCGCAGTTGGCGGCGCTGGGCGTGACGGCGCTGGAGCTGATGCCCGTGGCCCAGTTTCCCGGCGATCGCAACTGGGGCTACGACGGCGTCCATCCCTATGCGGTGCAGAACAGCTACGGGGGTCCGCGGGCCTTGCAGCGGCTGGTCGACGCCGCCCATCGGCCGGGCTGGCGGTGCTGCTGGACGTGGTCTACAACCACCTCGGCCCGGAGGAAACTACCTGGCGAAATTCGGGCCGTATTTCACCGAGAGGTATCACACGCCCTGGGGCAGCGCGATCAATTACGACGGTCCCCACAGCGACGCGGTGCGGCAGTTCGTCATCGACAACGCCTGCGCGTGGGTG